>DATKHV010000061.1:0-15299 GCA_035510055.1 Candidatus Cybelea sp. | reverse complement strand
ACCACGGCGCGGACCGCGCGGATTTTCCCTTCGTAGGTATCCAGCGTGTCGATATTGTCGACATCCCAAAACTCCACGTGTTCTTTCCGCTCCGGGTCCTCGCCGGTCGCGCACCGCCCCTCGATCTCCCAAAGTTTGAGTGCTTCTTTGAACGGCTCGTCCTTTTCCTTCTTGAGCACCAAAAAGCCGCCGTATCCGTAATCGGCGAGCTGGGTCATCACCGGCCCATTGGCGTAGAGGGCATCGCAGACGATGGCGTCGATGAATCCTCCGTAGGTCTCGTGCAACCAATCGATCAAACGCCGTCCCGCAGTCAGTTCCCCTTCATGGCCGACATGCTGGGGATCGATGTCGCGGAGCGCTTCCTCGTTGCGCACCGCTTCGATCCCCAGAACGACATCGATGACCGGCCCGAGCAGCAAGGCCACGACATAGCTGTGGTAATACTGCTCCACTTCTTCGGTCTCACCGTCCGCACGCTTCGTTTTGACCTTGCGCACCAGGCAGCTGGGGCAATGCCGCTTGTAGGAGGAAATC
Source organism: Candidatus Cybelea sp. (assembly GCA_035510055.1). Taxonomy (GTDB): domain Bacteria; phylum Acidobacteriota; class Terriglobia; order Acidiferrales; family UBA7541; genus Acidiferrum. The sequence continues at coordinate 14,762 of DATKHV010000061.1, read as the reverse complement.
GGTTCCCAGCCGTCGATGGCCACGCAGCGCAGCACTCCGTAAGTGTCGCGAAAGGCTTTGTTTCTCTCCGCTTTGTCGATCACCTCTTCGTTGGCGGTGCGCATGCCCTCCAGTTGGAGCTTGTCCAGAACGTTCGACACCACCTCGGCGCTGAAGGCCTTCACCTCCGGCGTGGGCTGGCGGCCAATGAGCTTCTGAAAATCGCTTTGCTTCAAATCTCCTTCCAAGGCGTTGATGCTCGGGATGCGCAGCACCGCCGTGTGAAACAAGCTGTTGACGACGTCGAAAGTAGGAATTTTCGGCGCTCGCCGGGTGTCGACGAGGCTGGCTAATAAATCGGGTAGGCCAAAGACATTGCTGACGTACTTTTCAAATTGGTGGAGTTTGCTACGGGAACCGTCGATCCACTCGGGCAAGGCGGCGCCGCGCAACTGCCGGCGAAGGGCTTCGTCCCGTTCCCAACAGCATCGTTTATATTTGATGCCACTCCCACAGTGGCACGCCTCGTTGCGGCCCATGCGCGGCGGAAGGACGACTTCACTCACCCTGTGGGAAGTTTCCTGGTTCAGGGTGAGACCCATGGTCAGCCAAAAAGTCCCACGCGTAGGTTGAATCGCGGGCCGCTCATTTCTTCTTGGGCTTCTTCTTCATGGACTGCTGACGCCAGAGCGCCAGCAGCTTGGCATTGGCGGCGAAAACCTCGGCAATGGCGTCCTTGAACTCGCGTCCTTGCTCGACCAGAGGGCGGATCTGCTCAACCCATTCCTCCGGGATCCGCTCGACGCGTTTTTTGCCGTCCACCATGAACGTCAGCGACCAACTCGCATGCCCCTCTCCCTGGGCGCACCGGCAGTTGGGCTTTCCGCAGCGACTGTGCGTGAGGGCCAGCGAGCCGGGCAGAGCGTCCGGGGGTATCTGCAGACGACGAAGCAAGGCGTGCTTGCGCTGACGCAAGCGAGCGGCCGGATCTCCTTTGGCATCGTACCAGTTCATCTGGTTGTAGTATTACACCAAGAATGCGCCTTGTCCAGCCATTCGTTCGCTGGGGGAATTTGCGCAGGGCACCGCGGCAGGATCTTCAATGTCTATGTGGTGTTACAGGCTTGGGCCGGAACTCCTGTCTTAAACAGCAAGCACGTAGAGGGCCAGCTCTGTGGAAAAGCGACTCCCCTCTTGACCAGCTAGACACCCGTTATCCCATTTATCCTCTATACGTTAGCACAAAATTCGGTTCATCGCCACGGGCGGGATTCAACAACCCCAGTTGGCTCTATCTAAAATCCATTTTCGGCTTCGGATTTTCCTGCCGCAAACCCCTGTCCAATGGGACAATCCCGAAGAGTATTTCTAGCGCCGCCGCAAGTGGTGGAGAAGCATGAGCAAGCGTTCAAGAATCGCACTGGCAGCCATTGTCGTTATCCTCCCTGCTGCCGCATTTTTCCTAAACCGAAAATGGCGTGCCCCGACCGGCTCGGCGCGCGAAGAAACGCTGGCGCTGCTGCCCGGGGATGCCAGCGCAGTTCTTTTCCTGGATTTCGTTGGACTCCGGCAAGCGCCTTTCGTCAAGCAACTTTATGCCTGGGCTCCGAAACCGCAAGCCGATAGAGACTACGCGCAATTCATCAAAGAAACTGGATTCGATTACGAGCGCGACCTCGATCGCTTGTCGCTAGCCGTACTGAATCACGCTGCGGACTCGGTTCTGTTTGCCATCGTGGATGGAAAATTCGATCGCCAAAAAATCTCCCCTTATGCTTTGAAAAGCGGTTCGCTTGTAAGCACCGGCGGGCGCGAGATTTTTTCCGTACCGGAAAGCGGCTCCGCAAAGGAAATCTCTTTTGCATTCTTGCGGAATGACCGCATCGCGCTCACCAACGATTCGCATCTCGCCGTTTTTCTAGACTCGAAAAAGCGGCCCGAGGACGCTGCCGAATGGCGCGCGCGATTCGAACGTCTGGCAGGTTCGCCGCTATTTGCCGTCATCCGCCAAGAGGCCGCCTTCGGCGAGGCCCTCTCGAGGCATGCTCCCGGCGGCCTCCGCTCTCCCCAGCTGGCAACCTTGCTCGATCAACTGCAGTGGATCACCGTCGCAGCAAAGCCGGAAAACGACCGCCTGCGCGTGGTCGCCGAAGGAGAATGCGCGGCCGAAAGCACCGCGCGCCAACTCGCGGACGTCCTGAATGGCGCCCTCATCCTGGCAGAAGCCGGACTAAACGATGCCAAAACCCGGCAACAGCTGGATCCCGCGATGCGCCAGGCCTACCTAGAACTGCTGAAAAGCGCGGATATTTCTAGACTCGACCGCGGCGACAGCAAATCCGTCCGTCTGGTCTTTGAAATCACTTCCGAATTTCTCGAAGCCGCCCGCAAAACTTCGCCCCTCATGCCGGACGCTATTCCTCAAAAACCGCTCCCCAGAAAAGGTCCGGCATCAAAAAAGGGCCGCGTTTAAGCAAACACGGGGGGTAAAATCGGCCCGACAATTTCGCCCTGAAGCGCTATAACAGCGCCCCAAAAACAGTACCGGCGGGCCGCCGCCCGCCGGTACTCGCTCGTTTCAAAATTTCAATCGAGGACTAGTCGCCCGCAGCTGTCGTGGCCTTCATATAGCGCACCGGATTGATCGGCGCGTTGTTCATGCGAACTTCATAGTGCACGTGCGGCCCCGTCGAGCGTCCGCTGATGCCGGTATACCCAACCACTTCGCCGCGTTTGACGCGCGCCCCGGTAACCGCCGAGAACGCGGAAAGATGAGCGTACCACGTGGTGATTCCGAATCCATGATCGATCACCACCAAGCGGCCGTAGCCGGCATGGTTCGCCGCAATCGTGATGATTCCATCGGCGGTCGCGTGAACCGGCGCCCCATAGTCAGCGGCCACGTCTACGCCCGTATGGAACGCGCCTTCTCCGCTAAACGGATCCATGCGCTCGCCGAAGCTATCGGTAATGTGTCCCATCACCGGCCAAATCGAAGGCGTGTAGGAGGAATCGGCAAAACTCATCGGGGAAAGCAGATGCAGGCCGCTGCTGGAGATGGCAATGACCGCCGCATTGCGCTTCAAGAAGGTGTACTGCTCAATCGAACGGTCGAAAGCGTCTTGCGCGTCCACCGGGTTGTCATCCTGGTCGAACGCCGCCGGATGATAGCGCAGCACGCCGTAAGTCATGGCCACTTCCGTAGCCAGGGATTGCAGGGAATCGAGGCGCTGATTGGTGTCGTTTACCGTGGTCTGAAGTTGCTGATACTGCTTTTTGAGGGTTTCCTGATCGTGGCGTAGAGCGTTGTAATTGCCTACTTTCCAAAGCATTCGCGAATACGAGCTCACCGCCACCATAACGCTAATGGCCCCAATAAGTGCCAATACCGCAACACCGTGCAGCACATAAGCGGGCACGATAAGCTTCTTCAGCTTACCCGGCGAAGACGCGATATAGAACGTATAGCTCTTACCCCTCATGGGTCGAGGGCCCTCTCAGCCCTTTTGCCGTTTGCGAGCGAATTTCAATCCTGCCCGCTGGAATTCGAAACTTGAATTTCAATATCTGAACCGTGAGCCTTGGTTCGCGACCTGGGACATACTAAATTCTGTAGCCGGGGCCGTCAACCCTGTTTTTAGTACCAAAGAAGGCCAGTTACCGCAAACCAGTCCCCTGTCCTAACGGACAGGGAGCAGGAGAAGCGCCGACGGGGCCCGCTCAGGGAGGTTGCCAAGACCGGCGTAAGTTCAAGGGCTATACTGTTCTCCGCTGGTAAATTGGAGTTCTCGCTAGGGACCCTATGCCACGAAATCGCCAGAATGAGACTGCGCTCCTAAGAAAAATTGTGAACGCCTCCCGCCCTTCCGAACTTCCTCCTGCCGTCTCTCTCGGCATTGGCGACGACGCGGCGCTCTTGCGGCCAAAACCCGGGCACCAAACCATTCTGACCTGCGACTGGTTCCTCGAAGGGACTCACTTCCTGCGCGAAAAGCATCCGCCCGATTCTGTGGGCTGGAAGTGCCTTGCCCGGGCGGTGAGCGATATCGCCGCGATGGGTGGTACCCCCCGCTGCTTCCTCCTGAGTCTGGCGCTGCCCGAAACCCACACTGGCCGGTGGCTCGATCATTTCCTCGGAGGCTTGCGCCGCGCTTCCCGCCGGTTTCAATGTGGGCTGGCTGGTGGAGATACCACACGCCAGAACGAAATTCTCATCAATATTACTGTCGTGGGCGAGGTGCGAGCCGGGCACGCCGTGCCGCGCTCCGGGGCGCGCCAAGGTGACACCCTCTACGTCAGTGGACGGCTTGGTGAAGCGGAACTGGGTCTGCAATTGGTACTTTGCGGAAAAGGCTTGGCCAGCAAGAAAAACCCGCTGCTGAGGAAACATCTTTATCCTGAACCACGCTTCCAGCTGGGGAGCTGGCTCGCCCGGAAAAAAATCGCCACCGCTATGATGGATCTTTCCGACGGACTATCGAGGGACTTGTCCAGGCTTTGCCTCGCCAGCGGCGTAGGCGCCCGGCTCGACAGCGAGCAATTGGCCGCGCGCGTTTCGCCCGCTGGGCGTCAAAGAGTGGACGACCCACTCGCACTGGCATTGCACGGCGGCGATGATTACGAGCTGCTCTTTACGGCGCCGCGCGGTAAGCTGCCGAGCGGGCCATGGAAATTTAAGAAACTCCCCATTTATCCTATTGGGGCGATCACTTCGGGACCAAATATCGTGTATTACGAAGCGGGCAAGGCGGTTATCTTGCGTCCTCGCGGCTGGGATCCCTTCGCGGTAGCAGCCGGCTACCTCGCAAACTGAGGAGAAAGTGCCGCCGGTCAGATGGCTCCACCGTCTGGCCGCCGTCGAAGTTCGGCGCTGCCGGGTAGCACGCCGCCATTTCGGTAACTTCAAAGGCCCAGCCGAACGCCGGTCGTATTCGCCGCTCCGGTTTTTGTGGGCGGGGGAACCGCCGGCGGTTTTTCTTTGGGCGCCGCGGGTTCGTCTTCGGTCGGCGCGGTGTCCGGGGTGTCCACGTTCAGATGATGCTCGCTGGCCTGCTGCTCGAGCGGGACGACATTTTGAAAATCCATGACCGGAGTCGCGGCCGTCGCCCCCTGCATGAATTGCAGCCAGATCGGCAGCGCGGCGCGTGCTCCCGTCTCTCTCTTGCCTAGTGATATTTGTTTGTCGTCGAAGCCTACCCACACGCCAGCGGTAAGCTGCGGCGTGTACCCTACAAACCAGGCATCGGTGTAATCCTGCGTCGTTCCCGTCTTGCCGGCGGCGGGGCGGCCCAGCGATTTTGCAGCGATGCCCGTGCCGAATTGAATGACTTCTTCAAGCATCGCGGTCATGGTGCGCGCCACCTCGGGAGAAACAACGTCGTGGACCTCCGGATGCGCTTCTTCGAGCAAGGCGCCGTCGTAGCTGGTAACGCGGCGAATCATGTGCGGATCGATGCGAATGCCGTCATTCGGAAAAACGGTGAAAGCGGAGACGTGCTCGATCAGTTTCATGTCCGCGGCGCCGAGGGCCAGCGGCAGATACGGCGGAAGCGGGGTGGTGATGCCAAACCGTTTGGCCATATCCACGACCGTATTGATCCCGATTTTTTCCGCTAGCTTTACCGCCGGAACGTTGCGCGAGCCGGCCAGCGCGCGGCGCAGCGTGATGGTCCCTTCAAATTTTTCATCGTAGTTGCGCGGCGAGTAAGGCTGGCCGCCGCTGATGGTCGTAAACGGGGTGTCCACGATGGTATCGAAAGGCGTCGCCCCTTTCTCGAGCGCATCCGCATAAACGTACACTTTGAAAGAGCTACCGACCTGGCGAAGCGCCTGCGTGGCGCGGTTGAACTTGGAATCCTCGAAACTGTAGCCACCGATCATGGCTTTGATTTCGCCGGTGGAATTATCGATGGCCAGGAGCGCGCCTTGCGGCCCCGGCTGCTGTTCGAGTTGCACGCGAACAGTATTGTCGCGCAACTCCTGAATCGAGAATTGCGCCAGGTCGCCTACTTTCAAGAGCTCAACCGGTTTTCTGCGGCCGGTCCACGCCAGGTCGTTGGGAGAAAGAATCCCACGGTAAGGACCGATCTTGATGATCGCTTCTCTGTCGCTCACCGACAGGACGAGTCCCGTGACGTAGCTTCCCTTCTCGAGGGCGTGGCGCCAGTCTTCGTCTTCGTAAGTCGCCAGCTTGCCGAGATTGTCGCGCAGCACGTTGGGAAGGTTTCCCTTCCAGCCGTGCCGGCGTTCGTAACTGTGCAAGCCGTCGCGCAGAGCCTGGTTGGCGATGCGCTGCAGCTTGATGTTGAGCGTGGTGTAGACGCGCAACCCGCGTTCATGCACCGCTTCGGTGCCGTAGGTGGATTCCAAATACTTGCGAATCTCTTCGAAGAAGTACGGCGCCAGATCATTCCGCGGATACTGAATGTGCAGGCCCAGCGGCAATTTCCTGGTGGCCGTTTCTTCCGTGGAAGAGATCTTCCCTTCCTCTTCCATGCGATGGATCACCAAGTTGCGGCGGCTCAGCGCGAGTTCTGGATTCGTGAGCGGCGAAAATTTCGGTCCATTGACCATGCCCGCAAGAAGCGCGGCTTCTTGCAGCTTCAGGTCGGTCACCGGCTTTCCGAAATAAAATTGCGCGGCGGCGGCGAAACCATAGTTGCCGTGCGCCAGATAAACTTGATTGGCGTACATGGTGAAAATTTGCGGCTTGGTGTAGCGCCGTTCGATTTGCAGCGCCAGCAGAATTTCCTGCATTTTGCGGCGGAAACTGCGGTCGCTGCGATCGAGGAAAAGGTTTCCGGCCAGTTGCATGGTGATGGTGCTGGCGCCGCCGGTGATGCGGCCCTTGACCACATTGCGCACCGCGGCCATGAACATGCGCGGAAAATCAATGCCCCAATGCTCTTCGAAGTGCTGGTCTTCAATCGCCGTCACCGCGCTGTACAACACCTTGGGACATTGCTCGTAAGTCATCAAGATGCGACGTTGCAAAGCGAAGCTTCCCGCCAACTGGCCGTCATCGGCATAGACTTCGGTGACCACGTCGGGGCGGTACGTTTCCAGGGCGCGAATTTCCGGCAAGTCGCTGGCATAAACAAAGAGCAAGCCGCATCCCGCACCCAGCGCAATCGAGCAAAGCAACAGAAACGCGAGCGCGACGCGGTCAATCAGTTTCCAGCCGCGCAGCCGCAGCGTAATAGGTGGCAGACTCAGCATCGAAAGAATACTCTAGCGCAGAAGTCGCATACTCGACCCCAGAAGTGTCAGGACAGTGTTTCGTAATATTTTTCTCCCGAGCAGGCACGGCATAGGGTACGGCCGTCCTTAATCACTTCGCGTTTGAAGTTGATGCCTTCGCCGCATTCGGCGCAGACGACGCGTGGGCCTTTGAAGCCGGGCAAATCTTCGGGTTGCACTTCGACTTTCACCCATTGCTTGTCGAAAAGGATTTCGTCGGAGAGTTGCGCGTAAGCCTTTTGCTGACCGGCGTCCTTGCCGAGTTCGGGGAACATTTCGCGAGCGGCTTGCTTGGAAGATTCTTTCGCGGCGATGCGCACGCCGCGGCCGGTTTCGAGGTCGACGAAAGTGGCGGCAACTTTGCCCCAATCGCGGAATTTCAGGGCGCGCTTGCCGAGCCGGCAATTGGCCACCAGGGCCACGGCGTCGGTGACGCAGCGGTCGATTTCCACATAAGTGACCAAGCGTTTGCGCTCCGCGATGGGATCGTCGATGCCGAGTTCGCGCAGCCCCAGCATGGCCAAGCGCACGCCGAGAACTTGTCCGGCGCAGAGGTGCCCGTGCGCCGCGGCGGCGAGGTCCAGGTATGCAGCCAGGGTTTTCATCGGAGCAATCGCAGCTCAGGCTTTCTCGGGGGCCGACCAGGGATGGGGCTTCGGAGCTTCTATAAACGCAAAAACAGTCATAAGTAGCGCGAGGGCCGTGAAAGCGCCGTCGCGCACCACGGTCATGCCGGTGAGTTTCTCTGGCGTGCCGAAACAGCCGCAATTAATGTCCATGTGCAAAAGATACGCGCGAGTGACAACCGTCAGGAATCCCGCCATGATCGCCGTGATCGCCGTCGCCCAGATTCGCAAGCGCCAGCCAATCAGCAATAGCAGCCCCAGCGCGATTTCCACGAACGGCAAAGCATGCGCCACCACTTGCGACGCCCCGGTCGAGATTATTTTGTAGGATTCCACTTGTTGGGCGAAGCTAGAGAGATTCATGGAAATCGAGAATTTCAGTACGAACATCGGCCAAAGATGCGTGTTCGGCATCAACAACTTCGAGAATCCCGCGTAAACAAAGATTCCGCCGAGCGCGAGCCGGCCAATCCAGATGATGGCGCGGCGGGCATTCATGGGGCTGGATTGCATCATGATGTTGGTTTCTCGCGAAGCCCGGCTATTTCTGGCTAAGCAGCTGTTCGAGAAAGCCCTTGAGCGTCTCGTAGGTCATGGAGCCAGAAAAAGGATAAGTCTGTCCTTTCGAATGAAAGACCGTGGTGGGGGTCTGGTTGACGCGGTAGGTTTGGCCGAGGCTGTAATCCTTGTCAATCAGGGGATCGAGGGTGCCGCTCTTGACGAGTGCGCGGACCTTGGTCATTTCCGCGGCGGAGAGCACGCTAGCCACCGTGCTGTCCACGTCGCCGGATTGTTCCCACTTTTCCTGATTCTGGAAGAGCGCTTGTTCGACCGCTTCCACCTTGCCGAGCTCCGCCGCGGCGCGAGCATAGCGCGCGGCCACGCGCGAATAAGCGTGCATAGGGAGCGGGAAATCACGGTGAATCAGGTAGACCTTGCCGGTGATGACGTAATCGTCCATCAACCGGCGATTCGTGGTGGTGAAGAGCGTCTTGCAAGCCGGACATTGAAAATCACTGAAGACTTCCATGACCACGGGAGCATTCTTCGAGCCGAATGCTTTGTGCGGATCGACGTCCGGGAGGCCCTCCGACGACGGCGGAGCGGCTTCGGCCAAGAGCGCGGCGAAAGCACCGAGTAAGCCGAGAAGAAGGGATCCTCTAAGAATGCGCCGACGGTTCACGCGAGTCCTCCGAAATGGTTGAGGCGATTTGCCCTCAAGGTAACAGGATTCTACCTCGAAACAGTGGGAATGAAAGAGTTGTCGTCGCGCGAAGTTCTGTTCTGAGCACCAAGCGGGAAGCCAACTCCGGTCTCTTCTAATTTAGTTGCGAGCGCCAGGCGAAGCGTTGTTCGCGAGCAATTTGGTTAGGTTTGGCCGGGCGGATCCATGACCGCAAAACCGGCCTACCCCCTTGCTTTTCTAAGTGTCCTTTAGGGCCTGCGGCCCGCAAAACTTCAAAAAATCGCCTCGGCGTCATGTAAGTCAGAGCTATCGACGTTAAGTCCTTTGATTTCAGCACGGCTTGGTTTGCGACCCAGGTTTTTCGACCTGTTGCTTTTAAGCAGTCCTCCTTTCCCTGAAGGACCCTAGCTATGGCGAAGAGAACAATAATCGCTTACCCCGGCGCCCTAAACGGCGGGCCTCGCGCTCATCATCCGATCAATAGCGATTTTCATGACAAAGAGGGGCAGGCGATAGGCGCAAGACTCAGAAAATGAAAGATTTATTCTTGTTATCAAAAAACTTGACAAGCATACACTCAACAAGTATACTCTGTTTCGAGCTGGGGCTTAGGGACGCGAAAATTGAGCTGGATTCGCCTTGGTTTTTCCAGAGCGTTGCGGGGCGAATGGGCCAAAGGTTTCAGGAGGAATAGCAGCAATGAGCAAGATTATTGGAATTGACCTGGGAACGACGAACTCGGTAGTAGCCGTGATGCAAGGCGGCGAGCCGGTGGTCATCCCCAACCAGGAGGGAGCGCGCACGACACCGTCGGTCGTGGCGATTACCAAGACGGGCGAGCGGCTAGTCGGTCAAGTAGCGAAACGGCAAGCGGTAACCAATCCAGAAAACACGGTGTATTCGATCAAGCGGTTCATGGGTCGGCGTTACGACGAAGTCGGCGAAGAGACGCGGCGCGTTCCCTACAAAGTGGTGGCGGGGCCGCATCAAGACGCGCGCGTGGAGATTTCTGGCAAGGCTTATAGCCCGCCGGAGATTTCCGCGATGATCCTGGGCAAGCTGAAAGCAGCGGCGGAGGATTTCCTTGGCGAAAAGGTCTCCAAAGCCGTGATCACGGTGCCGGCGTATTTTAACGACGCGCAGCGGCAAGCCACCAAGCAAGCGGGTGAAATCGCCGGCCTGGAGGTGGTGCGCATCATCAACGAGCCCACGGCGGCGGCGCTGGCGTATGGCCTGGATAAGAAAAGCGACGAAACGATTGCGGTGTACGACTTGGGCGGCGGCACGTTCGACATTTCCGTGCTGGAAGTCGGCGCGGGCGTGGTGGAAGTGAAGTCGACCAATGGCGACACGCACCTGGGCGGCGACGACGTCGACCAGAAAATCGTGGACTGGCTCATCACCGAGTTCAAAACCAAGAACGGCATCGACTTGAGCAAGGACAAAATGGCGCTGCAACGCCTCAAGGACGCGGCGGAAAAAGCCAAGATCGAGCTTTCTCAAATGATGGAGACGGAGATCAACCTGCCGTTCATCACTGCGGGCGCCAACGGGCCGATCCACATGGAGGAAAAACTCACGCGCACACGGCTTGAGCAGATGATGAATGACCTGCTGGAGCGCTCGATGAAGCCGGTGAAGCTGGCGCTGGAAGACGCCAAGATGTCGCCGAACGACATCCAGGAAGTAGTCCTGGTGGGCGGCTCGACGCGCATTCCGAAGGTCCAGCAACTGGTGCGTAACTTCTTCGGCGGGAAAGAGCCGCACAAGGGCGTGAACCCAGACGAAGTCGTGGCGGTAGGCGCGGCGATTCAAGGCGCGGTGCTGGCCGGAGACGTGAAGGACATTCTGCTGCTGGACGTGACGCCGCTTTCCCTGGGCGTGGAAACGCTTGGCGGCGTTATGACCGTACAGATCCCGCGCAACACAACCATCCCCACGCGCAAAGTGGAGACGTACTCGACCGCGGCGGACAATCAACCGGGCGTGGAAATTCACGTTCTACAGGGGGAACGAAAGTTCGCGAAAGACAACCGCTCGCTCGGTACCTTCAAGCTGGACGGGATTCCGCCGGCGCCACGCGGGACGCCGCAGATCGAAGTCACCTTTGACATCGATGCGAACGGCATCCTGAACGTGAGCGCTAAAGACAAAGCCACCAACAAGGAGCAGAAGATCACCATTACGGCTTCGAGCGGCTTGAGCAAGGAAGAGGCCGAAAAGATGCGGACCGAAGCGGAAGCGCACTCGGAGGACGACCGCCGGCGAATGGAAGAAGTCGAAGCGCGCAACAGCCTGGACGGCATCGTGTATCAAGCCGAAAAGATGCTGCGCGAAAATCGCGACAAGGTCTCCGAAGCGGACGCGAAGAAAGCCGAAGAGGCCATTGAAGACGCCAAGAAGGCCGTGAATGAAGGCGGCGTACCGCGGCTGCGGGCGGCGAAGGAGAACGTCGAGCGGTCGCTGCACAAGATCGCCGAGGAGCTGTACAAGACGACGCAAGCGGCTGGCGGGGCTGGGGCTGGGGCAGCCGCCGGCGCTGGTGCGGGCGGGAACTCCGCCGGAGCCGGGGGGGCGCCGGAGAAAAAGCCTGGCGACGTGATTGATGCTGAGTACGTGGACGTCGACGAGTCGAAGCGGCCGAACTGAAAAAGCTGTCAGTTTTCAGTTGTAGGTTCTAAGTAGGAAGAGAAGGAATTTTGGTTTGTTCTTTTTCTTCCCGTTTACCGGGGCCGAAAGCAAGCGGCCAAGTTAGCCATTGTGCCGAATAGGGGCGCAGCATGCTGCGCCCCTACAACTACCAATCATGCCGACAACAGCGAAACAGGATTATTACGAACTACTGGGGGTGCCGCGCAAAGCGAGCGCCAAGGATATTCGTTCGGCTTTTCGTAAACTGGCGCGGAAATATCACCCCGACTTGAATCCCGGCGACAAATCCGCGGAAGAAAAATTCAAGCAGCTGCAAGAAGCCTACGATGTACTTTCCGATTCCAAGAAACGGCAGATGTACGACCAGTATGGCTTCTACAGCGACAATCTTCCGCGTGGCGGGCCGAGTGGAGCGGGCGACCATTCCGGAGAGCCGGACGTTAACTTTGATTTTGATGGCTTCGATTTTGGCGGCGGCTCTGGCGCGGCGGGCGGTGGAGCGAGCTTCCGCGACCTGTTCAGCCAGTTTTTCAGTGGCGGGCGCGGCGGCGCGGCCAAAGAGCCGGAGCAAGAAGCCGGCGGCGATCTGGAATACCAGATCGAGATCGATTTTTGGGATGCCGTGCGCGGCGCGGTGAAAAAACTTTCCATCACGCGGATGGATACTTGCGAAACCTGCCACGGCACAGGCGCGGTGGGCTCGCCACAGACCTGCAACGTTTGCGGAGGAACCGGCACGATCCAGCAGACAGCAGGCAAGATGAAATTCAACGTGCCGTGCACGCGCTGCGGCGGGACCGGCACGCTGCGGACGCTTTGCAAGACGTGCCATGGCGAAGGGCGGGTGCGGCGGTCGGAGACGATTGATGTGCGCATCCCGGCGGGCGTTTCTAATGGCGGGCGGGTGCGCGTTCCCGGCAAAGGCAATTCGGGGACCATGGGCGCACCGGCGGGGGATTTGTACTTGCGCGTGGTGGTACGGCCGCATGAGTTTTTCGAGCGGCGCGGCGATGATTTGTACACCAAGATTCCGGTGACGGTGAGCGAAGCGACGCTGGGGGCGAAGATTGAAGTGCCGACGATCGACGGGCGGTCACTCGTGCGCATCCCTCCAGGAACGAACAGCGGGAAGACGCTGCGGCTGAAGGAAAAAGGCGTGCCCAGCGCGAGAAATGGCGCGAGGGGCGACCAGTATGTGGAGATTCAAGTGGTGGTGCCGCCGCCCACGGATGAGCGCGTACGCAATTTGATGAAGGAGCTGGAGAGCGTCGCCCCGGGTGATCCGCGGAAGGATTTGTTCAACAAGGCGGGAGTGTGAATTGGAAAATGGAAATTAGGAATTGGAAATTGGAAAATCGAAATTCGAATTTCGAAATTCGAAAATCGAAACCGGGGATTTGACTCCCATGCCGCCAAAAGCGAAAAAACGGGCCAAGGCGGGCTACATGATTAGCGCCGTGGCGGAGCTGTACAAGCTGCACCCGCAAACCCTCCGGTTGTATGAACGCGTGGGGCTGCTGAAGCCCTCGCGTTCGCAAGGGAACACCCGGCTGTACACGGATTCGGATTTGGAGCGGTTGGACGTGATCCTGACGCTGGCGCGGGATATGGGCGTCAACCTGGCGGGCATCGAGATTATTTTGAACATGCGCGAGAAGATGATCGAGATGGAGCGGCAGATGGGAGAGTTCGCGCAAGTCGTGCAGCAGGAATTGTCGCGCGTGGCGGCTTCGCATCTGCGGGAGAAAACAGCGGGGCATGCGATTGTGCGGGCGGCGCCGCGGATGGTTCGGTAGTTTTCAGCGATTCCTTTTTAGTAGTCAGTTCCAAGAAAAGAATCAGTAGTTCCTTCCACAGTTTTCCCAATGTTGCCTGCTTGCCGTCTCCTTAGCTCACCCTTATGCTGTCTCCAGGTGGAAAAGAGCCGGACTCGAGACCGGCCACGACTCAGGCCGGGCGAAAGCCCGCCGCTAGGTCGACTCATAAATTATGGCGCTGGAAAACTGCACGCTTTGCAGGGGGACGGGATGGAAGTTGCTGCCGCGCGCGGATGGCGCGGCGGGGAAAGTGGCAGTGGCGTGCGATTGCGGGATGGAGAAGCGGGCTTCGCTCGTGATGGAACGCGCGCACATTCCGAAGCGCTACGAGCATTGCGATTTTGAGAGTTACGTTACCGACCTCGCTGACGGGAAAGCTTACACATCGCAGCAAGCGGAGTCCTTGAAGCGCGCCAAGCTTTTTGCGCAGTCCTTCATTCGTGACTATCCAGGTAGTGACCAAGCCGGACTTCTGTTCATGGGGAACTCCGGCGTAGGAAAGACACATCTTGCGATAGCCGCTCTGAAAGAATTGATCACCCGTGGCCACAGCGGGTATTTTTGCGAATACGGTGCTCTTTTGAGAGAAATCCAACAAAGTTATAGTACTGAAACCGAAGCGACTGAAATGCGCCTTCTTGCTCCGATTCTTTCTGTCGAAGTTCTGGTCATTGACGATCTGGGTTGTATCAAACCCTCCGATTGGGTTCGCGATACTGTCGGTTATATTCTCAACACGAGATACATTGATGGCTCGCGGGATTTGAGCCACCCCCGCTGCACAATTATTACCACCAACTATCTGGATACAGCTGAAGAGACCGAAGCGATGCTCCCCACTGGAAGGCGGGTTGTGAAACGAAAAGAGACTCTCGCGGATCGCATCAGTGAGCGCATGCGCTCACGACTATTCGAAATGTGTCGCACCATTGAAGTCTCCGCGCCAGATTTTCGACGAGAGAAAACGCACGCCGGGCGCGCCTAAAGCCGGTCTTAGGGTGATGTCGCGATTTGAAGAACTCCCGCGGTTGTCATTGGCCCGAAGGCCGCGCCTTCCAATTCGACTTTTACTTGGCGCATAGTATATCAGACAGAACCTACAACGCGGAACGGCGACTCTACCTGAACCCTCACTCAGGATGCCTGGCATTATCATCTCCTTCGTTTTCAGCGAACAAAGGCGGCTGATTTTCCGTGCGGCCCCCCGCTAGCATCAGCTTTCCGGTCCGAAGGAGGCGCTCAACGATGCTCCGCACCGGTTCG
>DATKHV010000060.1:0-30984 GCA_035510055.1 Candidatus Cybelea sp. | reverse complement strand
GCGAACGCAATTCACATGTCGCGGGATCAATAATTTGGAATTCTTCTTCTACGCCGATGGTGAAGCGGTGAGCCATGAAGTGGCCCTCCGGGTCTCGTATTCTCGCCGGGGACTTGGTGCCTCGTATCATACCCCGCCATGACGCAAAATTGCACCTTTCCGCCGGGGCCCGCGGGGCCCGCGCTGGCTTGGGCTTTTGATGGGAGGGGCAGGCACAAAAAAAGGGACGGATAGGACATTCCGCCCCAAGCGAAATTTTGCCGTCCGAGCCGGGTCTTTGGAGGGACTTCTCGGTTCCAAATTCCAAATTTCTGTTTTACGCCGCGCCCATCGTTCTGCGCTGCTGGAAGCATTCCCGGCAAAACACCGGTCGCCCTTGTGTGGGACGGAAGGGAACCGTGGTTTCCTTCCCGCATTGCGAGCAGTTGGTCTTTGTTTCCGAGCGCATCGGTGAGGCATGACCACCGCCGCCCCCGCCGCCCTCGGCCCGTTTCGCCTTGCAAGCCTTGCAGCGCTTTGGTTCGTTTTTGAAGCCCTTGTCGGCGAAGAACATCTGTTCGCCGGCGGTAAATACGAATTCAGCGCCACACTCCGAACACTTCAGTACCCGATCGTGGTATTCCATGAGCCGCTCTCCCCTGGTCCCGTGCTGGGCTGGAACTCGGGTGTACTTTGTACCTGAGAGCCTAGATGCTTCTGGAGACCAGTTTCCGGGGATGCCGGGCGCGGATCCCTTCGGCTTGCGGGCACGAAGCGTAACACTTACCCAAACTTCCCTGCCTTACGGGGGCCTGATTCTCGGAAGTGCGGCGCCGAGCCGCGACGTTAACGGATGAGCGGCCCCGACCTTGCCGGAGCCGCCCTCTGAACTTAATCCGCTTCCCGCCGCTGCTTCTTGCGCAGTCGCTTCCGCGAAAGTGCTTCTTTCGCCCGGCGCTTCTCGCCGGGTTTCATATAGAAGCTATGCTTCTTGATTTCCTTGATGATGTCTTCCTGTTGCACCTTGCGCTTAAAACGCCGCAGGGCATTCTCCAGGGATTCACTCTCTTGGATGATGACTTCAGCCACTTTTTTAATTCACCCCCAATCCGGTTCGGATTGGTATCATGCGGCGCCTCTCGCCGGCCAAGCTTCGTCCGGTTGTGTCCTGCTGTGGGCACCGCCCCTAGTATTGATTATCGCATGTATTCTCGGCTTCGTGGATGCACCCTGAAAGGTCGCTGGCATCTTCTAATCAATTCCCGCCGCCCAAGTCAAGGAATCTTTCGAATTTCTAGCGAGTTCGAGTGGTACTGAACCCACCTCATAACCATGCGGGTACTCCATTGCTTCTGTAATTAACAAGGGTAGCGCTTCTCGATGCGCGCCGGAATGCTCTTCGCGAAGCCTCCGCGGCGCTCCGGTGGCCAGCTCCCGCCTTCACTTGTCTTTTTCCATGCTTCTCTTGTTAGAATGAGCCGCTTCGTTAATCCACGGCGCGGGGGCAACCTATGTCCGATATGCGGGATGCCATCGTAGTACTCCTTGCAGGAGGCCAAGGCGAGCGTCTGTGGCCGCTAACGCGCGATCGCGCCAAACCGGCCGTTCCTTTCGGCGCCCTCTACCGCATCATCGACATCACGCTTTCGAACTGCATCAATTCCAACCTCCGCCGCATTTTCATCCTTACGCAATACAAGGCGCTCAGCTTGAACCGCCACATCCGCGCCGGCTGGTCGCCGCTGGCCGGTCTAGGCGATTACATCGAAGTCCTTCCGCCGCAAATGCGCGTCTCGCAGCAGTGGTATCAAGGCACCGCCGACGCCGTCTATCAGAACATCTACTCCATCGGCAGTGAGCGCTCGAAATTCGTCTTTATCCTCTCCGGCGATCACATTTACAAAATGAATTACAGCCGCATGCTCAAGCAGCACGGTGACTCCGGCGCCGAAGTCACCGTCGGCACTATCGAGATTCCTGCTTCACAGGCCGCCAAACAGTTTGGTGTGATCGAGACGGACAAGGATTGGCGCATCGTCGGCTTCGAGGAAAAGCCTGCCGTTCCCAAGGAGTCGCCGCATCACCCCGGGCACTGCAATGCTTCGATGGGCATCTACATCTTCAGCACTCAGCTGCTGATTCCTATCCTCCTCGCGGACTCCGAGGATCCCAAATCCAGCCATGACTTTGGCAAGGACATTCTCCCGCGCATCATTTCGAAGCACCGCGTCTTCGCCTACAATTTCGTCGATGAGAACGCCAAGGACGCTCTCTACTGGCGCGATGTCGGCACCCTCGATGCCTACTACGAAGCGAACATGGACCTCGTCAGCGTGTCCCCGGTTTTCAATCTTTACGACACTTCCTGGCCGCTGCGTACCTGGCAGCACCAGTATCCCCCGGCGAAATTTGTTTTCGCTGATCCCGAACGCATGGGCAGCGCCCTGGATTCCATTGTTGGCGGTGGCTCGATCATCTCCGGCGGACGCGTCCAGAAATCCATCATCGGCAACGATGTCCGCGTGAACAGCTATTCCGAAGTCTCAGAATCCATCATCTATAACCACGTGAATGTGGGCCGCCACTCGCGCATCCGCCGGGCCATCATTGACCGCCACGTCAGCCTCCCGGAGCGCACCGAGATCGGCTACGACCTCGAAGCCGATCGTCGCCGCTTCCATGTCACCGATTCCGGGATCGTCATCGTGGTCCGCCAGGAATCCTTAATCGAAGAGCCCGAATCGGCTTAGATCGTTCCGTCACGTTATTTCTGGAGTGCCTCTCTGTGACTCTCCTGGCATTCTTCTGTAAAATCATTGGTTCGCAGCCACCGAGGAGAGCTGACCAGCATGTCCACGAAAATCGCTAAAGTCCACGCCCGCCAAGTCATCGATTCCCGGGGCAATCCCACGGTCGAAGCCGACGTCATCTTGGGTGGCGGAGAGCTTGGCCGCGCCGCCGTTCCGTCCGGCGCTTCCACCGGCGAGCACGAAGCTCTCGAACTGCGCGATGGTGACAAATCCAAATATCTCGCGAAGGGTGTTCTAAAAGCCGTTGCCAACGCCAACACTGAAATCGCCAAGTCCATCGCCGGCCTGGACGCCGCCGACCAGCGCGCCCTCGACCACAAAATGATTTCCCTCGATGGCACGCCCACGAAGTCCCGCCTCGGCGCCAACGCCATCCTCGCCGTCTCTATGGCCGCCGCACGGGCTGCTGCCGTTGCCCTCAAGCAGCCGCTCTACAAATATCTATCGCGCTATTCGACTGATGCCTCCGCCAATCTTCTCCCCTGTCCCATGATGAACATTCTCAACGGCGGTGCGCACGCCGACAGCTCGGTGGACTTCCAGGAATTCATGGTCATGCCCGTCGGCGCTCCCAACTTTTCTGAAGGTTTGCGCTGGGGCGTCGAAATCTTTCACGCTCTGAAGACCGCGCTGAAAAAACACGGCTACTCCACCGCCGTTGGCGACGAAGGCGGCTTCGCCCCCAGCTGCAAATCGAACGAGGAAGCTATCCAGATCGTGCTCGAAGCCATCGCCGCCGCCGGTTACAAACCCGGCGAGCAAGTAAGCATCGCTCTGGACCCCGCCGCCAGCGAATTCTACGACCAAGCCTCGCGTAAGTACGTCTTCAAGAAGTCAGATAAGTCCGCGCACACCTCCGAAGAGATGGTTACCTACTGGACAAATTGGGTCGAGAAGTATCCCATCGTGTCGATCGAGGACGGCATGGGAGAAGAAGACTGGCCCGGCTGGAAAAAGCTCACGGAAAAAATCGGCTCGAAATCCTCTCGGAAGCGAATTCAGCTTGTCGGTGACGATATCTTTGTCACCAATACGGAAATTTTTTCACGCGGCATCCACGAAGGCATCGCCAACGCTATCCTTATCAAGCTCAACCAAATCGGCACGGTCACCGAAACCATCGACGCCATCGAGCTGGCTAAGAAGGCTGGCTACCGGTCCATCATTTCCCACCGCTCCGGCGAAACCGAAGACACCTTCATTGCCGACCTGGCCGTCGCCACCGCCGCCGGCCAGATCAAGACCGGCTCCGCCAGCCGCACCGACCGCATCGCCAAGTACAACCAGCTCCTGCGCATCGAAGAAGAGCTCGGCCCCACTGCGCGCTTCAATGGCAAATCCGCCCTTTCCTAAGCGACGGCTTCGAACTTGTCCGGAAAGGCAGGAGGGAATCTCTAGATGAACGCCAAACGGTTTGCGCTCGCAATCACCGTGCTTTGGTTTCTATGCGCTCAGAATCTGTCCGCGCAGGTGGATGAGTCTCCCAACCCTGCCGCCTCGCCGCCCAACATGCTGGTCCTCGTTCACCAGGAATTCAGGTTTGGCAAAGAGGGCGAACGTCAAAAGCTGGCGGCTTTGATGGCGCGCGCTTGCGATCCCCTGAACGTTCCCAACGACTGGATTGACCTGGAAGCGATTTCTGGTTCGCCGGAATCTCTTTCCTTCGATCCTTTCGATTCCTTCGAGCAAGTAGACGCCGCTTTCGCGGGCTGGCCGCGGATTTTTGCGGCCCATCCTGAGCTTGCCCGCACCCAGGAGGAATACAACGCGCTCCTCGTGGGTGAACGCACCATTATCGCTGTTCGCCGCGACGACCTCGGCTTCCGCCCGCAGGCAATCGACTTTTCTAAAGCCCGCTTCCTGCGCGTTCTCGAAGTTCGCTTGAATCCCGGCCACGAAAGGGATTTTGTTGAAGCTTTTAGAATTCTGGGCGGGGCCTACGAAAGGATCAAAGCCACTACTCCTTGGGTCGTCTACCAGGTCAACGTAGGCATACCCTCCCCCAGTTTTCTTGTTTTCATGCCCCTCCGCGATCTAAGACAAAACGATGACCTTCTCAATTGGAGGAAAGACATCCGCGAAGCCGAAGGAGAAGACGCCGCCAGCCAGATGGAACAAATTGCCCGCGAAGCTTATGCCGCCACCGAAAGCAACCTTTACGCCATCAATCCCGGAGCGTCCCGCGTCTCCAAAGACTTCGCCGATGGCGATCCCGCTTTCTGGTCGCCAAAGCCATCAGCTTCGAAGCCCGCGCCCCGCAAAGAAGCGGAAGCCAAGCCGAAGCCATAGCCGAGCCATGTCTCCCTCTTGTCACCATCGCGTATTGCCGTTCATCCGAGGCTTGCTCCTTCTTCTCCTCTTTTTCCCCGTGACCGCACTTGCGCAATCTCCGCCCGCTCCCGTCGAGGTCTCTTTTCCGAGCGGTAGCCTCGTTCTTCACGGCTTCCTTTACAAGCCAGAGGGCAACGGCCCCTTTCCCGCCGTTCTCTGGAACCACGGCAGCGAGCGGCGTCCCGGCTGGCTTCCCGAACTGGCGCCGATCTTTTTGAACCACGGCTACGTCTTTTTTATCCCGCATCGTCGCGGTCAAGGCCGCTCGCCGGGCGAATACGTCATGGACCTTCTCGAACGTGCCAATCAATCGGGAGGCGCTCACGCGCGTAGCCGAATGCTTGTCGAATTGATGGAGCAGCACCTTCAAGACCAAATGGCGGCACTCGCCTATCTGAAAGGATTGCCCAATGTCGACCCGCTTCGCGTTGCCGTGGCGGGCTGTTCTTTCGGTGGAATTCAAACGGTTTTGCTGGCGGAGAAAGGTCTCGGCGTGCGAGCCGCCGTGGATTTTGCGGGCGCCGCGCAAAATTGGCAACAAGCACCCGATCTGCGGGCGCGCATGATCGAAGCCGTCCAGCATTCGCAGATGCCCATCTTCTTCATCCAAGCCAAGAATGACTACGATCTTTCGCCTAGCCGCGACCTTGCCGCCGCCATGGAAAAATCAGGCAAGGCGCACGCCCTCCAAATCTTTCCATCTTTCGGCAAGTCTAACCAGGACGCCCACGAATTCTGCACCCACGGCGGCGAAGTCTGGGAGTCCCAAGTATTTTCTTTCCTCACACAATCCATCGAATAGCATGGCCCCGTACTCGAATCTCAACCCATGGGACCGCCGTCCCAGCCAACAAGTCTGCCCGCTTGTCAGAAGCTTTCCGGCCCAAAATACCGGTAGTGCCCCGTGACTTTCCAGTTGAACAAGACATCTTCAATCTTCGGCCCACGCCCGATGTTATGCAGGATCATCGAGCGACCGCTGGCCGGCGATTTCTGATCCACCACAATTCCAATGTGCGGCACATTTCCGCCCAGGTCCCACGTCACCAGGTCGCCCGGTGCATAATCTTGTCCGCGGTCCGTAATCGCCAGCTTCTCTCCCTTCCGGCTGAAAAATACCATCAGGTTCGGCACCCGCCGGTGATCGATATTCGCGTCTGGACGTCCCGAAAGCCATCGCCACTTGCGCGGATACGCGGAAAAATTCTGCTCCATGTCCTCGTGCACTTCTTTCTGCAGATCGACACCCACCGCCCGATACGCGCGAATGATTTCATCCGTGCAAACCCCGGTATCGGCCGGCACATCGCCCCCAGGATACGGGATTCGTACATAAGCAGGGTCATAGCGCGCTGGGTGGTGCGATCTCTCCACCGCCGCTGCAACCAGTTTCTTCAGAAATTCCTGCCGCGCCGCTCTCTCTCGTGGCTGTACTTGCGGCACGGATGAGGCGCTACCAATTACCGTGATGGCCGAAAGCGCGGCTCCTAGCATGAACCATTGTTTTCGCTTCATAAACCTTCCCATTGCTGAATTCTAGCAGCAGAATCTCTTCGCCAGGGAACAGGCCGCAAGCAACGAGCGATCTGGAGCGTCTAATTCAAACGATGCGGATTCTATAGTACGAAATGCGCGTTAAAATGCTCGAGCGCACATGAAGGAAGCTGCAAAATCGCTCTCGCAAACGGACGCGTTACGCTTTCGGTTGGCGGAACTTGCCGACGTAAACGGCCTAGTCCGCCTTATCAACTCCGCCTTCCGCGTCGAACTCCCCTACATCGAAGGCGACCGCATCGACGCCGCGGGTGTTCGCTCCTACATGACCAAGGGCAAATTCCTCGTTGCCGAAGGGCCTGCCAGCCTGGCCGGTTGCGTCTATGTCGAAGTTCGCCGCGACCGCGGCTACTTAGGCCTGCTCGGCGTTGACCCTCCGCGCCAGGGCACCGGCCTCGGCCGCAAACTGATGGACGCCGCCGAGCACTACTTCCGCGAAGCGGGTTGCCGTGCCATTGATCTCCGTGTCATCAGCGCCCGCACGCCGCTCCCCGCCTTCTATCGCCACCTCGGCTACCTCGAGACCGGCACCGCCCCATTTTCCCCCGATATCCCCGTAAAGGTTCCCTGCCACTACATCCTCATGACCAAAACCATCGGCTGAAGCTAGCAACACATCCTGGACAAGTTCACCAGGATTCCCTCATTTTCAATTTTCCCGTCTTCAGGCAGAATACCCCCTCACTCTGGGGGAACAATGAACCGCACCGTCGCAATTGCATCCATTCTCTTTGTGGGCCTTTCGCTTGCTCCTGTCGGCAGTCAGGTCACCGCCGACGAGCAGCCTCTATTCGGCTACTCGGCCGAATCTTCACGCGCCGAACGGCAGTGGGAAGGGAGGCTCCGCGCCATTCCCAGCCCGGACAACCTGCGCGCTTACATGAAGCGCCTCACCGCGCACCCGCACCATGTCGGCTCTCTGGCCGACAAGGAAAATGCCGAATGGATTGCCGCGAAATTCAAGGAGTTCGGCCTCGACACGCACATCGAACAATTCGACGTTCTCTTTCCCACGCCTAAAGAACGCCTCGTCGAGCTTACGGAAGGTGGCCCGAAATTTGTGGCTAAACTCCAGGAACCCGCCCTTCCCCAGGATCCCACCTCCAATCAGCAAGCCGAGCAGCTTCCTACTTACAACGCCTACTCCATCGACGGCGACGTCACTGCTCCTCTCGTCTACGTCAACTACGGGATCCCCGAGGACTACGAGGAACTCGAGCGTATGGGCGTTTCCGTAAAGGGCAAGATTGTCATCGCTCGCTACTACCACTCCTGGCGCGGTATCAAACCCAAAGTCGCCGCCGAGCACGGCGCCATTGGCTGTCTGATTTATTCCGACCCGCATGAAGACGGATTTGTGCAGGGAGACACGTTTCCAGCTGGGCCCTATCGCTCGTCCGATGGCGTCCAGCGCGGCAGCGTCGCGGACATGCCGCTTTATCCCGGTGACCCCCTCACGCCAGGCGTCGGGGCGACCAAAGACGCCCAGCGCCTCAAAATCGAAGACGCCCCGACGATCACGAAAATTCCCGTGTTGCCAATATCCTATGGGGATGCGCAGCCTCTTCTGGCGGCGTTGACTGGTCGTGTCGCTCCGGAAGGTTGGCGCGGAGGTCTCGGGATTACCTACCACGTTGGTCCCGGCCCCGCCAAAGTTCACCTGAAAGTGAAATCGAATTGGGAGATCAAGCCTATTTACGATGTCATCGGTAAAATCGAGGGCGCGACTTTTCCCGATGAGTGGGTGATTCGCGGCAATCATCATGACGGCTGGGTGAACGGCGCGGAAGATCCCATCGCCGGCCAGGTTGCGCTGATAGAAGAAGCGCGAGCCTTCGGTGAGCTGTTCAAGTCCGGCTGGAAGCCCAAGCGCACCATCATTTATTGCGCTTGGGACGGAGAAGAACCGGGACTGCTGGGCTCGACCGAATGGGCCGAGCAACACTACGACGAATTGCGCGCGCACGGCGTCGCCTACATCAATTCAGACACCAATAGCCGCGGCTATCTCCAAATCGAAGGTTCCCACACGCTCGAAAAATTTGGCAATGATATCGCGCGCGAAATTTCCGATCCGGAAACGAAATTAAGTGTGTGGAAGCGCCAGCAGCTTCACGAAATCGCCAATGCCAAAACGGCGGAGCAGCGCCAGGAAATTCGCAAGCGCGCCGATCTGCACATTCCCGCGCTCGGTTCGGGTTCCGATTACACCGCCTTCCTCCAACACGATGGCGTGGCTTCCATGAACATCGGGTTCGGCGGCGAAGATGGCGGTGGCATCTACCATTCCATCTACGACGATTTTTACTGGTACACAACCTTCAGCGACAAGGATTTTGTCTACGGCCGGGCCCTCGCCGAGACCGGCGGCACGGCCATGATGCGCCTGGCCGATGCGGACTTGCTTCCTTTTGAGTTCGGAGATTTTGCCGATACTGTCGAGACCTACCTAAAGGAACTGAAATCTCTTGCGCAGAAAACGCAAGATGAAATTCGCGAACGCAACCGGGAAATCGACGAAGGCGTTTTCAAAGCCACCAACGATCCCCGGCGGCCACTGGAACCGCCTTCGGTCGAAGTTGTTCCCCCGCATTTGAATTTCGCGCCCATGGAAAATGCTGTCGATATGCTCAACCGCAGCGCTGCGGAGTATCGCAAAGCCCTCGAGCAAGCGAGCACCAATGGCGGCGCGCCACTGGCTTCCGCTTCGCTCGCCGAAGTCAACAAGATGCTCATCGACAGCGAGCGCAAACTCACCAATGCCGCGGGCCTTCCCAATCGCCCGTGGTTTAAGCATCAACTCTACGCCCCCGGCTTTTACACCGGCTACGCGGTCAAGACCGTTCCCGCTGTCCGCGAAGCCATCGAGCTAAAAAAATGGCCGCAGGCCGACGAAGCGATCGTCGTTGTCGCCCACATCCTCGAAGATGAGTCCGCGCTAATCTCATCCGCCGCCGCAAAACTTGCGGCGGCAACAGCGCACTGATTCGGAAAGAGCGAAGCCATTCCTTCTTATAACCTCGCGATCATTGGCTTCGGCAACGTCGGCCGCGAATTGCTGCGTTTGCTCGTCTCCAAGGAAACCGAGCTGCGCCGCCGCTACGACGTGCGCTGGCGGCTGACGGGTATCGCCACGCGCCGCTCAGGCTGGGTCGCCGACCCCGATGGCCTTAGTCCGCTCTCCGTCCTCAATGGTCACTGGCCCCCTCCTCCGCACCAGCCCTGCCGCGACGTTCGCGAGTGGCTCGAAAAAACGCGCGCTGACGTTTTGTTTGAAGCCAGTTCGCTCGACGCGCAAACGGGCCAGCCCGCCATCGACCACTTGAAAGCCGCGCTCGAACTCGGTGCCCATGCCATCACTGCGAACAAAGGCCCGATCGTGCATGCTTTCCCTGAGCTCACCGCGCTCGCTCACGAAAAAAAGAAAAAGTTCTTTTACGAAGCAACGGTCATGGACGGCGTCCCGATTTTTTCCTTGTTTCCATCGGGCTTGCCCGCCACGGTTCTCGAAGGGTTTTCCGGCGTGCTCAATTCCACGACCAATGTAGTTCTCACCGAAATTGAAAAAGGCCGCTCGTTCGACGAAGCCGTGAAGCGCGCGCAGATCCTGGGTGTGGCGGAAACGGATCCCGCCGCCGACCTCGACGGCTGGGATGCGGCAGTGAAAGTGGCAACACTGGCCATTGTGCTCATGGGCGTGCCCGTGAAACTCGAGCAAGTGCACCGCACCGGCATCCGCGAGCTCAGCGAAGAAAAGATCCGCTCCGTGCGCGCTTCGGGAATGCGTTACAAACTGGTTTGCCGCGCGGAACGCCGCGGCGAAGGCGTGGTTTCGACCGTGCAGCCGGAACTCTTGCTGGCTTCGGATCCGCTCGCCAACCTTGAAGGTACGAGTTCGGCGATCCGCTTTGACCTGGATGTATTCAGCTTATCGATTGTGGAGCACAATCCCGGCGTGGTAGCCACCGCTTACGGCCTGCTGGCCGATTTTTTGCGCGCCGTCGATGCTTAGCCTCATCCGGCGCGAGTGCCGTTCGGAACGGGACGCTCCGGAACGGAAAGAGCCGGCTTGAGGCCGTCCGCATACCCGATGTCGAAGAGCATACCTTCGGAAATTTCGCCGGCCATTTTGCGCGGTTCCAGATTTAGGACGAAGAGCGCTTGCCGCCCCGCGATCTCGCCTGGATTTTCGCGCTCTTTTTTAATCCCCGCGAGAATCGTTCGCGAATGGTCGCCAAAATTCACGGTCAGCTTCATGAGTTTGTCCGAACGCGGAACATCCTCCACACGGTCGATAGTGCCCACACGAATATCCAGCGCTTCAAGCGCGGCAATTGCGGCGCGAGGTTTGATGGCTGCGGGAGTGAAGTCCGCCATGGTTCACCGCCGGTACTCAGCCGCGTAGGCAGGCGTGGCAATCGCCGGATCGCAGCGCTCGTCGCGGATGGGCGCGCCCGGCGTCAGCGAAAGTGGAATCACGCCGGCCCACACCGGCAGCGCGTAGTCCGCGGCGTCGTCTTCCACCGGGCCGCTTCGCATCTTGGCGGACACTTCCGTAAGCGGCAAGCGCAGAATGCTGGTGGCCTTCAACTCTTTTTCATTCGGCTGGCGCGCATCGTTCCAGCGGCCGCGGATTATTTTTTCCGTGAAGGCCCGCAGCACTTGGAGTTTTTCCTCCGGCGCGCCGACGAGGCTAGCTTTGCCGAGAGCTACCACGGAGCGGTAATTCATGGAGTGATTGAATACGGAACGCGCAAGCACGAAGCCATCCGTAAGTGTCACCGTGACGCACACGGAAATTCCGTCGCTGACGTTGCGCAACATGCGACTAGCGGCCGAACCGTGAAAATAAATCGCTTCGCCGATGCGCGCGTACAGGGTAGGGATGACGTACGGCTGGCCGTCAAGAGAGAATCCGACGTGGCACACGTAACCTTCGTCCAGAATTTTATCGATGGTTTCTCGATCGTAAGCGCCGCGATGCGCTTCACGCAAAACGCGCGTGCGCTCGCTCGGCGGAGTCATTTCAGGCACGATTCACCTCAATGTGAAACGTGGCGCGAAGCCGGCCATGCTAGGCCGCTCATTTGATTTTTAGCCGGCGCCAAAGCGGCATGAGTGGGAGCAACTCTAGATATGCTAACACGCCACCCGGAGGCAGGGCGCTTTGTGGGTTCTAATCTTGCCCCTAGGGGCCCGAGCTTGCCGCGCCCCTACAACCTAAACGCCACGTGTGAGAAACTAACGGACTTGAGATCGCCACAATTCGCAGCCGGGAAAGAGGCCATGAGCACACCAGTTATGCGCGGCGCCGATACAAGATCATTCGACATTGCCTGGGTGAGGGAACAATTTCCTTCCCTGAGTTTGCACTACCAACGCCACGGCTCCGCGTTCCTGGATGGCCCGGCGGGCACGCAAGTCGCGAAGCAGGTGATGGACGCGGTGCAATATTATCTCTTAGGCGCTAATGCCAATACCTACGGAGCGTTTCTCACCAGCCAGCGAACCAACGAAATGATTGTAGCCGCCCGCGCCGCGATGGCCGATTTTTTCAATTGTGATGCGAATGAGGTGGTCTTCGGCCAGAACATGACGACGATCACCTTCGCGCTGGCGCGTTCGATCGGAAGGGAACTCGAAGCCGGTGACGAGATTGTGGTCACCACGCTCGATCACGACGCGAACGTGGCGCCGTGGCGCGCGCTGGAAGAAAAGGGCGTGGTTATCCGGCAAGTGGATATTCGCGAAGCCGATTGCACCCTGGATATGGATGATTTGAAGCGCAAGATTTCCGGAAGGACCAAGCTGGTGGCCGTGGGCTATGCATCAAACATGGTGGGAACGATTAACCCCGTCGCCGAAATCAGCAAACTGGCCCACGCTGCCGGCGCGCTAATGTTCATCGATGCGGTCCACTACGCGCCTCACGGCTTGATTGACGTCCAAGCTCTCGATTGCGATTTCCTGGTCTGCTCGCCATACAAATTCTTCGGACCCCACATGGGGACGCTTTACGGCAAGCGCCAGCACCTGGAGAAGTTCAAGCCATATAAAGTGCGCCCGGCGACGGACGCCTCACCAGAATGCTGGGAAACCGGCACCCAAGTGCACGAGCTCATCGCCGGGATTGCCGCCGCCGTCGATTACCTTGCCGACCTGGGACGGCATTGCGACCCGAGCGCGAAGAGCCGCCGCGAAGCGCTCCGAGCGGCGTACCGCGCGACGCACCACTACGAAACCGGACTGCTCACCAGATTGCTCGACGGATTACAAGCCATTCCGGAGTTGCGCATCTTCGGCATCACCGACAAAAATCGATTTGAGGAGCGCTGCTCGACTTTGTCATTCCGTCTGGGCCATCACCATCCAACTAAAATTGCTTCGTTTCTCGGTGAACGCGGAATCTTCACCTGGGATGGCAATTTCTATGCGCTCAATCTCTCCGAACGCCTCGGGGTCGAGCAACACGGCGGCGTCTTGCGTGTCGGCCTGGTGCACTACAACACCGTCGAAGAAGTGGATCGCCTTCTGGGAGCCCTCGGCGAGTTCGCCCAGCAATGACGAAATGTCTTCGCCGCTCTACGCGAAGAACCAACTTGCATTCATGATTGAAGGACTATGACCAAAAGACCGAAACCTATTGTGCTGACCGTGCTCGATGGTTGGGGATACCGCGCGGAGGCCAAGGGCAACGCGATTGCTCTTGCGCGCAAGCCGGCCTATAGCGAACTGATCAAAAAGTTCCCCAACACTTTGATCCACACGTCCGGGCCTAGCGTGGGATTGCCCGAAGGACAAATGGGCAACAGTGAAGTGGGGCACATGAACATGGGCGCGGGGCGCATCGTGCACATGGACATCACGCGTATCGATCTGCTGATCGCCAACCAGCAATTACGGAACGTGCCGCTCTTTCAGCAAGCGATGGAGCGCGGGCGGGCGCGGCAACTCCATTTTGCGGGATTGCTGAGCGACGGCGGCGTGCACTCGCACATTCAGCATCTGTTTGCGCTGCTCGAAATGGCCAAGCAGCAAAAAGTGGAAAAAGTGTTTGTGCATTGTTTCATGGACGGGCGCGATACGCCTCCGAACAGTGGGCGCGACTACGTACGGCAGTTGCAGCAGAAAATGCGCGAATTAGGCGCCGGCGAGATCGCCACGCTGGTGGGACGCTACTACGCGATGGACCGCGACAACCGCTGGGAGCGTGTCGAGCTGGCTTATCGCGCGCTGGTTCATGGTCGAGCCGAGACGCGCACCGATGCTCCGCTAGCGGCGCTCGAGCGGAGTTATGAAGCGGACGTGACGGATGAATTTATCAAGCCCATTGTGGTGACCAAGGGGAGCGGCGCTTCCGCCACGCCCGTCGGATCGATTCGCGACGATGACGCGGTGATTTTCTTTAACTTCCGCGCCGACCGCGCGCGGCAAATGACCTACGCGCTGGCGGCGCCGGACTTCGACAAATTCGCCGATGCCCAGCGGCCGAAGAATCTTTTCTACGTGGGCATGACCCAGTACGACAAAAACTGGCCGTGGCTGAAGTACGTGATTGCGCCAGAGAAACTAGAACACATCCTGGCGCAAGTCTTTGCCGAGTTGCAGTACAAGAATCTGCGCACCGCGGAGACGGAAAAATACGCGCACGTGACTTATTTCTTCAATGGCGGTGTCGAGAAGCCGTTCGCCGGCGAAGAGCGAATTCTGGTGCCATCTCCAAAAGTAGCAACCTATGACTTGAAACCCGAGATGTCTGCGGCCGGAATTACGGACACGGTAGTGAAAGCGATCGCGAAGGGCGAATTCGACGCCATCATCATGAATTACGCGAACGCGGATATGGTGGGGCATTCGGGAAAGCTGCAAGCCGCGATCAAAGCAGTCGAAGCCGTGGACGCCGGACTCGGGAAGATTTATCAAGCCCTAAAGCCTTGCGGAGGAGTCTGGATCATCACCGCGGACCACGGGAACGCCGAGACCATGATCGATCCGGCAACCGGCGGGCCGCACACCTACCACACCACGAATCCCGTGCCCCTGATTCTCGTCAGCGACAATGACAAGCTGCGCTTGAAGCCCGGCGGATCGCTCCGCGACATCGCACCAACCATGCTTAGCGCCTTGGGGCAGCCGCGGCCCGCCGACATGACCGGCACCGACTTGCGCATGCCTTCTTAATCCGACCATGAGCCGCACAACACCAGCGGAAACAAAACTTGTGATTTGCGTGTGGCACCTGTTTACGGAGTGGCGGCCAAAACCAGCGATGGCCGAGGCCATTCGAAAGCGGTGGCCGGAGATGCGCGTCGTGCATTTGCCGAATTACGACCGCTTGCCGGAAGAACTCCCGGACACGGATATTTTTGTCGGGTATTCGCTGCGCGCCGAGCAACTGAAGAACGCAAAAAAGCTGAAGTGGATTCACTCGACGGCGGCGGGCGTAGCGCAACTGATGTATCCGGAGTTGCGGGATTCGGGAATCCTGGTGACGAATCCCAGTGGAATTTTTTCCGTGCCGATGGCGGAGCACACCATGGGTCTGCTGCTGGCGCTGGCCAGAAATTTCCCGGATTCCGTGCGGGGTCAGGACCGGCAGCGATGGGCGCAACAAGAGATTTGGGACCAGCCGCAGCATTTGACGGAACTGAATGGCAAGGTTCTCCTAATCGTCGGGTATGGCTCGATTGGGAGAGAAGTAGCGAAACGAGCGAAAGCGTTCGAAATGAAAGTTTGGGGCGTAACGCGGTCGGGCGGGGGCGAACAGGCGCACGTCGAGAAGATCTTTCCCGCGACGCAACTCCACGCAGCGTTGCCGGATGCGGATTATGTGCTTATTTGCGCGCCCGAGACTGCGGAAACGAAACAGCTTATGGGCGCGGCTGAAATCGCCAGCATGAAACGCGGGGCGCGGCTGATCAATATAGGGCGCGGGTCGCTCCTGGATGAGCAAGCGCTAGTGCAAGCACTCCGGCGCGGCACGCTGGGCGGTGCCGCGCTGGATGTGGCCGAGAAGGAGCCGCTTCCGGCTGAAAGTCCTTTGTGGAAAGCGCCAAGTTTGTTTATTACGCCGCATACGAGCGGCGTGAGCGACCGGCTATGGGACCGCCAAGCCGCGATTTTGCTCGCATTGCTGGAGAGATGGTTTGCAGGCCGGGAATTGTTCAACCAGGTTGATTTTTCCCGCGGCTACTGAAATTGAAAATGGAAATTGGAAAATCGAAAATAGCAATGCGCAACCGGCATTGAGTACAAGATTCCTCTCATTTCAAATTGCCGTTTTCTATTTTCCAGTTTTGTTCAATCGCCGACGCCGCCTTTGGGCGCTTGATATCCTTCGCGGGCGTAAACCTGGTATTTCTGTTTCTTGCCTTTTTGGTCTTGCACGGTGAGGGGAGCGCCATCGGGCGCCACCAATTCCACCTTAATCTTGTGAAACTTGCCGTCTTTTGCCCCGCTGGTGGGTGAATACGAGAGGCTGTATTGATGGCGAAGAAAAGCGGCGACACTTTGGAAAACTTCCGGCATCTCACCGGTGAATTGCGGGAACCAGGCGAAACCGCCGGTTTCCTGGGAAAAAGTTTTCAGCTGATTTTCCGCTTGAAGATAATTCAATTCCCGAATGCTGCCCATGCCACCGTTCATATCCGCGAAATTGCGATAGGCCCGGCCCAATCCGATGCAAAAGATGGTGACGTCGCTTTGGCGAAGCTGCTTCATGGTCTGATCGAGGGTGTGCTTGGAAAACGTGTCTATGCCGCTGGCCAACAAAACGATGGATTTCTTGCCCTTTACGTCTTTCAAGCGATCCACAGTTTCCAGCAAGGCGTCGAACACGTTCGATTCGCTGAACCCTGGAAAATAGAGATGATTGATCCCTTGCATGACTTCGTCTTTGTTCTGCGTGAAGTCCACTTCAATGCGGGTCCTCATGTCAAAAGTCTCGAGTGCGACCCAATCTTTTTGCTGCAAAGTGGGGAAAAGTGCGGTGGACCAAAACCTGCCCAGATACGCAAAAAAACCGCCGTAGCCGCGGCTGCTGAATTCCAGCAGCAGGACCATGGTGATGGGGGCATCGGTGGGAGAAAAGTTCGTGATGGTTTGCGGTACGCCCTCGTCGAGAACGCGGAAGTTCTCTTTCTTGAGGCCTGGGATGATGTCGCCATGCTGGGTGGTGGCGACCACCTCAAGCGTGACGATGGGCACTTCGACGGCGATGGTGACGTCGGCTTGGGGAGGCTTTTGAGCGGTGGTCGGCGGTTTTTGCGAATCCGGGTTTTGTTGCTGTTGAGCCGGAGGCGGCGCGCCGCCTTGCGGGCCGGTGGGAGCCTGGGCCAAGGCGGAATTCTCAGCCAGCGGCAAAGCCAGCGCGGCAGCCAGAACGGCAAGCGGTGCTCTCGAAAGAATAGCCTTCATCATTCACCCCTTCATCGCAGCAAACCAGTTAAAATTAGCAGTGGCTCTCGTTTGCGGGCGCCGCCGCGGCCACGATGTGTTTGAATTTACGCGCCGCAAAAGCTAAGCCCAGCCAAGCGCCGACATCTGCATGTTAGTATGAAGCACTTCTGGAACAAAACGTTTACTCGGACGGCCGGGAAGTGGCCGACCTTACCAGGGAGGATGAATTCGTGAGCTGGAATGGCATGGTCCAGATGTTGGCTCTAGGAGCGGCGTTGTTGCTAGCCGCCAGTCTTCCGGTCGCGGCGCAGGTAACGCCGGGGGAGCGGCCGGGGATTCCCGGGAATTCGCCAAGCCTGCCGGCGGTTGGGGATACATCGGCCATTGCCAAGGAAGCCCGAGGCTGGCTGTCGGACCTGATCAAAATCAACACCTCGAATCCGCCGGGAAACGAGCAGATTGCGGCACTCTACATCGCGGGAATCCTGGCGAAGGATGGGATCAAAGCGGAAATGATTGATATGGCGCCGGGACGAAGCGCAGTCGTAGCGCGGCTGCGAAGCGCGGCGGTGGCCAATCCGGCAAAGGCCCTGCTTTTGGTGGCGCACCTGGACACCGTGCCGGTGGACAAGTCACGGTGGAGCGTAGACCCGTTCGGTGCGGTGATCAAAGACGGATATTTGTATGGACGCGGAGCGATTGACGACAAGGGCATGGTGGCGGCCAACCTGGCAGTGTTTCTTTCGCTTAAGCGTTCGATGGTGCATCCGAACCGCGACGTGATTTTTCTGGCGACCGCGGACGAGGAAACCAGCGGGGATGCCAGCATCCGCATGCTGATCGCCAAGCACTGGGATAAGTTTGCGGCCGGATATGCGATCAACGAAGGCGGAAACGTCTTCGTGAAGAACGGAAAAGTGCAGTACGCCGGCGTACAAGCGGATGAGAAGTTGGCGTTCAATGTTGCCGTAATCGCCCGGGGAACTTCGGGGCATGCTTCGCAGCCGACGAAAGACAATCCCGTGGTGCACCTGGCGGCAGCCGTCGAGAAAATCGGGAATTATGCGGCGCCGGTGCGGTTCACGTCGATTGTGCGGAGATACTTCGAGGGACTCGCGTCTTTAGAGGATGACGAGATTGGAAAGTGGATGCGTTCCATGGAAGCGTCGGACCGCGGTGAACATGCGCAACGTGTGATTTCCGATGCCAGTCCGTTGTGGAACGCGATGTTGCGGGACACGTTTGCGCCCACGGTGCTGACCGCGGGCGTGGCGAACAACGTGATTCCGGCGGAGGCGCGCGCAAACTTGAATGTGCGGCTTCTGCCCGGAGACACGATTGATAAAGTGTTGAACGATTTGAACAAGCTGGTCAATGATCCGCTGGTGAAGCTGGAGCTGCAGCCCAATGCGGGATTGGCCGCTCCATCCTCGTCGCTGGAATCGGATTTTTACGGTTTGATTTCGAAAGTGATTCCCCTGGAATTCGGGGGCGCGCCGGCGCTGCCGTTTCAATCGACGTGGCTGACGGATTCGGCGCAGTTGCGGCTGCACCAAGTGCAAGCATACGGGCTGGTGCCGTTTCCGCTGGCGCAAGAGGATTTGAAACGGATGCACGGCGACGACGAGCGAATTCCGCTCGCGGCATTCGACAAGGGCGTGGAAGTGCTGGCGAAGATCGTTTCGGAATTTGCCGTGGGGCACTAGCGAAGAAGAGCAGCCATCGCGAGCAGCAAAAAAACTGTCGCAATTTCATACCCTTCCCGTAAAGAATGAAAGAAGTCTAGAATCGATGCCGTCAGAGGACGCATGAGCTTCCGTCACTCCAAAATTGTGTGCACCATCGGGCCGGCGAGCTGTTCCCCCAAGATGATCGACCGGCTGTTGCTGGCGGGGATGGACGTGGCGCGGCTGAATTTTTCGCATGGCACGCACGAAGAGCATGCCAAGAACTTCGCGACGCTCCGCGCCGCCGCCGTGGAGCACGAAAAGCCCATCGCGATTCTTGCCGACCTGCAGGGACCCAAAATTCGGACCGGGCCCCTGGCGGGCGGCGGGCAAGTCCTGCTGCGTACCGGGCAGCGTTTCGTGATCACCACGGCGAAAGTACTGGGAGATTCGACGCGCGTCAACACCGTGTTCACGCCGCTGCCGCGCGAAGTTCACCGCGGTGATCGTATCTTGCTGTCGGATGGATTGATCGAGTTGCGCGTGGAAAAGGTCAGCGGCCGCGCAGTGATTTGCGAAGTCGTGAACGGCGGGGCCCTCGGCGAACACAAAGGGATCAACCTGCCCGGTGTAAAGCTGCGCGTGCCCGCCCTGACTGTGAAAGACCGCGCGGATCTAGCGTTTGCGCTGAAACAAGGCGCGGATTACATCGCGGTGAGTTTCGTGCGGCGCCCGGAGGACGTGCTGCTGGCAAAAAAATTGATTGGCCGCGCCGGGAAAGACACTCCGGTGATTGCCAAGCTGGAGAAGCCGGAGGCGATTGAAAACCTCGACGCCATTCTGCGGGCCGCCGACGGCGTGATGGTGGCGCGCGGCGACCTGGGCGTGGAGATGAATCCGGAGCGCGTCCCAGTGGTTCAGAAAACGATTATTTCGCGAGCGCGGGAATTCCGGCGGCCGGTGATTACCGCGACGCAGATGCTGGAATCGATGACCGAAAACCCGCGGCCGACGCGCGCGGAAGCTTCCGACGTGGCCAACGCGATTTTCGACGGCTCGGATGCGGTGATGCTTTCGGCAGAAACCGCGTCCGGGAAATATCCCGTCGAGGCTGTCACGATCATGGCGCGTATCATCGAAGAAGCGGAAGCCAGCATCCGGGAATTTCCGAGGCCGGGGACGCAAGAAAAACTGAAAGTGGCGGAAACCGTGGCGGAGCTGGTGTGCCATGCTTCGCGCGAGCTGCACATGAAATTGATCGCGGTGTTCACGCACAGCGGATTCACGGCGCGGCTGGTGTCGCGCTACCGGCCGCTGGTTCCGATCGTGGCGTTTTCGCCGGTGGCGGAGACGCGGCGGCGCATGGCGCTGATTTGGGGCGCGCTGCCCAGGATGATCTTGGACGTGCAAAAAGTGGATGGGCTGGCCAAAGTCGCGGAGAAGCGCTTGCTGGAAGAGCGGCTGGTGCGAAAGGGCGACGTGATCGGGATCGTGGCGGGCACGCCCATGGGGATTCGCGGAACGACGAACTTCATGAAGTTTCACGTTATTGGAGGGCCGGCTTGAGGCCGCGTGATTAGTTCCGGTGACCCGTGATCCGTAGTAACGGAGCCCGGCAAGCTGCCTTCGGTCGTTCCAATTTCGGAAGAATACCCATACCCCCCGGCACTTTTCCTAAGAGCCGCAAGCAAAGGTACAACATACGGAACTTGGAATCGCGGCAAAACGAAAAGGAATGGCGGAATGAGGAACGGGCGTTGTCGCTCGTGCCTCAAGAAATGTCGGAGAGAAAAAAGATTCCTTAGTAGTTGCCTCGCAAGCAGAAAACCAAGGGTTCGAAAGGGGTTTGATTCTAATTGACCCAGTTGTCGGGGCGGGAGGGCGGTTCTTTCTTTTGTTTGTTGATGTAGACCTCGAAGCGTTTGCGGTTTCGCCGATATTGCCAGTCGGTGACCGTGTTGCGGACGTTGTACAAGAACGATCCGCGCCGGAGATAGAGATAGCCAACCAGCATGCCGCCGAGATGACAGACATGACTGACGTTGTCACCACCAGAGCCGAGCGTGGAGAAGAACTCGATGGCTCCCATCACGGCCACATAAGGACGCATGGGAATTGTGACGGGAAGGGGAATCAGCCAGATACGACGGTCAGGGAAGAGGACTGCGTTGGCCATGAGAATGCCGAAAATTGCGCCCGAGGCACCGATGGTTGGAATTAGCGAGGGTAAGCCTCCAAAGAAAACCGGAATGGTCTTGACGAGAACCTCGATGAGCCCTGCGCCCACGCCGCAGATGCAGAAATAATTCAGAAACTTGCGCTTCCCCCAAACAAGTTCCAACTCCCGCCCGAACATCCACAGCATGAGCATGTTGATCAGCAAGTGGAAAAGGCCGCCATGCAGAAAAATGTATGTAAAGGGCTGCCAAATACGGGGAGGGATGTGATGCGTTATGGCGTCGGGAATCAGCGCAAACCATTTGAGCAGCCAGATGGTCGCCACCGGAGGAGCGAGCAGGCCGAGAAGCGTCTGCAAGAGAAAAACGCCGGAGCAGACCAACACCAGCAATTTCACGCCTGGGGTAATAAAACTACGCCAGTCGAAGTTATAACGCCGCCCGCCGAACGTAGTCCCCATAATGCCAGTGTACGGCGGCAGGAGCGTGTCCGTCAAAGGACCGTCGTGGCGGCTAATCGAGTTTCTTGCGGGCGAAATAGAAGAGCGAAACCGCTAGAAGCGCGAACATGAAAATGCCGAAGAGGTTGTTGGTGGCGAGCGGTCCCATGAGTCTGGGGCCAAAGGCGAAGAGATCGGCGCGCCAGGGCAGGCCAAGGGCGGCGGTGAGCCAATGCGGGACGCGATTGGAGATTTCCGGGTCTTGCAAAAGGGCGATGATGATGCCGAGGAGGCCGAAGACGCCGCCAGCAGCGATCAAGCCGCTGGAATAAAGAGCGCCGGGGCTGGCTTCGCTCTCGTCCTTTTTCTTGGTGGTGGCTTCCACCAACGCGCGGACGAGGCCTCCGGCAAACATGGCTCCCGTGGTGGCGATGGAAAGATAAGAGCCGGTGGCAAAAGCCAGCGAGCGAACGCCGAGAACTTCGACAGCGATCACTAAAGCCACGCCCATAAGCACTAAGCGCCAGGGCAAGCGCTGATTGAGGATGCCATTAATGACCGTGGCCATCAGGCGCGCTTGCGGCGCGGGGGCTTTGTCACTGCCGATGCCTTGCGCCCATTGCAACTCGATCCGGCCGGTGCTCGCGTCGTAAAGATATTCGCCGTCAGGGATTTCATGTGAACCCAGCGAGTTGATGAGAACGTAGCTCTTGTTTTGATAGCTGAACGAATCGCGCTCGATTTTGACGCCCGATGGCAAAGCCTGGATGCTGACGGGAATCGGCGTGGGGATGTATTTCTCCAAGCCTTTGTTCATCAGATTCAGAGTGGCGCCGATGGCGACGGTGGAGACGGTGACGCCCACGAGCAGCCCCATCTGCTGCCAGAAAGGAGTCGCGCCGACCAGATAGCCGGTCTTCAAATCCTGCGAAGTGGCGCCGGCGATGGCGGCGGCAATGCAAACGACGCCTCCAATCATGAGCGAA
Organism: Candidatus Cybelea sp.; assembly: GCA_035510055.1. Lineage (GTDB taxonomy): Bacteria > Acidobacteriota > Terriglobia > Acidiferrales > UBA7541 > Acidiferrum. The sequence continues at coordinate 8,642 of DATKHV010000060.1, read as the reverse complement.
AGCACGGCGTAGTTCGGCGCGGTCCAACCGGCTAAGAAGAAAACCGCGCAGGTAGCCATCAACGTTGCGATGCTCATGCCGCTGATGGGATTGGAGGAATTGCCGAGCAATCCGCTGATGCGTCCGGCTACGGTCACAAACAGAAATCCGAACACCACCACGAAAATACCGGCAAAAAGATTTTGCCACCAGTAGGTGCTGGCGTCTTTCATCGGATGAAACGTCAGCAAGACCCACATCATGGCCACGATGACGATCGAACCGAGGATGACCCAGCGCATGGGGACATCCCGGTCAATTCGCGAAGAAGAACTGGATTGGCCGGCGCCTTCGGCGCGTACGTCTTTCAATCCGGCACGCAACGCGGAAATGATGGTCGGCAGAGTGCGCAGCAAGGTGATCAACCCGGCGGCGGCCACCGCGCCCGCGCCCATCGGACGGATGTAACTGCGCCAGATGTCATCCGGCGTCATCAGAGGAATGGGAATGGTCGATGGATAGATTGGCGTGTTGCCGGCAAGCTGCCCGTAAAATTTGATGGCGGGCATCATCACCAGCCAGGAAACGATGCCGCCGGCGAAGAGTATTCCTGAGACGCGCGGGCCGATGATGTAGCCGACGCCCAGATATTCAGAAGTGATGGCGGCGCGAAAACTCGCTCCGGGGAACCAACTGGGACGGGCTTCCGGTTGCGAAGTCCAGGCTTGGACGGTGTTCATGAGGAAGGTGTAAACACCGCCGAGGCCGAGTCCCCAGAAAACACGGCCCGCGAAGGAGCCGCCGCGTTCGCCCGCGACGAGCACGTCGGCGCAAGCGGTGCCTTCGGGAAATGCCAGGTTGCCATGCTCCTTGACGATGAGTTGGCGCCGCAGCGGCACCATGAAGAGCACGCCGAGCCATCCGCCGAGAAGCGCCAGCGGGAAAATCCGCCAAAAGGTGAATTCAGAGCCGAAGCCGAGAAAAATCAGAGCCGGGATCGTGAACATGACGCCGGCGGCTAGCGATTCGCCCGCAGAGCCGGTGGTCTGGACGATGTTGTTTTCGAGAATCGTCGGCCGGCCGAATGGCGGCAGGTAGACTCCCAGCTTGCGCAAAATGCTGATAGACAAAACGGAAATGGGGATCGAAGCGGAAACGGTGAGCCCGGCGCGCAACCCGACGTAGACGGTGACGGCACCGAAGAGCAGCCCAAAGAGCGCACCAAGAATGACGGCGCGAATCGTGAATTCCTTTTGGGTTTCTTCGGCCGATATGTAGGAGCGGAATTCCCCCGGCGGCGCCGTGGAACTCCAGGCCTTTTCGCGCGTTCCCGTTTGTTCGCTCAATGACCCCCCCTGTGACGGAATCGGATGTCCAAGCGGTCTGTGCGGGGGATTATGCCGCAGGTGGGGCAGGCGGGGAAGAGAATCCTCGCCACCCAAGGGGTCAGATAAGTCAGGTATCAACTCTATTGACACGGGGACGACGCCCCTGTAATGTCCGACAGTATACGTTGCTCAGTTCAGCAACACAGCCCATGGGACGGGACGCTCCGAGAGCGCGGGAAACCGCGAATCCGTCAATACGACCAGTCGGCGGTGAGGGGTCCGTTCACCGAGGCGCGGGCTCCCCGGTAGTTCCTCGAAGTCCCTCCAGTTCTGCTTACCTACCGATTCAATATGGGAGAACAACGGTGAGCTACCGCCGCTTGATCATGCTTATCTTGCTCGTCTTGGCCCTCTCGATTGTCCGGCAAGCAAAAACCGTAAGTGCCGGGGACGAGTGGCAGCCTGTTACCCCCGAAGAGTTAAAGATGACTGGCGAGCCCAAAGCCCCTGGCGCGCCGGCGATCATTCTTTTTCGGCAAGTGGACCGCGACGATAGCAATCCGCGAAATCCCCACGAATACAACTACGTTCGCGAAAAAGTATTCACCGAAGAAGGCCGCAAGTACGCCGATGTGGAAATTCCTGTCGTCAAGGGCCAATGGGAAATTGTGAACATCAGGGCCCGCACGATCCGTCCCGATGGTTCCATCGCCAACTTTGACGGCAGAGTCTATGAAAAAGAAATTGTGAAAGCCCGCGGCCTTAAATATCTCGCCAAGACTTTTACGCTCTCCGATGTGCAGCCAGGAAGCATCATTGAATACCACTACATGATCGACTTCGCGGAAAACTACGTCTTCAATTCGAACTGGGTCTTGAGTGACGAATTATTTATTAAGAGCGCGAAATTCACTCTCAAGCCTTATAGCGAGTGGGCCCTCCAATGGACCTGGCCCAATGGCTTGCCGCAAGGCACCAAGCCGCCGGCGAATGAAGCGAAATTGATTCACATGGAGGCCCAAGACATTCCCGCGTTTCAAGTCGAGGACGATATGCCGCCCGAAGCCACCATGAGGTTTCGCGTGGACTTCATCTACAGCGAAGACGGGTTCGAAAAAGAACCGGAAAAATTCTGGAAAAAACAGGGCAAGAAAATGAACGATCAAGTGGAAGGCTTTGTCAACAAACGCAAAGCCATGGAGCAAGCCGTCGCGGAAATTGTTTCTCCGGGCGATTCACCCGATGTCAAATTGCAGAAGATCTACGCCCGCGTCCAGAAAATCCGCAACACTTCCTACGAGATCGAAAGAACGGAGCAGGAGCAGAAGCGCGCTAAGGAAAAGGAAATCAATAACGTGGAGGATCTCTGGAAACGAGGATACGGAAACGGCTATCAGCTGACCTGGTTATTTTTGGGATTCGCTCGAGCGGCCGGATTTGACGCTTCTCCAGTCAGGATCGCCACGCGTGACGATCATTTCTTTAAACCGAATGTGATGAAAACCAGCGACCTCAACACCAACGTGGTCCTGGTAAAGCTGAACGGCAAGGATGTGTACTTCGATCCGGGCGCGGAGTTCACCCCATTCGGCTTGTTGCCCTGGTCGGAATCAGGCACCACGGGCTTGAAGCTGGACAAGGATGGCGGCATGTGGGTGACCACGGCCATGCCGGAAAGCTCTCTGTCGCAAGTTATCCGCAAAGGCGATTTGCATCTGACCATGGATGGATCGCTCGAAGGCCAGCTCACCTTCACTTTTACGGGTCTCGAAGCGCAATCGCGGAGACTAGGAGAGCGCAACGAGGATGAAGCGCACCGCAAGAAGTTCCTGGAAGATTACGTGAAGGAAATCATCCCCGCGGGGATCGAAGTCGAACTTACCAATAAGCCGGATTGGGCAAGTTCTTCGGCCACCATGGTCGCCGAGTATTCCTTGAAGGTTCCCGGCTGGGTAGCTGGGGCGGGAAAACGCGCGCTGCTTCCCGTGGGCTTGTTCAGCGGTCCTGAAAAGCACATGTTTGAACATTCCACCAGGGTCCACCCGCTCTATTTTCCGTACCTGTTTGAGAAGATCGATGACTTGCGCATTGAGCTGCCGCTGGGCTGGCAGGTAAGCAGCTTGCCGCCACCACAAACTACCGATGCAAAAGTCATCGCTTATACCCTTAAAGTCGAAAATGAAAAGGGCGCGCTTCATTTGGAAAGGCATCTGCGAAGTGATCTGACCTTCCTAGAGCAGAAATATTACCCCGCGCTGCGCAATTTTTATCAGACCGTGAGGACAGGAGATGAGCAGCAAATCGTTTTGCAGCCCGGAGCGACGGCGGCGAGCAACTAGGATGCGACGCGTTGCGCCATTTATTTTTCTCTGGATGATCGGCGGTCTTGCGGGAGCGCTTCTGGCGTATGCCGGAGATGCGCCAGCCTGGATGCACGCGCTTGTGACCGTAGCGCTGCCGGCGCACGACGAAAAAACAGACGCGGTACTTCTATACGCCGAAGACATTCTCAACGTCCAGGGAAATGGAAAGATCAAGAGCATTAACCGGCGCGCCTACAAAATATTGAGGCCCACGGGGCGCGAATACGGGGTCATCAGCGCTTCCTATGACGCGGAAACGAAAATCACGGGAATTCGCGGCTGGTGCATTCCCGCGCAGGGGAAAGATTACGAAGTAAAAGATAAGGACGTGGTGGAGACAGCCCTGCGGGGGGTGGAGAATGGCGAGCTGGCGACGGATTTGCGCACCAAACTTCTCCGGATTCCAGCCGCCGATCCCGGCAACATCGTTGGCTACGAAATCGAGCACGAAGACCGGCCCTACGTTCTCGAGGACGAGTGGTCTTTTCAAGAGCCGGTGCCGGTTCGCGAGGCGCGCTATACACTTCAATTGCCCCCGGGGTGGGAATACAAGACCGCTTGGATGAATCACAAGCCGGTTGAGCCGACTCCCGCCGGGAACAATTCCTGGCAATGGGTAGCGACAGATGTCGAAGCTGTGAAGCACGAAAACGACATGCCGCCTTGGCGAGGCGTGGCCGCGAGGATGGTCGTAACCTTGTTTCCGGCAGGGGGCGGAGCTCAGAACAGAGGTTTTGAAACTTGGAAAGAAGAAGGGACTTGGGAGGCCGGGCTGGAGCGCGGAAGACGCGAGCCTTCGCCGGACATCAAGCAGAAAGTGGCGCAGTTGACGGCTTCCGCGTCTACCCCTCTTGAAAAGATGCGGGCGCTTGCGCAGTTCGTGCAGCGCGACATTCGCTACGTGGCCATCGAATTGGGCATCGGAGGCTGGCAACCGCATCCGGCGCCGGATATCTTCACCCACAAGTACGGCGACTGCAAAGACAAGGTCACGCTGCTGAGCTCCATGCTGGGCGAGATCGGCGTGGAGTCCTACTACGTTTCCATTAACACCAACCGGGGCGCAGTGACGCCCGAAACTCCGGCATCCATGGGCTTGTTCAATCATGAAATCATAGCGATTCATTTGCCGGATGGGATCAAAGAGGACAGCTCGATGGCCACCATGGCCCACCCCAAACTTGGCAAAATTTTATTTTTTGACCCTACCGACGAATACACTCCCCTGGGACAGCTGCGCGGCGAGTTGCAAGCGAATAGCGGGCTACTCGTGACTCCCGAAGGGGGTGAGCTGGTGAATCTTCCTCAGTTACCCGCCGCGATGAATGGAGTGGAACGCTCCGCAAAATTAACTTTGAGCCCGAGCGGAACTTTGCAGGGGGATGTCTTCGAGACCCGGCGGGGAGACTTCGGCTGGTGGCAACGGGCAGCGCTAAAGACCGTCACAAAATCCGCCGACCAGATCAAGCCGATTGAGAACCTTGTTTCCCACTCTCTGGCTACCTTTCAGCTTACCAAGGCGACCATCCTGAATCTCAATCAGACGGACCAGCCCTTTGGCTACCAGTATTCATTTGTGGCGGAGAACTACGCAAAGACAGCCGGCAATCTGATGCTGGTGCGTCCGCGAGTCTTGGGAAGCAAGTCGAGCGACATCCTGGAGACCAAAGAACCAAGGAAATTCCCGGTGGAAATGCCGAGTCCGGAGCGGGACGTCGACACTTTTGAAATTACCTTACCGCCCGGCTATGAGGTGGATGACTTGCCGCCGCCAGTGAACGCGGATTATAGCTTCGCGAGCTATCACAGCAAGACGGAAATGAACGGGAACACTTTGAAATATACGCGCACGTTCGAGGTGAAAGAGCTGAGCGTGCCGCTCAGCAAAGTCGAGGACCTGAAGAAGCTTTACCGCATCATCGCCGGCGACGAACGGAATACCGCGGTGCTGAAGCCAGCTGCTCACTGATACTAATTTTCGCTGGCGCTCGTGCGATTTGCACGTACAACTTTAACCGACCAGACAGAGTCGGCGCGTGCAATCAAGAACGCGGCGAAGCTGAGCGCAAATACCGAGTGGCTGAGGCTTGCGCCGAAGTATTGCCAGAAGGGCGCTCCCGCGCCGGGATAATCTGAGGAGAAGAGCAGGGTGAGCATCAGAATCAAGCCGCAGAAGCTCGCCGAACGCACCATCACTCCGAGAGTGAGCCCGAGTCCGATCGCGAATTCGCCATAAGCTACCAGGAAGGCGATGGGCGTGGCATGCAGGAGGACAAAGCCACGGAGAATGGGCGCCATGAACGGGTAAGCTCCGCCTGCAAGGAATTTGTTGATCCAAAATTGAAAGCCGCCATCGAGCGTGAACGCGGTGCCGAAAACTTTGTATTGGCCGAAGATCAAGAAAAGTATACCGATGCCAATACGCAGGAAGGCGAGTGCGTAAGCGTTTCTAGGGCCGGGATCTCCAGATATTGTCATCGCGAGTCCTCTTCTAAGGCCGGGTTGCCGCCCCGGAAGATTTCGTTCGAGGGATGAATAATAAAATGGCGGCAGGAGGTTCGAGCGCCGTCAATCTCTTTCGCAGGCCACGCCGCGAAGCTGTCGCTGCTTGCTTCAAGAGCGAAGCGGCCACCTCGAAAGAGAGCTGCACCCGATAAACATCGGCGCGTTCCGCATGAGAATACCTCTCATAGCGCGGAGCTGAATCCCTGGCCGCGGTAAGCAAAATTTCCCACGCGCTCCCCTTGCGGAAAAGCCTCTTAGCCTTAGCTTCTTCGCGAGCAACGCGAATCAATGAGAGCTGCGTGCCGCCGCCGATTTCCAGGGAGAGAGAGGTTACCTGGGCGGGATCAAAAGGAAGCGCCGGGTCGTCATCTGGGAAGGCCGTGAGGAGGCCCGAGATTTCTTCTTCGTTGGCAACGAACCCCGGCCACCAGTAGCGATACCCGTTGTAGACAACTGTGCCGGCGCCAAAAATTTGCCGCACGCGCGCGACATTCTTGCCCGTTACGCTCACGACCATCCCGGCGAGTTCCGCAAGCCGAAATGTTTGCTTCACGACCGGGCGGACCGTCACGTAGCCAGCGTCTTCTTCCGTGAAGCGCATCGCAATGGTTTCCGGGAGCGGCATACCGAAAGAAGAATGCGAATTCTCAGCCCAGTTTCGAAAGCCGGTCGCGCACACGGTCGCTGAGCGCCTTGCCGTCAACGGTTTTGCCTTCCAGTCCGCCCTTGGCTGCTTTCACAACCGCGCCCATCTGCTTGATGGAATTCGCGCCAGTTTCGGAGATGGCCTTGGCGATCGCGGCGTCCATTTCCGCCTCGCTCGCGCCAGCAGGCAAATACGATTCGATGATGGCGAGTTCTTTGGTTTCCTTTTCGGCGAGTTCCGGGCGTTTGCCCTTGGTGAACTGCTCGATCGATTCCTTGCGCTGCTTCACGAGCGTTTGCAAAATCTGGATGGCCTCGGCCTCGTCCATGGCGCGCATCTTTTCCACTTCTTTGTGCTTGATGGCCGCTTTGATTCCCCGCAACACGCTGAGGCGCAATTCTTCTTTGGCGCGCATCGCGTCGACCAGGTCTTTCTGAATTTTTTCCGCAAGACTCATCTTGGGTTCCTCGCGTCATTGAATATAGCAGACCAGCAAATTCGCCGCGAAGGAATGGTGGCAACGGCAGGGGCGGTAGGCGCGGCGCTTATTTGACACCGCGCGAGGGGCTCGCTACTTTTGAATGCTTACACGGCGCGGGCCAAACCCGCTCCGAGACGACGGGGCTCATGAAAGTCATCGTAGCGGACAAGATCAGCGATCGCGGCGTGCAACTGCTAAAGGAGCAGCCAGGCTGGAACATCGTGCAAGCCACGAAAGACACGCTGAACTCGGAGATCGCCGATGCGGACGCCCTAATCGTGCGCAGCGCCACGAAAGTCACCGCCGATTTGCTGGACCGCGCTAAAAAATTGCGCGCCGTGGGCCGCGCCGGCGTCGGCGTGGACAACATCGACCTGGACGAAGCCACCAAGCGCGGCATTCTGGTCATGAGCACGCCCGGCGGAAGTTCCGTCAGCGTTGCCGAACATACTTTTGCGCTGTTGCTCGCGCTCGTTCGCCAGCTTCCAAAATTTGACGCCGCCATGCGCGAAGGCCGCTGGGAAAAATCTTCTTCCGGCGCCGAAGTGCGCGGCAAGACCCTGGGCCTCGTCGGGCTCGGCCGCATCGGCAGCGAAGTGGCGTCCCGCGCCGAAGCGTTCGACATGCGCGTCGTCGCGTTCGATCCCTTCATCAGCGAAGCCGCCGCGCGCGAACTTTCCGTCGAACTCGTGCCGCTCGATCAGCTTCTCGCCGAATGCGACTTTATCTCCCTGCACACCGCCGTAAGTCCGGAGACGCGGGACATGATCAACGCCGAGTCCATCGCGAAAATGAAGAAGGGCGTTCGCATCATCAATGCGGCCCGCGGCGAGCTTATCAACGAGGCGGACTTAGCGGCAGCCATCCAGAGCGGCCACGTCGGCGGAGCCGCTCTCGACGTCTTTGCTGAGGAGCCGCCGAAGAATTCCCCGCTGATCGGTCTTCCCAACGTGATCACCACGCCGCACGTCGCCGGTTCCACGGCGGAGGCGCAGGAAGAGCTGGGCACGCAGGTCGCTTTGCAGATCCGTGATTATCTCCTCGAAGGCGTGATCCGCAATGCGGTGAATCTGCCCGCGCTTTCGCCGGACCAATACCGGCGCGTTCGGCCGTACCTCGAACTTGCCGAGCGCCTTGGTTCGCTGGTTTCGCAGGCGGCAGAGTCGCGCCCCGCTCGGATTCGCATTCGCTATGCCGGTGAAGTGGCCGAGGTGGGAACGCATCTGCTGCGCAGCGCCGTGCTTGCCGGAGCGCTGAACGCGGTCCTGGATGAAAAGGTGAACGTTGTTAACGCACCAGCGGTTGCCGCGGCGAGAGGTTTGACGGTTGAAGAAGAAACG
>DATKHV010000059.1:0-6035 GCA_035510055.1 Candidatus Cybelea sp. | reverse complement strand
TATCCCGAAGATAATTTTCACGGCGTGCTGGCCTGGGATCTTTTCGACTATCTCGATGCGGAGCTCTTGCCCCGCGTGATGGAGAGGATCTTCACGCTGATGCGGCCCGGTGGTGCGGTGCTCGCCTCCTTTCACAGCCGCCCTCCCGAACGATTTCACCGCTACAAGATCATTGACTCACAAAACATCGAGCTCGTTCCGGCCCCCACGCTCGCGGTTCACGCGCGCGTGTTTCAGAATCGCGAAATCCTGGACATCTTCGGAAAGTTCCGTTCCTCGAAGACCTTCGTCGGTCGCGACCAGGTCCGCGAAGCCCTGTTCCTGAAATAAATCCAGCGTACTCGGCGCCGCCACACAAGATCGAATTAGCATCTGTAGCGGCGCACTTCCGTGCGCCATCGATGTTGCCGGGGGTCTCGTGGCGGTCTGAGCATCGCCGCTACGAAAATTTCGCCGGGATGAGGTTCTTCTGACGGCTTGTCTTTGGCAAAACTTTCCAGTTGCAATCGCCATTGCAGCGGAGTACAACGGGCCTTGTAAGTCGTCATTGCACGGAGGACGCAGTATGACGCCACCGGGCAGGAGACTTTAAGCTAATCACCGTTTACACACCGCTTTTGCGGTGCGCGCCGCTACGATGCCTTCGGCACCGCGGCGGCCTACGGAAGAAGCAAACGGGGAGCCGCCAGGCTCCCCGTTTTGCGCTTTATCGTCGTAGATCAGCAAACTCCGTACCTCTGCCAACGAACCCTCTTGGAGCACGGCGGCTGGCCGCCGCCCCACGGGTTTTTGCGCGGCATCAAAGCCTCCCTAGCGGGGCTTGCCTCGCAGGCGAGCCCGTTACTCTTCCTCGGGCTGTGGTCCCTTCACGCCGGCCGCACTCTTGTCCTGCGAACGCGCTTTCCACGTTGAATAGATCGCAGGAAGCAAGGACAGAAAAATCACGATGGCGATTACGTAGTGAATGCGCTTATCGATATTCGGAATGGTATTCCCGAGCGTGTACCCAAGCAGGATCATTCCCCATACCCACAAAAGTCCGCCGCAAATGTCGTACAACAAATAGCGCGTATAACTCATGCGCGCCGCACCCGCCACCGGCGGACAAAACGTCCGAATGATCGGTACGAACCGCGCCATAATAATCGTCTTCGCGCCGTGTTTCTCATAGAACTGGTGCGCCTGCTGCAAATGCCTCTTCTTGAAGAAGCGTGAATCTTCCCGCTGGTACAACCGCTGTCCCATGGTCCGCCCGATGAAATAACCGAGCTGGTCTCCCGCGATCGCGCACAACGTCACCAGCGGCAGCAGCCAAGCGATCTTCAAACCCGAATACTGATCCGCCGCCACCACTCCGGCCGTCACCAGCAGGGAATCGCCCGGCAAGAAAAAACCCACAAACAGCCCCGTTTCGACGAACACAATCACGCACACCATCAGCATTCCGCCCAAGGCGACCAGGCCGCGCACGTCTGCTAGGCGGTGCAGGAGTTCTTTCAAAAACTCAATCATTCTACCTGTTCCTTGACGTTCCGATGGGCCTAAACAGGCCCGCAAATGGCTGTAAACACAATAACAGAAATCCCCTTACCGCTGCGCCTCAATGGCCCTGGGACTCCTGGTACCTTCCTCCTACCATCTTTAGCCCGCTGTACCATTGGCCGCCTCGGACCCCTCCGCCACAATCGAATTGCTCGAGGAAGCCAGCTTCACCGAGGGGGGAAAAATGGAAGGTGGTTACGCAATCTGGATGGGGCAGGCGGTCATTCTTAGAGTAGTAGCAGGCAATCTACGAGTTCCGCTGCGCGGACGTTTGGTCTCGGAAACCACCGAAGTTGTGCGCTTGCGCATTGCGGATAGTTGGGACGTGGACATCTTCAAATCAATGGTTCTTGGTGTCGAGCACGACAATCCTGTTTACGTTGTGAATTAAGAGAGGACGGCATGAGCGCGCTAACCAGCGTCGGTTGGAAACCGGCCACCCGCACAGCAGCAGCGGTTCACGCGATGCCTTTTCCCAATTCTGCGGAGGTTTCGCGGATGCGCCGTAGCTTAGTCGCCGTGCGCGACACACTGATCGTCTTGGCAATTCAGCTTGTGTTTCGAGCAACACTTGTAATGCGCCGCTGGAATTACTAGTAAACGGCCGCGGCAAAGTTCAAAAAGTTTTCGGCCCAGCGTACCTCACCCCCGCCCCGGGTCTGCGCCCCCAGACCCGGGGCTCCTTTTTGGGGAGCCGTTGTTTCTCTGCTTTAACGCCCGAAAATGCGTTACTATGGTGTCTGATTAATCTTCGCTGAAAGATGAGGTCTAGGGCGTACGGCCGATATGGAAGCTATTTTTCTAAAGCCTCTTGATATTCCTCATTCTCGCGATACTATCCTTCGGAACGTTTAAGAGACAACAGGAGCCCCCTTCGATGAGGATTGCTAGCGTTGCGAGCGCCTTCCCCGAGTACTACTACAAGCAAGAACTTTTGACGGAGGCACTGAAGAACGACTGGCGTCATCGTTTGCCGAATCCTGACATCCTTGACCGCCTCGATGAAAGCATGCAGGTCGAGGGCCGCTACTTGGTCCATCCCATCGATTTCTACGAGAACCTCACCACGTTTGGACAGGCCAATAACGCGTGGATCCAGCACGCCCTCGAGCTCGGTGAACAAGCTCTCTGTAAGGCTCTGCACAAAGCCGGCATCGCCCCGAAGGAACTCAGCGCGATCTTTGTGACCTCTGTAACCGGCATCGCCGCGCCTTCACTTGACGCGCGTCTCGTCAATCGTATGGGTCTCTCGACCAACATCAAGCGCATTCCGATCTTCGGTCTGGGTTGCGTCGCCGGCGCCGCCGGAATTTCGCGCGCGGCTGATTACGTCCATGGCTATCCGGATCAGGCTGCCGCGCTACTCTCCGTGGAATTGTGCTCGCTCACTCTGCAGCGCGACGATCTCTCCATGGCTCACTTGATCTCTGCGTTGCTCTTCGGTGACGGCGCTGCCGCCACCATCGTAGTCGGCGACAAACGAAAATCCGACGGCCCGGAAATTCTCGCCACAAAATCCAGCTTCTATCCCCACAGCGAAAAAGTGATGGGTTGGGACATCTCCGAGAAGGGCTTCCGCATCGTATTGTCTCCGGAAGTTCCGGAGATGGTGACGAAGCATCTCGGCAAAGACGTGGATGCATTCCTCGCCGAGAACGGGCACGAGCGCTCGGACATCAAGTCCTGGGTCATGCACACCGGCGGACCGAAAGTGCTCGAAGCGACCGCGACTGCGCTGGGAATCACTTGTCACGATCTCGCCGCATCATGGGATTGCTTGCGGCGTGTCGGAAACATTTCTTCCACGTCCGTTCTGCTCGTGCTGGAAGACGTTTACAACAACCGGCGTCCGGAGCCCGGTTCGCTGAGCATCCTGGCCGCCATGGGGCCGGGATTCTGCGCTGAGTTAGTTCTCTTACGGTGGTAGAAACGGAGGCCTGTGGCCGAAAACGCGGATGTCCTGATCGTCGGAGCGGGCCCAGCGGGGCTCGCCACCGCGATAGCCGCAAGGCTCAAAGGACTCAGCGTAACGGTCGCCGACGCCCGCAGACCACCGATTGAAAAAGCTTGCGGCGAAGGGCTGCTTCCGGAAGGCGTCGCCGCGCTCTCCCGCCTTGGAATCCGATTAAACTCCGATGTTGCTTTTCCCATCGCAGGAATCCGTTTCTGCGATGAGGTCTCCAGTGCAAGCGGCAAACTGCCCAATGGTTCTGCATCGTTTGGTTTGCGCCGCACCACGCTTCATGCGCTTTTGGTTCAACGCGCCACTGAAGTGGGCGTTCGATTTCGGTGGGGAACTCGCGTCGCCGATTGCGCGGGCGGTTCAGCGCGTCTCGGCGGCTCGAATCTTGATTTCCGCTGGCTGGTCGGTGCCGACGGACAAAAATCTGTAGTCAGAAAATGGGCAAGCCTTGGACCTCTCCGCTTGCGCTCTTCGCGATTCGGATTCCGTCGCCATTTCGGCGTCACTCCTTGGACCGATTTTGTCGAAGTGCATTGGGGCAAGCGCTACCAAATTTATGTGACGCCCACGAGCGCGCGCGAAGTCTGCATCGCGCTGCTCACCAGCGATCCTCAGATGCGCATCGAACTCGCCCTGAAACAATTTCCGACATTGGCCGAACGCCTTCGCTACTCACAGCCGCTGAGCGCGGAGCTGGGCGGCGCGGTAGTGCTCGAGCGATTCGGCAAAGTCGCACGCGGTCGCACCGCCCTGGTAGGCGACGCGTCCTTTACAGTTGACGGAATCACCGGTCAGGGCCTCAGCCTCGCATTTCAGCAAGCGATTCATCTCGGAGAAGCTCTAGCCTCGCAAAATCTTGCGTCGTACCAAATTGCGCACAGAAAAATCGTAACGAGGCCGGCACGAATGGCGCGTCTTCTGCTGCTCCTCGGTCGCAACGACTGGTTGCGCCGCACAACTCTTCGTATCTTGGCAAAACATCCAAATCTGTTTGCAAGACTACTCTCGGTGCACGCGGGAGAATCTGCGGCGCCATCCATTAAACCGCGTGAAATTTGTGACGCCGGCTGCCAGGTCCTACGCGCGTGAGTAAGGTTGGTGTCATCCCGAGCGGAGCGAGGGATCTGCTTTCCGCTCGAGAAAGCGTTGTGATGCTTCTGGCACTGGCCGCTGTCATCGCGCTTGCACCTTCGCTCGGTGCCCAACAATACGTCGCCACCCTGGACGCGGCCCAAACAAAGATCGAATACAGCGTGGACTCCTCGTTGCACACTGTACACGGCACATTCACGCTAAAAAATGGGGAGATTCACTTCGACCCGAGTAGCGGCAAAGCCAGCGGGCGAATTGTAGTGGACGCCACCAGCGGCGACAGCGGCAACAAATCGCGCGACAAGAAAATGCACCAGGAAATTCTGGAAAGTAAGAAATATCCCGAAATCGTTTTCACGCCGCAACAAGTAACCGGAACTTTCAATCCCCACGCTGCATCGCAACTGGAGATCTCCGGCATATTCCAGCTCCGCGGGCAGGACCACCCACTAACCGCCACAATTTCAGTCGAGCCACCCGAAGAGGCGGTGGCCCATTCCACGGTCCATTTCACGATCCCCTACATCAAATGGGGACTAAAGGATCCCAGCACCTGGCTGCTTCACGCCAGCGACACCGTAAATCTCGAAATCCAAGCCACAGCGAAACTCACCCGAGATCAACCACCGCAGTGAATCGCGTCAGCACGAACCCAACAAGATCCGCGCTCGCCCATTCTCCGTGAACTCGTTAGAGATGTGTTAAATCTTTTGCCTCGAAGATCGCGGCGAGCTCTGCATTAATTCTCTTTGTCGGTGAACATCAATTCCTTAGCCCGCTGCGACGCCTTCACCACCGCCTTGATTAAAGTCACCCGCAGCTTGCCTTCCTCCAACTCTAAAATCCCGTCAATCGTGCATCCCGCCGGAGTAGTCACCGTATCCTTCAACAGCGCCGGATGGTGCCCCGTCTCCAAAACGACTTTCGCCGCCCCCAACATCGTCTGCGCCGCAAGCAACGTAGCCAGTTCCCGCGAAAGCCCCATCTTTACGCCGCCTTCCGCCAGCGCCTCCAGAATAATATAGAGAAACGCCGGACCGCTCCCCGACAACCCGGTGATCGCGTCCATGTGTTTCTCGTCCACCACCACTGTCTTGCCTACGGCGTCAAAAAGCTTCCGCGCAATTTCCAAATGCTTCGCCGTCGCGTACTTGCCCTTGCAAATCGCGGTTATCCCCTCGCCGACCATCGAAGGAGTATTCGGCATCGCGCGAATCACCGGCACGTTCCCGCCCAGCCGCCGCTCGTAATATTCGGTCGGTACCGAAGCCGCAATCGAAATCACCAGCTTCTGATCGTTCAACTCGCTGCGAATTTCATCCAACACATGTCCCACCGTCAACGGCTTCAGGCACACCAGAATCACATCCGACTTCTTCGCCGCCGCCCGATTGTCAGTCCCCGGCGTAATCTTCCCGCTGGAAATCGCGCGCCGCTC
>DATKHV010000058.1:0-5596 GCA_035510055.1 Candidatus Cybelea sp. | reverse complement strand
AAACACTTTGATGAAATCAACGCCGGCTCTCAGGGCGGCGGTTATTTCACTCGGCGTCAACGCGCCGGGCATGGTCACGACATTGGCCTTGCTGGCAAGTTCCACGATGCTGAGGTCCAGGCCGGGGCTCGTCAGGAACTGTGCCCCTGCGCCCAGGCAGCGCCGCGCCGTTTCGGGATCCAAAACGGTTCCGGCCCCCACGATGATGTCTGGAGCGTGTGCCACCATGTCGTGGATCAATTCGCATGCTTCCGGCACGGTCATGGTGATTTCCACGATGGGAATTCCACCGGATGAGACGGCGGCGGCCGCGAAACGGGCTTCCTCGATGGAAGAAACGCGAATCGCGGGAACGATACCTATTTCCTCGATTCGCGCCCGAACTTCTTCTTTGTTCATGGAATTGTCCCCTGCTGGACGACGTTACGAAAAGATGCTTTCGCACTCCGCGCAGGGTTAAAAGTGATTCTACCTCAATTTGTGTTCCACTGGCCCGTGACCGCCGTCACGTTTGAATGCTTGTGCATCCGTCCGTGTGGCCTCTTGCGATATGCTGAATTTATGAATGAGAAGGAAACCCCCGCAGCTCACCGCGCCAGCTCCGCCCGAGGACTTTGTTCGAACTGTCGTCACGCGCGCCAAATTGAGTCGGAGCGCAAATCCGTTTTCATCCTTTGTGAACTCTCCCTCACCGATCCGCGCTTTCCCAAGTACCCCCGCCTCCCCGTTCTTTCTTGTTCCGGCTACCGCGGGAAGACCGGCGAATTGGCAGGCCCCATCATTGTCGTTGACTACGACCCCCAATGGCCCAAGACGTTCGAGACTCTGCGGTTACGTCTGGCCGAAGGGCTGGGTAGCCTCCCCGTCGCTATTGAGCACGTCGGCAGCACGGCCGTCCCGGGCTTGGCGGCCAAACCCATCATCGACATCGACGTGCTGCTCAAATCGGCCTCTGATTTTCCGCTGGTTGTCGAGCGACTCGCTTCCCTCGGATACGCCCACCAGGGCGACCTCGGCATTCGCGGGCGCGAAGCTTTCGCGGCTCCCCCAGGGTCCCCTGCCCATCATCTCTATGTGTGCCCTACGGAGTGCCAGCAGTATCGTCGTCATCTAGCGTTTAGGGATTATTTGCGCTCCCACCCGGAGGAGGCCGCAGCCTACGGCAACTTGAAGCGCTCGCTGGCGGCTTGCTTTCGGGAGGACCGGCCCGGCTACACGATCGCCAAGAGCGAGTTTATCGAATCGCTCCTAGAGCGGGCGTTCGCGACAACGCCGCCACCAATTTGAATTGCCAGCTTCCGATTGATTATGCTTTGGCCGAGCTCCCGAACCGGACGGCAGAGAGATCTTCATAGACGACAAGTTCCACGGCAAAACACTCCGGCCACGCTCAAAACTTCCCACCGGTTCCCGAACTATTGACCTGAAATTCCCCGGCCACACCGACTGGCGCTGTTCCCTCGAGATCCTAAAATCCAGCAAGACGGCCCGCAAGGCTACGTTCGACCTGGCCCCGTAAGTTTTCGCCGAGAACCCGGTCAGTGCCCCACAAAAAGAAACGGCAGGGTGCCGGGGTGGGACGCCCTGCCGGATGGGGTTCTTCTGTTTTCTCTAATTATTCGGGTTGTTTAGGAATCTCGGGATTCTGCTGGGGCGGCTCGGGTTGCGTTGCCACGGGAGTGAGGTTCGGCGTGCCCGTGGTGCTCACGGCCAATTCCGAGGGCTTGTACTTTGGCGCGCTGACGTAGCCATGCACCTTGTCTTTCTCCACTTTGTTCACCACCACTTGCACCGGCTGCGACTCGTTCTCGTTGTGGATCCAAATCGGTTCGTACAAGTTTACGTTTTTCTTGGTCAGTTTGTTGTCGTCCACAACCATTTCGATGTTGTAGTTCTTGTGTTTCGTATCAACCTTGCGCAAGGCCAGCGTCACCGGCCCTACTCTCTGGAACTGCTTCGATTTCGTCAGGTCAAATTCAAAATAGCTGCGCTCCCCACGCTTCGCCAAAGCCACCAATTCCTCATGGGTCTTGGCGATGGAGCCGTTCAGTTCATCTTTTGTTGAATTTAAACTCCCTTCCAGGTCGGTGCGGTTCTTGGCGATCTCGTCTTGTGTTTCTTTCAGCTGCTTCTGCTGGTCGTCGATTCTCGCCTGGAGTTCCTTCAGGCGCTTGCTTTCGGCTGTCGTAGTTTTCTTGCTGGCCGCAGCCTTCGCTCCGGGGGCACGAGCCGCCTTGGCCTTCGCTTGTTCTGCCTCGACAGCGGCTTGCTGTGCGACGGTAATCTCGTTCAGCTTGGACGTAAGCGTGTTCACTTGTCCTTGCATGTCACGGATCGTGGCGTTCGCCATGGTCTGTTGGGCCGTTAAATGGCCGACCAGAATTTCCTGCCGGTAACCATAACCAAACGCTACGCCGGCCACTACGATCAGTGCGACGAGCCCCGCCAAAAGCCAGCGATTCGCGTTCGAAAGCGCCGACCCTCCTTCACTTTCATTTCTTTCCAGATGCTCTTCCATGGTCTTTCTCCTTGAGCTTATTTCTCTCTAGTCGACTCGTCAGGAGAGCGCTCACCGCTACCCGGGCCGATCCGTGAGAATCCCGCGCCTAGATATCCGCTCGCAAAATGGCGCAATTCTACTGTTTTTCTTGTATGCACGGCGGGCACCGCGTGCCCAGAAATGCGCACACCTCCTAAGTCCTCTGTTGTCAAGACACAAGAAGCAGCACGCGAGAGTTGCTTTGATCGTTGCCGGTACTAGGCCCGGTATTTTTTCCCTAGTGGCGGGGGTAGTTTCACTGCGCTGGCAGGCCCCGGTCTACCCCTGATTCTTTCGGCTCCTGCGTTGCTCCATTCCGCACCCTGTGCTAGCATCCGCTTCGTCAGGAGACCGGACCAGGGATTGTTCGTAGACCTTAGGTTCCGCCCCACGGGACCCAGGTGCAGAGGCCACGTTCTCCTCCATCAGTTTCAACTTGCCAGGCGTTCGCCCGCGCCGGAACTCGCCCGCACGGACCTCGCCTTCTGGAGGTTTTAATGAAGACCTATCTTACCAAGGACATCCGAAACGTTGGCATTGTAGGCCACGGCGGCACCGGGAAGACGCAACTGGTGTCGTCGTTACTGTTCACTGCGGGCATGACTCCGCGCTGGGGAAAAGTTGCCGAAGGCAGCACCGCCACCGACTGGGACGAAGAAGAAATCTCCCGGAAAATCTCCATCCAAACAGGCCTGGCGCATGCCGAATGGCCTGCCACCCCCACGGGACCCTCGGGCTCATCTGAAAAAGTCAAAATCAATTTCATCGATCTCCCCGGCTATTCCACTTTTATCACCGAAGCGAAGGCTTCGCTCGTCGCGGCTGACGCCGCGCTCATCACCGTGGACGCCCACGTCGGCGCTCAAGTCACCACGGAAAAAGTCTGGGATTATTGCACCGAGTACGACATTCCCCGCGCCTTCGTGCTCACCTGGATGGACCGCGAGCTTTCTAGTTTCGAGCGCTCCATGGAATCGCTCCAGGAGGTCTTTGGCCGCAATGTGATCTCCTTGCAGATGCCCATCGGCAGTGAAAAGGGATTTCGTGGCGTCGTCGATCTCGTGGCCATGAAAGCGCACATCTACAATCCCGACGGTGATGGGAAACCCACGATCGAGGAAATTCCCGCCGCGCTTGCGGACGACGCCAAGGAAGCGCATGAAAAGCTCGTCGAAATGATCGCCGAAGGCGACGACGCCATGATGGAAGAGTTTTTCCGCGAAGGCACCATCCCCATCCACGATCTCATTCCCGCCGTCCGCAAAGCCATCGTTGCCGAGAAAATCTTTCCCGTCCTAATGACTTCCGGGCTGCGTAACATCGGCACGGCCAGCCTGCTCACTTTTCTTGCTGATGTCTTCCCGCACCCCGACGAACACGCCCAAGTGGGATTTAAGGACCCCGGCGGTAAGGGCGACCGCCTCGAGCGCAAGTACGATGACGGCCAGCCGCTTTCCCTCTTTGTCTTCAAGACCCTTTCCGATCCTTTCACGGGCCGCATCAACTATTTCAAGGTAAAGAGCGGTGTCTTGAGGAATGACGCCACGCTCATCAATTACAACCGGAACTTGCCGGAGCGCTTCCAGCACATCCAGGTTGTCCAGGGGAAGCAGCTTACCGAAGTCGGCGAGCTTCACGCCGGAGACATTGGGGCCATCGCCAAACTGAAGGAAACCGTTACCGGCGAAACCCTTGGCGATAAAGCTTCGCCCATTTACTATTCCCCCGCACAAATCCCCGAGCCTTCCATCACTTTTGCCGTCGAACCGAAAACGCGCGCCGATGAAGACAAGATCGGCGTTTCCATTCATAAAATTCTCGAGGAAGATGCGGCCTTGCGGTTCATGCGCGATCCGCAAACCAAAGAGTTTCTGCTGGCCGGTTCCGGCCAGCAACACATTGAAGTCGTCGTCGCCAAGCTCCACAAACGCTATCACGTGGACCTCACATTGAAGCCTCCCAAAGTCCCCTACCGCGAAACTATCCGCGGCAAAGCCGACGTTGAGGGCAAGCACAAGAAACAGTCCGGCGGTCACGGCCAGTTTGGCGTCTGCCGCATCAAGATGGAGCCCGTCGAGCGCGGCAAGGGTGTCGAATTCGTCGATGATGTATTTGGCGGGGCCATCCCCAAGAACTGGATTCCCTCGGTTGAAAAAGGGATTCGCGATGCCGCCGCCCGCGGCTACCTGGCGGGGTTTCCGGTCGTCGATTTCCGAGCCATTCTCTACGACGGCAAATACCACGACGTGGATTCCTCCGATATGGCTTTCAAGATTGCTGGCTCGCTGGCCTTCAAGGAAGCCATGAAACAAGCTCGCCCCGCGCTCCTCGAGCCCGTCATGCACGTCGAGGTTTATGCCCCCGATCAATACTCCGGCGACTTGATGGGCGACCTCAGCGGCCGGCGCGGGCGCATCTCCGGCAGCGAAGCCCGCGGCCACAACGTCATCATCAAAGCCCAGGTTCCGCTCGCTGAAATGCTCAGCTACGCCAACGACCTCATCTCCAAAACACAAGGCCGCGCTACTTACTCGATGGAATTCTCACACTACGATTATGTGCCCAACGAACTCGCCGAGAAGGTCATCGCCGCCCATAAGGCCGTCCACGGCGAACAACTCGTTGAAGAAGAAGCCTGAAGGCCACACCTGTCCTGGCGAACAGGTATTGCCTCTAGCGAACGCCGCGGCAGAAAGTTAATGCTCAAGTGGGCACACCCCGTGTCTACGCTTATTGATTCAGTAGCAGATCCTACAATACCCTACAAAAAGCACGAGACTGCGGGGGAATTGCCGCCTCTCAGGTCAATTTGGCTCTCATCTCCATTGCCAGGCCGAGGTCGTTCCTAGGCGATTGATTTGAACGTAATTGGTTGGAAGCCAAGGCCACAAACTGCAGCGGCCTAGAAGACGTAGGTCCGCCTAGGAGCAATGGATCGCCTATGAAATTCTTTTTGAAATCCTCTCTCTTCGCGTCCCTCTTGACGAGTTTCGTTTTTCTAGCCGGCTGCAGCCACGCCGTAATTGGCGGCGGCGGTTGCACGGTTAACTGTGGTGG
>DATKHV010000057.1:0-37117 GCA_035510055.1 Candidatus Cybelea sp. | reverse complement strand
AAAACTCTGCTCAGTTCGGATTGCAGTCTGCAACTCGACTGCATGAAGCCGGAATCGCTAGTAATGGCGTATCAGATCGACGCCGTGAATACGTTCCCGGGCCTTGTACACACCGCCCGTCACATCACGAAAGTGAGTTGTACTAGAAGTCGCCGCGCGAACCGCAAGGACGCAAGCGCCCAAGGTATGACTCATGATTGGGGTGAAGTCGTAACAAGGTAGCCGTAGGAGAACCTGCGGCTGGATCACCTCCTTTCTAAAGTAGTCGTGGCTCAACCCGCTATGGTGTGCGGGTCATGCCACGCATTGCATCCCTAAGCCCTCACGAGCCGCGGGGATGCACGCTCCGAGTTACTCTCGCTACCCTTCTTCGGCTTCGGCTGGAGTCGCGGCAGCTTCGGGCAGATTCTGGCAGATCGTATGAGGGTTGTCGTAAGAGCGAAAAATTAGGTTGACCAAGGGCCGCTGAACATTCAGTGGCCCTTTTTTTTGTACGCCGAGCACGTTCGACAGCTTGGAGGTGCAAGTCGATTTGCGGTGTCGAACTACTCTGGCCATTTTCTTGTTCCGTCGCCAGAAAAGGCTTCCCAATCGATGAGGAGTTGGCTCGGGCAGATGTTCCGTTTAGAGCAGACCAGGAGAACTTTGGACGCGAAGGAGGTCACCTCGTGTACCTGCTGCTAAGTTCTTCGCGGCTGATTTGGTTCTGGTCCTCAGGTCAGTTACATAATAGGCGACTCTTTGCCTGGTTTCGCGTTGACCGTACTTCCTGGCAACCTTAGAATTATTTCTTGGTTCTCATTGTTCTGAAGCAGAAAGGCCCAGTCCATGCCTCGCTTCCTCGTTGCGGTGCTGTATTTCCTCAGTCTGCTATCCAGTCCGGCGCGCGCTCACAGTCCGAGCATTACGCCGGTTCGCGTCGCCGCCGGCACAGTTCTACAGTTTCACCTGCAAACCCGGTTACATCCCACCAGCGGAGATGCCTTGGATGCTCTCCCCAAAGGAACGGTCATGCAGGTAAGAATGCTGGATTCGATCGACTCCGCTGTGGATCACGATGGCGCGGAATTTCACGCCTCCGTCATGCTACCCCTGGTTTTGGGGGGCCAAATCATCGTCCATTCCGAAGCCGAAGTGCGAGGGCTGCTCGTGCTTCTCAGAAGCCGAAACCATCCGGAAGGCTTTCGCTATGAACTCCTGGTTACAGGTCTCACCGACCACGGAAAATCCTACGACCTGACGGCATCCCTCAATCCCTCGTTTGTCGATCCTGGCGCTCAACCGATGACGGGTTTAAAACCCGCAACCAGATAAGAGTCCCTGATCCAAGCAGGTTCAGCTAGGAAACGCGAGAATTAGTGTAATTGGAAGCTAAGAAGGAAGAGATTTCCAGTTCTAGTACCCGTGCTCCGCGGAATTTGATACAGCTGACTCTGTCTGTAAGCTCAATATTTAGTTTGGGATACGAAGTTTTCCACGCTCCCGATTAACCTTGGCATATTCGCTGCAGTTGTTTTCTTAGCTCGGCCTAAATTCCGAGGAGGTTTTCAAAATGAAGAACGTTTGCCGAGTATTTCTACCCACTCTGGCTTGTCTGACTCTGATCGCGCCAGCCTGGGCCTTGCCATTCTCCACAGCCCACGGCGCATTGCGGCGAGGTCTGTCGAGCGAACGGACCGCTCCTCAGGAGCAATCCGTATCCGGCAAGATTGCTTCGGTGGAGAAGAATTCTTTTACTCTCACTGTAGGGCAGTCGCAAACCTCCAGTGAAAGAAACAATCTTCAACAGGACTCGGCTAGTCCAAAGACCATGACCTTCCAACTCGACAAGAACACGGCTATCGAAGGCAGCCTTAAAGTCGGCGCCAGCGCCGATGTGACCTATCGCCAGGAAAATGGCGTCAACCTAGCGATCAGCGTCCACGTTACGCCGTAAATTCGCGAACCGCCAGAGCAGCGAGTCTTTGGCCCTACAACTCGAATAGCTTGCCATGACGGGCGCGAGCAAATCGCGAAGCGCCAGAAATCCGGGCAGTATACTGTTCTACGGCCGGAAAACGGTGAACGAAAAGGGGGCATGTCTGCCCCCTTCCTACGATTGGCAGTTTCTCCCCGCGCGTGCTATTTCTAGCGAATGTCGGAGAGGCTCTATTCGAAATCCTGCCCGGAATGCGGCGGCGTCTGTCCACTTCAGGCGCGAACCTGCAAATACTG
This sequence comes from Candidatus Cybelea sp., assembly GCA_035510055.1. GTDB lineage: Bacteria > Acidobacteriota > Terriglobia > Acidiferrales > UBA7541 > Acidiferrum. The sequence goes on along the minus strand of DATKHV010000057.1, from coordinate 34,903 downwards.
CAACACGAGTTTCGCCGGCACTAAGTCTTTTTCCTTCCACTGGCGCGCCGCGCGCGTCGGGCCGCTGCGCAAGGTGGCGATCTGGATCGCCATCTTGATGATTGTCGTACTCATCGTCATAAACGTCTTGCGAGGTTAACTCCGCCTGCTTCGTGTTCCGGGCTCTTCCGGGCCTTCTGGGCCTCTGAGCATTGCAAACCAATCCTCTTGGGAGTACGCTCTCGCAAGCCTCACGCCCACCCGGTTTCTCGAGCCAATCTCTTCGTGGGGCAGGGATCATCTCCGTGATCGCCGGACCGCAACGATCCCGAGGAGGAAGAACCCATGTCAGAAACGAACAAGGCTATCGTCCGCCGCCTCTATGCAGAAATCTGGAACAAACACAAACTTGAACTGGTAAGCGAAATCATCTCGCCCAGCCACGCCCTCCAAGCCCCCAGTGTTTCGGGGTCCGCCGTAGGTCCTGAAGCCTATAAGCGTCAGGTTACCCTCTTCCTTGCTGGCTACCCTGATCTGCGTTTCAGCATCGAGGACACCGTCGCTGAAAACGACAAAGTAGTGGCCTGCTGGACCTTTTCCGGCACGCACAAAGGTGACTTCATGGGAATTCCACCGACGAATAAGAAAATATCCGTAGACGGCATGACCATTCATCACATCACCGGTGGAAAAATCATAGATTCCTACAGTAATTGGGATGCTCTTGGCATGATGCAACAACTCGGCGTAGTACCTCCACTCGGGCAAGCGAAAAGCCTCACGGCTCGCTGAGTCCTGATTCCCAGGGCCAGCTCACTCGCGGTCCGCGATGGGCTTACGCTACTTCCGTAAAGTGAAACGATCTCGCCTGGGCCTTCACTATCCTCCAAGGAGGATCTGCTCATGACGGGAAAGGTTGGCCTGGCGCTGGAGGCCACTTACGACATTTTGATCAGGGACGCGGACGGCCAACATCTCCAATTGGAAAGTTTCAAGGACTTGAATGTCGCCAGGCAGCGCCTCCCTGTGCTTGCCGCCCAATACCCCGGCACGAAAGTCACGCTTTGGAATCGCTACACCCGCGCTATCCTGGCGGAGACCGACGGCTACTGATTGCGAGCAACGGTATCCCTTGCAGTTGACATTCTTGTTTTTGCATTTTCTCCCGATGGATAAAACTGGCGAACTTTGAACAGCCTCCGATCAAGTCCAATTCAGCAGCAGTTCGCAATACCGTTCGCCGGCGCCAATCGGGACACGGAAGCGAACGTCAATTTGCTTCGCTCCAGAAATCTCCAGGGCTTTTCTGAAGAATCCGATGATCACAAAGCCAATGATCCGGTGCTGCGGGGCAAAACCCACGTACTGAATCGGCGCATTGTTTGGGCCTTTCATCTCGGGGATTATCTCCACGCCATCGAAATACGTGGAATGCACCGCCGCGATTCTCCGGATCACAAACTCCGGCGATCCGAGGCTGATGAATATTTTATAGATCCCGGATAGCTGCCGCTCAATCACACCTTCTGAGCGCCCGATTAGTTCCTCTTCGTCCCCGCCAGCTGTTTCTCTGATGTCGGCTTCAAGGAATCGCGCAAAGGCATCGAACGGATACCACGATGAAGGCGAGATCTGCCCTTGAAATATTTTCCTGGTCTCTTCATCCAGGGTCGTTACGATTTTTTCGAATTCGCTCGTCCCGGCGCGTTCTTTTATCGCCTTGATGGTATCCAGAACTGCTGTGCCTTTGATCTGCACCATCGCCGCTAACCCTCAATACCGACGCAACCGCACGTCCTTCTACCCTACAACGAACTCGAACACCCCGTTGCCAGTACGCTTTCGCGTGCGGCGAAAGGAGCAGCGCCCTATCCGAGAGCCAGACTCGCCGAACTCCCTCGAGCCGGCAAAATCTGTTTCCTGGATTCTTTCTATTAAATCTTTCGATTGGTCTTTCAACGATTTTTTAACCGGTTGCTTTCGGTCGAATGTAGAATGGCAACCGCAGTTGGGAGGAGAACACTTATGCCCAAGACGAGGAAGAGCCCCTCTCCGGAAGCGAAAAAGCCCCAGGCGCCCAAAATTCATCCGACCACCGAGGAGATCGCGTTGCGCGCGTATCAGATTTATTTGGAGCGCGCTGGCGCGCCCGGAGACGCGCTCGACGATTGGACGCGTGCCGAGCGCGAGCTGCTCGAGAACTCCGGCAAGCCTCAACGCAAGCTGGGACCGAAATTGGTCGCCGCTTAAGATCGTTGCTTCGCGGACTCACGCCGGCAAGCCCCAGCCACGGCGTCTCACGCCCCTTTATTGCGCTCATGTCGCGGGAATGGCGGACCTGCCCCTGGGTTCAGGTATAACCGCCAAGGCAATCCAGCCCTCCGTTTCCTCTTTTGTCCGTTCGAACGAATCTAGAATCAAAGCATGACCCAGCCTTCCAAAGGCGGCGCCGTTTTCGTGACCCTCTTCGGACTGCCTTTTTTGGGAGCGGGTCTCGTTTTCATTTACAAACAACTGGTTAACCCCAGAAATCACACTCCGTTTGAAACGCTCGCCGCAATCTTGTTCGGCTCGGTTTTTGCCTTCATCGGCGGAGGACTCATTTACGCGGCAGTGCGCGGGTATGGACTCCTGAAGCAGCAGGCCGCTCGTGAGGAAGCCCATCCACTCTCCCCTTGGCTTTGGAAAACAGATTGGGCTTCGCGCCGCGCCGAAAGCCAGAACAAGAAGAGCGCCGTCACCCTCTGGGTTTTCGCGGTCCTCTGCAATGTGGTTACGCTGCCGTTTCTTCCCGCCATGGCTCAGCCGTTTGCGCGCGACCGGAACCCGGGCGTGTTCTTGGTGCTCGCAGGCAACCTGCTCGGCGCGATTCTGATCGTCAAGGCGGCGCGCGCCACGATTCGTCGCCAGCGTTTCGGCGACGCCTACTTCGAATTCGATTCTCTGCCTTTTTCCACCGGCGAACGCTTGAGTGGAAAAATTCATTTGCAGCTCGATACCCGCACGGAGCACGGCATCGACCTACGGCTTTCCTGCGTACGTAAAGTCGTCAGCGATTCCGGCCGGGACAGCACCACCCATCAAATCATCCTCTGGCAATCGGATCAAAACGTCCCCGCTGGCGCGGTGGCTCCCGGACCAATGGGCCGTGCGATTCCTGTCGATTTTTCGATTCCGGCGGATAGTGCGATTACCAGTCACGACAATCCAAGGGATCAAATTCTTTGGCTTCTCCACGCGCAAGCAGATGTGCCTGGAGTGGATTACACGGACGATTTTGAAATTCCAGTTTTTCGCGGCGCGGCCTCCGCTGAGACAGTCGGCGATTCCGGATCCTCCGCTTTTTCCGCCGCGAGTTCATACGGTTTCGCGGCGGCTCCCAGTGATGATTCCGGCGCCGTCGCCCAGCCCAGCCACGCTAAAGTTGTTGTCGGAATGGGTTCTGGCGGCACTGAATTTTATTTTTCCCCTTTTCGCAATCCCCGCCGCTCCCTGATTCTCCTTCTGGCCACTGTCGTTTGGAATGGGGTGGTCTACCTGATGTACCAGAAGCACGCGCCGCTTTTCTTTCTCATTGCGTTTGGACTCTGCGGTTTGCTTCTGATCGCGGCGACGCTCCAGGCCATGCTGGGAAGCGCCCGAATCACCGTGCGCAGCGGGGAAATTTTTTCACGGACCGGGATTTTTGGCCTTGGCCGCACGCGCCGGATTCAGGTGTCCGAAGTGGCTTCCCTTGTGCCTGTCGTCAGCGCTCAGCAAGACTCAGGGTCAGGGAATGCCCTGCATGCGATTCGGATGCGTCTGAAAGATGGGCGCAAAATCACGCTCGCCGGTGAAATCGACAGCCGACAGGAAGCCCGCTGGGTGGTCTCGCAGATCGAAACACTGGCTGGCCTCAAGATCGATACCCACGTGGAAGTGGACCTGCCCCTCGGTGTGAGTCCACAACTTCCCGGGCAAACGCCAGGCCAAGTTTTCACTCCGTCGCGCCAGCCCGCTTCCGGGGCCTCTCTCGCCGTATTCTTCGCCATCGCTGCCGCGATGATGGGCTTTGTGGCCTGGCGAATGACTTCGTTTACTTCACGTGCGAAAAACTCGCGAGCTTCCGGGGCCGCTGTCCAGCCCGTGCCACGGCGGGTTTTTTCCGGACCTTTGACGGACGCGGTTGTGGAACGCTTGGGCAGCAGTCCCGCGCAAGCTCAAGCGGAAGAACTTCTCGAACGCGCCATTGGACACGACACCCGCGCGCTGAAAGTTTTCGACCATCTGCAAGAAGGCTGGGTCGGCCACCTCAGCACCACCGACCGCATAAAGCAGTTGGAGCGGCGCTCCGAGTTCTCCAAGGACCTCCGCGTGCGCTACGCCAACGTCGACATCAATCTAGCTCTGGAAGGCTGGAAAAAGAATCAGCAGGCCGCCGATCAACTGATGGAACGTGCCCGCACCGACCCGCAACACCGCTCATGGGCGGTCTATTACCTTGGCATGCTCGCAGGCCGCGGCGTCGATTACGACCGCATCCACGAAGTGCTCTTGAACTACGCCCGGAACGACCATGACCCCACGGTGCGCCAGTGGGCCGTCGAAGGAATGCGGTTCCTCGGCAAAGATGAAGTTCTCGATGAGCTCTTCACGTCGTTCACGGAAGATCCCGCCGACAGCGTACGCGATCGCGCCGGCTGCAATATTTCCGATTGTGGAATTTTCACGCGCAAGCAGCGCATGACGATGGTGCCAAAGCTCATCGATCTGGCGATGAATCCTCGCACTACCGGCCAAATGCGATCCTGGACTTTCCTCGCCCTTCAGCAAATCACCGATGTAAATCTGCCCGCCGATGCACTCGTCTGGAGCCGCTGGTATCACGAACACGGTGCCGAAAAAGTGGCCGAATTCGAACGCCTGGAATGGTGGCAAGTCCGCGGCGACGAATAGCACCGTTCATCGCAAACGGCAGCCTAGTTGGCGCGGGACACGCTGTTTTTGTCAGTGTAGCTCGCGCCGCCTTGAGCCATTGCGCAAGCTCGCGCGCGATTCAGCAACAACTCCCGCTCGCGTGTGTTTTGCGTGAGTGTAGCTGCGCGTTCAAGTTCCGTGCGCGCTTCGTCGAAGCGCCCGAGCTTTCTCAGCAGTTCCCCGCGCACGCTCGGCAAGAGGTGGTAATTCTTCAGCGATGGCTCGGCCATCAGTTTATCCACCATTGCGAGCCCCGCCCCAGGACCCCAGGCCATCGCCACCGCCACGGCACGGTTTAACTCCACCACCGGCGATGGCGCAAGCCGCGCAAGCTCATCGTAGAGCGCCACGATGCGCGGCCAGTCCGTTTCTTCCGCGGTAATCGCTCGCGCATGGCAAGCCGCGATCGCCGCTTGGAGCCCATACGGTCCCCGCTTACTGCCGAGTTGTTCCGCACGCTCAAGCGCCGCGAGACCCCGGCGAATCAGCAATTGGTCCCAGTGCGCGCGGTTTTGCTCCAGTAGCAAGATGGGCTCCCCCGTCGGTCCAACGCGCGCCTTCGCACGTGACGCTTGAATCTCCATCAGCGCCACCAGGCTGTGAACCTCCGGTTCTTGCGAAGCCAGCTCCGCCAGGATACGTCCGAGACGCAGGGCTTCTTCGCAGAGCGCGGGCCGCATCCAATCGTCACCCGCTGTCGCCGAGTACCCTTCGTTGAAAACTAGATAAATCACTTCGAGCACGGACGAGAGGCGCGCGCCCATCTCGTTGCCGCGCGGGACCTCGAACGGCACGCGCTCTTCCGCCAGCGTCCGCTTGGCCCGCACGATTCGCTGAGCCACGGTTGGCTCCCGAACCAGGAACGCGCGCGCGATTTCTTCTGTCGTTAAACCTCCCAGCAAGCGCAAGGTCAGGGCCACGCGCGCCTCAGTCGACAAAACCGGATGACAGGAGATGAACACGAGCCGCAGAAGATCGTCGCCGATGTCATCATCGAGAGCGCTATCGAAATCCGGCACGGCCATCTCCTGCGACTGCAGTTCCCGGCCAAGTTGGTCGTGCTTGTGTTCCAGCCTCTTGTTTCGCCGGAACATGTCGATGGCACGATGCTTCGCGGTGGTCATGAGCCAAGCGCCTGGGTTGTCCGGAATCCCCGACTCCGGCCATTGCTCAAGCGCCGCAACGAGCGCGTCTTGCGCAAGTTCTTCGGCAAGTCCGACGTCCCGCACGATCCGCGTGAGCCCGGCGATAATCCTGGCCGACTCAATCCTCCAGACCGCTTCGATGGCGTGGTGGGTATTGGTGGGTGTCACGACTAACCATCACACCATCTTCAATCCGCCCGCGCAAGTCGAGCGCTGCGCCTATCTCTTCGTAGCCGACGGTCCTGGCGAGAACTCCTACCCTTTGGGGGCGCACTCCTCTGGGCCAAATATCTGGCGAACTTCGGTCTCGCCCTCCCATCCCGGGCAGTATGTCCTGTGAAGTTCCATGAAGCGCTTCGCCCCTTCGATCGCTTCTTCTTTCGACGGCAACTCAAAAATAGCGAACCCGCCAAAAACTTCCTTGGCCTCGGTGAAAGGTCCATCGAGCGCCTTGAGCTGCCCACCAGAAACGCGCACCCGCGTGCTCGCCACAGTTGGGGCTAGCGCGCCGCTTATGATCATCGTGCCGGCTTTGGCGGCTTCTTCCCCGAGCTTCGCTACCGCGTCTATAAGCTCCTTGGTCGGAGGGATCGCGGGTTCCGCGTGTTTCACAATCATCATGAATTTCATTGTCACTTCTCCTTGTCTATTCGCTTGGCAACCTCAGCTCTCTGTTTTGCTAAGACAGCTTTCGGGTTCGACCAAGTCGCCCCCCAACAATTTCAACATCATGTTTAGGAACACTCTCGTGAGTGAAAAATACTGACTAGGCTGTCGCGCCCTGGCACGTGTCCGCTTCATAGATCTGTCGAAGCTCGCACTCGCCATCGCCGACGACTTGCAGGAAATCTTTCGCTAGTTGGATAGCTTCTGCCTTGGAGTTTGCTCGCAGGATCGCGAAACCCCCGACGACTTCCTTCGCTTCTGTAAAAGGTCCGTCGGTCACCGTCAATTTTCCACTCGTATTGCGCACCCGCGCACCCAGCGCGCTTGGCAGGCACCCTTCGGTGGCCAGTAGCCAGCCGGCCTTCATGCCTTCCTCGACCAATTTGCCCATCCTGGCCATCTCTTCCTGCGAAGGGGGCGCGTCTCTCTCAACCGACTTGTACATGCTCAGGAATTTCATACGGTCTTCTCCTTGTCTGAATTTGGAGCCGCACCTGCGAAATAGCGGCGATCTCCTGATACGAAATCCTTCGAACCCGGGCCTGGAAATTAGCCCCTACGACTACGACGAACGACCGGCTGCGAAATCGACACCGCACTGCATAATGTTTCCGCGACGCGGATGGGGGTCCGTCGCATCCGTGTTTTGACGAAAGCGACCCCTCGCATATGCCTGCTTCACTTGGCTCCTGCCACGGGTGCGTCGGCACAGGTGGCAATGAAATTGCTTCCCGGCATCATGCTTATCTCTCCTGTTTTACGCCAGCAAACGAGGCGCGCCGCAGCAAGCGCATCAAGTTGCCTGGCGCGCTTTAGACTGGCGCAGCATATCGGAAAACCCGGCTGCGGCTTTCTGCACGTCGGGAGCAAAATCCTCGAACTCCTGTACCTGCCGAATCTCGATCACTTCGTTCTCCGAAGCCGGGCACCGCTTGGCCCATTCCACCGCCTCTTCCTTCGATTTCACCTGAATCATCCAGTAGCCCCCAAGAACTTCTTTCGCCTCCGTAAAGGGCCCGTCGGTTACCTTCGGCTTGCCTCCTGGGAACGAGACGCGCACGCCCATTGACGGCGGATGCAGCCCATCCAGCGCCAGCAGCACGCCCGCCTTCTGCAGGGACTCGTTGTACTTCATCATTGCGGCTACCGCTTCCGCGCTCGGCATGGCGCCTGGCTTGGCCTTCTCATACCCCTTCGGGATCATCAGCATCATGAATCGCATCGCTTCTCTCCTTACGGTTCCGGTTTCGAGCCGGGCTCCGGTCGTTTTCGGCCGGCTGAATTCGCTTCTACTTAGCACTTCGAATCACGGGCAGCAAAATCGACAACGTCAAGTATCGTTCCCACGAGAGAATTTGTTAAGTGCTGGGCCTCTCTGACATCTCTGACCTAAGCTGCCAGAGTTGCTTTCGCCTAGCTGCTAGCTCGCCCCGCCTACGCCGAACAATAGCGGCCCAAACGACAGCAGAATCCGCACCAGATATCCCCAAAGCCCTTGATAATCAGGGGCATGCGCTGGCATTGCTTTGCAAGCTGCCAGAACCACGCAAGGCAACATCCCCAGCGCGCTCCCCGCTGATAAGCAGAGGAAACTCCCCAACTGGTCCAGGGCGCAATCCACGTTTCCCAATAAAACAAGAATTCCCAGCCCGGCCAGGGCGGTGCCCGCAAGGGAGCGAAACCTTGAAAACTGTTTGTTCTGCCTCTCCATGACTTTCTGCCTCTACTCACTCGTCGAACGAGACGCCCCCCAATCGACACGCCAGGCCGATGGCATGGAGGGAAACTGCAACACGATAACTCTAAAGACTTAGCCATCCAAAACCGCCCCTTGCGCGTTAGACTACCTCCGCGCAAGGGGGCCAACCATGCCTGCCACTTCAGGAAATCAAGAACGCGTTCGCATGGGCGTGGATCTTGGCGGCACCAAAATTGAATTCGTCGCACTCGAGCGCGACGGCCGGGAACTGCACCGCCATCGCATTGCCACGCCGCGTTTCGACTACGACGCGACCGTGCGCGCCGTCGCCGAAGCCGTCGAAAGCATCGAAAAAAAGCTGGGCCGCAGCGCCACCGTGGGCCTGGGCATCCCCGGAACCATTTCCACCCGGACCGGTCTAGTGAAGAACGCCAATTCCACCTGGCTGAACGGAAAACCATTCGACAAGGATCTGGGCCGCGCCCTGGATCGTGAAGTGCGTTGCGCGAATGATGCGAACTGTTTGGCCGTTTCAGAAGCCACCGATGGCGCCGGTGCGGGCAAGCACGTTGTGTTCGCTGTGATTTTGGGAACCGGCTGCGGCGGCGGAGTTGCCGTCGATGGCCGCCTGCACAGCGGCTCAAACGGAGTCGCCGGCGAATGGGGCCACAACACTTTGCCCTGGATGCGCCCCGAGGAGTATCCCGGTTTCGCTTGTTATTGCGGAAGGAATGGCTGCATCGAAACGTGGATTTCCGGTACCGGCCTCGAAGCCGATTATCATCGCGCCACCGGCGTGGCCCTCAAGGGCCCCGAGATTATCGCGCGAAGCAACTCGGGGGAAGCGGCCGCGCTAGCCGCCCTGGATCGGTTCGAAGACCGCCTCACGCGCGGCTTGGCGCAAGTCGTCAATCTTCTCGACCCGGACGTCATTGTGATGGGTGGCGGCGCTTCGCAGATTCCTCGGCTATACAAAAATGTTCCAAGCCGCTTGGCCGAATACGTTTTCGGTAACGAAGCGGACACACCAATTCTCCCTGCCAAGCACGGCGATGCCAGCGGAGTGCGCGGCGCCGCATGGCTCTGGTCCGTGTAGGCACAACAGTCCCCGTCTCGGCTTATGCAAATTTTCTCAAAAGAAAGGCCCCACCGGTCAAAAAAACCAGCGACGCCGCATCTGAAACGTCGACAGAATCAACTAGCTCTGGCCGGCGGCTTTGGCTGCTTCGGCGCCCATGGAGGCGTCCATGCGGCGCTTCATCTCATCGGGTGCAACGTCTTCGACGTGCTGGGCAACGCCCCAGTGATGGCCAAAGGGGTCGTTGAATTTTCCAAAGCGATCCCCCCAGAACTGGTTTGCAACTGGCATGGTTACTTTGCAACCTGCCGTGACGGCGCGATTGAACACCGCGTCCACATTTTCTGTGTAGAGAAAGAGATACACGGGATTGATGGACCCGCCGCTCGGAGCAACGGCCATCCCCGGAATTTCGTCGTTGAGGAAAATGACCGAGTCGCCGATGCGGAGTTCAGCATGCGTGATGATTCCTCCGGGGCCCGGCATACGCATGATTTCCTTGGCGCCAAAGACCGACTTGTAGAATTCGATGGCGCGAGCAGCGTCTTGGCACGTGAGTGCCGGCGTAATCGAGTGATACCCTTCAGGAATAGCACGGACAGGATTCGGCATAGTAGCCTCCTTAACGTTCGGATGTGCGCGCACTGGAGACGAGGTGTAGGACTGCGCTATGGGCCGTGCGCGTCTTAGGGTAAATAGCGCAGCGCACCGTTGTTGTCAACGGTTTCCCCGGTGAAATCCAGTTGCTTCGAAACCGTAGCGTGCGTAGGATTTTACGGCGCCACCCCAATAGCAACAGCGTCCGCAAAGCGGAGCGCCAGGCTCCAGAACTGAGAGCGGCACCACGCGAAATTGGTGTTGCGTGCGAAAGCCGCGCTCGAAAGGAAGCGAAACGCCATGTCAGACCCAGCCAACAAGATTGTTGCACGAATTATTTTCACGCTTGCCGCCGTTTTCTTTTTCATCACGCCTCTCGGTGCGGGAGATAAAGTGGCCACACGGCCCGGCTACTACCGCTACCCCGCGATTCACGGCGACACGATTATTTTTACTGCCGAAGGCGATTTGTGGTCGGTCAGCGCGAAGGGTGGCGCCGCCAGGCGCCTCACTTCAAATCCTGGCAAGGAATTTCGCGCCGCGATTTCTCCAGACGGCCAGACCGTCGCTTTCAACGCGCAATATGAAGGTCCCGACGATGTGTACACCATGCCCGTGGATGGCGGCTTGCCGCAGCGCCGCACCTGGGATGGCGATGCCAGCGTGGCCGGTTGGACCCCGGACGGCCGTTTGCTCGTTCGAACCACTCGTTATTCCACTCTGCCTGACCCGAAATTGGTAGCCATTGACGCCAGCGGTAAGAAAGAGATTCTGCCCTTGGCGCAGGCCGCTTCCGGCAGTTACACCGCCGATAGCAAAACTTTGTTCTTCACGCGGCTCGATCGCCAGCCAAGCTCGACGAAACGCTATCAGGGCGGCACCGCGGAAAACATCTGGCGCTACGAACCCGGCTCCGAGGCCGTGCTCCTTACCGGCGACTGGCCCGGCACTTCGGATAATCCGATGGCTTGGGACGGCCGCGCGTATTTCCTCTCCGACCGCGACGGCGTCATGAACGTTTATTCGATGGACAAGAACGGCAAAGACTTGAAACAACATACCCATCAGCAGGGTTTCGATATTCAGTCGGCATCGCTTTCCGATGGGCGAATTGTTTATCAATGCGGCGCGGACCTTTGGCTGCTCGATTTGAAAACTGGGGAAGACGCGATCATCAATATCACGCTGGTTTCGGATTTCGATCAGTTGCGCGACCACTGGGTAAAAAAACCGCTCGACTATCTCACCGCGGCGCACGTGGCCCCGGACGGCACCGCGGCGGTGTTTACGGCCCGCGGAGAAGTATTTACTTTGCCGGTGGGCAGCGGGCGGATCGTCAAAGTTGCCGGCAATTCGGGAGTGCGCTATCGCGAAGCCCGTTACCTACCGGACGGAAAGAGCATTGTCGCCCTCTCTACGGAAAGCGGTGAAACCGAATTCTGGAAATATCCTGCCAACGGCGTTGGTTCGCCGGAACAGTGGACCAATGATTCGAAAGTTTTGCGCTGGGAGGGCGTTCCTTCACCAGACGGCAAATGGCTGGCGCACCGCGACAAGGATCAACAACTTTGGCTCTACGACATTGCCGCCAAGCAGCAGAAACGTATTGCACAATCCATGGAAGATGATTTCGACGATCTTACCTGGTCGCCCGATAGCCAATGGCTCGCTTACGTGGAAACCCCGCATAACACCTTCCGGCAAATCAAAGTCGTGAACGTGAAAACCGGCGCGATTCAGGCCATCACTTCCGACCGCTACAACAGCGTCAACCCCAACTGGAGTTCGGATGGCAAATGGCTGTACTTCCTTTCCGATCGGTCTTTGATCACCGCTGTGCATTCACCGTGGGGGGCACGTCAGCCTGATCCGTTCTTCGACCGCTCGGTGAAAATCTACGAATTGGCGCTCACCAGCGGTTTGCGCTCGCCATTTGCGCCCGTGGACGAACTTCACCCCGAGCATCCGGAGCAGCCGGCGAAACCCGAAGAATCCAAGCCAGAGAAAAAGGCAGAACCTAAGAAAAAGGCAGCGAAGAAAGAGGAGCTAACGAAGGAAGAACCAAAAAAAGAGGAAGGCAAGAAAGACGAAACGAAAAAGCTGGCTCCTCCGGTTGTAAATTTCGACTTCAAGGATATGGCGCTGCGGCTGAACGAGGTGCCGGTTCCGGCAGGGAATTATTCGCAGTTGCAAGCCACGGAGAAAAGGCTGTGCTGGATGGAACGCTCCGATGAAGCGCCCCCGAAGCGCAAGGTTGTCTGCATGGACATCGCCAACAAGGAGATGCCGCCGGAGGCGGTAGTCGAAGATGTTGAGAATTACGAGATTTCGCTGGATCGCAAGAAGATGTTGGTGCAGAAGCAGGAATTTTTCTACATTTTTGATTCCGATGCAAAGGCCGCCGGGTTAAGTGATCCTAAGGTGCTGGCGAAAGCAAGAATAGATCTTTCCCGCTGGACCTTTGCGACCAATCCACGCGCGGAATTCCACGAGTTGTTTGTGGATGCCTGGAGGCTGGAGCGCGATTACTTCTACGATCGCAACATGAACGGAGTGGACTGGAAACAAATGCGCGAGCGCTATCTGCCGCTCGTCGATCGCGTGGCGGATCGCGACGAACTGAACGATGTGATCGCCCAAATGGTGGGAGAACTTTCGGCGCTGCACATTTTTGTGCACGGCGGCGATTCCCGTAAACCCGGCGATCAAGTGGATCTGGCGACGCTCGGCGCGCTGTTGCGCCGGGACGAGCAAGCGGGCGGGTACGTGGTGCAACACATTTATCTTTACGATCCGGACCTGCCGAAAGAAGCGCCGCCCCTGGCGCGGCCCGATTCTCTTGTCCTTGAGGGTGAAGTGATCGTCGGCGTGGATGGCGAGAGCCCTCTCAGCGTTGCCGATGAGCGTGCCTTGCTCCGCGGGAAAGCCGGCCGCCAAGTATTTCTGCGCGTGAAGTCTTCCGCGGGACAACTTCGCGACGTTATCGTCACACCCGTCTCTGCGAAAGACGACGGCAACATGCTTTACAAAGAGTGGGAACTGTCGCGACGGCTCAAGGTGGAATCAGATTCTCAAGGACAAATCGGCTATGTTCATTTGCGCGCCATGGGTTCTGGCGACATTGCGCAGTGGGCGCGCGAGTTTTATCCCGTTTTCGACCGCCAGGGATTGATCATTGACGTGCGCCACAACGATGGCGGCAACATCGATTCGTGGCTGCTCGGGAAATTGCTGCGGCCCGCGTGGTTCTGGTGGCAGCCGCGCATCGGCAATCCCAGTTCCAACATGCAATACGCCTATCGCGGACACATCGTGGTGCTTTGCGATCAAGATACGGCCTCGGATGGCGAAGCTTTCGCCGAAGGTTTTCGCCGGCTGGGTATGGGAAAAGTGATTGGCGCGCGGACCTGGGGAGGCGAGATTTGGCTGTCGGCGAGAAACGCGCTGGCGGACAGCGGAATTGCCACGGCGGCGGAAACTGGAGTCTACGGGCCGGAAGGGAAGTGGCTGATTGAAGGGCATGGAGTCGATCCGGATATTGTCGTGGACAATCTTCCGCACGCCTCGTTTGAAGGAAGCGATGCGCAGCTCGATGCGGCGCTGCAATATTTGAAGTTGCAGATCCAGAAAGATCCTCGGCCCGTTCCCATGGCGCCGCCCTATCCGAACAAGGCGTTCAAATACGAAAAATAGATTGGCCAGCCATGCAGCAATTCACGATTTAGGGTTGGTAAAGGTTGGCAAAGACCTTTTTCAGATTTTCCAGTTTGGGCAAGTCGTTGTAGACGATGTAGGGATTGTCGGGATGATTTTTTAGGTAGTCCTGGTGGTAATTTTCAGCGAGATAAAAAGCTTTGAAAGGCTCGACTTTTGTGACGATGGGCCGCGAATAGACTTTCGCGGCATCGAGCTGCGCGATGTAAGCCTGAGCCATGCGCTTCTGCTCCTCGCTGGTGTAAAAGATTTCGGAGCGGTATTGGGAGCCGGTGTCCGGACCTTGACGGTTCCATTGCGTGGGATCGTGAGCCACGGAGAAAAAAACCATCAAGAGCTGGCCGAATGTGATTTGCGAGGGATCGTAAAGGATGCTGACGGTCTCTGCGTGGCCAGTGACGCCCAGGCTCACGGTTTCGTAGGAAGGTGACTTGACATAGCCGCCGGCGTAGCCGGAGGTCACGGAACGGACCCCCTTGAGATGCTGGAAAACGGCTTGGACGCCCCAAAAACAGCCTCCCGCAAAAACAGCAGTCTGCTGGGACTTGGCAGCAGCCAACGGCGCATCGATGGCCGGCGTCGGGAAAGGAATCCTAGGAGTTTCCGGAGGCCGCGAGCCGAGCGCTCGGAAAGCGGTCCACGCCAGCAGGCCAATAATGATCACAAAAGCGATGCCTCGACCAATGTAAGGACTGCGCATGGTTTGCTCCCGCTGACGCTTGTCTCAGTTTACGCCTCGCCCGTTTGATTCGATGGGGGTCAATAAGTAACAGCCAGGATACGGATTTCGCCCCTCTTCGGGGGCATGCGGACGATTCTCCGCCGGCACTGGGGGAAACGGCAACATTTGGAACCGCGGGGTCGACTGAGGCATCATAGAGCCGAGAGCATAATTTATTTTGGAAAGGCTTATGATGCGCGCAAGAAACATTGTTGCTCTGGCGGTGCCGCTTTTTCTGCCTTCTTTCGCAGCAGCGCAAGTCACCCACGGCCAGAAGCCGAAGCTGCCGGCCCCCTTTTTGACGAAATCGGTAAGCAACTCTCCCGAATATGAGAAGGCGCCGGCAGGCTTTTTGCCTGCCGTGCCGGCGGGATTCCGCGTGAATGTATTCGCCACGAATTTCAAGTATCCACGCTGGCTGACGGTTGCTCCGAACGGAGATATTTTTCTCGCGGATTCCGGGGCGGGAGAAATCGTGGTGATACGCGACCCGAAGAACACCGGCGCGGCGCAGGAACGTGAAGTGTTCGTGGACGGGCAGAAAGAGCCGTTTGGAATCTTGTTCCACGAGGATTATGTTTACGTCGGAAACACCAACGAAGTGGTGAGATTCCGCTACGATCCCAAGACCTCGAAACGGCTCGGGGAAAAAGAACACCTCTTGGACTTGCCAACCGGGGGGCATAGCACGCGAGCGGTGGCTTTTTCCGCGGACGGCAAGCATCTGTTCGTCTCCGTTGGCTCGAACTCGAATATTGACAGGGGAGAAGACCCGCGCCGGGCGGCCGTGACGATCTGCGATCCCGATGGAAAAAACGCGCGGCTGTATGCCACGGGGCTGAGGAATCCCGTGGGCCTTGCGCTCGAGCCGGTGAGCGGAGAGTTGTGGACGACGGTGAATGAACGCGACCGCCTCGGAGATGATCTTCCCCCGGATTATTTTACTTCGCTGAAGGACGGGGGATTTTATGGATGGCCGTACAGCTACATCGGCGACAACGTCGATACGCGCGTGAAGCAAGAACATCCGGAACTGGTGGCGCGGGCGATCATTCCCGATGTATTGCTGGGCGCTCACGTGGCGCCGATCCAATTTGCGTTTTACACCGGAAAGCAATTTCCGGAGAGCTACTGGGCCGGCGCATTCGTGGCCGAACACGGCTCATGGAACCGCTCGACGCGCGCTGGTTATCAGGTTGCGTTTGTGGCCTTCCAGGATGGCAAACCCTCGGCCGATCCGGTTCCGTTTATGAACGGATGGGTTCCCGATCCGACTAAAACGGGAGTGCATGGGCGGCCGGCAGGAGTGGCAGTTGCGCCGGACGGTTCGCTGCTGGTGTCGGATGACGCGGCGGCGGTAATTTATCGAATCTCCGCAGTGAAATAGCGGGACTCCCTAGCCGGCGGCAATTACCCGTTGTCCGCGAGTTAAGCAGGACCGATTCTGACACAATCCTGGTCAGGTGGGGCGCCGCATGCTCTGCACCTACGGCCGGGGGACGAGGATTATTTCACTCTTCGCGAAGAATGCGCATTAATTCGGTGGCCGTGTGCGGGAGACGCGCGCCGCGGCGCGAAACGAGATAGACGTGGCGCGGCATGTTCAATTGGCGGACTTTTACTTCCTTCATCCAGCCATGTTCGATTTCCCAATTTACGCACATACGCGGCACGATAGCCACGCCCATGCCCATCTGCACGAAGCGCTTGATGCTTTCGATGGTGGGCATTTCGATAGGCATATTGAGGGCGGTGCGGTTTCTGGCAAAGAGCTCGATGACGCGGCGGCGAAAAGGAGATTCGACGCTGTGGGCGATGAAGTTTTCCTGGCCGAGCTCGGCGACATCGACTTCGCGCTTTTTTGCGAGGGTGTGTTTGGGGTGGACCACGAGCGTCAGCTCATCTTTGAGGATTTCCGTGGCCAGAAGCTGGGCGTCGCGGGGCACGTAAGAGATGGCGCCGAGATCCAAGCGGTAGTTGAGGACTTCATGAGGGATGTCGCGCGAAAGCATGCGGTGGACGCGCACCAAGATGCCGGGATGTTTTTCCCGAAAGATGGCCAGAGCGGGGAGGAGGGCGTGGATGGAGCTCTCGTTCACGCCCATCGAGAGTTCGCCGACCTTCAAACCTTCCAGTTCGGAAAGCCCTTTTTTAACTTCATCGCGAAGGTTAATGAGGCGCTCGGCGTAGTCCTGCAAGAGCGTTCCCGCATCGGTGAGGCGGACAGGGCGGGCGCCACGAACGAAAAGGGACTGGCCAAGGGAGTCCTCGAGCTTGCGAATAGCGAGGCTGATGGCGGGCTGAGTGCGGTAAAGGCGCTCCGCGGCGCGGGAAAAGCTGCCCTCCTTAGCCACCATGAGAAATACCTGCAATTCGCCGAGGTCCAAGGAAAGCTCCTTGGAACAGTATAAGGCGGAATTATCAAATGTAGAACAAAGATAAATTGGACCGCAGAGTGGCTTCCGTGCGTTACTAGAGCCTGGGGGACCCTATGGACGTCGTACGCATTTTTGACACCACGCTCCGTGACGGCGAACAGTCGCCGGGATTTTCGATGAACACTGGGGAGAAGATCCGGCTGGCGCGGCAGCTTGCGGCGCTGAATGTAGACGTGATTGAAGCGGGATTCCCGATTGCGTCGCTGGGCGACCTGGAAGCGGTCAAGAAAGTGTCGCAGGAAGTGCGCAACGTGCCCATTGCGGCGCTGGCGCGGGCGCGGAAAGAAGATGTCAGCGCCGGAATCGAGGCTTTGCGGCTGGCGGCTTCGCCGCGGTTGCACATTTTTCTGGCGACCTCCGATTTACACCTCAAAGTGAAGCTGAAGATGACGCGCGAGCAAGCGCTGGAAGCCATCGGCGCCATGATTGGCTACGGCCGGCGGCATGTGGCGGAAGTGGAATTCTCCGCCGAGGACGCCGGGCGCACGGACATCGATTTTCTTTGCCAAGTGTGCCGCGTGGCGGTGGAGGCGGGTGCGACGGTTCTGAATCTGCCGGACACCGTGGGATACGCGGTGCCGGAGGAGTATGGCGCGATGTTCACCAAGGTCCGGGAATATCTGGGCGATCCGCAGGGAATTACGCTTAGCGCGCATTGCCACGACGACCTGGGCATGGCGGTGGCGAATTCGCTGGCGGCAATTCGGGCGGGCGTGCGGCAGATCGAGTGCACCATCAATGGAATCGGCGAACGAGCCGGGAACGCGTCGCTGGAGGAAGTGGTGGTGGCGCTGGCGGTGCGCCAAGACAGTTTTCGAGTGACGACGAACATCCGGATGGAACAGCTTTTTCCCACGAGCCGCATGCTTACGGAAATTACCGGAGCGCAAGTGGCGCCGAATAAAGCGATTGTGGGGGCCAACGCGTTCGCGCACGAAGCGGGAATTCACCAGGACGGCATCATCAAGAATCCGCTGACGTACGAGATTATGACACCGCAATCCGTCGGCGTGCCGGCGCGCTCGCTGGTGCTGGGAAAGCACTCCGGGCGCAATGCGCTGCGCTTGTCGCTGCGGGACCTGGGTTACGAAGCGAGCGATGCGGAGCTGGCGGAGGTTTATCGCCGGGTGACGGCGCTGGCGGACCAGTCCAAAGAGGTGCGCTCGAGGGATATCGTCGCGATTGCGCATGAGGTGATTCGCCGGCGTTCGGCGGTAGTGGCCGCGGAAACGCCTGCCGTTTGATTTGGCTAAGCGCGGCGCTTCGGCGTGCCAGCAGGTTGCGGCTTGTTGAGAAGTTTTGCTTCGGTTCGGGGACCTATCATGAAGAAGACGATTGTCTTCCTGCCGGGGGACGGCATTGGCCCGGAAGTGACGCGGGCGGCGGCGGCGATTCTGCGCGAGTCAGCGCAGGAATTTAATCACCAGTTTGAGTTCGCGGAATTTCCGCTGGGCGGCGCGGCCATTGATGCCGCGGGCAAGCCGCTTCCCAATGAAACGCTGGACGCTTGTCGCAAGGCGGACGCGGTTTTTCTGGGGGCGGTGGGCGGGCCGAAGTGGGATGCGCTGCCGGTGGGGAGGCGGCCGGAGAGCGGGCTGCTCGACCTACGCAAGGGGCTGGGGCTGTACGTGAATGTGCGTCCGGTGAAACTGATCGAGCCGCTGCGCGGAATCTCACCCTTGAAGTCGGATCGGCTTGGGGACTTGGACCTGGAGATTGTGCGGGAACTCGCCGGTGGGATGTATTTTGGGGAGCGGGGGAACGCCACCGAAAAAGGCGTGGAGCGGGCGTGGGATACGGAGTCGTATTCGACGCCGGAGATCGAGCGGATTGCGACGTTTGCTTATGCGCGGGCGGAGAACCGTTCGCGTCGGCTGTGCTCGGTGGACAAGGCCAATGTGCTGACCAGCTCGCAGCTGTGGCGGCGCACGGTGGCGGCGATGAGCGCGGTGTATCCCACGGTGAAACTCGAGCACATGTACGTGGACAATGCGGCCATGCAATTGACGCTGCGGCCGGCCCAGTTTGACGTGCTGTTGAGCAGCAACATGTTTGGGGATATTTTGAGCGATGCGGCCGCGGCGCTGGTGGGGTCCATCGGGCTGATTCCATCGGCGAGTTTTGGATCGTCGGCGCCGCTATTTGAGCCGATCCATGGGTCGGCGCCTTCGCTGGCGGGGACGGACTCGGCGAATCCGATTGGGTCGATCCTAAGCGCTACGATGATGCTGCGAGATGCCTTCGGGCTTTCGCTTGAGGCGGATTGGGTCGAGCAGTCGCTGCAGCGGGTGCTTGCGGGGGGCTACCGGACGCCGGACATTACCGAGCCGGGTGCGCGGGCGGTGAGCGGGTCGGTGTTTACGGAAATTTTGCGCGAAGAGATGCAGCGGACGTTTGAGCATGCGGAGCGCTATGGGTGGGGGGTGTAGCGGCCGGCCCTATTTCCCTTCATTACTTTCGGATGCTGGTTTCGAGCAGCGATCAAATCGAGAGACCAGCAGGCATTAGCTTTTTGTTCATGCTACTAGCAGGCAGCGCTGCGTTTTCTGAATCTCTTGTGGCTCGCACTACTTTAGAAACAGCGCCATCAGAACAAGCCGCAATTCCGGTTGAGAATCACAACCGGGGAGCTTGTGGCTCAGATAGAATGCTCCCTCTATTTATTCCTCCAACTGCCGGGTGCAAAATTCGTTTAGGTTCTAGGGGACGGCGCTGGAGACATCCGAGTCTTCTAGGACATCAGGAAAGGCCATTACAACATCGGAGAAGACTTGGCGCGACGGTAAGGCCAGAGACACTTTATCTGTGGGACGGCCGGCGATACTCCGCTCGCTAGGCTAGTCATGCCCAGATAGACTCGGTAGTTTGAAGCCGAGCAATCGCCGTGAGACCGCTTGCCTTGCGATAAGCCGATGAGAATGCTACTTTTACACTTTCCGAGGCAGCCTGCGGCCTGCTAGAGCAGGGTCCCACATGGTCGTGTAATTGAGGCGCAGGCGGCGAATCCGTTCCAGAGCAGATTGCACAAAAGGTGAGAAAGATCATTTCGCATCGACCTATTCTTGAGCACTCTTGGCGGCGGATGGGCCGCCGTTCGTCGTAGACCGCAATGGCGAAAGCTGGATCCAACTCGAAGAGTGTGTTGGGCGCCGCTGGGACGGACGCGGTTACCTATTGGCGGGTCGAGGGCTCGCTGCTGGAACTTGGCGCGATGCGCCCGGTGGGATTTTTCACCTGGAACTCACAGAGTTTTGCGGAACGCTGGGCGCGGCGCGCGGGCATGGCAGGCATGGCGCTGGCGCGGCCCTTTGCTTATGCTGCGAGCCGGACGTTTGCGACGCGCTTCTTGCACACTTTGCTGCGCGGGGTCAGCCGGGACCGGCTGGATCTTTTGGGCGAAGAGTATTTTCACTACGTGCTGAAGCCGCAACTTCGCCGCGAGGCTGCCGAGAAGCTGATCGAAGCGGTGCGCAACGGCGAGCGCGTCGTGCTGGTGGGGCAACTACTCGAAAACATACTTCGGCCGCTGGCGCATCATTTCGGAGTGGAGATGTTCCTGGCGAACCGGCTGGAATATCGCGACGGCAAAGCGACCGGGCGGCTGATTGATCCGATCGTGCGCCCGCGAGGGCCGCTGGCGTGGATTGCGAGCGGCGACACGAACGGGCGGATGGCGCGGGAAAAGCTTCTCAGCCGGCTGGGATGGGCGGGGAAGCCCGAACTACTGGAAAGCGCGATGCAGAAGACGGCGCGTCCGGCGATTCCCGCGGGCAAGTCCGTGGCGCTATTCGGGGAAACTCCAAGAGTCGAGCGGCTTTCCGTGCGCGAAACCCTGGCCCACCGGCAGATCATGCTGATCGGCGTGACGGGATTTATTGGCAAAGTTTGGCTGGTCGATCTACTCGAGAATATTCCTAACATTGGCAAGATCACGCTGCTGATTCGGCGCAACCGCACAACGTTGGCACAGCGGCGCTTTGAAAAAATAGTGGAGGAATCGCCGGCGTTCGATACCCTCCAGGAGCGCCATGGCCGGAAGCTCGGCGCATTTCTAAAAGAGAAAGTGGAAGTGGTTGAGGGAGACGTGAGCCAGCCGGGACTGGGGCTCGACGAAGCCACGCAAGCGCGGCTGGCGAAATCGCTCGACCTCATCGTGAACAGTGCCGGCTTGACGGATTTCAATCCGGACTTGCGCGATGCGCTTTCCTCCAACGTCGATTCGGCGATTAACCTGCTGGGCTTTCTGCGCAAGTGCCAACAAGCCGGCCTAATGCACCTCTCGACGTGTTACGTTGTGGGCATGCGCGACGGGCGGGTGACGGAGCAATTGCAAGACAATTATAATCCTGCAGGCGATTCCAAGTTCGACGCTGAACGGGAAGTTGAGTCTTTGCGCGAGACGATTCGGCGTGTCGAAGAACGTTCCGACAGCACGGAGCTGGATAAAGCGCTTCGCCGCCAGGCACTGGGACGCGGCGGAAACGAAGCTTCCGCCCCCGCGGCGGAACTCGAAGGCGTTCTGAAACGCAATCGCGCGCGGTGGGCGAGGAACAAGCTTACGCGCGTCGGCTTGCGCAGGGCGCAACACCTGGGCTGGCCGAACACCTACACGTTCACGAAGAGTCTCGGCGAATCGATACTGGCACGCCGTGGCCGCGACCTGCCTATCGCGATTGTGCGGCCCTCGATCGTGGAGAGTTCGGAGCACTCGCCTTTCTCCGGGTGGAACGAAGGCATCAATACTTCCGGGCCGCTATCCTATCTGCTGGGGACGAATTTCCGCCAGCTGCCCTCGAATGAGCGGAAGTGCCTGGACGTAATTCCCGTGGACATGGTTTGCCGGGGAATGACGCTGATTGCTTCGGCGGTGGTCGCGCGGCGTCAAGCGCGCTTGTACCAGCTGGCGACTTCCGCAATCAATCCCGTCAACATGGGGCGCAGCATCGAGCTCACCGGGCTTGCGCACCGCAAACATTACCGCACCACGCAAAGTATCGATAGCTGGCTGAAGGTGAAGTTTGAGACCATCCCGGTCTCAAAGCAGCGCTATGAACGCCTCTCGATTCCCATGCAGAAAGCCGTGATCTCGCGCATCAATCGAGTGGCGGTTTCGCTGCACATGAAGAAGCCGCCGTTGGCGCGGGCGGAGCGCGACCTGATCCGCGCGGAAAAGCTGATCGAACTCTACGAGCCGTTTATTCTGCACAACGAGCACGTTTTTGAGTGCGAAAACGCACGCTTGCTCTCCGCCATGCTGCCGGCGGAGGAGCGTTCCCTTTTCAACTTCGCGCCGGAATCGATCGATTGGTGGGATTATTGGATCAACGTGCACATTCCAGCCCTCCGACGCTGGTGCTATCCATTGATGGAAGGCCGGCCGCTGGAATCGCGAGAGCCGCGAGCGCTGGATTGGTCCGGCGAAACCGCGCGTGAAGCGGCGCTCTCAAAAGCCGCAGCACCTTCCGACGCTTTATGGCGATCTTCGTAACCGGCGCGACCGGCTACCTGGGCAGTTACCTTGTCGCGGGACTTCTCACCGGCTACCGCGACACGCTGAACCTGCTGGTACGCGCGAAAACCGAACCGGAAGCGCGCGCGCGGCTTTGGACTTCGCTGCAATTGCATTTTGCATTTCCCGAATTTGCAGAATACCTGCACAAGCGGATGCGTCTTTTTCTGGGTGATTTAACCAGCGATCATTTTGGCCTCGACGATGATGAATATCATACGTTGGTGGACACCACGGACTCCCTGATCCATTGCGCGGCTTCGTTGAACCGCAAGTCAGAAAAGCAGTGCTTGAACGTGAACCTGCGGGGAACCCTGGAAGTGATTCAACTGGCGCGCCGCGCGCAGAACCGCAATGGTCTGCGGCGTTATTCGCAGGTTTCCACGGTTGCCGTTGCTGGCAAGAGGAAAAATGAAGTCATAACCGAAGAAGCGGCGATCGACTGGTCGCGCTCCGATTACGACCCCTACGCGCGGACCAAAAAATTCTGCGAGCACATGGCGAATCAGCTGTTGCCTGACGTGCCCAAAACGATTTTTCGCCCCGCAATCATCATGGGAGACAGCCGCCGTCCGGAGACTTCCCAATTCGATATGGTGCAGGCCTTCCATGTTCTAGCACAGATGCCTGTTCTTCCGCTGCGGCCGGACGATAAAATCGACATCGTGCCGGCGAACTACGTCGGCAAAGCGATCGTGACGATTCATCAAAAAGAAGCGCCCGCACACGGCATCTATCATTTGTCCTCCGGCAAGGGCTCTGAGACCTACCATGAATTGACGGACGCGATTTCCCACGACGGCGCCATGCTGCGGCCGATGTTTTTGCCGTCCCTGGGCGGGCCCTTTTCGAGTACCGTCAATTGGGTGGCGAATCGCAGCGGCGCGGCGGGATACGGCGCTTCGCTGCTCAAAGTTTTCTGGCCTTATCTCGACTGGAACACGGTGTTCGACAATTCGCGCGTGGTCGCGGAGCTTGGTGAAGCGCCCGCGAAATTTTCGGCCTATGCAGCTCCGCTTCTAAAATACAGCCGGGAAAATAAATTCTGCTTTCCCGCCAAGCCCTGGCCGGCGAATTCCGGCGCCGGAAGAATTGCAGCGGCCGGAAGAGTGCGCGTATGACGGACTTTCTCCTGGTCGCCTGGGTCAGCGCGCTGATTGAGATCACGCGCTGCGGGTGGATGCTGGGCCTTGGCGAGCGCTGGACTCCGGGCGAAAAATTGAAGCTGCTTTTTGCCGGCTACAACGGCACGCGCAACACCGGCAGTGACGTCCGCGTGCAGGAGATGCTTCGGCAGGTCCGCCACGTTCTCGGCGCCGAGCATGTCGATTTCAGCGTAATGACGCAGAGCTTCGATCGCACCAAAGGCTACTTCGCAGGCTCGCGCCAGGTTTATCTGCCCGATGTTTACCCGCCGTTTCTGTTCGGCGAGGTGCGGCGGAATCACGGCGTCATCGCTTGTGAAGGCTCGATGTTCAAGAGCAAGTTTGCAAACGCTCTCACGACGATGATGATCGGTTCGTTGGGGCTGGCTTCGGCGGAAAACAAGATTTCGCTAGCCTACGGCGGCGAAGCCGGGCACATGGACGCGCTCATTCAGTCTATGTGCCAGCGCTACGTGCAGGATTCGATGGTCATCACGCGAAACGTGGAATCGCAAACGCTCTTGAGTTCGCTCGGAATTCCGACGGAGCTGGGCACCGATACGGCTTGGACGTTTGAACCGCATCCGCCGGAATATGGCCGCAAAGCGCTGCGCGACGCGGGCTGGGATGAAAAGACTCCGGTGCTGGTGCTGTGCCCGATTCACCCTTTTGTCTGGCCGGTAAAAGCTTCCATCGGGAAATATATCGCGCGTGTCACCACCGGCGCGTATAAGGACAGCCAGTACCGCACCGTTTATTTTTTTGAGTCCGGCGAGGAAGTCGATCGAAAATTCCAGCATTACATTTCCGGATTCGCGAAGGCGACACAAGCCTTCGTGCAACGCCATCGCGTGTTTCCCGTACTCGTCGCAATGGAACGGCTTGACGCCGTCGCCTGCCGAGAAATCGCCGCGCGGATTCCGGGCACGCCGGTTTTCACTTCCGACGATTACGACATGTTCCAGCTCGTTGCGATCCTGCGCGCGTGCTCCTACATGGTTTCTTCGCGCTACCACGGGATTGTGACTTGCATGCCCAGCCTGGTGGCTTCCGCGGGCGTCACCATGGACGAGCGCATCCAAAATCTGATGCGCGAACGCGGGCACCAGCATCTTTTTCTTACCGTGAATGATCCCGATCTTGAGGCGAAACTTCTCCAGGTCATGGAGACGCTCGTGGCGGAAGCCGAATCCGTTCGCGAAGGCATCGGGCAGACCGTCGTTCGCAATCTGAAAGTGATGGCGCGCATGGGCACTTTTCTCGAAGACGTGGTCCGGCGCGCCTATCCGGAATTTCCGCTGCGCTCCGGCGTTTTTTCCTGGCAAGAGTATCTGCCGCCGCTGAGCGAGAATCTAATTCAGCTTGCCGAGCGCTACGACTCCCCGTTGGCGGCGCTCGCGGCCGTTCGCTGACCCTTCATGCCCAATTTTCTCGAAAACATTCTCGCCCAACTGAAGCGCGCGGATGGCCGCGTGGTTCTGCGCGAAATTCGCGGGGATCACTTTGTGAGCGTGACGGGCAGGGAATTGCTCGACCAGCTTCAACGGGTTCGTGCGTTCGTTCGAGCCTCGGGCGTTCAGTCCGGGGACCGCAGCGCTCTTCTGGCGGCCAATTCCATTCGGTGGGCGGCGGTTCATTTGGGGCTCATGGCCGAGGGAGTGATCGTTGTGCCGCTCTATTCGCGGCAAGCGCCTGCGGAACTTGCCGGCATGATGAAGGATTGCCAGCCGCGGTTGATTTTCGTGGGAGAGGCTGCCCTCGGCGATAGCGTGGCCCAGGCTTGGCCAGAAGCTCCCAGGCGCGTGCTGCTCGATGAAGTCGTGCGCCAAACCGCGCTGCCAACGCGCTCGTCCGATGCGCCCAATCCCCGCCAGGACAGCGATATCGTTAGCATTATCTATACTTCGGGAACTTCCGGCGAGCCCAAGGGTGTGTGCTTGAACGTTGGAAACCTCACGCACATGCTTTCCTGCACCGCCGAGCGCCTCGATCAACTGATGGGCGCGACGCGCGAACCGGACCGCGTCTTTCATTACCTGCCATTTAATTTTGCGGCGTCCACGATTTTGTTGCTGTCGTGCCTCTCGCGCGAGAGCGTGCTTACCCTGTCGACGAATCTCAACAAGCTCCCGGACGAAATCCAGCTGGCATCACCGCACTACTTCTTGAATGTCCCGACGCTGCTGGAGCGTGTGCGGCGCGGTGTTGAGGAAGCCATCGGAAAGCGGCCGGCGTTAATTCGCTCGCTATTCGCGAAGGCCCGCGGCGCGTGGCAACGGCAGCATGTGGGGCGCGGCCGCGCGCTTGATACGTTCTGGCTGGCACTCGGCCGTGGGCTGATCTTCCGAAAGATTCGCGAACGCTTCGGCCCACACCTGCGCGCGCTGATCTGCGGTTCCGCACCCCTGGCTCCGGAGACGCAGCAAATTTTCTTGATGCTGGGCATTCCCGTATTGCAGGCTTATGGGCTCACGGAAACCACGGGCATTTGCACGTTGGATGATCCGCGCGTGCCCGTCGAGCCGGGCTACGTCGGCACGGCGATTAGCGGGATTGCTATGAAGCTGGGCGAAAATGAAGAGATTGTCGTGCGCGGCCCGCATATTTTTCCGGGCTACTGGAACCGCCCGGAGGAAACGGCGCGCGTGCTGCAAGATGGATGGTTTCACACCGGCGATCAGGGCGAAGTCAATGTGCGAGGGAATTGGCGCATCAGTGGACGAATAAAGAACCTGATCATTTTGAATTCCGGGCATAACATTGCTCCCGAACCCATCGAAGAAAAAATCGCGCGGCTACTTCCCGCGGCCCAGCAGGTTGTCGTGGTAGGGAATGGGCGTGGTTATCTTTGCGCCTTGGTGACCGGCGCGGTCGAAGCGGCAGCTGTCCAGGCGGCGCTGGATGCCGTGAATCCAGAGCTTCCGCATTACCGGCAGATTCGCGGTTTCACGATTGTGCACGATGTGTTTGCGCCAGAGAACGGGTTGCTCACCGCTAACGGCAAGATTCGCCGTGACGCCATCAATGCGCGCTATGCTCTCGAAATCAATGCCATGTACGATTCGAAAGGCCGCGAAGTGGCCAGCAGGCAGCACGCGTGAAATCTTTCACCGGCAAAACGTTGCGCTGGGAATGGCACGAAGGCGTGATCGAGCTGAAACTCGATCATGCGCCTGCCAATGAGATCGGCACCGCCATGCTTGCGGAGCTTGAAAGGTTCGTTGCCGCATTCGACGTGCTCGTGCCGGTGACTTCCGTTTGCATTTTGGGGAGCGCCAGAAAATCAGGTTTCTCCGCTGGTGCGGACTTGCGCGAGCTGTATCACGGCGCCGCGCCGCTTTCCGAAAAAGAGAGAATCGCCGGCGTTCGAAGTTTCCTGGAACGCATTCATGCCGTGTTCAATGCCATCGATGCGGCGCCTTTCGTGACGATTGCTGCCGTTCACGGCGTTTGCTTTGGCGGAGGATTCGAGCTGGCCTTGGCTTGCGACATCATTGTCGCTGACAAGATGGCGCGTTTTGCTTTTCCTGAGTTGCGTCTGGGACTTATCCCCGGCTTTGGCGGCATCCCGCGCTTGAAGCGCGATCTCGGCAACGCCTTCGTGCGCGATTTGCTTTTCACTGGGCGAACGGTAAACGCGACTCGTGCGCAGGCCGTTGGCCTGGTCGCCCAACTTGCTGGTGAAGGCGAAGCCCTGCGCATCGCCCGCACCACTGCCGCGCAAATCACCAAATACGATGCCGTAACGCGCGCCGCCGCCAAAAAATTTATCAAACCGAACCTACACGATGAGCTGCGCCGCGAGATCGACCTCTTCTGCGAACTCTTCACGCGTCCCACGGTGATAGCTGCTTTGAAGAAATTCGTCGAAGACTCCGGTCCCATGCCGTATCTGCCCTAGCCTGTCGTTAATTCGGCAGGGCGCTCTAAAAAGTCCAGGCAATGTCATCGCGAGCGTAGCAAGGGATCCACTTTTTGCGAAACCTTGCCGGGAGAATCGATTCGTTCTTGTTGCGACTCCTACCTAGCCGAAATACCAGGCCCCCACCTAGCCATCTGGCGGATGTATACGCCCCCGCTCCTGTTGCATCTTGTTCATGGAGGTGGGGAATGTCAGCAGAACTCATTGCACTTTCGAATGCGTTGGCGCAGGCCACCGATCACGCGGCAGCGTCCGTGGTCGCCGTTCACACCGAGGCGCGCGGTTCGTCCAGCGGCGTCATCTGGCGCGATGGGGTGATTGTCACGGCGGA
This sequence comes from Candidatus Cybelea sp., assembly GCA_035510055.1. Lineage (GTDB taxonomy): Bacteria > Acidobacteriota > Terriglobia > Acidiferrales > UBA7541 > Acidiferrum. Next base: position 7,003 of record DATKHV010000057.1, on the reverse strand, counting down.
GCACGCGCTTCGCCGCGATGAAGATATTCAAGCAACGCTGCCAGACGGCCGAGTTGTGCCTGCCACTCTTGTCGGCCGGGATCCTTCGACCGATATTGCCGTCCTAAAATGCGCGGAAGCCGGCAAAAGGCTCCTCGAGGCTGGCGATGCCGCAATCAGTAAACCTGGCAGCATCACTCTGGTCGCGGGCAGGACGCGCGCCAGCGGCCCTGTCGCGGCGCTGGGAGTGGTGAGTCTTGTTGTCGCCGAACGCCGTACTTCGACTGGCTCCTCGCTTGCTCCTTATATTCGGCTGGACGTCGGCTTGCAACCCACAGCCGTCGGCGGCGCCGTGGTTAACGTGTACGGCAAAGTTCTGGGAATCGCATCGCCCCGCTTTGCGCGATTCGCAGCCATTGCTATTCCGGCAGCCACCATCGATCGCGTCACCGATACATTGTTGAAAAAAGGCCGCATCCCGCGCGGTTATCTTGGCGTGGCGTTGCAGCCGGTGCGTCTCCCGGATCATTTGCGGCAGTCTTTGCAGCACAACGAAAAGACCGCCGCCATCATTCTCGAAGTCGAAGCCAATGGGCCGGCCCACAAAGCGGGAATCCTCATCGGCGACATCTTGGTGTCTTTGGCGGGGCAGCCCATTGCACGCCCCGAAAATGTTCAGGCTCATCTACAAGCGGAAAACATCGGCAAGACTCTGAGTGCGAAGATTGTGCGCGGCGGCGCCGCGCGTGACGTGTCTATTTCTGTCGGTGATCGCGCAAACGGAGGGGACTGACATGGCCATCGCCGGATTTGGCGAGATCGCCGAACACCTTCGTCGCTCCACCGTCCTCATTCATGCGGGAGGGCGCGGGAGCGGATCGGGAGTGATCTGGTCCAGCGAAGGCCTGATCGTGACGAACGCGCATGTCGTCGGCGGTTTGAACGTGCGCGTTCAGCTTTGGGACGGGCGCGACTTCGACGCATCAGTAACCTCGCGTGATCCGCGTTGCGACCTGGCGGCGCTGCGAATCGGCCGGAACTCGTTGCCCGCGGCGCACCCGGCGGACTCCTCGCAACTGCGGCCTGGTGAACTCGCTATTGCCATAGGCAATCCGCTCGGATTTGTCGGTGCGCTCACCACCGGAGTGATTCATGGCATCGGCCCGTTGCGCGCTCTTGGCTCGCAAACCTGGGTGCAGGCCAGTGTGCGTCTCGCTCCTGGCAATTCCGGCGGGCCCCTGGCGGATGCCCACGGTCACGTGATCGGCGTCAATACCATGGTTGCTGGACGACTCGCGCTTGCCATTCCGAGCAACGCCGTGCGCGATTTTCTTGCCGGCGGACCACGCCGCGCGTGGCTTGGTGTTGCTGTCCGTCCCGTGCGCTTGCCTCGCGCCAATGGCCACGCCTTCGGACTAGTCTTGCTGGAAGTCGAGCCCGGTGGCCCAGCCGCCCAAGCTTCGCTCATGGCCGGAGACATCTTGCTGGGCACGGAGGAAAAGTCTTTTCAGTCTCTCGACGATCTTGCCGCGGCGATCGATGGACCAGGCTTCCGGCTGCTCCGTCTCGAATTCCTTCGTGGCGACTACTCCGGAGTCCGCCGTGTGACCGTGCAGCTGGGAATCCCGCAAGACGGAAAGGATCGCATCGCTGCGTGATTCGCGTTTTTATCGTCGCGGCTGCGCCCCTTACACGTGAGGGCCTAGAGAGCATGTTGGCGGATCGCCGCTTCGACATGGTAGGAAGCAGCGCCGATCTCGAAACCATTTCCGGCCAGTTCGTCGACGTTGAGCCGGATGTTGTTTTGGTAGAAGCTACTGCGGATGCACAGGAAGAAGTGTTGAACCTGCTGGAGCACGCGGAAGTCGCCCAACAGTACGCCGTCATCGTGTTGTCGGAGCAGCCCAACGCGGCTTGGCTTGCGAAGGCGCTTCGCGCCGGAGTACGCGCCGTTTTACCCCGTGAGGTCACTCCAGAACAACTCCGCACGGCTCTGGAAGCCGCTGTGGCAGGGTTGGTGGTCGTTCATCCATCGGAACTGAGCGCCGTTCTTCCCGCCACGGTCGGCTCGTCTGCCGTGGTCGAGGAATTGCCTGAGCCCTTGACGCCGCGCGAGCGTGAAGTGCTTCAAATGCTGGCCGCCGGATTCGCCAATAAAGAAATTGCCGCTCGTCTGGCGATCTCCGATCACACCGTGAAATTCCACGTCGCTTCGATTTTAGGCAAGCTCGGCGCTTCCACGCGAACCGAAGCTGTTTCCGCCGGAATTCGCCGCGGCTTAGTCCTGCTCTAGTCCAAATTTCCACGGAACAACACGCAAAGCCGTGTCGTCCCGGCTCGTCAAGACCTTGCCATCGTCGCCAGACCAATTTTCTTTCCTAATCGAGGAATGATAGATTTACCTTTCTATGCGCACCCTGGAACAGACCACACAGGAAGTCCTCGACCTGGCGGCAAAGCATTTTCAACTGCCCGCTGGCACACTCGCTCCGGGTGACGATTTTTTCAAGAAACTCGGCATCGATAGCCTGCAAACTTTGGAAATGCTCTCGCGGCTAGAAAATCATTTTGGCATCGAGCTGCCCGACTACGAGGTTCAAGGCGTCAGCGATTTCAAGACCCTGGCGGAACGGATTCAGTCCCGCTTGTGATGCTGGACCTCTCCAGATATCAATCCATTGGCGAAGCGCTGCGGGATGCGCTGGACAAATTTTCAGGCGAAGTGTGCTTGATCGAGGCGGACCGCGAGCGCGAAAAGGAACGGTTGACCTATCGCGATTTCAAGGAGCGCGCGCACGCGCTTTCAAAGGCTTTGCAAGACGGTGGATTCTCCGCCGGCGACCGCGCCAGCATCATCATGACCAATCAGTCGAAGTGGCTGATTTCGGCGTACGCGATTTTTTTTGCCGGCGGCGTTCTGGTGCCGCTCGATTACAAACTCACCCCAGACGAACAATGGCAGTTGCTCAAACATTCAGGGGCGAGTGTTCTGGTCACCGAATATCCGATCTGGCGGCAACTCGGCGGCTCGCCGGGGCGTCTGGCGGTGGGCAACGCGCAAACCGTACTGGTTACCGAAGCGCCCGCGAACTGCGATCTCGCCGGGGCACAGCGTTGGGAAGAATTTCGCGGCGCAAGCGAGCCGGTCTTCGTGGCGCACAAACGCACGGACACGGCATGCATTGTGTACTCCTCCGGAACCGGCGGCCGCCCGAAAGGCTGCATGATGACGCACGAAAATTACTTAGAGCAGTGCGTGGCGCTGACATCGATTTATCCGTTCTGGCCCGGCGTGCGCTACCTCAGTATCTTGCCGACCAACCACGCTATCGATTTCATGGTTGGTTTTTTCGGACCGTTCACTTGCGGCGCTACGGTCGTGCATTTGCGTACCTTGCGACCCGAATACGTGCGCGAAGCTTTTCCGAAATACAGGATTACTTACGTGAGTCTCGTTCCGCTGGTTTTGAAAAACTTGCAGAAAGGTTTGCAGGCACGCTTGGACGCGCTGCCATTGGGCAAACGAAAAGTTTTCAATGTACTCGTTGGAATCAACAAGACGCTTACCAAAAGCCAGCCACGCCTCGGAATTAGCCGCCGCCTCCTGAAACAAGTCCACGAAGCATTTGGCGGCGAACTTCGCGCGATCATCGTTGGCGGCGCTTTTAGTGAACCGCAGACGCTGCAATTTTTCTACGATCTCGGGATTCCCGTTGCCAATGGCTACGGGCTGACGGAAGCCGGCACGGCCATCACCGTCAACGATTTAAAACCTTTTCGCGCCGACACGGTTGGCAAGCCGCTGCCAGGAATGGAAGTGCGCATCGTGAATCCGTCTGCCGATGGCGTTGGCGAAGTCTCCGTTCGAAGCAAAACCGTGATGGCCGGTTACTTGAATGAGCCGGAGCTCACGGCGGAAACCATCGTCGACGGCTGGCTGCTGACCGGCGATCTGGGGCGATTTGATGAAGCGGGACACTTACAGCTCACCGGCCGCAAGAAAAATATGATCGTTACCGAAGAGGGAAAGAATATTTATCCCGAGGATATCGAGACTGTTTTCGAGAGCCTTCCTGTAAAAGAGTTTTGCGTTTTTGCCGCCAACTACATTTGGCCGAAGCGTTCCATGGTCGGCGAAAAACTTGTGCTGGTGCTGCACCTCGAGCCGGGACAACCATACGGCGAAGAACTCCACAGGGAAATCAACGCGCGCAACAATCGCCTGCTAAACTACAAGCGTATTCACGGGGTCGTTCGGCTCGACGAGGACTTTCCCCGGACGGCTTCACTCAAGATCAAACGCAACGTTTTGGCGGAACGACTTGCGAAGCTGGACAGCGCGGCCGCGATTCTGCCGTTATGAATTTCGTTTGCGAATCGGTTTGCTGAGCAGGAGTTGGAAGTTCGGTTTCGTTCACGCTCCCCATGGATCGATTTTTCGCCATCGTCAACCCCGCCGCCGGTGGCGGCCGCTCCGCGAAACTTGCCGGACCTGCCCTGGCGCGACTGCGCGAAAAGGGATTGCAAGTCGACGTCCTGGCTTCGACTGGCCAGGGGGACGCCGTGAAACTGGCCTGCGAGGCGTACGAGCAAGGCTACCGGCGGTTTCTGGCGGTGGGGGGTGATGGCACCGCACACGAAATCCTCAACGGAGTTTTTGCGGGGCGCAAGGCGGTGCAGCGCATCGCGCTGGGTTTTCTGCCACTGGGCACGGGGAATTCCTTTTTGCGCGATTTTACAAAGGAGGGAGCGGCGGCTTCGATGCAAGCGTTAATCGAAGGCCGCACGCGAACCGTCGATCTTTTGCGGCTGACGCATGCTCACGGAGAAATCTACTCCTTCAATCTTCTGAGCGTTGGTTTTACGGCGGACGTGGCGGCGTTGACGAACCGCATGTTCAAACCGTTTGGCGACCTGGGGTATCTGCTCGGTGTTTTCGTGCGAGTGGCGCAATTACGGCGGCGATCCATGGCGCTGCGCTGCGATGACGATCAAGCATGGAACGAGGAGCGCTCGCTTTTCTTGACGTTCAACAACAGCAAGTACACGGGCGGAACGATGCTGATCGCGCCGCATGCAGACCCCAGCGACGGGCTTATTGAATTTGTCCGCTGGGGACCGATCGGCCGGCTGGGCTTGCTCCGCAACTTGCCGCGTCTTTACGACGGCTCGCATATCAAACATCCGCTGGCTTCGCGGCGTGCGGTGCGCCATGTGGAATTCAAAAAAGCGGCGCCCGCGGACGTGATGATTGACGGAGAAGTTGTGACCGTGGAATGCCGGGCCATCGACATTCTTCCCGCCGCGGTGGACGTCTTTATATGAAGCGCGTCTGGCTGATTGTTCGCAGCGCGATTCTTTGGATCTTCAGCGGCTTGCATTTTTTTCTGGTCGTGCCAGTGCTCATCTTTCTGGGCATTTTCCTTGATCCGCGGAAACACGACTGGTTGCAGCGCAGCTTCTGCCGCCGCATCGCGTTTCTTTCCGGCGCGAAAGTCGAGGTGCGGCGCTCCGTTGGTTTCGATGCGCATCGAACATCCTTCTTCATGAGCAACCACGTCAATCTTTTTGATCCGTTCATGCTGTATTGCGCCATTCCGCAGCTGGTGCGCGGATGGGAGCTGGAGTCGCACTTCAAGATTCCGGCTTACGGCTGGCTGATGAAGCGGTTCGGGAATGTGCCCGTTCCGGATGTGCGGCGGCCGTCGGATTTGAAGCGCATGTGGAGGCTCACGCAAGACGCTTTCAACGGCGGGACCAGTTTGATTATTTTTCCGGAAGCTAAGCGGACGCGTGACGGACACGTGGACCAATTCCAAGATGGGGGCTTCCGAGTTGCGCAGCAACTCGGCATTCCGATCGTGCCCGTAAGCATAGTGGGCTCGTTTGAGCACCACCGGACGGGCCACTGGATGCTATGGCCGGCGAAAATTACGGTTTATCTGCAGGACACCATCGAGACCAAGGGAATGACCAAAGAGGATGTGCCGACGTTGCGCGAGCACGTTCGGGCCATTGTCGCGGCGCCTGTCGAGGAAGAACTGGTGAGAAAGAAAAAAATGGAAAGTGAAAATGGAAAATAGAGTTGGCTGCGGGGCATCATCCGTGTTCTGTGGAGAGTGCAAAAGAGTTTCCTACCAATCGCCGCGCGCCATAATGCCGGAAACCAACAGGCTTGGTGCAAGACGGAAATGGTGGCACGCGGCGATCGGTGGAGTTCGATATTTCGATATTTTGAGTGAAATCATGAGTGGGACTTTGGTTAGACCGATACTATTCCAAAAATCGAACGGCCGGCACATGAACTCCACAGATGCGCCGCGCTTGGTGGGAGGAAGTGAGAACGGGAGAGAAAACCTGGTTTCATTCAAGAAAGCCAACGCCACGTTCTGGCGCAGGAACCTGCCCTTGTGGAGCCCGAGCCGGCTAGGTGGTCCACAGGATGTCGAGCATTTTTGCGACAGTGGCAAAATCTTTATCCTTGGTGGCGAGGGAAGCTTTGCGCTGGAGGGCGAGGGCGGCGGCGAAACCGTCGACGTAGGGTAGATTGAAGTTGGCCTTGAATTCGGCAGCGTGGCGCGCCAGTTCGAGATCGGCGGGGACCGCATGGATGGGCAGTTGGGCGACCTTTTCAAGAAAATGCCGTGCGACACCGGGGCCTTTTAGGCGTTCGACGGAAAAGCCTTCGAGGCGGTAGGCGGAAATCTTGGGCTGATTGACGCGCAAAAGCCGCGCCGCCCGTACCCGAGTGACCGCTGGTGGTGAAGAATGCGGTTGATGGCCACGGCCGGGCGAACCTTGGTGGGCTTCTCATCGGCGCGGGGAAGGCCAAGATCAGCGAACACGTTGCCAGAGCTGGGGATTACATCAAATTTGCTCTTGCTCTTGGTCTTGGCCATGTTGCGCCTGGCGCGGTCTCAGTTTCCAGATTCGGGATTGAAAACTTCGAGGTGGCTGTTCGCGGCGGCCTTGGCCAGTTGTTTGTCTGAAGATACAAAAACCAGTGGTCCCGCGTATTGGTCGA
>DATKHV010000056.1:0-11143 GCA_035510055.1 Candidatus Cybelea sp. | reverse complement strand
CCGCCCTTCTTTTTTCACCAATCCCTGTTCTCTTCCCGCCCGGAAGGAGTAAAATGCCGCCCATGAATCGACGCACATTTATCGGCACCTCCATGGCAGCAACTCTCGCAACCGCCGCCAAGCCCTCCTGGGCCGCGGACTCCGCACACTCAATCGACCGTGTCGGCCTGCAGCTTTACACCGTGCGCGCCGCTATGAAAACCGACTTCGACGGCACTATCGCCAAAGTCGCTGCCGCTGGTTACCAGGAAGTCGAATTCGCTGGGGTTCTTGACCCCAAAAGCGGCTACTTCGGCCATTCTCCCAAAGACGTCCGCGCCATCCTCGACAAGAATGGCTTAGCCTCCCCTTCGTGCCACGCGGGCTACGACGTCGTCGAAAAAAAGTGGCCAGAAGCTCTCGAAGCCGCCAAAATCGTCGGCCACACCTACATCATTTGCCCGTGGATTGACGAAAAGCAGCGCGCCGAATCCCGTGGCTGGAAGCGCGCCGCCGAACTTTTCAACAAAGCCGGCGAAGCTAGCGCCAAAGCCGGCATTCAGTTTGGCTATCACAATCACTCCTTTGAGTTCCAGCCTGCCGACTCGCTTGGCGGAAAGCTTCCTTACGATTTTCTCCTCGCCGAAACAGATCCAAAACTCGTCGCCATGGAAATGGATCTCTGCTGGATCAACGTCGCCGGGAAAGACCCTCTCGCCTACTTTGACAAATTCCCCGGGCGCTTCCCCCTCGTTCACGTGAAAGACTGGATCAAGGACCCCAACGCCACGGACTCCTACAAGGGCGCTACCGGCTCCTCGGTGAGAATCGGGGGCCGCTTGGCCGATGTGGGTCAGGGGTCCATCGATTGGAAAAACATTTTCTCGCACGCCGGCAATGCCGGCATTAAGCATTACTTCGTCGAGAACGACGAGCCCAAGTCCGCTTTCGACGACATAAAAATCTGTTACGACTATCTGCACACGTTGCGTTTCTAGCAGTGGGACAGACATTCTTGCCGTCCTTTTCAGCCGGAGGAATCGTCAGCATGCGCAAGCCACTCACCGTCACGACTCTGTTTGCGATCGTAGCTTTTTCATTGGCCACCGTCGCGCAGCCGCAAGCCCCCGCCTGGAAGCAACTGTTCAACGGCAAGGATCTCACCGGCTGGAAGCACGTCGGCCCCGGCAGCATGACCGTCGAAGACGGCCTCATTCGCACCCACGGCGGTATGGGCCTCCTTTACTGGACCGGCGGCAAGCTGGGCGACTGCCGCATCCGCGTGGTCTACAAAATGCGCGACTTCAATGACAATTCCGGCGTCTTCATCCGCATCCCCATCGAGCCGCGCGAGGAGTGGATGCCCGTCCACTACGGTTACGAAGTCCAGATCGACAACCATCCCGAGGATTCGAAAGAAGACGAATACCACGTCACCGGCACGCTCTATTCGCTCACCAAGCCCCTCGCCAAACCCGGCAAGCCCGGCCCCGAATGGAACACCATGTTCATCAAGCTCGACGGCCCGCGCACCGTCGTTGTTCTGAACGATGTGACCGTCACCGACTACACCGAAGAGCAGCCGGTCCCCGAGCGCAAATTCGATTTCGAACCGCACCGCGGCGTTCGTCCCAACGAGGGCTACATCGGCCTCCAGAATCACAGCGACAACGACATCGTCTTTTTCAAGGAAGTCAGCGTCCAGCCGCTGAAGTAATTTGGAGTGCCGCGGATCTCCGACGCTTTTCCGTCCGCTGCATGTTACGGGGCTTAGCAGTTGAACAAGCAACGCCGGGCAATTTTTTCCAAGGTTTCTTTTTTGCGTTTTCAACTTTGAACTTTTGACTCTCAACTTTCTTAAGGAGCACACCATGAAAAACGATTTCACCCGCCGTCAATTCCTCAGAGGCTCCGCTGGAATCGCGGGCGCGGCAACCATCGCTCCAAAGCTAATCACGGACCCCCATCCCATTCCCGCCATGTCCTACGTTCCGCCGAGCGACACCGTTCGGTTCGGCATTATCGGCATCGGCATGCAAGGTTCCGGCTTGCTTCACGATGCCCTTACGCTTCCCGGTGTCCAGTGCGGGGGCGCGGCCGATCTTTATGACGGCCGGCACACCCTTGCTAAGGAACTCACCGGCAACAAAGATCTCTTCGTCACGCGGAAATATCAGGAACTGCTCGACAAAAAGGACATCGACTGCATCGTCGCCGCCGTGCCCGACCACTGGCACAAGCGCGTGGTCGTGGACGCCACCTCCGCCGGAAAAGACATCTACATTGAAAAGCCCATGTCGCACACGGCCGCCGAGGGCGTCGCGATGGTCGCCGCGCAGCAAAAATCGGGCCGCATCGTGCAAGTCGGCTCGCAGCGCGTCAGCTCCGTAATCTGCGCCAAGGCCAAAGAAATGCTTGCTGCCGGCGCTGTCGGCAAGCTGACTCTTGTCGAAGGCTCGCTCGGCCGCAACGATCCCACTGGCGCGTGGGAGTATCCTCCGCCTCCCGACCTGTCCCTTTCCAATTTCGATTGGGACACCTGGCAAAGCGGCGCCACCAGTCGCCCATGGGATCCCGACATGTCGCCCAAGTGGTTCGCGCGCTGGCGCTGCTGGAAGGAATACGGCACGGGAGTCGCCGGCGACTTGCTTGTCCATCTCGTCTCCGGCATGAACTACATGCTCGGCTGGAACGAACCGCCCAAGCGCGTCATGGCGCTCGGCGCCATAATTCGCTTCCCCGACGGGCGCAATATGCCGGATGTCCAGGCTGCGCTCTATGAGTACCCCTCAGCCGGAGGCGCCCCCGTCTACTTGCGTCTCAACCTCGGCTGTGAAACGCCGGAAGTTTACCGATTCCAGGGGTCACACGGAATTTTGGAAGTCACGGAATTCACCATCAACCACTATCCGCAATCTGGGGAAGATTCCGCGCCCAGCTATTACACCGGCGGCTACCCGCACGCTTTGCGTGAGGCCTATCTCAAGCAATGGCACAAGGAGCACGACCCCGGTCCGGGCCAGGAACCACTTTCGCAAGCCTATTCCTGGCATGGCGATTCCTGGGACGACGAACGTCCCCACCTCTGGACGTACTTTTCCAGCGTCAAATCGCGCAAGCCGCTGACGGAAGACGCGGTATTCGGTCACCACGCCGCGCTGGCCTGCCACATGGTCAATGAATCTTATTTCAGGAGTAGCGCCGTCACCTGGGACGCGGCCTCCAACCAAATCAAATCGTAGTCTCGGCAGCTTTAGGCCACTTCTTCTCGTTGGGCACCCGCCGGGGCGGGTGCCCTTTCTTTTTCTCTCGATGAACGGCTTGAGTTGCGAAAGGGCGAATTGTTGGTACACACCCCGGCAGTTTTCGCAAGAGCGGGCAAACAAAAGAGTTGCGGGATACGGAAGATGGAAGACGGGGCAGAAGCCGCGGGCAGCCGCGAGCCCGAGGAGCAAGGAATGCGCGAGGATCGTTGGCCTGCCCCGGGATGAGGAGTCTGGACTGCGCTGGCTGGGGGAGGACCCCCCTATTGTGCGGTGAGGGACAACGGTCGATAATCGGAAATGGAGTACGGCTATGACACAAACCGACGAACATTCGTTTCTGCAGAAAGACAGTACGTCTCTGATAGAAGACCAGGCGCCGCTGAAAGAACTGGATGAGTGGGACGATTTTGTGGCAACCCGCTACCGGCAAGGCAAATCGGAAGAGGAGTTCCGGAACTATAAGGCCGACGCCAACCCCACGGTGACGGAGTTCTACCGGCAAAATCACAAGTACCAAACACTGGATTTCGTCCTGAAGAAGAAAGCCGAATACTGCGGGCTGAACCGGGGGAAAAAGAGCATCTGGGAAATGGCCGAGTACCTGAACACTTTAGTGGACGATAGCGATCCCGATACCGATGTCACGCAGATCGAACACCTGCTGCAGACCGCAGAAGCGATTCGCAAGGACGGACATCCGCGGTGGTTCATTCTCACCGGCTTTTTGCACGACCTTGGAAAAGTGCTTTGTCTCTATGGAGAGCCGCAATGGGCGGTCGTAGGCGATACGTTCCCCGTGGGGTGTGCGTATTCGGATCAGGTGGTTTTTCCGGAATTCTTTGCCGCCAATCCCGACAGCGGCAAGCCCGAGTATCAAGCGCAGTATGGGATCTACGAGCCAAGCTGCGGGCTGGACAACGTGCATCTCTCGTTTGGACACGACGAATACATCTTTCGAGTGACGGAGAAATATCTGCCGGATGAAGCGCAGTACATGCTCCGGTATCATTCGTTCTACGCGGCGCACCGGCATGGCGCTTACCGGCACCTGATGAATGAGCGCGACGAGGCGCTGTTCGAGTGGGTGCGGAAGTTCAATCCCTACGACCTTTACTCGAAAGGCCGCGAGCGCCCGAACACCAAGGAAATCTTGCCCTACTATCAAGAGCTGGTCTCCGAGTTTTTCCCGGAAAAGATTGACTGGTAAGCGGTCTTCCGGAAGAGCGGCTCGCCTAGGCCCTTCGGAACTGCGAAGAGTCAAAGGCGGGCCCTACATCTACAAATCAGGATTCGGGCGGGACCGGGCAGCCGGGGAATTCGCGGAGGGCGGTGTTGCCGATGTATTGGAGGTCGGCGATGCCAATTTTGCTGGTGTAGAAGCCGTCGCAGGTGAAGTTGCGGAGGAAGGTGAAGAAAGCTACGCCCTGGCTGAGCGAGGGATCTTTTTTGGCGTTCTTGCGATAAGCGATCAGGTCGAGGATTTCCTTCTTTTGTTCCGGAGTGCAATCCATGAAAACTTTGTCGTAGCGGTCGGTGCAGGCGGCATCGAGCCAGTAGAGGCCGCCGCCGAGCTTCAATTGATAGTCGGGGTTCTCGCTGGTAAGGAGATCGATGAATTCGGGGGCACCGGCTTCGATGGCCCCACCGGATTTTTCGTCCTTGGGGATGATGGCGTCGCATAAGAAGAGCAGTGTGGCGTATTGCGCGGGGGAAAAATACTTTGGGGTGTATTCGCCGGCGGGGACGGCCGATTTTTCCTTGCGGACCATTTGGTGGACGTAAGCGGCGGCTTCGGCAGGGATGATTTGCATGACGGAGCCTGCGGCGGCGCCCAAGGCAAGAGTGCGGAGGATGTCGCGGCGGGAGATGGATTCGTTCATGGGTTCCTCACAGAAAGAAAAGAAGGAGAGCTAAACGCAGAGACAAAGAGGATGCCGAGAGAAGAAAGGGATGGCGACGTAAAGCCGCCTCTAGAAAGTCGCGGTGACACGCTCTTGTAACGCATGTTAGAGGTTGCCTTTCTTGCCTTCGTCTAGGAGGTAGTCGGAGGCGCGCCAGGCTAGTGCCATGATGGTGAGCGTAGGATTTTTGTCGGGATTGGTGACTAGCGGGGCGCCGTCGGTGACGAAAAGATTTTTCACGTCGTGGGCCTGACAGAAACCGTTGAGGACAGAGGTTTTAGGGTCGGCGCCCATGCGCGCGGTGCCGACTTCGTGAATGATTTTGCCGCCTTCTTCGATGCCAAACGGAAGGTCACCGTGGATGGAAGTCTTGGTGCGGTATTCGCCGCCCATGGTTTCGACGATGGAGCGGAACGTTTCCTGCATGTCCTTGGCCTGCAACAGTTCGTAATCGGACCACTTGAAGTGAAACTGCAGAGCGGGAATGCCCCACTGATCGACGACGTCGGGATCGATCTCGCAGTAGGTGTCCGGATTGGGAATCATCTCACCACGACCGGCAAAACCGATGTGCGTGCCGTACACTTCGCGAGCGCGCTGCTTCAACTTCGCGCCGTAGCCTTCTTCGTCGTGGCAAAGGCCGTGGAACATGCCGACGCCCGGCAACTCGCGACCTCCGCCAAATTCGATGTGATAGCCGCGAGGAAAAGCATTCTTGCGGTCGAATTTCCACCACGGCATGTACATGTGCATGCCACCGACGCCATCGTGATTGTGAGGCGGCATCTTCTCCAGTTGGGGGAAGTAGCCAGACCCGCTGCTGCCCACGGAATCGGTGAGATATCTGCCGACGGTTCCGGAAGAATTGGCGATTCCGGCGGGATAAGCGGGAGATTTGGAATTGAGGAGCAGGCGTGCGGACTCGCAAGCGCTGGCGGCCACGACGACGGCGCGGGCGTAGACGCGCTTCTCAGTGCGCGTGACCTTATCTACGTAGGAGACCCCTTCGGCTTTGCCTTCCTTATTGACGAAAACTTCGCGGGCCATCGCGCCGGTAATCAGCGTGAGCTTTCCCGTTTTCATCGCCGGAGGAAGCAGAACCTGGCTGGAACTGAAATTCGAGGCAGTGATGCAGCCGCGGCCGCATTGGCCACAATAGTGGCAAGGGAGGCGGCCGTTTATGGAGCGAGTGATGATCGCGAGGCGCGAAGGAATGCAAATGATTCCGAGCTTGTCGCAGGCTTTCTTGACCATCAGCTCGGTGCAACGGGGCTTGGGAGGAGGAAGGAATACACCATCAGGGGCGCTGGAAACATTTTCTTTCGTGCCGAAGACGCCGATGTAGGATTCCACTTTGTCGTAATAGGGCGCGAGATCTTCGTAAGTGATGGGCCAATCGTCGCCGAGGCCATCGCGCGTGGCGGATTTGAAATCGATGGGAGCAAAGCGGAGCGCGATGCGGCCCCAGTGGTTGGTGCGGCCGCCGACGATGCGCGAGCGAAACCACTGGAAAGTCGACCCGGGAGCGGAAGTATACGGCTCGCCTTCAATTTCCCAGGCGCCGTTGGGAGCGAGAAACTCGCCGAAATTCTCGCTCGCGTGCCCGCCGACGCCCGCGCCGCGATGCGGCGCTTCGTACGGCCACATGAGCATCTTGAAATCTTTTTCGGGATTTAAGTTAGGGCCGGCTTCGAGCAGCGCGCAGTTCAAGCCGCCTTCGGTGAGGACTTTCGCGGCCATGCCTCCGCCCGCCCCGGAGCCGATGATGCAGACATCGTATTGTTTTGGAGAGCGAATCACCTGGGACATTTGAAGAACACTCCTTACAAATTATGCCGCGCCAAGTACTGCGGGTGGGGGCCCTTCGCGCTGGCTCAGGATAAACAAGCCCCACCCCTACAGATTATTTTTCTTAAGTTCGGAGACGGCGAAATCGCAAGCGCGCGCCGTCAGCGCCATGTACGTAAGAGACGGATTCACACAAGCAGCTGACGTCATGCAAGCGCCATCGGGCATGAAAAGGTTCTTCGCGTCGTGGGCTTGATTGTGTTCGTTCAAGACGGAGGTTTGCGGATCGCGGCCCATCCGCGCGGTGCCCATTTCGTGAATGCCGAGGCCGGGAGGAGACATATCCTGATAAACATAAATGTCCCGCGCGCCCGCGGCGGCGAGCATTTCGGCGGCTTGAACGGCAATATCCTTGGACATCGTTTTTTCGTTGTCGCCCCAGGCGCAGTGAATTTTCAGAGTAGGTATGCCCCAGGCATCGAGCTTATCTTTGTCAATTTCAACGTAATTGCCGTGATAGGGCAAGCACTCGCCGAAGCCGCCCATGCCCATACGCCACGGGCCGGGCATTTTGATGGAATTCTTGAATTCCACGCCGATGCCGCCTTTCGCAGCGTTGGCGGACCAGCCGTCGCGGCTTCCGCCACCTTGGTACCCGTAACCGCGGATAAATTCCCTATGTTTGGTTTTCACGTTGCGGAAACGGGGGATGTAAATGCCGTTGGGGCGATTGCCGAAGGGCTTTTTGTCTTCGTGGCCGGGCATTTCACCGCCGGCTCCGGCGCCCATGTGGTGATCCATGAGGTTATGGCCGAGTTCGCCGCTGCTGTTGGCCAAGCCGTCGGGAAATTCCGGAGTGGCAGAATTGAGGAGGATGCGCGTGGACTCCAGCGTGGAAGCGCAGAGAAAAAAGACGCGCGCCTTAAATTCGAGTGGAGCTTTGGTCTGCGCATCGATGACGCGAACGCCGGTGACGCGGCGGGTTTGCGGATCGAAGACCAGGCTGTGAACGACGCTGTACGGACGAATGGTGAAGCGGCCAGTTTTTTGCGCGGCGGGAAGAGTCGAACTGAGGCTGCTGAAATAGGAATTGGTGATGCAACCGCGGTGGCAAACGCCACAGTAGTGGCAGGGGGCGCGCCCTTGGTGAACGCGCGTAAGCACGGCGGAGCGGCCGATGGTCATGATGCGGTCGTCGAAGTGTCTGGCGAGGGCATCACGGAAATCTTGCTCGACGCACGTCATTTCCATCGGAGGCAGAAATTTTCCGTCGGGCAATTGCGGCAAACCTTCAGCTTGGCCGCTGATGCCGGCAAACTCTTCGACGTAGTCGTACCAAGGCGCGATGTCGGCGTAGCGAATGGGCCAATCGACGGCGATTCCGTCTTTTAAATTGGCTTCAAAGTCGAGATCGCTCCAGCGATAGCTCTGGCGCCCCCAGGTGATAGATTTTCCGCCGACTTGGCGGCCGCGAATCCAGGTGAATTTCTTGTCAGGATCGCTGGAGTAAGGATTGTCCTTGTCGCTGACGAAAAACTTATTGGAATACTCGTCACAAGCGTAGTAGCACTCACGCTGGATGTGTTGGGTGGTCTCGCGCTCGACACGATTGTCCCAGCCGCGGAACTTGAGTTCCCAGGTGGGAACGTGCTCGACGTAATCCTTTTCGGGGACGATGGTGCGCCCGGCTTCGAGGATGAGAGTGTTCAGACCTTTTTCCGTGAGTTCTTTGGCCGCCCAGCCGCCAGTGATTCCCGAGCCGACGATGACTGCGTCATAGGTATTGGATGCCATTCGAATCTCCCCTATGCTTTCTTCTCTTCGGGCAACGGCATGCAGCCATGCTGGGCGCCCGGAAAGATTTCCAACTTCAATTCCTGCTTGAAGCCGATTTCGGAGGTGTAGTAGCCGTGAACGGTGATGTTTTTAAAGACTTTGAAGAATTCACCTTTGAGTTGCTTGTCGCGGTCGTCGGGGACGGTGTTTCCGGCACGCCTCCGGCGAGCGCGTGTTCCAGCGATGGATTCGTCCATAGCGCTGAGCAGCGTGAATTGCTGCGCCGGTGAAGCATCGACGAAATCCTTGCCGAAGAGATCGTTGCTCTTTTTGTCGACACCAGCGAGGCCGGCGAGAAAATCTCGGCGCTCGTCGTCGAAAGCCCAATCGGCGAGGATGACGTCGATGAATTCGTTGACTCGAGCACCCTTGGCGCCGGGCGTGTCGGTGGCCGGAATGATTTGATCGATCATGGCGACAACGGTGGCGTCTTGATGCGGGTTGAGCGTACGCAACACGTAACCGGACGCAGGATGCGCGCCTTGGAAAAAAGCAAAAACGTCGGTGGGCATGGCGGGCAGAACTCCGCCAGCCAAAAGTAATTTCAATGCTTCACGGCGTTGCATGGTTCCTCCCTCGGGTGGCTGCACTCAGAGAAAGCTTTTGCTGGCGGGACGCGAAGTGCAAAGCTGTCTCCAGTAGCAGCACTGCTTATTCACCCAAAAGTTCCTTCCGTACGTTTTTCAAGACGTAAGCAGCGCGCTCCACTCCGACTTCTCCCGCGAGAATAGGATCTTCGTTTTCGATGCTGAGAATGCCTTCGAAGCCGACGTCCATGTAAGCCTTGATGATGGACTTCCACAGGCCAGCGCCGTGGCCGTAGCCGACGGCGCGGAAAGTCTCCGAGGCGGAGTCGAGTTCGCTGGTTTCGAATGCAAAATTGAGCACTCCATACTTATTGACGTTTTCGGGAAAGAAAACCGTGTCCTTCATGTGCGCGTGGAAAAGGGCGCCCTGTTTTCCAAGAAAGTGGATCACTTCGACGGGATCGCAGCCCTGCCAGAAGAGATGGCTCAAATCGCAGTTGGCGCCGATCTCCTCGCCGACGGCTTCGCGGAGTTTTATTAAAGTGCGAGGGTTATAGACGGCAAAATTGGGATGCATTTCGAACGCTAGGCGCTTGATGCCGTGCTCGCGGGAATATTTGGCGGCGTCCTTCCAATACGGAATGATTTTTTCCTTCCACTGCCAGTCCTGCATCTTGGCGTATTCGGGCGGCCAGCGGTAGGTGATCCAATTCGGCTGAGTATCCTGGGGAGTGCCGCCCGGGCAGCCGGAAAAACCGACGATGACTCTTACATCGAGCATTTCGGCGAGAAGAACGGTCTTGCGGAAGGTATCGATGTCCTTCTGGGCATGCTGGGGATCGGGATGAATCGGGTTCCCATGGCAACTGAGAGTGGCGACGCGAATGCCGCGGTCTTCAAATTTCTTCAGCCAAGCTTTGGCTTTAGCGCGGTCGGTGATGAGGTCGTCAAGAGGACAATGATGATTGTTGGGATAGCCACCGGTGCCGATCTCCATGGCTTCCAGACCCAAGGCTGTAACTTTGTCTAGCATGGCGTCAAGGGAGAGATGGTCGTAAACGGGATCGAAGACGCCGATGGGAATTTTGCGCAAGTTGCCGGGAGGCTTGGGTGTGGGAACGCTAGGAAGCGGGGCCTCAGAACTTGACGCGCGAGCAAGAATTTCACTTCCGGGAACGGTGGCCGCTAGCAAGCCACTGGTGGCAGCAAGAAACTCTCTCCGTCCCATCCCGGAGTTCTGGGATTGCTTCATCATGCGTCTCCTCGATAAACGCCGCACCAAACCGCCGCATTATACTTCAGACTTGGGGACAAAGAAGCAGGGAAAATCGTTTTTCTGATACCTTGCAGCGGTTTTGCCGCAGGCCCAGGGGCAGGGCGGGATTCTAACGGAAGGCACCTTTACCGACAAGCCGATGGTGACTGCCGTGGGATGATCCAGGGGCAATGAAAAAACGGCATGACACGGAAAAATGCAGATGCTATTTTTCTAGCACATATGCTAGAAACGTAGCATACGAAAGATGAAAAAACCGAAGGCCCATACACTCACTCGCCGCGAGCGGCAGATCATGGACGCGCTCTACAAACTCGAGCGGGCCACCGTCTCGGAGGTGCTCGCGCAACTCACGGGGCGGCCCAGTTATTCGACCGTGCGCGCGCAGCTCCGGGTGCTCGAAGAAAAAGGGCATGTGCGGCACGAAGAGCACGGATTGCGATACGTGTACGTTCCGACGATACCCCGGGAGGTGGCGCGGCGGTCCGCTCTTCGGCACTTGGTCGAGACTTTTTTTGACGGCTCCCCAGAAAAGCTGGCGGCTGCGCTGCTCGGCGGCGAGATTTCGCG
>DATKHV010000055.1:0-3539 GCA_035510055.1 Candidatus Cybelea sp. | reverse complement strand
GAAGTGAGCATCACGGAGTCAATTCGGAACTATAGGAGAACAAGCTTGTTTACATCAAAAAATTCATTGGGCCTCTATCGCATGGCCATCGCGCTCGTGCTCGCTTCATCTCTAGGTGTCCCACTCAAGAGTGGCCAGGGTCCCACTTCGAAAGTGCCGGTCATCAAAGCGAAGGCCGAGTCCACGACGTCCGAATCGAAGGTTGCGACCAAGGCGCCGGAACTCACGGCGGCAGATCTCGAAACTTTTTTGGACGGCTTGATGCCGCTGCAACTGGGGCGCGCGGACATCTCCGGCGCAGTCGTCGCCGTGGTCAAGGACGGCAAATTGCTCTTCGCGAAAGGCTACGGCTACTCCGATTACGAAAAGAAAGTTCCCGTATCGCCTGAAAACACGCTGTTTCGCCCGGGCTCCATTTCCAAGCTCTTTACCTGGACGAGTGTGATGCAACTCGTGGAGCAGGGAAAACTGGATCTCGATCGCGACGTCAACACCTACATCGACTTCCAAGTCCCGGCCACCTTCGGCAAGCCCACCACTCTCCGTGACATCATGACTCACCGTCCAGGTTTGGAAGAGACCATCAAGGACCTTTTTGTGGGCTCGGCGAAAGACATGCGCCCTATCGCAGAGTACCTGCCGGCACATCTACCCAAGCAGATTTATCCGCCGGGAACCATACCCGCATATTCGAACTACGCCACGACTCTCGCCGCCTATGTGGTGCAGCGCGTTTCGGGAGAGCAATTTGAAGATTACGTCGAGGCCCATGTGCTCAAACCCTTGGGAATGGATCACGCCACGTTTCGGCAGCCCCTTCCAGAAGCGCTGAAGCCGTTGATGTCCAACGGATACCGTCTCGCTTCTGACGACGCCAAGACTTTTGAGTTTGTGCAGGTGGCGCCGGCCGGCTCGCTCTCGGCTTCGGCGGAAGCGATGACTCACTTCATGATTGCGCACCTGCAAAATGGCCGTTACGGCAGCGTGCAAATCCTCAAGCCGGAAACAGCGGTCGAAATGCACCAGCGGCAACCGGGATGGCCAGCTTCTATGGACGCCATGGCGCTGGGATTCTACGAGGAGTCGCGCAACGGCCAGCGCATTATCGGTCACGGCGGCGATACGCAATGGTTCCACAGCGACCTGCACTTGCTGCTGGATGCCCATGTAGGCTTTTTCGTGTCCTACAACAGCGCCGGAAAGGATGAAGTCAGTCCGCGCGGGGTGTTGTTCGACAAATTCATGGACCGCTATTTTCCAGTTCCGCCGGCAAATGAACCGGCGCTAGACACTGCGGCGCAAGACGCGCGCAGCGTTGCCGGTATGTACAAGATTAGCCGGCGCTTTGAGAGTAATATCCTGGCCGTGACGACGGTACTCGGCGAAGCCAAGGTCGTCGCCGATCCCAAGGACAACACCGTCTACATCGACCAGTTCTTCAAGAACTTGAACGGGCAGCCCAAACATTTCCGGGAAATGGCGCCGATGTTATTCCGCGCCGTGAATGGGAAAGAGAAATTAGCCTTTGAGAAAGACAAGGACGGTAGGTGGCTCCTATACATCGATTATCCGTTTATGATCTTTCAGGAAGTAGAAGGCGTTGTTAACCTCAAAATCTTCAACTATGTCTTGCTTTGTTTCAGCCTTGGCGTTATCGCGCTCACTTTGCTGTTCTGGCCCGTAGCGGCAATTCTGCGAAAGCACTACGCCAAGCCGCTCACGCTGAGTGCTGGGGCCCGGCGCTTGCGCACACTCGCGCATGTGGTTTGCTTCGTGGTGATTGGCTTCGTGATCGGCTTAGCGGTGCTGCTCAACAGCTTGGAAAAGCCCGGAGGCTTGGGCGAGGGGGGCGATTTCAAGATTCATTTGCTCCAGGTCGTGGGCTTACTAACCGGCCTGGGAGCGCTAATGGTCATCTACAGCGCCGCAAAATCCTGGAGCGACACGCAGCAGTGGATTTGGTACAAGATCTGGAACTCCTTACTGGCCGTCGCCGGCGTCAGCTTTTTCTGGTTCATTTACCATTGGCACCTTCTGAATTTCAGCTTGCACTATTAGGATTGCCGGTTCATCAAAAAACGATTTTCGTAATCGTGGCTGTTCGGGGCAGTGCCTGCACCACGCAGTTCAAACATGCACTTGACACTTTTTTCCGCCCGGCCACTGGGGAGGCCGCATGACGGACCTAATCGCTGCTGACACGCGCCGCACCAAGAACTCCATCATCCTCTACCTACTGCTGACCGCGGCGCTTAGCTCTATTTTCTACATGCAAGTGGTTCATCGGTCGAGCGCGGGTCGAAGCCCAGGCCTCCTGATCCTCGGACTTATGTGGTGCCCGGGAGTTTCAGGCCTGCTGACGCGGCTCGCTTTCCAAGGCAACTTGCGTGGCCACGGCTTCGGTTGGGGACAGACCAAATATCAATTCGCCAGCTATGGGATTCCTCTCGTGTATTCGAGCGTCGTGTACGTTCCATTCTGGCTGGCTGGTTACTTCGACCCGGGCAACCGCAGCCTCGCCGCTCTGATGCACCGCTTCCCGCAACTGCCGCACGCGGCGGCGCTTCCGGTACTTTTCTTGTTTCTCGCCACGGTTGGCATGCTGACCTCGTGCCTTTCCGCGCTCGGCGAAGAGCTCGGCTGGCGCGGATTTCTTGTCCCGCAGCTCGCGAAGGTCACTTCTTTCCCGCGGGTCGCGCTGATCAGCGGTGGCATCTGGGCTCTTTGGCATTACCCCCTCATTCTGTTTGCGGACTATCACGGCGCCGGCCCGCTATGGTATTCCATCGCGTGCTTCACCGTGTTGGTGCTGGGAATCAGCTTTCTCTTCGCCTGGATGCGCCTGAAATCCGGCAGCGTTTGGACCGGCATGCTCCTGCACGCCAGCCACAATCTCTTTGTGCAGGCCTTTTTCGACGCGCAGACGCGCCGCGCACGCGTCATCGGGCTGTGGACCACCGAATTCGGCGCAGGCCTTGCGCTCGCCGCCCTCGTCCTCGCCATTCTTTTCTATGCCCGGCGCGGCGAACTTCCGGCACAACGCCAGTCCGAGTCCGCACCGCAAACTTCATCCATCCCTCTTGCGGCGGCCTAGAGGTTTATTGATGCGCTCGTCTCGTGCATGGCAGGCACGAAGTTCCACGTCGGGGCCACACCGCCAGAACGAATCAGATGAAGTCCTACCAACGAACAATTATGCCCTTCGGCCGTACGTAGAGGAGTACCCCGGGCGTTCGACCACGCGGTACACACCATGGGCACGGCGGATGCGGACCTCCGTGTCGAAGGGCTGCCCGGGGCCTGGAGCCTTGCTAAAATATGCCTTGACACGTATATGCTCTGTGGAGTATACGAAAAGAGTGGAATCGGTATTCGAAATCATTGCGGAGCCGAACCGTCGCGCGATATTGAGCTTGCTGGTCTCGTCACAACAGTCGGTGGGAGAGATCGAGCGGCAACTTGGTATGCCGCAGCCGACCGTGTCCAAGCACCTGCGAGTGCTGCGCGAGGCCGGTTTCGTGGAATCCATGGTGGACGCA
>DATKHV010000054.1:0-17814 GCA_035510055.1 Candidatus Cybelea sp. | reverse complement strand
AGTGGGCCCTGGCCCAGGCCAGCTTGTGCTTGCCGAGCAAATTCGGCGCAGCGGATTGGGTTTCGAGCTCGCTTCGTTCTTTGTCCGCGGCGGCGGTCTTCGTTGGTCAGAAAAAGCGGCGAGGAGATTTGTCTTCGGAATGCCGTATAGATAACGATAGGAAAGTATAGAATCCTTGCGCGCGAGACGCAGAAGGGCGGAGAAGGGCCGAGAAGGGCCCATATCTTGCTTTTACCGTGCAGCGGGAATATACTCTGATTTCGCTCTGAGGCGGGTCGAACGGATGAGTGGGCGCGAGCCCACTTTTTTGTTGGGCCGGTTGGAGTGTACTGCGGACCGGCTACGGTCGGGGAGTCTCTACGTGGATTTGGAGAAAATCCGCGGCGCTGCCGAGCGGGTGGCGCGTTCGGAAGGGTTGGAGATCGTTGATGTCGAGTGGAAAATCGGCAAGCAGCGGTTCCTGCGGGTGTACATCGATCGGATTCCGAAGCCAGCAGCGGTAGTGAATGACGCGGCGGGAGAAATGGGGGCGGCCCTTCGCGAGGGCCTAGGGCAAGCAGAAGTTGTTCATGACCCTTATCCCAAGATTAGCCACTCCGATTGCCAGCGCGTCAGCGAGCAATTGAGCGTGATCCTCGATGTCGAGGACCTGATTCCTGGCCCAGCCGGGTACACGCTGGAGGTGAGTTCGCCCGGAATGGACCGGGCGCTGAAGAAGCCGGCGGATTTCGAGCGCTTTCGAGGGCGGTTGGCGAAGATTTCGACCAGCGAGCCGGTGGGTGACGCGAAGTTTTTTGAAGGACGGCTGGCCGGATTTGCGGACGGGAAAGTCCGCATGGAGTTGAAGGGCAAGGAAGTGCGAACGGTGGAGGTGCCGCTCGAAGCGATTCGAAAGGCGAATTTGGTGGTGGAGTTTTAGAAGCGGTGCCAAGTCGAAAGTTAAAAGTTGAAAGTGGAGATGGAAGAAAGCGCTGAGAACGCTCGAGGAGCGCGGAGAAGCTTGCAGAGTGCCTAGCCCGGCCCACGGAGGTCGCGGGTAACGCAAAGAAATTACACGGAGTGGGAAGCGGAGATCGTAGGAACTAGACATGGCGAATTTGCTCTACCAACAGATTGAAATGCTGAGCCGCGAGAAGCACATCGAGCCGGAGGTGGTAATATCGGCGATCGAAGACGCCATGGTGGTGGCGGCGCGCAAGCATTACAAGTCGGAAGAAGACCTGCGCGCGAAGTTCAATCCGGAGACCGGACAGGTGGACGTGTATTCTGTGCAGACGGTCGTAGAAGAAGTGGCCGACCCGAAAAAAGAGATCAGCCTCGCGGAAGCGAAGAAAAAGAATCCGGCGGCGGAAATTGGGACGGAAATCATCGCGGCGAAGTCGACGGAAGCGTTTGGGAGAATTACCGCGCAAACGTTCAAGCAAGTGATTTTGCAGAAAGTGCGGGAAGCCGAGCGCGACACGATTTACAACGAATACCACACGCGCGTGGGCGAGCTGGTGACGGTGATCGTGAAGCGCGCCGAAGGTCCGGACCTGATCGTGGACATGGGGCGGACGGAAGCGCGGCTGCCGAAGCGCGAGCAATCGAAACTGGAAACGTACAACATCGGCGAGCGGTTGCGCGTGGTCATCAAAATGGTGGACCGCGCGGCGAAGGGACCGCAGGTGATCGTGTCGCGCGCGGATGCCAGCCTGGTGCAACGTTTGTTCGAGATGGAAGTGCCGGAAATCTATGACGGCACGGTGCAGATTCGATTTGCGGCGCGCGAGGCGGGCGAGCGGACAAAAGTGGCGGTGATGAGCCGTGACAAGGACGTCGATCCGGTGGGCGCGTGCGTCGGCATGAAGGGCATGCGTGTGCAGTCCATCATCCGCGAGCTGCGCGGGGAGAAGATCGACATTATTCCGTACAGCGAAGAGACGGTGGCGTTTGCGCAGAAGGCCCTGAGCCCGGCGAAAGTGACGCGCGTGCAGATCACCGACCCGGAAACTAAGAAGCTCGAAGTGATCGTGGAGGATTCGCAGCTTTCGCTGGCCATCGGCAAGAAGGGACAGAACGTCCGGCTGGCCAGCAAGCTGATCGGCTGGGACATCGACATCAAGAGCGAAGAAGAGAAGCGCCAGGAAATCGAAGAGCAGATGACCGCGCTGACCGCTCCGGCGACGCCGTTGACGTCACTAGCGGGCGTAGGCGCGAAGACCATCGAAAAGATTGAAGCGGCAGGGATTAACTCTGTCGAGAAGCTCGCGGGAATGACGCCGGAACAATTGATGGAAATTCCGGGCATCGGCGAAAAGATGGTGGACAAGATTTATCAGGCGGTAAACCGATTTTATGAAGGCGGCACTGAAGCGGCGGCGAGCGCGGGGGCGGCCGCGAGTGGAGAAGCCGCGGCCGAAGAAGGCGCTTCTGCTGCTGAAGCGGCAGCACAAGCGGTGGAAGAAGCTCCCCCTGCGGCCGAGACGGCAGCGGAAAGCGCAGTAGAAGCGGTAGAGTCCGCGCCCGCCAGCGAAGAAGGCGATGCCGCCAAGGCGGAAGAGGCGAAGTCGTAGTCAAGAACGGAGCGCATGACCGACGTAAATCAAGTCCGAATTAACGAACTAGCCCGCGAACTGGAGGTCAAGGCGAAAGCTATCATTGACCTGTTGCCGGGTTACGGGGTCACGGAGAAGAAGACGCACTCGAGCTCGATTCCCGCGGACGTCGCGGAGAAAGTGCGCAAAAAAATTCTAGGAGCGGCTGAACAGGAAGCGCAAGCGGAAGAAGCTGCTAAGAAGGAAAAAGAGGCCAAGGAAGCGGTTGCCAAGGTCGCACGGATGAGGCCTGCTGCGCCTGCGGCAGCGCCGCCAGCGAGCGTGGCTCCGGTGGCCGCGAAACCAAGTGCGCCTGCCGTTGCTGCGGTGCCAGTGGCGAAGCCGGTTGTGCAAGAAACGCCTGCTGCAGTTACGACCAAGGCGCCGGCTCCGGCACCAACTGTGGCACCGCCGGCTGTGAAGCCTGCCGCGCCCACAACGACTGCACCAGCGGCAACTCCGATTCGCCCGCCCGCCCCTGCTGGAGCACCAGCAACGCCTGGAGCGACGCGACCAGCTACACCCATGCGACCCACGGCACCTGCAAGGCCGGCGACACCTGCCGGTACGCAGCCTTCGGCGATGCGTCCTGCGGCGGCTGCACCCGGCGCTGCTCCGGCGCGCACCGGCGCGCCAGCAAGGCCGGGCGCTCCGTCACGACCATTGCCGACAGGGAATCGCGGTCCGTTGCCCACCGGCAATCGTGGGCCTCTTCCCGACGCAAGCCGGGAATCGCGTCCGAGCGGCCCGCGTCCTGGGCAGCCGATGCGTCCCCAGCAACCCGGCCAAGGACGGACCTTCACGCCACGATCCGGCGGCCCGGGTGGTCCAGGTGGGCCACAGTCCCGGCCTTTTGAGCAGCGACGCGGCGCAATGCCGACGGGTACGCGGCCGGGCCCGCGCGCGCCCGGACGTCCGGGAATGCTGCCGCCATTTCCAGAGAAGCTGCCACCCAAGGCAGAGCCGGGCAAGCCGCTTTACACCCGCAAGCCCCCGCAGCGCCAGCGCCCCGTTCTTGACAAGCGCGAGCAAGAGGGTGAGCGCAAGCTGCATCCGACGCGGCAGCGCCCAGGAGCCGGCCGCAGCGCGGTGGCCGTCATAGCACCGCCGGAGCCGCGCCCACCGCGCGAAGTGACCATCACCGAAGGCATCACCATTCGCGAACTGGCGGAGAAGCTAGACGTGCGCGCCAAGGAACTCTTAAAAAACCTGCTCGACCGGGGCGTCTTCGCCAGCATCAACCAGGCCTTGGACGTGCCGACGGCAACCACGCTTGCCGAAGCGTTCAGCGGGGTGGTGAGCGTTGTCTCTTTGGAAGAAGAGATGGTGCTTGAGGTAGCGAAGGAAGAAACCAAGGAAAGTTTGAAGACGCGGCCCCCGGTGGTGACAGTGATGGGCCACGTCGATCACGGAAAGACGAGTTTGCTGGACGCGATTCGCGAAGCGGACGTGGCCGCGGGCGAAGCGGGCGGGATCACGCAGCACATCGGCGCTTACAAGGTGGTGGTCAACGACCGCGCCGTGGTGTTCGTGGACACGCCGGGTCATGAAGCGTTTACGAGGATGCGCGCGCGAGGCGCGAAGGTTACCGATATCGTGGTGCTGGTGGTGGCGGCCGATGACGGCGTCATGCCCCAAACGAAAGAAGCCATTGACCACGCCCGAGCCGCGAAGGTGCCCATCATCGTGGCGATCAACAAGATCGACAAGCCGGAAGCGCAATTGGAGCGCGTGAAGCGGCAACTGACGGAAAACAGCCTGATGCCTGCGGAGTGGGGCGGCGATACGGAGTTCGTAGAAGTTTCCGCGAAAAAGAAAATTGGGATCGCGAAGCTGCTCGAGACCATTTTGCTGGTCGCGGATTTGCGGGAGCTTAAAGCCAATCCCGACGCGCCCGCGACGGGCACGGTGCTGGAATCACGCGTGGACAAGGGACGCGGCCCGGTGGCTACCATTCTCGTACAGAATGGAACGCTGAACTCCGGCGACTTCTTCATCTGCGGATCGGTGTTCGGCAAAGTACGTGCGATGTTTGATGACCGCGGCCGTGTCGTGAAAGACGCACCGCCGTCCACGCCCGTCGAAGTGCTCGGTTTGCAGGGCGTGCCGGATGCCGGCGATCTCTTTCAGGTGACCGACGAAGCCAAAGCGCGGCATGTCGTCGAATACCGCCAGGGCAAGCAGCGCGACGCGGCGATGGCGCGCATCAGCGGCTCGCGCATCACGCTCGACCAGCTGCACGAACAATTGAAAGCCGGCGATGTCAAGGAATTGGGTATTGTGATCAAGGCCGACGTGCAGGGTTCGGTGGAAGTGCTCAGCGAAATGCTACCGAAACTTTCTACCGACCAGGTAAAGCTGAAGATCATCGGTTCGGGCGTCGGCGCGGTGACGGAAAATGATGTGCTGCTGGCTTCCGCATCCGGGGCCATCGTGATTGCCTTCGGCGTGCGGCCCGACCGCAAGGCCCTGGACCTGGCGCAGCAAGAACATGTGGATATCCGCACGCACACGATCATCTACGAAGTTTCCGACGAGCTGAAGAAAGCCATGGAAGGCTTGCTCGAGCCGGTGGTCACGGAAACCTACCTTGGCCGGGCCGAGGTTCGCAACACCTTCCGCGTCAAGGGCGCGGGAACGATTGCCGGCTGCTATGTGGTCGATGGCATCCTGAAGCGCGACGCGCAGGTGCGCGTGCTGCGTGAGGGAGCGGTGATTTATACGTCGAAGCTAAATTCTTTGAAGCGATTCAAGGATGATGCCAGCGAAGTCCGCACCGGCTTTGAATGCGGAGCGGGTGTCGCGAACTTCAACGATGTGAAAGTCGGCGACATCCTGGAATGCTTCAGCGTTACGAAGATGAGCGCCGCGGAAGCCGCCGGACAAGGCGGCGGGTCCGCCGGCAGGAAATAATCCGCAAGTTTGTCCCCCGGAGCCGCACATGCCGGTTGGCCTGCTCACCCTCGAGCTGCACATCCCGGACGCGCAATCGCTAAAGGACAAACGACAAGTTCTGCGCAGCTTGAAGGATAAGCTGCGGCGGGATTTCAACGTGGCCGTGGCGGAACTGGAACACCACGAAGCGTGGCAGCGCTCGGTCGTGGGTATTGTGACGATTTCGAACGAAGAGAAGCACGTGAGAGAAATGCTCGAGAAGGTTTTGAACGAGGCGGACCGCATCCTCGGGTCGTTTTTGATCAATCAAGCGGTCGAGATTGTTTAGAGAATGTCTCAGGGACGCCAATGAGTCCAGCCAATCACCGGCACGAACGCGTGGGCGAGGAGATCGCCCACGAAATCAACGCCATGCTGGCGGGAGAGCTGAAAGATCCGCGGCTGGAAGTCAGCGTGGTCGCCAGCGAAGTGCGCGTCCAGCCGGACATGAAGCACGCGCGGGTGTTCATCAGCGTAAAGGGAACGAACCAGGAGCAATCGGACGCCATCAAAGCGCTCGATCATGCGGCCGGTTACATTCGCCGGGAACTGGTCGAGCGGTTGCAGCTCCGGCGCGTACCGGAATTGCATTTCACGCTGGATCTTTCGCAGGAACACGTCGAGCGGATCGAGCGGCTCTTAAAAGAAATGAAGAAAGACAATCCGCCTACGCCGCAGCAGTAATAAGTTCTTAGTCGCAAGTAAGAGAACTTCTTGCGATGAGGTTCCATTAGTCTCACCTTTTGAAAAATGCCAAGACCACCACTGCCGGCGCCGATGGACGGCGCGCTTGTCATCAACAAGCCACAAGGGAAGACCTCGCACGACGTGGTGGATGCGGTGCGCCATTTGGCGGGTTTCCGGCAGATCGGACATTTGGGCACGCTCGATCCGCTAGCGACTGGGGTTTTGGTGCTGCTACTGGGGCGCGCCACGCGACTGGTGCAGTTCTATGCCGGACGCCGCAAGCGCTACGAAGCGGGCTTTCGTTTTGGCTTCGCGACGGATACCTACGATTCCGATGGTGAAGCCGAAGGGCCGGACGTGGCACCCGAGTTGCACGCTGCCACGATTAAAAAACTTGCCGAAGAACGCGTCGGGCGTTTCGAGCAGATGCCGCCTTCCTTTTCCGCGAAGAAAGTGAAAGGGCGCCCCGCCTACGAATTGGCGCGAAAGAAACAGGCGGTCGAGCTGAAAGCCGTGGAAATCGAGATTTACGAATACGAGTTGCAAGAGATCCGAGGCAGCATCGCGCGTTTTGTCATCGAGTGCTCTTCTGGCACCTACATCCGTTCGCTGGCGCACGAAATGGGACAAAAGCTCGGGTACGGCGCGCACCTGGCGGAAATCACGCGCACGGCGGTGGGCGAGTTTTCGATGGAACAAGCCATCACCCTCGAAGAGCTTGCCGAAGCCCGGCAAGCCGGCAAATTCGCGGACTGCTTGATCCCGCTCGAAAGCCTGCTGACGAATTTTCCGCGGGTGAATGTTTTGCCGGTCGTCGAAAAGCGCGTTCGGCATGGCACGAAGTTCAACATTATGCTTGCCCAGCTGCAGCCGGGCCGCGTCGAACCGCCTCCTGGAGCGACCAAGCAGCTCGATGGCGGGGAACCGAAACCGCCCCGGCTGCGGGTTTTCAGCCAGCAGGATAAACTTATCGCTATTGCCGAAGCCGTGGTTCCGCGCACTTATCAACCCATCGTAGTTTTTGAAGCCTTGCCGTAATCCGGCTAGGGTTGCGGCGGCCGCGGCACCGGTGGTTGGGGAATTACCCCTGGCGGTGGTGCCGCTTGTGGCGGAATTCCCTGGGGCGGTTGCGCTCCGGGGCCCGCCGATGCGTGGCTTCCGGGATCGCCGCGGCCCGCGAAGATGGCCCGCGTGAGATGATCGACCAAACGCACTTTGCGGGGCGTGACGACAATCAACAATTCGGTATCCTGAAGCGTGTGGTTCCGGCCTCCGAACAAGTATCCCGCCACCGGAATCTCCGCGAAGCCCGGCAGTCCCGTGATGGAGCGCGTTTCTTCCCTATCGGTGAGGCCGCCAATCAAGGTCGGTTCGTCCTCTTTGACGCGCACGGTTTGCGTCAAGGTGCGATTGGAAAGGACGGGAATACCGTTCACGCTGGAGCCGGCCAAAGCGCGAATTTCGAATTCCAGCTGTAGCGTCACTTCATTGTTGGGATGAAGCGTGGGCGTGGCCTTTATCTTCACGCCGAGATCGACATATTCCGAAGCCGGATAAGGCGTCTGCGCCACGCCGCCGAAGGTCGAACTGTTGGCAAGACCCGTGGAATCCTGAATTACGGTTACTTCGCCTTGGCTGGCGGACGGATCCTGGGACAGCAAAGCGATGTCGGGAAGCCCGCTGCTGGTCAAAGTGGAGGCGATGAGCGCCGACGGTCCGGGAGGCGTGTTCAGCTCGATGCGCGCAGCAAAGGTGCCGCTTCCCAGTCCAAGGTAAACACCGACCGTCGCCGAGCCCTTGTTGGTCACCGCCAAGGCCGGGACGGTGCTGTTCGCGAAATTGCCGATGGCAATTCCGGCGGGAGTCGCGGCGGTCGCCAGCGGGGAACCCGTAGCTTCCGTGAACGTGCCGTCCAGATTCGCGCTTCCTAGCAGGATGGAAACCGAACCGGCAACGGAGGAGTTGCCCTGGTTCACGACGGCGAGATCCGGGACGCCGTCGGCGTTCAAATCCCCCGCAGCGATCGCTACCGGAGTAGTGCCTACCGAGACAGGCGAATTGGGGGCTTCCGTAAAAGTGACGTTCAGATTCTGATCCACGGAACTTAGCAATATGCTTATGTTGTTCGAGGCCTGGTTTACGACGGCGAGGTCCACTTCAGCTCCGTTATTAATGGTGTTGAACTGGTTCCGAAAATTCGCGCCGACCATGGCGACAGGAGCGGACTCCGAAATCGTGGTGCTATTCGTCAGCTTGAAGGGAGAAGACGGAAACTCCGTAAAAGTGCCGTCTCCGTTACCGCGGAAAAGCGAGATGGAATTGTCGGCTTGATTGGC
Source organism: Candidatus Cybelea sp. (assembly GCA_035510055.1). Taxonomy (GTDB): domain Bacteria; phylum Acidobacteriota; class Terriglobia; order Acidiferrales; family UBA7541; genus Acidiferrum. The sequence goes on along the minus strand of DATKHV010000054.1, from coordinate 9,281 downwards.
GACGGCGAAGTCCAGAAAACCGTCGCCGTTGAAGTCCGCGACGACTACGGAGCTGGGATTGATTCCCACCGCCAAGGGAGAGCCGGGGGCTTCGGTAAAAAGTCCGTTGGCTTTGCCGGTGTTGTCGACGCTACCCAATAGCACGGAAACGTTGTTCGAAGTGGAATTCACCAGCACCACATCTGCCGGTTGAGTGCTGGAAAACTTTGCACTGTCATTGCGGAAAACTCCGGTACCTATGGCCACTTGGCCGGTTTCGTTGGCGCCCAGGGTGCTCGGCGGGGGCGTTACCTGAACGAACGTTCCATTGTCTTGATTCTGCAAAATGACAAACGTGTTGGCCTGGGCGTCGTTAAAAACGACCGCCAGATCCGGCAGAGTGCCGCCGGTGAAGCTATTGGCGACGAGCGCGGAGGGATTGGCGCCGACCGTGAAGCTAGTTTCCGGGAAAACCGTGGAGGCCGGCAGACCCGTCAGAGCAGTGCTGTTGCCCAAACTACCGGAAAGCAGCGAAAGCGTGATGGGAAAGCGGTCGCCGACAAAAAAGGTTGCGGGCTTTCCGTCTTGTGCGCGCAAGAGCACCTGGCGCCCGCTCTGAACCAGCGAGAGAGAATCGGAGAAATTGACGGCGGCGCTCGGAAGGGTGAGCAGAAAAGTGGACAAGCCGCCTCCAATGGGGACCACCGAGGGAATGCCGGAGAAGCCCTTTCCGGCGAAAACTTGTTGAATGTTGGTGAGCAGGTTGGTGAGCGTGGTCGAGGACTTAATCAAATTTAAGTCCTGAGTCGTCAAGCCGATAATCTGTTCCGAAGACGGAGGGATAATTCCGAGCGCGCGCGCTTTGTTGCGGTCCACTTCGAGGAGTTCGATCTCCAGCACGAGTTCGCCGCGGGCCCTTTGGAGTTGCTCGATCAATTCTCCGGCAAGAGCGAGATGCTCGGGGGTGTCGCGCATGGTGATGGTGCGGCTGCGAGTGTCCAGGTCGATGTGGGTTGCTGCGGTGATGTCGCGCAGGATGCGCAGCATCTCGGTGGCATCCTCGGGGCCGACGGCGGCCGCCAACGGAAAGGTCTGCTCCGCTTCCCCGGTGTACTGCCGGCGCTTTTCCGGCGTATCGGGAGCGACAAACATTTTCGCGGGAGTCAGCGGGACCCAAAAGGTTCCCGCTTGCGTTCCGAGAAGGGTCGCGGCAGTGTTGAAATCCACATCATCAAGGCGGAGGTGCACGCTCTTCGCACTGAGGTCCGGATCGAAGGCTACTTGGATGCCGAACAAGCTAGCCAGTTGTTCATAGACCGTCTGGGTATCACCGCGCAGGTCCAGCTTCTGCTTTCCCGGTTGCGGCTGAAGCCGCGGCAGGCCGGGGATTCGGGAGGCGTGCTTGGTAGGGGGCTGGTCATCCAGGGCCTTGATTTGCGCAAGCCGTTCTTCAACGATAGTGTTTCCGGGATCGATCCGCAGCGCCGTTAGCAAATCCTCCGTGGCCTTGGTCAGCAAGCCTGCCAAAGCATCCCGTTCCGCGCTTTCGATGTAGGCGCGAACCAGCTTGGAGCGCAGCGCGGCACCGCGTTCGATGACGTAAGCCTCCTGAGGGGCGTAACGCGCTGCTTCTTCGTACGCCACGAGCGCTTCCTGGTAATTTCCAGCTTCCGCGGCTTGGTCTCCCTGTTCGACATATTTCTGAGCACGCTGGGGATCGGGGCGCACCGGGGCGGCTTGCGGCTCTGATGGCACCGGCCCTTGTGCGGGAACCTGTGCGCAAAGCAGCAACGACAAGAGAAAAGCGAGACTGCCCCGGATGATGCGCATGAGCATCAAACAGGATAACCTAGGCGTGGGAAGGAAATAGGACCAAACTGGTCCGGTTGACGGAAATGCTGGGGTGCGGTAGAATTAAATTGTAGTTGCAAATCATTTACAACTGGAGTCGCTTTGCTCTCGGCTCTACTCATTGCGCTTCGCGAAGGCGTGGAAGCTGCGCTCGTTGTCGGCATCATTCTCGTCTATCTTTCTCGCACGGGCCGCCCGCACTTGGCGCGATTCGTGTGGTACGGCGTGGCGGCGGCTGCGGCGCTCAGCCTGGCGGTGGCCGTGGCTTTGGAGCGCTTCCGTATCAACGAAGACGGGTTCGAGGGGCTGCTGCTGCTCATAGCGGCGGTCTTCGTTATTACGATGATGGTATGGATGAACCGAGTTGCGCGGCACCTGAAAAAAGAAATTGAAGCCAAGGTGGAGGCCTACGCGGAAAAAGCGGGGAGCGCGGTGGGTTGGGGAATCTTTCTTTTTGTTTTTTTGATGGTCTTGCGCGAGGGGGCGGAGCTGGCCCTGATATTGCGAGCCGTGGAGCTTTCAAGCGAGGGGCTCGAGACCTGGATCGGGACGATTGCGGGGATCGCTGGGGCGGTCACGGTAGGACTTTTCTTCTTCAAGGGCACTTTGCGCGTGCCGCTCCACCGCTTCTTTGCCGCCACGAGCCTCATTCTAATGCTGGTGGCATTTCAACTGGCGATTACCGGCTTGCACGAACTGAGCGAAGCGCGCTGGCTGCCGTCGAGCAAGACGGAAATGGCCATTCTGGGGCCCATTGTCCGCAACGAGCTGTTCTTTTTTGTTTTCATTTTTGGCGCGGCGACGCTGTTGATTCTTCGCGAATGGCAGGCGGCCAAGCAGAATAAGGGCGGTCCGGGAGCGAGGAATGAAGCGGAGAAGCGGCTGCTCGAGTCGCAGAACCGGCGTCAACGGAATTGGATGATGGCGGCAGCCGTCGCGTCGCTCACCGTGATTCTGGTGCTTACGGCTGATTTTATTTATGCGCGGGCAAACTCGGCGCCGCCGACGGCCCGGGCGATTGCCGCGGTTGGGAATAATGTGCGCGTGCCGGTCAGTGAAGTTCAGGATGGTGGCCTGCATCTTTTCACTGTGAATGCGGGCGGTCAGCTGCTGCGGTTCATGATTATCAAGAAGCCGAACGGGTGGGGAGTGGCATTGGATGCTTGCCGCATCTGCGGAGCGGAGGGCTACCGGCAGGATGGCCAGAACGTCATTTGCCGGCACTGCGCTTCGGCGATTTACATTCCGTCGATTGGGGATCAAGGGGGCTGCAATCCGATCGGTGTGGCATGGCATGTGGATGGCGGAGACTTGCTGATCGATATTTCGGCGTTGACCTTAGCGGCCAAGGAGATTCCGCAGTAGCGGCACTCTCTAGCGTGCCTTTGCTAGCGCTACCAACCCTTTATGTTTCTCAGAATTGTTGCCGACTCTTTTGGACGCCGTCCCCGGCACAAGTTCCTCACCGGGGCGGCGCTGGCGCTTGGCATGGGCGTAGCGACGGCGGCGCTGAGCGTATCGCTGGATGTTGGCGACCGGCTGGCGAAAGAATTCCGCAGTTTGGGCGCGAATTTGTTGGTTACACCGCAAGCGGATTCGCTGCCGCTCGAAATTGGCGGCGTGGATTATCGTCCGGTGAATGCGGGAGCATATCTGCCGGAAGCGGACCTGCCCAAATTGAAAACGATTTTCTGGCGCCACAACATCATGGGATTCAGCCCCATCCTCGAGGTTCCCGTCGCGGCTTGGTCGCCGGCTTCCAAGACTTCGCTCGCACCGGCCGCGGTTGGAAATGCGACGCTCATCGGTGCTTGGGCCCAGCACACCATGGCCATTCCGGACGGCACTACCTACGTCAGCGGAGTCGAAAAAACAAATCCTTGGTGGAACGTCGAAGGGAAGTGGTTTGCCGAGAGTTCGCCGCAATGCGTTGCGGGCGTCCATTTCTCAAAGAAGTTTGGCGTGAAGATCGGCGACGATCTAAACGTGAGTGCGGGAGATCATAGCCGCTGGATCACCATGAAAGTGGTGGGACTGCTTTCCTCGGGGGGGCCGGAAGATGAAAGCGTGCTCGCGCCGCTTTCCGTGGCGCAGGAACTGGCCAACAAGCCGGGACAATACCGCAAGCTCTTTGTCAGTGCGCTGACCAAGCCGGAAGATGCCTTTGCGCGCAAAGATCCCAAGACCATGACACCGGTGGAATATGACCGCTGGTATTGCACGCCGTACATTTCCTCAATCGCTCTGCAAATTGGCGAGGAGCTGAAGGGCACCGAGGTGCGCGTGATTCGGCGCGTGGCGGAGGGCGAAGGGCAGATTCTTACGCGAGTGCGCATGCTGCTGTGGCTGGTGACCGGCGCAGCGTTGCTGGCGGCGGCCTTGGCTGTCGGCGCGTCTTCAGCGGCTTCGGTGATCGAACGGCGCACCGAGATTGGCTTGATGAAGGCGCTGGGCGCGGGCGCCGGCACAGTGGGATTTCTGCTCGCGGCGGAACAACTCTTGCTTGCCTTCCTGGGCGGAGGAGCCGGTTATGCGCTGGGGATAATTCTGGCACGGCTTCTTGGCGAAAAAATCTTTGGGGCCGCGCCTGAGCCTTCGCTGATTGTCTTTTTTGTGATTATTGCGCTGGCTGCCGGCGTCACGATTCTGGGCAGCGCCCTTCCGTTGCATCGGGCTTCGCGCATCGAACCGGCGCCTATCCTGCGAGGCGAATGATGGCCGACCGCCGCGCTACCAATCGGGCCATGTTCTGGCGCATCATGCGCCGCTTGTTCGGCGCCAATCCGGGCCGCCTCTTCGTCATGTTGCTTGCTCTTGGCGCAGGCGCCGCCGTCACCGCCGCCCTCCTCAATCTCGAAGTGGACGCCAAGCGTCGCCTCACCACGGAGTTCCGCGCTTTCGGGGCCAATGTGATGGTGCTCTCCAAAAATTCTTCGCAACTCCGCGCCGAAACATTGCCCGAATCCCTGGTCCCCTCTGTGCCGGTGAATCTCCGAAGCGGCCGCGTGGTAATAACTTCGCGGCTCTACCTGGTAGCGCGGCTTTCTCCGGTAGGGCGCGGAGAATCTTTTTCTGCCGTCGTCGCGGGTAGCCATCCGCTAGCGTTTCTCACCGGCGCGGTTGGATCTTCGCCCAGCGCCTCACTCACTCCCAATGCGGCTGTGCCAATCACGGGTAACGAGTGCGTTGTGGGCACAAATGTTGCGCGCCAGTTGAGAGACCAGCAAGACGCAGATTTCACGTTGACGAATGCCGATCGCCGCGAGACTTGCCACGTCGGAAGCTTCTACCAAACCGGTGGACCCGAAGACGACCAGGTGGCCATCGGACTGCGAGCCGCGCAGCGGCTGGCCGGTCTGCCCGGCCGCATCAGCTCCATCGAGCTCGTCGTCCCGGGTACGCCCAGCGAAGTGCAAGACTATGTTAAGGATCTTCAGCGGATTCTTCCTGACGCCCAGGTTCTTCCGATCCGCCAATTCACCGAAGCCCAAGCCAAGATCTACGGCCGCATCAGCGGGTTGCTGACGGCCACGGTGGGAATCGTGCTCCTATTGACCGGGCTGTGCGTGATGGCAGCGATGACCAACGTGGCCATGGAACGGAAGATGGACGTGGGCTTGATGAAAGCGATTGGCGGGTCGATGCGGCGCGTGCTGCGGCTTTTCCTTGCGGAAGCGGCCTTGCTCGGGCTTGCCGGCGGCTTGCTTGGCGCGGCGGCGGGGATTTTCCTTTCTGTTGGATTGGGCAAAGCGGTCTTCGGAGTGGCGGCGCGGCCGCGGCTGATTGTGTATCCTGTAGCTGTGGCTTTAACTGTCATCGTCGCGATTCTGAGTGCCTTCCCGCTGCGGCGGCTGGCCAGCATCCGGCCGGCATCGGTGTTCAGGGGTGAAGCGTGAGTACCCTAGTTGCGGCGCCGCCGCGAATTGCGGCTAAGCAAGTAGTCATCGAAAATCTGATCAAGCAGTATGGCAACTTGCGCGCGCTCGGCGGCGTGAGCTTCGATGTTCATAGCGGCGAGTGGGTCGCGCTCATGGGTCCTTCCGGCTCCGGAAAGACTACGCTCATCAACATTCTCGGCGGCCTGGACACGCTCACGTCAGGACACGTGGTCGTTGACGGCGTCGACCTAGGGAGACTTCGCGAAAACGAACTGGTTCGTTACCGCGCCGAGAAAGTCGGTTTCGTCTTCCAGCAATTTCATCTCGTGCCGTATCTGACCGCGCTGGAAAATGTGATGCTCGCGCAATATTTCCACAGCGTCACGGACGAGAAGGAAGCCGCAGAAGCGCTGAAGCGCGTAGCCCTTGGCGAGCGCCTGGCCCATCTCCCCGCGCAACTTTCCGGCGGCGAGCAGCAACGCGTGGCCATCGCGCGCGCGCTCATCAATCAACCGAAGATTATTCTCGCCGACGAGCCCACCGGCAATCTCGACGAAGCCAACGAAAACATCGTCATCCAGATCTTCCGCGAATTGCACAACTCCGGCCACACCATCCTGATGGTGACGCACGATCCGGACATCGCCCGCCAAGCCGACCGCCGCATCGAACTCGCTCATGGCCACCTGCACTTTGACACGGCGCAGCATGGTCCAGGCCATCCGCTGGCTTGTCCGCTGGCCGACACGCCGGACTGTTGCACTCCGGTTTCCACCGACGACGAAATCCGTTTCGACCATCTCCTCGAGCAAATCTGGGTTTGCGGCGAAGAAGGGAAGCCCGCCGAAGCGGAGCGCCTGCAAGCCACTGGTCCGGCGGGTAGCCTGCCAGTGGTCGTCAACGAGCCTGCCAGGCGCGTTCTTTCCCGCATGTCCGACCTGCACTTGGTCGAAATGCAGAACGGGGAAGTGCAGCTCACGCCCGTGGGCAGCCAGCGCGCGCGCGACGTGGTCCGCCGCCATCGCCTGGCCGAGCGCCTCTTCAAGGACACTTTTTCCATCGACGAATCCGAAGCGCACACGCAAGCCTGCAAGTTCGAGCACATCATCAGCCCGGAACTAGACCAGCGCATTTGTACATTCCTGGGTCACCCGAAGACCTGCCCGCATGGGAATCCCATTCCTCCGGGTGAGTGCTGTAACGGTAAGCCTAAAGCCTAGCCGCGTATCGAGATCATGCCGACGCCCAGCGACCCGAGAAAAAAGCCGACCAGCGTCAAGATTCACGTTTCGAGCGGCGCCGGGGTGGATATCACCTGGGCCGACGGCCACTTGAGCCACTACGAGTTTGCCTATCTGCGCGAGGAATGTCCCTGCGCTACGTGCAACGAAGCACGGGAGAAGAAAGCTTCCTTAGGCGCTTCCTCTTTCAAATCCTCTCCAGTGCTGCCCATGTTCAAGCCCCGGCCGCGCGCCCAAGCCGCCACGGTGGTGGGCAACTATGCGGTGCAGATCAGCTTTACCGATGGCCATTCCACGGGCATCTACAGCTACGACCATCTCCGCAATATCTGCCCCTGCGCCGAATGCGCCACGGCCTTCCGAGCCCATGCCGGCTAGGGCATTTCGAGCATTCGTCGCCGCGGCAAGCTAGACTTACCGCCCTAAAAATGCGAGCATTTCAATCTGCAATTTAACGATACCCAGACGTGAACAGCACTCCCCATAGCCCGGCTGCCGCAGGCAGCCGCGGCAACGGTATTCCGCGCGTTCTGGTTGCCACCACGGCGCTCCTGAGCTTCATTTCCTTCTGGCGTGCCGCCGCGATCGTGCTTAACGATCTGGCTTCTTCGGCATACTACGCGGGCGGCGAAGCCGAAGGCTACATCGGCAAGGCCGCGCCCTGGTTCATCCTCGGCATCATGCTGTTTTCCTACGCGGTCCGCGCGATCTACGTGGAAAGCTGCAGCATGTTCGTCCGCGGCGGCGTCTATCGCGTCGTCAAGGAAGCCATGGGCGGCACGATCGCGAAGTTCAGCGTTTCCGCCCTGATGTTCGACTACATTCTGACCGGCCCTATCAGTGGCGTTTCCGCCGGGCAGTACATCACCGGCCTGTTCAACGAAACCTCGGACTACATCCATCTGGGCCTGCACATCTCGCCTGATTTTGGCGCCGCGTGCTTTGCGATTCTCTGCACCCTTTATTTCTGGTGGTACAACGTAAAGGGCGTCCACGAATCCAGCCAGAAGGCTATGCGCATCATGCAGGTGACCACCGTCATGGTCGTCATCCTGATTAGCTGGTGCATCTACACCGCCATGGTGCGCCACTCCCCGCTCCCGCCGTTCCCGCATCCGCGCAACCTGAAGCTTGAGCCAAACGCGATGGGTTGGCTCTATGGAATCCGCTTTGCCCATTTTGCCGGCATCATCGCTATCTTTGTCGGCCTGGGCCACTCCGTCCTGGCCATGAGCGGCGAAGAGTCCCTGGCCCAGGTCTATCGCGAAATCGAACATCCCAAGCTGCCCAATCTGAAAAAAACCGGCCTGGTCATCTTCATCTATAGCCTGGTATTTACCTCGCTGGTTTCCTTCTTCGCGGTAATGATTATTCCCGATGCGCAGCGGCAACACTTCCTGGAAAACCTCATCGGCGGACTGGCCATGAATTTGGAAGGCCCGTTTCTTCTGCGCCTGTTTTTCCATGGCTTCGTCGTCGTGGTCGGCACGATGATTCTGGCCGGGGCCGTCAACACCGCCATCGTCGGTTCCAATGGAGTCCTAAGCCGCGTTTCCGAAGACGGCGTGCTTTCCAGTTGGTTTCGCCAGCCGCACCGGCGTTTTGGGACCTCCTACCGGATTATCAACATCGTCGCGGCACTCCAAATTCTGACCATCATCATCAGTCGCGGCGACGTCACGTTTCTTGCCAACTTGTATGCCTTCGGCGTGATCTGGAGCTTCGCCATGAAGGGCATGGCAGTCCTGGTGCTGCGCTATACGCATCCGGGAGACCGCGAGTATCGCGTGCCGCTGAACTTCCACCTGTTTGGGGTGGAAATTCCACTCGGCCTAGGCTTGATTACCTTGACGCTCTTCGGCATCGCCGTGATCAACCTCTTCACCAAGAAAGAGGCCACGATAGCCGGCGGAATTTTCTCGGTCGCGTTGTTCATCGTCTTCACCATCTCCGAAAGAATCACCCAGCGCGGTCGAACCGCCGCGCAGCGCGTGGAGATGGACCAGTTCCACCTCGCGATGGAGGGCGAACTTACGCCCGAAGCGGTGGGAGCTCGCCCTGGCAACATTCTCGTGCCGGTCAGCAACATTCACGCGCTTTATCATCTTGGCAGCGTCCTGGATCGCGTGAAGCCGGGCCGCCGAGACGTGGTGGTGCTACACGTGCGCCTGCTGCGTCGCTCAGCTTCGGGCGAATACGATCTGGACGCCGAGCAGCTCTTCGGCAGCATCGAGCAGCAGTTGTTTACCCAGGCACTCTCCATGGCGGAAAAGCGCGGCAAAAGTATCCGCCTCGCCATCGTCGCCGCCAGCGATCTCTGGGACGGCATCCT
>DATKHV010000053.1:0-10370 GCA_035510055.1 Candidatus Cybelea sp. | reverse complement strand
CCTGAAAAGAAAATGGCTGGTCCAGGATCTCGACAGCAGGGCCTTGGGCGTCACAAGTCTTGGGCGACGCGAAATGCTGACTCGATTCGGCCTTCATGTCTGATTGTGCCCCGGGTGCATCCGGAAACGATTCAGGGCCAGGCCCGTACTGGGAAACTGCGGGCCCTGGTCAGAGTCCCTCGCCTTTGCGTATTTAAAGTCGCCTGCGCCCGAAGCAGACGCTCCGGCTCGAGCTAGCGGTGTGTAATAACTTAGCGGTAATCTTACTCAGGGTGTGTAGCAAAACTGGGGTGTTAGAACGGGCGTCTGTCTTGCTCGGTCATTTTCCCTGTAGCGATTGCAAATAGTCGCAGAGATTCTTAATTCGCTGCCGCGTTGCATTTTCCTCATAGTTGTCTACGTATTGGAAGATCGGCCCCCACACAGGCATCTCTGAAGAACCATGTGGGGAAACAGTGGGGCCAAAACGAAGCACGCCAGCTACGTAGTCTTGCGGAAACTTACCGTCATGACGTTTGGCGAGCGTCGTTAGATCCGCTGGACGGGTGTTGAGCGACGAAGCCGCCGGGCCTCGGCCTTTTCCGTCTGCGCCGTGGCATGCGGCGCAATACTGTTTGTACATCACCTTACCCGATGGCACATTTGTTGGTGGAAGCTGCGCCGTATTCACAATTGGGTCCTGACGTGCCGCAGCACAGACTACCGCGAACAATACACAAAGCAGAATGCCGGGACGAACGGCCATGATCTCCTCCAGTCACTGTCGCTGTTCGTAAGGATTCCGTGGGGCAGGGTGGCATCGTTTCACTTACGCGGCGACAAGTTGCATAGACTATTTCCAGAACAGACCAAACTAAATCCTAAGGCTTGTCATTGCCGAGCGTTGTGACCTTTGTCACAGGTCGAGGTGACACCCGGTACTGCCCACACCCCAAGGAATCTTCAGAATGATTGTGGTTCCACCGAAGCGCAGTTGAGGTTCTGCCGGCGGCCGGCCAATGAGGTTTTGCAAGCGGTGGAAAAGGAGGTTGCGATGATCAACGCACAAGCAATCCCGAAAACCGCGGACGTGCGGATTCCTTTAAACAAAGAGCGTTTCTTTAGGAACGTCCTGCTCGCAACAGATTTCTCCCCGGCTTCCGATCAAGCCTTGGAATATGTGGCTTCTCTCGCGAGGCGTTACGGGTCAGCGGTATACTTGACCCACATCATTACGCTGGACGGCTATCCGATGATATCCCCGGAACTTGCGGCATCCTCCGCACAAAAAATGCATGCTGAAGCTGCCGAAGGCTTCCGCAAACTTTTGAAATCGGGGCGGCTGATGGCTTTGCCGTACAAGGTCATCATCCAGGAAGGAAACCTCTGGCCTGCTCTTGAAGAATCGATCAAGAAGTACGACATCGATTTGGTGGTGGTGGGCACCCATGGCATCGGTGCGATACGGAAAGTCCTGATCGGTTCGGGAGCCGAAGAAATTTTTCGCAAAGCAAAAGTGCCGGTGCTAATCGTAGGGCCGGCGGCCGGAAATGAGCCTCCCTATGAACTGGAGTTCAAAAACATCCTGTTTGCCACCGATTTCGGAAAGGGCGCGCAGCGCGAGGCCCAATACGCCTTCTCACTGGCTCAGGAACATCTCTCGAGACTGCGGCTAGTGCATGTGTTTCAGCACCCCGAGGCTTATAGAGAAGAAGTCCTGGCGATCGAAAAAGAACACGGCAGGAACCAACTCCGTGAGCTGGTGCCAAGCGAATCCGAGTTGCACTGCAAAGTAGATTTCGAAGCCGCTCTCGGCGAGCCCGTCGAGCAGATCCTGCGAATCGCGCAAGAAACCCAGGCGGATCTCATCGTCATGGGAGCAAAGGCCAGAACCAGCCTAGCGGGCAACGTCCCACACACAAAAGCATATCGAGTGGTCTGCGAGGCGCGCTGCCCCGTGCTAACGGTGAGATCCTGATCCGTCCGTGAATGGTTTAGTCAGCTTAACGGCTACGCGATGCGCCAGCGAGAACAGCTACGTGCTCTTGGCTCACGTTAGAAATGTTATATCCCGGCGGACACCACCACAACGATTCCCGCCTTCCATGCCGCTTCCTCGGCTTGGCAGAGAGGATCCTGCCGGTAGCTCTCATACACTCCGCGTAGTCCTTGTTGAAGACCAGCCTGTTCTTTCCGGTTTCATCTTGGAAGTCATGCAGGTTGTCAATTCCGCTTTCCATAGCGGCTACGCCGACGTGTTTAGGACCCCGCCCTTAGCTCGCACTTTCTGATGGTGAGCTTCGGTCGGCGTCTGGTTGAATGGCAAGATCACATCCACCGTGGCGCCGCCATGGCCGCCTCTCAGAGCCTCGAGGTCTTCCGACACCTTGTGTTTGCCATCGGCGAAAGACAATCCTGCGGCGACCAATGTAAGCAGGCTCACGAGGGCGAGACCTCTGCACCCAAGTCGTTGTTCTTAGGATGGAGTTACTGGGGGCCTGCTTGGTTGCCGGGCTATTGGGCATGAGCGTGAGCTAAACTCCTGGGCAGAGTTGCGGTCGCTTGTGGGGGGACATGGCCCGACGCCTTGATTCCCGTTGTGGGAATAGCATCTGTTTTTGCCCCTGCGGGCAGCCATTGGACAGAGGGCCCAAAGGTTTAGTACAAAAGTACGAGCCGTTTCTGAGGAGCCTCTGACCAATTTGGAGGGGTACTTTTGTGACACTCGGTGAGCGGGCCCCCATTCCTTTTGCTTGAACGCCAGTATCCATTTATATACAAACCCCTCGCCGTACTATTCCCAACCCACCCCTTGCCTCTCAAGATTTGGTAAGGAAGAGTGTCCACCGTTTGTCTGAGTGGGAGGCTTGGCCGTACAGTCGCCCATCCCCTCGGATTGTTCCTTGGCGTGTGCACAGGCACGTGGTTGGTTGGACTTCAGGCACACGATGTCCAGGTGAAGAATCGTTCGTATCCTGGCGATAGAGAGCGAGAGGTACGGGTGGAAGTGACGAGGAAAAAATCCTACCTAGCTGGCCTCTGGCTTGACTTGGACGCCCTGGGGGTTCCAGCGGTCACTTTCATTCTCACTCAGCTCATCGGCGGGCTGCCGCTCCTGCCGTACGCACTGCTTCACTGGCACTCTGACGACCTGTTCCGGTTTGGCTGCTTCCTGGCCGTTGCTTTAGCCGCTTCCGTTCTCAAAGTGCACTTGCCAGGCATCAAAGCCACCATGTCGGCCAATTTCCTCTTCATTCTCGTCGGCATACTCGACCTTTCCTATTCCGAAACGCTCCTGATGGGCTGTCTCGGCGGCCTGGTGCAGACCATGTGGCAAGCCAAGCCGCGTCCGCGCCCCATCCAGTGGCTCTTTAACCTGGCCAACCTCGCTCTTTCCATTAGCGCCGCTGAACTTGTCTTTCATAGCAAAGTCGCCGCCGGGGTTGGCTTCCGCTGGCCGCTCCTAATGGCCGCTGCCGCCACCACGTACTTCGCCTTCAACACCATCTCCGTTTCCGGCATCATCGCCATGACGGAGAAGCGCAATCCCGTTCACGTTTGGAAAGAATGCTATTTGTGGGCCTTCCCTTACTACCTGCTCGGCGCACTGATTGCCTGCGGAGTCAGCGCCATCAACTCACTGATTGGCTGGCAATTCGGGCTTGTCGCGTTCCCCATCGTTTATTGGATCTACCGTTCCTATCAGACTTATTTGAGCCGCCTCGCCGCACAAAAGAAACACGCCGAAGAAATTGCCGCCCTTCACCTTCGCACCATCGAGGCTCTCTCCCTCGCCATTGAAGCCAAGGACCACACCACGCACGATCATCTTCGCCGCGTTCAGGTTTACGCAGTCGAGATTGCCAAGGATCTCGGGCTCGATGAGTCCCAGTTGAACGCCATACGCGCCGCCTCCATGCTCCACGACATCGGCAAGCTCGCCGTCCCCGAAAACATTCTCTGCAAGCCCGGACGCCTCACTCCCGAAGAGTTTGAGAAAATGAAAATCCATCCGACTGTCGGCGCGGACATTCTGGATCGCGTGCAGTTCCCTTACCCGGTCGTCCCTATCGTCCGTTCTCACCACGAAAAATGGGATGGCACGGGCTATCCCGAGGGTCTCAAGCGTGAAGCGATTCCCATTGGCGCGCGCATTCTCTCGGCTGTGGATTGTTTTGACGCTCTCGCTTCTGAGCGCCCCTATCGCCGGGCCATGAACCCCGAGGAAGCCATGGGCAACCTTAGCGGCGAGAAAGGCCGCAGTTTTGATCCTCGCGTCGTAGAGGTCATGGAGCGCCGTTATCTCGAATTGGAGGCCATGGTGAAAGCCATGGAAGTCGAGAGGCGGCGTCTGGACACTGCTCCCAAGATTGATCGCGAAGTCGCGCCTTCTTCCGGTTATGCCGAAGCCACCACTGAAGCCGAAGTCCGCGCCACCTCGTTCCTCACATCCATCATTTCCGCCCGCCAGGAGGCTCAGCTTCTCTTTGAGCTCGCCCAGACTCTCGGCAACTCACTCAGCTTGAAGGAAACGCTTTCCGTGGTGGCCGGTCGCCTCAAGGAAATGATCCCTCACGATGCCATCGCCTTTTTCGTCTGCCAGGACGGCCTGCTCATTCCAGAATACGTTCACGGCGTGGATTACGAGTTGCTTGCCACCCTTCGCATCCCCATGGGCCAGGGTCTTTCTGGATGGGTGGCCCGCAACGAGAAGCCCATTACCAATGGCAATCCCGCAGCCGAAACTCTTCACCTCGGTATCCCCTCGCGCGTACCCAACTTGCAGTCGGCCCTCAGCGTTCCCCTGCGCGGGCGCGACGCCGTTGCCGGCGTTCTTTCTCTCTACCATCGCGACAAAAATAATTTCACCCAGGAGCATCTCCGCATGCTCCTCGCCGCCAGCTCCAAGCTCGGCGTCTCCGTCGAAAATGCTGTCCAGTACGAACAAGCTCAAAGCACCGCCAGCACCGATTACCTCACCGGTTTGCAAAATGCCCGTTCTATTTGTCTGCATCTCGACAAGGAGCTCGAGCGCGTCCGCCGTTCCAGGGGGCCCCTGGCAGTGCTGCTTTGCGACCTGAATGGCTTCAAGAAGGTCAACGACAAGTTTGGCCACTTGACCGGAAACAAGTTGCTTCAGGAAGTGGCTAACAAATTCAAGGCTTCCTGCCGCGAATACGACCAGGTTGGCCGGCTCGGAGGAGATGAATTCGTCTTTGTCCTCCCGGAAGTTACTGTCGACGTGGTGACACACTTGGAAAAACGCTTGAGCCGCGCCGTCTTGGAAGCCGGCCGCGCCGTTTGCGGCGAGGACATCGTTTCCGTCAGCGTTGGCAGCGCGTTTCATCCGGCTAACGGCGGCACCCCGGAAGAGCTTCTTTCCGAAGCCGACCGCAGCATGTACGAGGTCAAGTCCAAGCACTACTCAAAAGTGCAACAGGTCTCCTGATCGCATGGGTGCACCTGAAAATCTTTCTGGTGTGGATTGAACGTGATCGAAGTCAAGAAATCAACGAATCTGTTCCGGATCGCTCTCGGCCGCCTGCTAGTCCTCTTATGCCTCGCACTCGCCGGCGCCCTCATGAGCGCCACTCTCGTTCGTTTCGCCCCGGGAAACTCCGTTTCCGAACGTGAACTCGATCCCCGATGGCGCCCGGATAGTGTGGAAGCCTTGCGACAGCAGCAAGCCCTCCATCAAGGATTGCCGGCGTACTATTTCCACTATCTCGCGGCCCTCGCCCATGGTGACCTCGGCGAATCCGAATCTCTGAGGCGGCCGGTTCGCGAACTCCTTCGCCAAAGATTGCCAGTGACCGGCAACTCCGTAGTTGGTGGCCTCGGCTTGGCCTGGCTGGCCGCAACTCTTCTGGCATCGATAGGAATTGCCTCCCGCGGCTGGCTTTTCGAAGCTTCGACCACTGCCTTCAACAGTTTGTTGTTGTCTCTGCCCTCCGCCGTTGTCGCCATGCTTGCTGTTCACTTGCGGACCCCGGTCTTTTGCGCCATCGCCATCGTTGTGTTCCCGCGTCTCTATAGTTACATTCGAAATTTATTGGTTCGATCTTACGACCAGCCGCACGTTCTCGCCGCTCGCGCGAGAGGGTTAGGGAGCAGCGCCATCTTTCTGCGTCATGTTCTGCCGTTGGCGGCTCCCGCGCTCCTTGCTCTTCTCGGCGTATCGTTCGCCATTTCCTTCGGCGCCGCCATCCCCATCGAAGCGCTTTGTGATTCCCCGGGTTTGGGCCAGCTTGCCTGGCAAGCGGCGCTCAGCCGTGACGTGCCTCTCATCGTTAATGTCACTCTGGTTGTTGCTCTCGTGATGCTAGCGGCCAATTCGTTCGCCGATCTTGCCGGACGGACTTTCGTGGGGAACGCGTCATGAAGCCCTTGCAAAAAGTGGCCGCCTTCATCTTGTGCGCGATTTTTGTCTTGATGGTGCTCGCCACACTTTTGCTGCCTGCTCCCTACTTCCATCAATACCGCGATATTCCCAACGCCGCTCCTTCGGCAGCGCATCTTCTAGGTACCGACGCGCTGGGCCGCGACTCCTTGTCCCGTTTGCTGTACGGCACTCGCGTTTCCCTCCTCCTTGCCCCAGCCGCGGCTCTTCTCGCCACCCTCATTGCCGCTTTCTTGGGCAGCCTTGCTGGGCTCCTGGGCGGCTGGCTCGAACGCATTGTCCTCGCGGCAACCGATCTCTCTCTCTCTTTGCCCTGGCTCTTTCTTCTGCTGGTCGTTCGCGCCATGTTGCCCCTGGAGGTCCTCCCGCTCGTCTCCGTCGTCATCGCTTTCTTGATGATGGGCCTGCTTGGCTGGCAGACTTCGGTCCGTGTCATCTGCGCGGCCGCTCGCGGAGTCCGCGATTCCGATTTTCTGCTGCTGGCGCGCTCCTCCGGCTGCAAACCGGCGCGCCTTTTGTGGCGTCATGTGGCGCCAAATCTGCGTCCTCTTTTTTATGTGCAATTCTTCATTTCCATCCCGCTGTTCATTTTGACCGAAGCGAACCTAAGCATCCTGGGTCTCGGTGTAATGGAGCCCATGCCGTCCTGGGGAAACTTGATGCGTGGCTTCGAGGATTTTTCCACGCTCTCGGCAAATCCGTGGCGCCTCGTGCCCCTCTTTCTCCTAGTGATCGTCGTGATGTGCTTTCAACTGCTTCTTCCGCAGCAGGAGGTCACGCAGTGATACGCCGCGCTTCTTTTGTCTTCTCTCTGTCGATGGCGTTGTGCTACCCGGCTTTCGTCACCGCCCAATCTGCCGGCCAGTCCGGCGGCGAACTCCATTTTTGTCTCCATGGCGAACCAAAAACCTTCAATCCGCTCCTCGTGGAAGACGGCCAATCCGAAATCGTTCGCTACCTTACTGGCGGCGTTTTGATTCGCCTCAATCGCCAGACGCAAGCTCTCGAGCCCGCTCTCGCCACCTCCTGGAAAGTCTCTGCAGACGGTCGCACCATCAAATTTCATCTCCGCACTGGTTTGCACTTCTCCGACGGCACGCCCTTCACCTCCGCAGACGTGGCTTACACCATGAAATCTCTCATGGATCCGCAGCTGCACTCGCCCACCGGCGACTCCTTCCGCTCCGGTGACGGCCAAGTCGTCGTCCAAACGCCCACAGCGGACACAATCACAGTCACTTTCCCCGCTCCTGTCGCGGGACTAGAGCGCCTGTTCGACCAAGTCGCCATTCTCTCCGCGCACTCTCCCAAGAAAGAAATGTCCGTCCTCGGTCCCTTCTACGTTGCCGATTACAACCCCGGCTCCTACGTCCTTCTCCGGCGCAACACCAACTATTGGAAAAAGGACAAGCAAGGCAAGCCCCTGCCCTATCTCGATTCCATTCGCCTCGACATTCAGCGCAACCACGACATCGAAATTCTCCGCTTCCGCCGTGGCGAAATTCATCTCATCAATTCTCTCGATGCCGATCTCTTCGACCGCCTCCAAAAGGAATCTCCCGCCGCCGCGCACGACGCCGGCCCCAGCCTCGACTCCGAGCAACTCTGGTTCAACCAGGTCCCCACTGCCTCTCTCCCGGACTACAAAAAAGTTTGGTTCCGCTCCACCGAATTTCGCAAAGCCATCTCTCTGGCCATCAATCGCGCCGACCTCGCCCGCATCGTCTACGCCGGCCATGCCCAACCCGCGTACGGCCCCATCTCCTCCGCCAATCATTTCTGGTTCAATTCCGCGCTTCCGGCGCCAAAATATGATTCCGCCGCCGCCCTCCGCCTTCTAGACCAATCAGGCTTCCACTCCGACGGCAGCATCCTGCGCGACGCCTCCGGCAATCGCGTCGAATTCACCGTCATCACCAGCACCGGCAATAAACCCCGAGAACAAATGGTCACCATGATTCAGCAGGATCTTTCTCAGATCGGCATCAAAGTGAACATCGTCACTCTCGATTTTCCATCTCTGATCGAGCGCATCGCTCGCACCTTCGATTACGAAGCCTGTCTGCTCGGCCTCACCAACTCCGATCTCGATCCCAACAGCCAGATGAACGTCTGGCTCAGCTCCGCGGAAAATCATCAGTGGAATCCCAAGCAGCCCAAGCCCGCCACTCCCTGGGAAGCGGAGATCGATCGCCTGATGCAGTCGCAGGCTTCCTCCACCTCCGACAAAAAACGCAAAGCGGACTGGGACCGCGTCCAGAAAATCGTCGTTGAACAGCAGCCCTTCATCTATCTCATCAACCGAGACGCCATGTCCGCCATTTCTACCGCTGTCATCGGCTCGGCGCCTTCGGTCCTTGATCCCCACGCCTTCTGGAACGCCGACGTTCTCCGCCTCGGCCCCGATCCTGCTCTCGGAGCGCAGAAGTGACCGACATTCCTCCACTTCTCTCGCTTCGCCTCTCCGTCGACTATCGCAACAATCCCGGAGTCCTCCGCGACGTCTCCCTCTCTATCCAACCTGGCGAAATCCTCGGCCTCGTCGGTCAAAGCGGCTCCGGCAAGAGCACCATCTCTCTTGCGATACTCCGCTTCCTTCATCTGAAAGGCGGCACCGCCCGCGGCTCCCTTCTCTTCAAAGCAGAAGACCTGACCGCAAAATCCGAATCGCAGATGCGCTCCCTCCGCGGCCGCGAAATCAGCATTGTCCTGCAAAGTCCGCTGACTTCTCTCAATCCCGCCCTGCGCATCGCCTCGCAGCTCAGCGAAGCTTGGCGCGCCCATGCCACCGGCACGCGCGAACAGTGCGCCGCAGCCATTAGCAGCGCCCTCTCGAACGTCAGTCTCCCCAACGACGCCAACTTTCTTCGTCGCCGCCCTTCGCAACTCAGTGTCGGCCAAGCTCAACGCGTCATCATTGCCATGGCCATCCTCCACCGCCCCTCCCTCCTCATCGCCGATGAAGCCACCAGCGCCCTCGACACGATCACCCAATCCGAAATCCTCGCCCTCTTCGCTCGCCTCAACCGCGAACTCGGCATGGGTATCCTTTATATATCCCACGACCTGCTCTCCGTCGCCGCCCTCTGCCATCGCATCGCCATCCTCAACTCCGGCGAAATCGTCGAATGCGGCCCCCCCTCCCAAATCTTCGGCGCTCCCCAACACCCCTACACGCAAAAACTAATAGCCGCCCTCCCTCGGCTCCCCGTGTTCCCCTCCCAATCCGACCCCGCCTCCAGGGTCACCCCCGAGCCCATCCTGACCCGGGCATAAGACGATGTGGGAGTGCGGGAGCTGGCTCCGGCTTTCCTCCCTCCACCCAACCAAGCCATCGCGCCCCAGGCGAAATCACCCCACCAGTCATCAGTCTTTCCAATCCAGTACTATTGCAAAATCCCTCCCGCTCCTATAAACTTCATAGGTGTCACTTTTCGTCCAGAAGAACGCGCCGCTCTGCATCTGTTGTATGTGCTGCACAAGTGTGTCTTCTGGCGCGGGGAGGCTGACCCTCTAAAGTTTTAATCAGCCTCAAAGGTTTTCGCTCCCACCGCCAGAATCGACCGGCAGGTGGGTTTTTTATTGGGAGCAAACGATTTTCTAAGCAAATTGCAAATCGCCAGTCGGAGTAGGGATCGCGATTGCTCGCGACCCCCTCCACGGATCCGGACGAGCGGATTGCCCGCATCCGGCTCTTGCCTTAGGTGACGACGCCCATGCGGCGAAGAGGATAGGGATGACAGACGGTAGGCAGAGGCAGCCAGCGATTGATGAGGCGCCGCATGCGGTCCCAGAGGACGCGTCCGTTCTGGCTACGCCGCGACAGCGAGCGATGCCAGAGCCGTCCCGTTTGGAATCGAAAAAGAGCCAGCGCCGGACTATTCATGGGCACTCCGTAATACCGGAGATGTCCACGCACCACTGCTTGCAGCCACTTGCCCTGTTCCGGGATGGGTTCATGCATGCGCCGCTGAAGTTCGGCTTTTACCGC
>DATKHV010000052.1:0-140923 GCA_035510055.1 Candidatus Cybelea sp. | reverse complement strand
CTAGTCGTGCCGCGCTCCGTGCAGCACTTTCACCGCATGGGGCAGCAGATGGGCCACTGCTTCCAGCGATTGCACCGCGCCTTTGGGACTTCCCGGCAAATTGACGATAAGCGCTTTGTGCCGCACCGCCGCCGTCCCGCGCGATAGAATGGCCATCGGCGTGTGCTCCAGGCCTTTGCGGCGCATCTCCTCAGAAAGCCCCGGCACGATTAGATCAGCCACTGCTTGAGTCGCCTCTGGCGTATTGTCTCGCGGCCCAATCCCAGTTCCCCCCGTGGTCAAGAGAACGTCCACACGCCCGGAATCCGCCAGCGCACGCAACTGCTCGCGGATATTTGCTGGATCGTCTGAGACGTGCAGCGTCGAAGTGATTTCCCAGCCCAGCCCACGGCAGAACGCCACCACGGCAGGCCCGGACAGATCTTCGCGTTCGCCCTTGGCCACGGAATCACTGATAGTAAGGACCGCTACGCGCATCAGAAAGGAATCTTCGAGGGGGTCACGGTGTCTCGACTGTATCGCGATTGGCTTCGTCCATCAACCGCATCGCTTCCATCAAAAGGCCGGTCGTATTGCGCGTGGTGGTTGTCTTCGTTGAGGCATTCGCGGCGTTGAAATCGATCTCGAATTCGCCCGCCGTCCACAGCACCACTCTATAAACTGCGTCGTCGCCCACGACGTTTCCGATCTTGGCATCGCGGCATTGCCCGCTCGCAAAGTAAAGCTCGCCTTGCTCGCCGTCATGCTGCACCACCAGTCGGCACGACTTCTGCCCCATCTCCAGTGACTGCATCAGGTCGATCATGCTCATCTCTTCCAGCCGTCCCTGAATCACGCCCGGCCGCGATGCTTTCTTCTGCAGCTTTTCGAGGTGCAGGCGATCAACCACTCTCTTCGTGATGCGCACCAAATCCTTAATCAAAAATGGTTTGGTGATGAAATCCTCGACCCCATCCACCAGCGGGCGCAAACGCTCTTCGATGTCCGGGCGGCTGGCCATGAACAAGAACGGAATATGTCGCGTCGATTCGCGCGCGCGCAGCTTTTCAAAGAGTTGCCTTCCGTCCAGGCCCGGCATTTTGTAGTCGCACAGAATCACGTCCGGCGGCGCGTCGACAACCTTCAGCAGCGCATCGGCGCCGTCGGTCGAAGTCTCGATCTCGCAATATGGCTCCAGCCCCTTGATAATCAGGCCGCGCACCAACGGGTTGTCATCCGCCAGCAGCAGCTTGACGCTCTTGCTGCCTCCCGTGCTCATCGCGCGCGCCTCTCGGTAACCTTCCGCCGATGGAAATCCCCGCTCTTCCCACCGGTCTTCTTGGTGAGAACGATGTCCGTGATTTCCATCCCTTTATCGAGGGCTTTGCACATGTCGTAGACTGTGAGGGCCGCAGCGGTAACGGCTACCAGAGCTTCCATTTCCACGCCCGTCTGGGCGGCCGTGGTCACTGTGGATTGTACTTCCACGCCATTCTGGCACAGCCGCGCGGTCACATCAATGTGCGTCAAAGGCAGTGGGTGACAAAGAGGTATCCACTCTGCGGTCTTTTTCGCCGCCGCGATTCCTGCGATTCGCGCCACTTCCAGCGGGTTTCCCTTAGGGTTTTTCAGCCGCCGCACCGCGCTCACGACTCTTGGTTTCATCTTCACAAAGCCCTGCGCCGCGGCCGTTCTCGTGGTCACCGCTTTCTCCGACACGTCCACCATGCGCACTTCGCCTTGCTTTCCGTAGTGAGAAAGCTTTGCCACGCTCGCACCTAAACAATATCCTTCCTCAGCAAAATTGAAACACTCTCGCCGACTGCAATCTTTTCGCGGTCTGCCGGCACCACCAGGAAACAATTCGCCCTCGCCAGCGCCGCGATATCGCCAGAACCTTGCCACTTTAATGCCTTCACTTCCGGCGACGCTCCACGCCACTCCACGCGCGCGGGCAAGAAATGGGTCAGGCCGGTCTTCTCTTTCATCGCTTCCGCCAGACGCGCCTCGACCAGCGGCAACGCGCGCGCCTCCGCTCCGCTCAACAAATCAATCGCCGGCGCCACAAACAACTCGAACGTCACCATCGTTGAAACAGGATTCCCCGGTAGCCCAAACACCGGCTTGCCTTGACAAATTCCAAACACCGCCGGCTTCCCCGGCCGGATCGCCACCGCATCGAAAAAGAATTCCGCGCCCATGGCTTTGAGGACATTTTCAACGAGGTCGTACTTCCCCATCGAGACGCCGCCGGAAAGCACCAGCATATCTTCCTTCAGGCCGCGGTCGATTTTATTACCCAAATCCTCGATGCGGTCCGCCGCATTCCCGAGCACAATCGGTTCGCCACCGGCAATTCGCACCTGCGCGGAAAGCGAAACGCTATTGCTGTTTCGAATCTGAAACGGGCCCGGCGTTTCATCGACCAAAACGACTTCGTCCCCGGTGGAAAGTATCGCCACGCGAGGACGCTTTGCGCATTCGAATGGAACGGCGCCGACTTGTGCCGCCAGCGCCAGTTCCGCGTATCCCAGCCGCAGGCCCGGCCGCAAAATGGTCTGCGCCGCTGCCGCCTCACTTCCCCTCGCTACGATGTTTTGGCTTTGCTGTGCCTCCCGTTCGAATCGCACCACATCGCCTTCCCGGCTGGTATGCTCAATCATCACCACCGCGTCGGCGCGCTTTGGAACTGCGGCGCCCGTCATAATCTGTAAACAAGTTCCTGCCGCCAGCTCGTCCCTCACCGTGTCGCCGGCCTTGATTTCTCCCACGCACTTCAATTTCGCGCCCGGCACTGCTTCTTTCGCACGCACCGCGTACCCATCGCGCGTCGAGCGGTCAAAGGGCGGATATTCGCGATCCGTCTTCACTTCCTGCGACAATACCAATCCCAGCGCGTCCCACACGCTCACCAAAGTGGTCGCGCGCGGTCCTCTGTTCTTCCCAACTTGTTCGATTATCTTCTGGCGGGCTTGTTCGTAACTCAGCATGGGACAACTCGCAAACTCCGACCAACGCCGCTTCTCCTCGCTCGTCGTTAACCTCCGGTACTTCCTTGGCCCCCTATAACTCCCTCTTCTAAAGCCACCGCGCCAGCAGCGTCCCCGCGGGCACAATCGTGGCATCCCGCTCCGGCCCAGTAGAAATCATCCCAATCTCCACCTGCAGAAAATCAGAAATAAATCGCAGATAGTCGATCGCCGCTTTCGGGAGCTTCGCGCCTTCTTTCACGCCAAATGTTGTCTCCTGCCACCCCGGCAGGGTCTTATATTCCGGCTTGACGTGCTCGTAGTCTTCCGCAAGCGCAGGCATTTCCTTTAGCGGCGTTCCTTTGTACTGGTATCCCACACAAACTTGAATTTCCCGCTGCGTGTCAAAAACATCCAACTTGGTGATCACCAGCGAATCGATTCCATTGATCATCTTGGCGTACCGCAGCACCTGCAAATCGAGCCAGCCGCAGCGCCGCGGCCGCCCGGTCACGGCGCCGAATTCTTTTCCGCGTTCGCGCACTTCTTGGGCATCGAGATCGGGCATCTCTGTGGGAAACGGCCCGCCACCCACCCTCGTCGTATACGCCTTCGAAATTCCCAGCACGTTCTTAATTTTCGTTGGCGGCACTCCAACGCCCGTCGCTGCTCCGCCGGAGGTCGCGCTCGATGAAGTTACGTAGGGATACGTTCCATGGTCGATGTCCAGCATGGTCCCCTGCGCGCCTTCGAACAGCACGGACTTTCCTTCGTCCAGCGCGCGGTTCAACAGTTCCGCGGTATCACAAATATACCCGCGAATCTTTTCGCCCAGCTTCAGGGTCTCTTCCACTTCATGCGAAAAATCGATGTCCGCGCCGTAAGCGCCTTTCGCAAGCCGGTTTTTCTCCGCAACTACATGCGCCGCTTTCTTTCGAAACAACTCTGGGTCCAAAAGGTCGCACATGCGCAGCCCGCGCCGCGCCATTTTGTCCTCGTACGCCGGGCCGATGCCCCGGGAAGTCGTGCCAATCTTGTTCGCGCCGCGCGCGCCTTCCGCGGCTTTGTCCAGCTCCCGGTGATATGGAAAAATCAGGTGTGCGCGATTACTGACGTGCAAGCGCCCCTTCACGTCTATCCCGGCCTTTTGGAGCGTCGCAATTTCCGCTACCAGCGCCGCGGGATCTACCACGGTGCCGGTTCCGATCACCGCCTGCTGCTTCGGCCGCAAAATCCCGCACGGAATCAGCTGCAGCACATAACGGTCTTTCCCGATGATCACCGTGTGGCCTGCATTGTGGCCGCCGGCAACGCGTGCAATGTAGTCGAACGACCCGGAAAGGTAGTCGACGACTTTCCCTTTGCCCTCGTCGCCCCACTGCGCCCCCACCACCACCACGGATTTCATCCAGAAATTCTCCCCAGGGTAGGACAAGCTTTCCGCCTGCCATTCCCCCTCCTCAACCACACTTCCGCGTCGCCTTCATCACTTCGCCAAAACTGCTTTGGAAATCACCAAGAAGCGGCAGGTTCTTATCGTAAGCTCGCCCCGCCCCCAACGCAAGCAAGCCTTGCCGGGGCCCTATTTCGACAAATCCTGATACCGGAAACAGCTCACTAGGTGATCGTTCACCATCCCAGTGGCTTGCATCAAGGCATAGCAAATGGTTGACCCAACAAACCGGAAGCCGCGCTTCTGTAAATCTTTGCTGAGAGCGTCAGATTCGGACGTTTTCGCGGGAAGACCTTTGTGTGTTTTCCAGGCGTTTTGCTTCGGCTTGCCGCCGACGAAGCGCCACATGTAAGCATCGAAAGTGCCGAACTCCTTCTGCACTTCGAGAAAAGCCCGCGCATTGGAGATGGTAGCGCCGATCTTCAAGCGATTACGTATGATCCCCGCATCGCGCAGCAGTTCGCGTACCTTCTTCTGGTCATACCGCGCGACCTTGGCAGGGTCGAACCCGTCAAATACTTCACAATACCGAGCACGTTTGCGAAGAATCGTGTCCCAGCTCAATCCCGCCTGCGCGCCTTCGAGTATCAAGAATTCAAACCAGGTGTGCTCATCGTGCACCGGCACGCCCCATTCTTCATCATGATACGGAATGTTCAGCTCATTCGCCGCCCAGGTACACCGCACCTTACTCACAGATTGACTTGTCGCCATGTCTCTTGTCGTCTCGCTCCCGCCCCCATTTTCATTTCTTTTGCGGCGCCGCGATCAACCACGGCTGCATCCAGATAAAATGATGCGTTCCGGGAATCGGCCGCCATCCTTCCGCGGCATCGACAGCCTCAGCGTTTCTTGTAACGATCGCTCTTGCTCCAACAGAGGAAAATAGCGCGAGAACTTGTTGTTTCTTCTCTGCACCCGCTGCGATAAACCGCGATCGCTCTTGGTCGGGAATCTCTGCCACAACCCGCACTCCCGCGAGATGGGCCCAATACGCGTCCAAGCAAGTCCCGATGCAGCCCACATCTGCCCCCGCCAGGATGCCCATCGCGTGAAGCTGTTGCGCGACCACCCACGGCTCAAGCGGCTGGTTGCGCGCCACCCCACAGAGATCGCGTGCAACGCCCCACGCCACAGCGAGCCCCGGCACAAGTATGACAAGGAGATGAAAACGTCTCAAGAGTTGCGGCTCCGCCCCCGTGGCGATCTGTATTCTTGACAAAGCCCACATCATCAAAATCAGCGCAAACGGAGCAATGTACCGGAATTCGACCAGCACGACCGAGTACATGACGAGCGCCGCAAGCGCAGGCAAAAACACCAGCCACGCTCCAGGAGAAGTTCTTCCCCAACCAAGGAGCTTCTTCCTGACAACTAAAATCGCAACCAATACCACCCAAAGCGCGCCGCTCTTCGAAAATACCTTCAGATACATGTTGGCTGACCGAAACAAAGCCCGCAGTTGCCCCTTCCACTCGAAGTGCGCCCGCACCCCGTCATACCAATACGAGGGGTCATACCAAAGCGGATACGAACCCGGCACCGGAGACGAAAACTCGAATACACCAGGGTCTGAAAAAATCTGCCGGCTGGCATGAAGGGGCGTGCCAGTCCCAGGAGGCTCGCCCTGCCAATGCACGGATCTCGTCGCGCGATTAATGAATTCGGCGTAGCCGATGCGACCCACGTCCCCGAACGTGGGCCTTCCCTTCGCCGCCGATAGCGCCACAACTAATGGCAGCGCCAATCCCGCAAACATTCCGGCAGCCAGCAGCGTTCGGAAAGCTGCGGCAGGAAACGTGGCTCCTGCCATGCGGCCGAGGCAGAAAGCACTGAACAGAAAAACGAAGGCCAGGGGAAACATCGCTGCCTTTGCCAAATATCCCAGTCCGAGCAACACCCCCAACCCCGCAAACACGAGCCAGTTCCCACCGCCGCGCCGAATGCAAAATAGTAGCGCCGTGGCGAGATACACCAGCACGGCTATGCACATGTCCGGCGTTACCCACCCGGGACCAAGCCAAAAGTAACTAGCCCACAAAAAAAATACACACGCCCAGATCCACAGAGTTCGAGGAGAAGCCGGAGAAAATCTCTCCGATGATTCTCGGGCCGTTTGCCGCCGCAGGATTAGTTCTTTCAGAAACAGCTCAAACGCGGCAAAGCTGGCGACATACAATGCAAGATTCAGAAGATGCGCAGCCGTAAATTCCCACTGCACGGCCGGATGCAACCACCGAAAGACAAGACTGAGGAGAAACGGATAAAGCGGACTCCAGTAAGCATTGACGACCTGATGCAATCCGCCGCGCGCCGTGGCCCAGCCGATTTCGATATACGAAATCCCGTCCGGGTTCATTTCGTTGCGCCGCGCCCACGCATCCAGCAATCCCAAAAGTAGGACGGCGCACCAAAAAAAGAATCGAGGGTAGGACTCCGGCGGAGCATTTGCCAGACAGAGCGGATCGCTCTGTTCCTCCTGAGAGGCTGTCAGCCGATGCACCCTTCCTCCACCAGCAACAATTCAATCCTGTCTTGCGCGAAGATTATGTCAGGACTCTTGCCCGCAACGGTAGGCGAAACGGTCGAGCCCAACAAAAATTCGGGCGCCCCTTCGAATCAGGACGCCCGAGTAAATCCCGGAATCTCGCCGTGGCGTTCCAAATTAAGCGATGTGCCGTTCCAGCGCTTTGGTGATCTGCTCTTTCGGCACCGCTCCAACAATCTGCTCCACCACTTGCCCGTTCTTGAACAGCAGCAGCGTGGGAATTCCCTGTACGCGATAGCGTCCCGCTGAATTCATCGCTTCATCCACGTTCAGCTTCATCACTTTCAACTTGCCTGCGTAATCGTGCGCAATCTCCGCCACCGTCGGCGCCAGCATGTGGCACGGACGGCACCATTCCGCCCAGAAATCCACCATCACCGGCTGCGAGTTGCTGGCCGTCAAAACCTCGGCCTCGAAATTTCCGTCATCAGCTGTTTGAATTGAATTGTCTGCCATGTTCTTTGTCCTCAGCGGCTTACCACTCTCACGGCCGCTTCGCTCTCCTTTTGCAGTTTAGTTAGATGTTCCAGCAGGCTTTTGGTTTCGTGCGGCTGGCCCCGCAGACTGAGCTTCCTGCCCCGCTACGCGGCCTGTTTCTCGCGAGCCCGGAGCGCTCGTTCTTGAACTTTCTGCGAGCGGGGACAATCCACGAGCAGCCCGCGCCGCCTCATACAGCTTCGCATACTCCGCCGCAGGCGTCTTCCACGAAAAATCCTTGGCCATCCCATTTAACTGGATGCGCTTCCAGATCCGCTCATCCATATAATGATGGAGCGCCTGCCGCACCGCGAACAAAAGAGCTTCCCCCGTATACTCCTTGAACTTGAAACCGGTCCCCGTGCCGTGCTCCACGTCGAACGGTTCGATGCTGTCGTCCAAACCGCCGGTAGCTCTCACAATCGGCACCGTACCATACTTCAAGCTGTACATCTGATTCAACCCCGAAGGCTCGTACCGCGAAGGCATCAAGAACATATCGGCCCCCGCCTCCACTTTGTGCGCCAGCGTATTGTCGTACGCGATCTTTAAGCCAACGCGCCCCGGATACGCCGCCGCCAGCGCCCGGAACAAATCTTCATACTTGCGTTCACCCGTCCCAAGCACCACCACCACCAAATCCTCACGCATCAATTCGTGTGCTCTCTCCGCGATCAAATCGAAACCTTTTTGATCGGCGAACCTTGAAACAATCCCAATCACCGGCCGGCTCAAATGCTCGTGCGGCATTCCGAACCCTTCGAGCAAGTCCTGCTTGCACACTTGCTTCCCGCTCAAATCCTTCGCCGAATACCTCGCCGCGATCAGCTTGTCTTTCTCCGGGTTCCACGCCGAGTAATCCACGCCGTTCAATATTCCCACCAGACGGTCCGCGCGCCCTCGCACCACGCCTTCCAGCCCCCATCCGTATTCCGGCGTCTGGATTTCCTGCGCGTATCTCCTGCTTACCGTCGTCAAATAATCTGAATACACCAATCCGCCCTTCAGCAGGTTCACGTACCCGAAAAACTCAAGCCCGCCAGGATGGAATACGCCTTGCGGAATTCCCACGCGGTCCAGCACATCCCTGGTGAACTGCCCGTGATACCCCATGTTATGAATCGAGAAAACCACGGGAACGTCTTTCATCAACGGATCATCGCCGTAAGAAGCTCGCAGTAGCACCGGCACCAGCGCCGTCTGCCAGTCCTGGCAATGAATCACGTCCGCCGGCCAAACATGCTTCGCCACTTCAATCGCCGCGCGGCAGAATTCCGTGTACCGCTCCGGGTTGTCCGGATAATCCCCGCTCCGGCCGCCGTACAATCCATCGCGGTCGAAATACTCCGCGTCTTCCACAAAAAAATACCGCACGCCGTTCAGCACCGTGCCATCGGCAATCGCCGGAAAGCGTAGGCGCGCTCCACCCATCGGAATCGTCAAGCTCGGCATCACCTCCGCCGTCGCCTTCGTCCCGCGGTAACGCGGCAACACCACCGCGCACTCGTGGCCCAGCCCCACCAGCGCCTTCGGCAGTGCCTCCACCACGTCCGCGAGGCCGCCCGTCTTCGAAAACGGCAGCCCCTCCGATGCCACAAACATAATCCGCATGAATTTGCCGACCGACCGCTCCGCAGCCATTTTACGCTATCGCAGCGAATTCCGGCCGTCAATCAGCTTGTTGTGACGCAACACGCTGCGCCTCTACCCTGCCCCCTCTGGTATGTTGGCCCTCTCATGCACAAAGACATTCCGGGTCCGTTCTCAAATCCACCCTCCTAACAAATTCCTGACAAACTTCTCAGGACTTTTTGGTTTCTTGCCTCCTACTCTATCTGCGTCCGGGCTGGCCGCTCACAAGCCCGGGTGAGGTGCCCATGTCGCTTACCGTGTTTCTGGCCATTTGTATTCTTGGATGTGACTTCCTGCTTTACGCCTTGTTTCAATGGATTTACGGCGAGAAGCGCAGAAACCGTCTCCACCGCTCAGCCACAAACCGGAAAAAAAATCGCAATTTCTCCAGCAAGGAAATCGCAAAGCCCACCGTAATCCCGTTTCCTCAGCACCCGATGCAACACCGCACTGGCTACTTCTGATCTCTCGGCCGGGTCGGCTTTGCCAGTCTCGGCCG
This sequence comes from Candidatus Cybelea sp., assembly GCA_035510055.1. Classification (GTDB taxonomy): domain Bacteria; phylum Acidobacteriota; class Terriglobia; order Acidiferrales; family UBA7541; genus Acidiferrum. The sequence goes on along the minus strand of DATKHV010000052.1, from coordinate 131,366 downwards.
AGCGCCTCTCCCACTGCGGTGCCATCGTCGAATCGTCAAGATACATTTCTTCGCCTACGTGTTTAGCAAGCCATAGCCCCGGGCATCCCCGCATACTTGCAGCGTCAGGGATGCCCAGAGGCGGCCCGTTATGTCACAACTAGTTTGCCGCTAAGCCGTTGAAACCGGCCCTCGTGGCAATGCCATCCGCCGGTCCAACGTTCACCAGCGTTCCATCCTTCTGGATAGCGAAGATGCCGATCGTGCCGTTTCCTGTGTTCAGAGTGTAGAGGAATTTGCCGTCGGCGCTGACCGTGACGTCGAGGTTCGTAGCTCCGGAAGGATTTGCTCCCACCACGGTTCCGGCAATCGGCGTCAAGCTTCCGGTAGCGCCGATGGCAAAACCGGAAATCGTCGCCGACCCCGCGTTCGATACATACACGAATCGCCCGTCCGGCGTAACGGCGTTCCAGCAGTTCGCCGCACCCAACGTGGGAACACTCGCGCTGATCGCGGTGAGCGTTCCATTGGCTTCGACGGCATACGACGAAATCGCCGAGCCGTTGGACACGCCCGCGGGCCCAGTCTCGGAGACAAGCGCCGCACCGTTCGGAGCGAAAGTCACGGAGAACGATCCCGGCCCGCCGTTCGTGTTCACCACAATGGGGGCCAATCGCCCGTCCGCTTGCACCGCGAACACGTCAATATTGTTCGTCGCTCTTTCGGTCACCACCAGGAAGCTCCCGTCGGGACTGAAAGCCAGCGAAGCCGCTCCGGAATTGTTGGTCGTCAAAAAACGCGTGGATTGCGGGATTTGCTCCAGCTGTCCATGATTCAGCGAAAACCCGACCACATCGCTGCTGCCGCCCACGTTGAGCACGTACACTAAGTTCCCGTGCTGCGCCACGGCGTTCGGTTCGCTCCCACCGGAGCTCACCGTGTCCAGCAATGCAAGCTCCGAACCCATCACCCGAAAAACGGAAACTTCTCCGCTCCCTGCATTCACAGCGAACAGCAAGGAGTGATCCTGGCTCAGCGTCAATGATCCTTGCGATTCCAGGGGATCCGTGGTGCCCCCGCTCCCTCTCCCGCCAGTGGCAAACCGCCCCGCTTCGAGCAGCGTCCCATCCGCGGCCCGCTGGAAGGCGATCACCTCGTTTTTCTCCACCGAGTTGTTCATTACGAATACCGCTGTGGCGTTCTCCTTTCCATCTTGAGTTTCTGCCCTGGCAATCGCGTGGATTGGCGACATCAGCCCAACCGCCAGCGTGCCCATCATAAGCTTACGAATGACCCTATCCATCTGGTGACTCCTGGTTTCCATGATTTAGCGCGCTGCCGGAGTCAACAGGCGCGAAGGAACACTCCTCCTTCTGACCCCGCAACTGCGCCCCACGTGGGAGTCCCATCCCGCCGAAAGGTTACGCCCGCACTATAGGTACAACGCAAAAACAATAAATTCGAACCCTGTGGCCCGCTTCTGTCCCCAATTTCTTATTTCTCATTTCTAGTTTCTGATAGCTAACATCACTTCCTAATCTCCGTCTATTCCTGCGAGCGCTTGCAAAAGGGGGCCAAAAAATGAAGCTTTCCGGCCCATCTCCAGAGATGGTCTTCAACATGAACGCTCAACACTCTCTAGGCCACCAGCGAAGCCACGAGCCAGAAGCAAATCGTCGCCGGCGAAGTGCCGCAAGCGCCTCCACTTTCTTTGGCATGGCTTGGAGTTCCGCTACAACGTCGAAAAACAGCGAGTGGTTATGAAAACAACGGCCAGTCGCCACATCATAAACCACACTCAAGGCTCGTACGCGCCTTATTATAATGACTGCCCTGCTACACTATTTCCCACTCATGGCACGCCCACGTCTTGGTCAACACTTTCTCTCCGATCTCCACTGGCGCGAACAGATCGCGCGCGCCATTCGCGTCTCACCGCATTCCACCGCGCCCCTGCCGCGCGACGATCAGCACTGCTGGATCGAAATTGGCGCCGGCCATGGTGAAATCACCCAGCACCTTCTCGCCACGGGCACTCCCGTGCACGCCATCGAGATGGACCCGAATCTCATCGCCGGCCTTCGGCGCCTCGCCAAACAATTTCCTAATCTCACGGTCGTCCCCACCGACGTCCTCGAAACGGACATCGCCGCCATCGCTGCTGGCCGTCGTGTCCGCGTATATGGAAATCTTCCCTACTACATCACTTCGCCGATCCTTCATCACCTTTTCACCTTCGCTGACGGCATCGACGAAATCCATATCGTCATCCAGACCGAAGTTGCTCTGCGCCTTGCCGCCCAGCCCGGCACTCGCGACTACGGCTATCTCTCCGTCGTCACGCAGTTCTACACGCGTCCGGAATTTGTCTTCGAGATTCCGCGTGACGCGTTCAGCCCGGCGCCGGAAGTCACTTCCGCCCTGGTCACGCTGCGCCTCCCCGGCGAACGCGCAAAACTCTCCTTTGGTTCCAGCGGCGCTTCAGCCGAGGCCGCGCTGGCGGCTTCGCCCCGTGACGCTGAAATTCGTTTCCTGGATTTTGTGAAATTATGTTTCTCAAAGAAACGAAAAACGTTGGTGAATAATCTGCGCGCTCTCGCCAAACCCGAGGTCGTACGCGAGGCTCTCGCCACGCAAAGTCTCCGCCCTGACGCGCGGGCCGAGCAGCTTTCCGTCTCGCAACTCTCCGCACTTCACGTGAGCGTTGCTGGTGCTTGATACAAATTCGTGCAGCTTCGATCTTGCGATGGAAAACCTGCCGCGTCAGCGGCGCGCCGTCAGGAAAGGATTTCCGTTTCTTTTTTGATCGCCGCGGCCAATCGGTCCGGATAGTCGCTCATGATTCCGTCAACTCCCGCCGCTATCAGCATGCGCATGTGCGCAGGATGATTCACCGTCCAGCACACTACCTGCAAATCATTTTTCTGGGCTTCCGCAATCATCGCCGGCGTCACCAGGTCCCCGCGCACCACTAGTTGCCGCGCTCCTATTTCTACGGCTTTATCGATTGGCTTTTCGACTTGGCCGTCGTATAACAAACCGGTCATCAGCGTTGGTTCGATCTTCCTCAAGTTCAAGACCACCGCCGGATCGAAGCAAATCACCACCGAGCGCGGTATTTCTCCCGATTCGCGCAACGCGCCCACCAGCGCATGCTCCCCGCCCCAGGAACCGGCCGGCTTCATTTCCAGATAAAACACTACGTCGCTCTTCTTGGAAAATTGCAGAACCTCTTCCAGCGTGGGGATCCGTTCCCCTGCGAATTCGCTGCCGAACCACGACCCGGCATCCAGCTTGCGCAGCTCCGCGAGCGTCATGTCGTGTACTGCTCCATGCCCGTTGGTGGTGCGATTCACCGTGGTGTCGTGAATCGCCACGAAATGCGCATCGCGCGACAGCTGCAAATCCGTTTCGATGAACGTCGCTCTCAGGGCCACAGCTTTCTTGAACGCCGCCAAGGTATTTTCCGGCGCGTGCCCCGATGCTCCGCGATGTCCAATCACCAGCACCGAATTACTCCCATTGCATGGTATGCCACACCAATGCTCAGAAAGAGCCGCTTCTCTCCAGACCGCCGTGCTACTTGCGGCCCTTCTAGGAAATATGCTACCACCTGAATCTGGGACCCCCGCAGGCATCCAGCTGTCCTGCATCTTGAATCTAACTGGTCGAAAAAGCATGCGACTGTTCAGGAGGAAAATCATGAGAAAGGAACTCCGGTCCTTGTTTGTCATAGCTCTGTTGCTGGCCTCTCCCGCAGCAGGGTGGCCAAACTCCGCGGCGGCTCAGCCCCAGCGCAGCGAAGCAAAATATACTGAAAAACTTTACAAGGAAGTGCGCCACCAACTCGTCATGCTGCCGTGGTATTCGGTGTTCGACAATCTTGCGTATAAAGTGGAGGGCGACAAGGTGACTCTCTACGGCGAAGTGACGCGGCCGGTTTTGAAATCCGATGCACAGGCCGCCGTGAAAGGCATCGAAGGAGTCGCCTCAGTGGTGAATAACATCGAGGTTCTTCCACCCTCGCCGATGGATGACCAATTGCGCCGCGCCGTGTTCGGCGCGATTTATGGCGACCCAGCGCTATCGCGTTACTCCTTTCAGGCCGTGCCATCCATCCACATCATAGTGAAGAATGGCAACGTGACGCTGGAAGGTGTAGTAGATAGCGAAACCGACAAGAACATTGCTGGCCTGCGTGCCAATGGGGTCCCCAATGTATTTTCGGTGAAGAACAATCTTGTCGTCGCCGGCGACGGCAAATAATCTTTCGAGCGAGGGGCCGCTTGCCCGTCGCTCCGCTGTCCTGCGATTGCTGTGAAATTCACGGCGGAAAGGATTGATCACGATCATGGTGGCCGCAACGACGAAGCCGAATCCGGCGCTCGTTCCCCTGCCCTTCTCGAAACGCATCGTGCCGGTCAATTCCGCTCCGCCGGATTTCGATATTGTCCGCGATCTACCCGAAGGCTTTCTCGATTTTCTTGCGCCGCTCCATGCCGCGCTCACGATGCGGCAGCGCGCCTTGGTCGAACACCGCGATTACGCGCTGGCCGAAGCGCACGCGGGCAAACTCCCCAATTACCTTACGCCATCGGCGGCGACGACAAATTCCTGGCACATTGAGCTTCCTCGGTGGTGCGTGGATCAGCGAAACCAGATGACCGGACCCGCGGACGACGCCGATCTTGTGGTGAAAATGCTGAATTCCGGGGCTCCCGGCGTGATGCTCGATTTGGAAGACTCGACGGTCAACGCGTGGGAGCACAACGCCGCCGGCATCAAGAATATTCTGGAAGCGCTAGCCGGGCGGCTCACCTACTTCGACCGCAAGCGCAACAAGACCGTGGGCATCAATACCGGCTCAATCGTCATTTTCACGCGGCCCCGCGGTTTGCATTTGCACCAAGCGGGCGTGTTACCCGGCGAATTGCTTCCGGCTTCACTGTTCGACGTGGCGATGGTGGCTTATCAGGTGGATTTCAGTGCCCTGAAGCACCCGCTGTGCATTTACATTCCGAAATCGGAATCGGCCGACGAAGCTCTGTGGTGGCGCGATCTTTTTCAGATGATAGCGCGGCTCAAAGGCTTGCCGTCGGATGCCATCAAGTGCATGGCGCTGGTGGAATCGCATCCGCTGGCTTTTCAGATGGAAGAATTTGCGTGGAATTTGCGCGACCACATCGTGGGTCTGAACCTTGGCCGCTGGGACTACATGGCTAGTTTGATCCACTTCAATCTTGAAAATCCCGAGTGGGTTTTGCCGGATCGCAACACGATTCCGCATAACGTCGCGTTTTTCCAGAATTTGCGCAATCTCCTGCCGGACATTTGCCACAAACATGGGATGCTGGCGATCGGCGGCATGACGGCTCTTTACCCCAGCCGCGAAGATGCCGAACTGAACGCGCGAGCTCTAAAAGTTCTCGCGGAAGACAAGAAAAATGAGGCCAACTGTTTGATGGATGGCGCGTGGACGGGACATCCGGATCAAAACGAAATTGCGGTGAGCCAGTTCCCTGCTCCGAATCAACTTCAAGCGCGGCCGGTGCGTGCGAGCCCGCATCCGCACCTGCGACCCTTACCCACAGGAATAGGAAAACGGACCCTGGCTGGAACCAGGGCCGCAGTGCGCACGGTTGTTCGCTATCGCAACGGCGTGCTGAACGGCAAGGGCGCCAGTCTGCTTGATGGCTACATGGAGGATCTCGCTACCGATCGCATCTACCGGTTGATGATTGCGCAGCGGATGAAGCATTCCGACAAAGTTGAAGTTCTCGGTGAGACTGGCTTGCCGATCCGCCATACTCCGGAACTGATCCACGAACTTTTTGATGAAGAACTCGACCGGCTAATGCGCGAGAACGCGAACGATAGTGATCCGCAGATGGCAGCAACGCTCCGGGAGGCCCGCCGGATGAGCGAAGAGATGATTTTGAGTGGGGAATTTAATCCCCGGTGAGTCAGCTAGGGCCGCAGGTTCAAGCTCGCCATCGAAAGAAATGTGCACTACCAGGTAGTGCCCGAACGCCCACGTCTATCGCTGGCGGTTGAGCAGCAATCTGAAAAGCGAACTGGAGCGCGCCGCGCGCTTCTGTCGTGCGCCGCTTTCCGCTGTTTTGGAGCAAGCGGCACACGCCTGGCTCTCTCTAAAATGCAGCCGAGTTGGCGGACGACGAGGATACCCAGCGCCAGCTGCATGCTGCAGCGGAGTTGGGACAGGCCGATGGGTTTCGCGGATGCGCCCCTCGTGCATCTAGCGGACCGCGATCGCTATCGACGATTTTGACGGTGGATCAAGCGGATTTCGCAACCTATCGACTGGCAGGAAAGCGCCGATTCCAAGTGCTGCCTGCCGACCGGCCATAAGATTCCTCAACCGGCGAAAATGGTGCCCGCTATACACTGGGCCAATTCTGGCCGTCGGAATGGGAGTGGAGCCGGTTGAGCGCGGGCGAAGGGACATAGCCGGTGGAGGAGGAATTCTTCATGACCGCGTCGAAGGCGGACAGGAAGGCGTCCATCTCCGTCTGGGTGCCGACGGTGATGCGGAGGTGAGTGGGCCATACGGGCCAGGGGCGGCCGATATAGACGTTGCGTTTGGCCATGGCCTCGATGACTTCTTTGGCGGGGCGCTTGGCCTCGAGCATGAAGCAGTTGGACTGGGATGGTGTGTAGGAATAACCCTGGCTAGCGAGCCAGTCAAATGTCTTTTGGCGGATGACGGCGTTCACCTGTTTGCGCTCGGGAACGAGATGTTCGTGCTTGAGGCTGGCGGTGGCAGCGGCCATGGCGGTAATGGGCATGGCGCTCCAGCCGCTGAAGTTTTCGAGCTTGGCGAGCAAGTCGGGGCGGGCGATGGCCATGCCGCAGCGGATGCCCGCCATCCCGTAAAGTTTCGAGAAGGTCCGCAACACGATCAGGTCCTGATCGGCTTTCACCAAGTCCAGGGCGCTGACGCCGTCGGAAAAATGAATGTAGGCTTCGTCGACGAGGATTATGGAACCTTTTGGCTTCGCGGCAAGGAGCTGCTCGATGTCGGAGTGCGGGGTCAACGTGCCGGTGGGATTGTTCGGCGTACAGACATAGAAAAGACCGGCGTCCGGGGCCGCGGCGACCATGGCCTTGACATCGTGGGCGTACGTTTTCGTAAGCGGAGTAGTGACCACGCGGGCGCCGGAGATTTTTGCCGCTTTCATGCCAGCTTCGTAGCCCGGATCGGCGGTGACGTAGCTTCTGGTTGGCGAAGTGTAGGAGAGCACTGAGAAATGCAACGGCTCGCTGGAGCCGGGAAAAACGCGGACGTATTCCGGCTTGAGGCCTTCCATCTCCGTAAATGTTTTTACAAATTCATCGTGCAGCCAGTAGGAATAGCGGCCGCCCTGAGGCGCCATATCCACGATGGCTTTGCGCGCGGCGTCGCATGGGCCAAGCGGGTTTTCGTTGGCGTTGATCACGACGGCTCCGGGATGCAAAACACGGCGCTCATCGGCCGCGAGGGTGGCTTCGGTGGCGATGCGGAACGCCATCGTGGCGGTGGCCGCCGCCGACAACTGCAGAAACGTCCTCCGCGAACTATTGGAAATTTTTTCGTTGGTATTCATCTGGCCCTCCTCTGACCCGCGGAACTTTTCCTGGAAAGGTCGTGCCGCATGATTCCGGCAGCAAAACTGGCCGGATGGTCCTATCCGGCCTGGGACCCACTATAGCACCGAATCGAGAGAGGATTTAAGCATGGAGTTGCATCTGGCGCGGAACGGTGTGCGCCCTTGCATTTTCGATAGCCAGCAACGAGAAATTTGATGGTCCGGATCGGATAGACTCTCTCCGGCAGCCTGCTTTACGCTTTGGTTTTGCGACTAGCATGAGAGCCCCGAAGGAACGCCTGACACAAGCAGCTAGAAAAACGACCGCCCCACCAAGCATCGCGCAGCGAATCGACGCGCTGGATTGGAACAAGGCCGAGGAGTCTCTTTCCGAGCGGGGCTACGCGGTGACAGAAGCCCTTCTCTCGCTTGCAGAATGCAACTCCGTGATAGGGCTTCAACGATGCGAGCCGTTTTCGCAGCCACATGATTATGGAGCGCTACCGGTTTGGCATAGGCGACTACAAGTATTTCGCCAACCCGCTACCAGACTTGGTGGCCGAGCTCCGAAGCAGCGCTTATCCGCCGCTCGCGGAAGTGGCCAATCACTGGGCGGAGATGCTGGATGCGGATGCTGCGCGTTATCCAAGCGAGCATGCCGCTTTTCTGAACGCTTGTCACAAAGCCGGGCAGACCAAGCCGACGCCGCTCGTGCTGCATTACGAAGCTGGCGGGTACAATTGCCTTCATCAGGATCTTTACGGCGAGGTGAGCTTTCCGTTGCAAATGGTTTTTCTGCTGGGGCAACAAGTGCGCGATTGGAATGGAGGAGAATTTATTTTAGTGGAGCAGCAACCGCGCGCGCAGTCCAAACCCCAAGTGGTCGTTGCCGATTGCGGTCAGGCGATCATTTTTGCGACGCGCTTCCGGCCGGTGAAAGGTTCGCGCGGCTACTACCGCGTGAATCTGAGACATGGAGTGAGCCGCGTCCACAGCGGCACGCGGTACACGCTGGGTATCATTTTCCACGACGCAAAGTAGGGGTTTGGCAGTTTGCCCCGTTTTTACTGTCCGAATCCGCACGCCGCGTCCCATTAACGCGCACGGGCAGCTTCGTTGCGACAGAGCATTCTTTCTTAAGTTGTTTTTGTTCAGCGACGTAACAGATTGCCGGGATGGTCTGCGGCTTGCCCATACAATCTAACTGGATTTGGAGGTCTGACGATGGGCAAACTTGCACAAAACCTGCGTTATGCCGCGCGAGCGCTGGGAAACAATCCCGGCTTCGCGCTGGTGGTCGTCTTGACGCTGGCCCTTGGGATCGGCGCAAACACGGCCATTTTCTCCGTCGTCTATTCGGCGCTGCTGCGCCCGCTGCCTTATCACGAACCCGACAAGCTCTTCCACCTTGGTGAAGCGCGGAGCCAAGCCGACAACAGCGCCAACGGCGCGCAAGTTTCGTATCCGGATTATCTCGATTGGAGGAAAACGGCCAAGAGCGTACGATCTTTTGCCGCTTACAGCGGCGATGCGTTCACGCTGGCCGGAAACGGCGAGCCGAAAAACATCTTCGCCGAGCAAGTTACTCCCAGTTTCTTCGCGACTCTTGGCGTGAAACCGGCATTCGGACGAGATTTCCTCGAAGGTGAAATGCAGTCTGATGGTCCGCATGTTGCGATACTGACGCATGGATTCTGGCAAACGGAATTTTCAGGGGATGCGAACATCATCGGGCGCGTGATCCGCCTGGACGGCAAGCCAGCGACCATTGTGGGCGTGCTTCCGCGCGGCTTTGAGTTTGCGCCCGCCAATTCCGCGCCGCTCTGGGTGCCGATTCACCAAACGGGAGATCTCATTACGCGCCGCAGCCTCCACTGGCTTTCCGTAGTGGGGCGGCTCGCTCCGGACTTTTCTCCCGCGCAGGCTCGCGCGGAAATGCAGGCCGTAGGCGCGCAGCTCACACAGAAATACCCGAAAGAAAACGCCTCCATCTTTTTCGTGATGGAACCTCTCAATCAGCAAATCGTGGGGAAGATCCGGCCCATCCTGCTGATACTTCTGGGAGCCGTGGGATTTGTGCTGCTAATCACCTGCGCCAACGTGGCCAATCTGCTGATGACGCGCTCGGTCGGACGACGCAAGGAATTTGCAGTGCGTTCGGCGTTGGGCGCGAGCCGCGCCAGCCTGCTCTCCCAGTTGCTGACGGAAAGCTTATTGCTTTCGTTTATGGGGGCCGGCATTGGACTTCTCGTGGCTGAGTGGGGCGTCAATTTGCTGGTGGCGGCGATCCCTGAGACTCAGTTACAAGCCATGCCGTATCTCCGGACTGCGGGGATCAACCTGCCAGTCCTTGGGTTTCTCTGTGGGGTGACAGTACTGACGGGAATTCTATTTGGGCTGGCGCCCGGGTTAGAAGCTTCGCGGACTGCTCTGAATGATATTTTGAAAGATGAATCACGCAGCGGCACCAGCACGGGTCACGCGCGCTTGCGTAACGCGCTGGTCATTGCTGAAATCTCAATTTCTCTGGTGTTGCTAGTAGGCGCGGGCTTGCTGCTCAAGAGCCTTCATGCGCTTCTCGGACAAGATCCCGGCTTCAACCTGCATAACGTTTTGACGTTCTCTGTAAATTTGCCGGACTCTTCCTATCCCGGCGACAAGACGCCTCCCTATTACAGCGCGGCTGCGGTCCACTTCGACCACGAATTCACGCAGCGTCTCAGCAGCTTGCCCGGGGTGGCCGAAGTTGGCCAGACCTCCGCTATTCCGGTCAGCGGGGGAAACGGCACGATCCGCTTTGTTGTCGAAGGCCGCACCACGGCACTTGGGCAGGAAGATGAATGCCAAATCATGACCGTCAGCACGGGTTATTTTTCTTCGCTGAAAATCCCTCTTGCTGACGGGCGGTTTTTTACGGAAAACGATTCTAAGGATGCTCCAGGCGTCGTTGTGGTAAGCCGCGCCTTCCTCAAAGCCTACATGCCGGGAGAGAACCCGGTCGGCAAACGCATTCGTTTTACGTACGACGCGAAGAATCCCTTTCTTCAAATTGTAGGCGTGGCGGTGGACACTGCATCCATCGATCTAGCGGCGCCGCCGCCGCCCATCATTTACACACCGAACGATCAAGGTCCGAATACCTTCCTGAGTTACATGGTGCGCACAAACGGCGAGCCCGTCGCGTTCGTCGGGGCGGCTCGCGCTGCTTTGCAGCAAATGGATCCGCAACTTCCGCTGATTCAACCGCAATCCCTGGAAGAAGTGGCCAATCAATCTCCTTCGGTTTTTCTGCGACGCTATCCTTCTTACCTGATCGGGAGTTTTGCTGCGCTGGCCTTGATTCTCGCCGTGGTGGGATTGTACGGTTTAATCTCCCATATGGTGCTGCAGCGTACTCGGGAGATCGGCATCCGTGTGGCTTTGGGCGCGCAACGCCGCGACATCATGAGAATCGTTCTTCGCCAAGGAATCCGCGCCACGCTCGCGGGCGTGGCCATCGGCGTCGCCGCCGGACTGGCGCTCACCCGGCTGCTCAGCAGCTTGCTTTACGGTGTCACTCCGAGCGATTGGTTGACGTTCTTGAGCGTAGCTCTCGTCTTGCTCGCGGTTTCCGTGACAGCTTGCTTGATCCCAGCCTGCCGTGCCATGCGCGTCGATCCCATCGTGGCGCTGCGTTACGAATGATTGGCAGTGGAAGTTTCTTCAGAAGCACCGTGGAATCCGCGGTAGCAATAAACTATTCGTGGCCGCCGCCGAGTTCTCGCACAATCGAGCCGACGAAGGATTTGGCGTCTCCGAAGAGCATGAGTGTTTTGTCGAGGTAGTAGAGGGGGTTTTCGATTCCGGCAAAACCCGCGCCCATGCTGCGCTTGATGACCATCACCGTGCGCGCCTTGTCCACGTCGAGAACGGGCATGCCATAAATGGGGCTGGCGGCGTCCGTGCGCGCTGCGGGATTGGTTACGTCGTTGGCGCCAATCACCAGCGCCACGTCGGTCTGGGGAAAATCTCCGTTGACGTCGTCCATATCAAGCAATTTGTCGTAGGGGATGTCGGCTTCGGCAAGCAGGACATTCATGTGCCCAGGCATGCGGCCGGCGACGGGATGAATTCCAAACTTCACGTCCACGCCGCGCTTGGTCAGCGCGTCGTAGAGCTCGCGCACTTTGTGTTGCGCTTGCGCCACGGCCATTCCGTAGCCCGGCACGATGACCACTTTGTTCGCGGCGGCGAGAATGGCGGCGGCTTCTTCTGGTGTGGCGCTGCGCACGGGCCGCGCTTCTTGTTTGCCTGCGGCGGTGGTTTGTTCCTGGCCAAAGGCTCCGAAAAGCACGTTGCTGAACGAGCGGTTCATGGCTTTCGACATGTTGATAGAGAGAATGAGGCCGGAAGCGCCGTCGAGGGCGCCCGCGATGATCAGCAGTTTGCTGTCGAGCACGAAGCCCATCGCGGCGGCGGAAAGTCCGGCGTAGGAATTTAGGAGGGAGATTACTGTCGGCATATCGGCGCCGCCGATGGGGATGATCATCATCACGCCGAACAAAAGTGGGATGCCGACAATTAGCGGGAAAAGCTGCGTTTTTTCCGGATGCGCTACCAACATGCCTGCGACGACGATGGCCACGCCTAAGAGTCCGAGGTTGACGATGTTCTGCCCTTTATAAGTGATGGGCCGCTGCGGCAGAACTTCCTGCAATTTTCCGGCGGCCATCAAGCTGCCGGTGAACGTCAACGAGCCGAGAATGACTTCGAGAGAGAGCACGCCCATCATGAAGCGCGGGACATCCGGCGTGCGCAAATAAAATTCGGCGGTGCCCACCAGCGTCACGCACAGCGCGCCAAACGCGTGGCTCAGAGCCGTCCGCTGGGGCACCGCGGTCATGGCCACTTCGCCGAGCGGGACGCCGATGATCGTACCCAGCACCAGAGCGATGACGATCCATTTGTATTCCACGATGCCGTGGCGCAGTAAGGTACCAGCGATTGCGAGCAACATGCCCAATTCGCCGGCGAAGACGCCGCGGCGCGCGGTCCTCGGAGAACTTAGCCACTTGAGCGCGAGAATGAAAAGCGCAGTGGCCATCAGGTAGGCGATTTCGATGACGGTTTCCAAGCCGGGCAGGTTGGTCATGGTTTTTTCGGCCCGCTCGCTTTGAACATGCGGAGCATGCGGTCGGTAATCAGGAATCCTCCGACGATGTTGCTGGTCGCCGCGACGATGGCGATTGTCCCCAGGATTTTCGCGAGCACCGCGCCGTGCGCATGAGACTCACCGGCGAGAATGATGGCGCCGACCACTGCGATGGCGTCGAGCGCGTTCGTCAAGGACATCAAGGGCGTATGCAGAAGAGGAGAGACGCGCCGTATAACTTCAAACCCGATAAATGCGGCCAGCATGAAAACGTAGAGGCTGGTGAGCAGATCCAACTTCATGACTTGGCCACTTCCTTCGGAGCCGGCAGCGCCGGGAGCGAAAAAAACTCTCTAACGCGTGCGTTGACCACCTCGCCGCTGTGCGTCAGCATCGTCTCGCGTATGATTTCATCCTCGATGTTCAGTAGCAGCTTGCCGTCTTTCAGGAGATGCAGGAGGAAGGCCGTCACGTTTCGCGCATACATCTGGCTGGCGTGATAAGGAACGGTGCTGGCCAAATTGAACCAGCCGATGATGGTCACTCCATGCTCGACGACGATCTCTCCCGGCCGAGTAAGCTCGCAGTTGCCGCCGCGCTCGCCCGCCAGATCGACAATCACCGAACCGGGAGCCATGCTTGCGACCATTTCCTTGGTCACTAGAATCGGCGGCTTCTTCCCCGGAATGACCGCCGCGCTGATCACTACGTCGCTCTCGGCGACAACCTTGGCCAGCAATTCACGCTGGCGCTTGTAGAAAGTTTCGTCCTGCGCTCGCGCGTAGCCGCGAGCATCCTCGGCGTCTTTGGCCTCGATGGGAAGCTCGACGAACCGGCCGCCAAGGCTGTGCACTTGCTCCTTGGCGGCGGGGCGCAGGTCATACGCCGAAGCTACCGCCCCAAGTCTCCGCGCCGTGGCAATGGCCTGCAGTCCCGCCACGCCCGCCCCAATCACAAAAACGCGGCCGGGAGTAATCGTACCGGCAGCGGTGGTGAGCATCGGAAAAATGCGCGGCGAAGTGTCGGCTGCGAGCACGACGGCTTTGTAACCGCAAATCGTGGCCATCGAGGAAAGCACGTCCATGCTTTGCGCGCGCGTCGTTCGCGGCATCAATTCCACGCAAAATGAAGTGACGCCTTTAGACGCAATTTCCTGAATCGTTTCGATGGAGCCCAGGGGCCTCAAGAAACCGATGAGCACTTGCCCGCGGCGGAAAAGAGGAACGTCGGCTTCACCGGTTTTGTCGTTCGAGCCGTAGCACAGGACCTGGACGACAATGTCGGCGGCACGAAACACTTCGGCACGAGTGGCGACGATCTTCGCGCCTTTCGCGGCGTAGTCCGCGTCCGGATAGCCGGCTCCGATCCCGGCTCCTGCCTCCACCACCACCTCCAAGCCCGCCTTGGTTAAGTTCGGAATGGCCGCGGGGACTAGCGACACGCGCCGCTCTCCGGGAAAGCTCTCACGGGGCACACCTACAATCATGAAGCTTCCTCCAATGCCAAGATTCCGGACGGCTGTCGAAGATCAGAAGAGGTTGAGGAGACTCCTGCAACGAATTTCAACGCCGGGCGACTCCTCCAAGAATCAGACACTCAAGAGCATACACGTTCGGCGGCAGTTTCGGGAGTGCGCGGACTTTTCCGCGCTGGTCGAAGAGTCTCCCCGTTGATTACCTTCCATTAAGATAGCGCACGAGCCGCGCGGTGCCTCGGTAGCATCTGTCTCTACCTTTGTAGGCGCACTCGGTGGTTTTACTCTGTGACCTGCATCACAACTATATGTGAGCACGTGGGCCATTTTGCCCGGCGGCCGGGTTAGGAAATGGGTGTATCCTTTTCGTGCGAAGACAAAAAAAGGGACCGCCTCGCGGCCCCTCCTTTTTGCAGCTTCGAACTTCAGTAAAAAACGCCGAGGTTAGTTGCTTCCCGGCGCCTTATCGGAAGACCTGGGGGTTGCCGCGGACGCTCCCAAGATGGAGAGTTCATACTTCTTTCCGCCAAATAAAATCCCAGTCAACGCCTTGTTTCCAGCTTGGTCGGTGTCGATGGTATACCCGTTAGCGGCCCCGGCTTTCTCGAGAGGATGAATCTCGGCGGGCACTTTGACGACCGTCCCCTTATCATTGGAGATGCTGAGTTCGACCTCCGGTCCGGTTCCCGCCCATTCCAGTTCGTACTTGCCGACCGGGAGTTGCTTGCCGCCGACGGTGACAGGCTCGTCGAATTTCAGCGTACCCCTGTTGGTATTGCCGGCGATGGCGCCGCCAGCGAGCAGCAAAGAAAATGCCAAAAGGCTTGCGCTGAATTTTATCTTGCTCATAAGAGTCTCTCTTCCTTTTTGTCTCACCTCGCGGAGCCTACAAGGTATTTCATTCCCGCGGGGACACGAGTAATTTAACTACCTTATATATGATTGGGAAATGCGCTCGTAGGTTGCATTTTAAGCAGCGAAAGAATTGCATAAATGCATTAGAAAATCGATTTGTGGAATTATATGGGTACGGTAATGGCTGGTGTACTTTATTGCCAACAATTATGCTTAGGCTTGACGCGCCGGCGCGTTCCTTTTCGACCTGGTCTTCCCTTTGGAGCGTTTTCTCTTTCCAAGTTATACTTCCTCAATGGGCTTTAAGGAACGTTTGATTCGCCTGACTTTCCTCACATTCCTCTTCGCGCTGCTACCCGCGCCGGTACCGGCGCAAGAAGCTTCCTGGCAAAAAGATACCTCTGCCTGGCGCGAAGAGCATAAGACGGACCTCCTTAAGCCGGACGGCTGGCTCTCTCTCGTGGGCCTTGCATGGCTCCAGCCTGGCGACAGTTCCATGGGCTCGGCTGCGGACAACAAAATCCATCTCGCCGGTGGACCTCGACACCTCGCGATCCTTCACCTCGAAGGAGAAACCGTTACGCTAAATCCCCCCGTGGAAGGATTCCCTCCAGACTTCCGCGTGTCCGGGGCCCCTGCAAAACCGCAATCCCTGAGAGTCGAAGGCAACAAGGATAAACTCTCGCCCCGTCTCACGATCGGCACACTGAGCATGTACGTCATCCGCCGCGAAGCACGATTCGCTCTTCGCATCAAAGATTCACATTCTCCTGCGATTGCCGGTTTCCACGGCCTTCATTGGTACGCGCCGGACCCCGCCTATCGGGTCACCGCCAAATGGATTCCCTACTGGCCGCAGAAAACGATCACGCTCGCTACTCTCGTGGGCACCAATTACGATCAGCCGGTTCCGGGCGTTGCAGAATTCGTTCTCGCGGGGAAAACATTCCGGCTTGAACCGGTCCTCGAAGATCCCGCCGTCGCCAAACTTTTCTTCATTCTTCGCGACACGACCAGCGCCTCTACCACCTACGGGGCCTGCCGTTTTCTCTACACGGGCTTCCCGACCAAGGGCCTCGATAAACCCGGTGAGCTGGTGCTCGATTTCAATCGCCTGGAAAATCCCCCTTGCGCTTACACGCCCTACTCGACTTGCCCGCTTCCGCCTCCCGGCAACCGCCTTGCCATCGCGCTTCCGGTCGGCGAGCAGCGCTATCACAACTGACGGTTTCTCTTCCGATTTGCTTAGCAAATTGCTGTTGATTTCAGGCTTGAGCTGTCCGTGCGCGGCGGGATTCAGGTCATTGCAGAAAACTTAGGAGCAGCGGATGAGGAGATGCTCCGAAGGGATCGGTGAGGGTCACGCTATTCCAGGTGAAGCCTTCCGGCAGGTCATCGGAGAGGAGCAAGGCGGACCCGTTCGCAGCCATCCTGCCAATGGTGAGGCCAAACAAATCTCTTGGCACTCTGTGTTCGAGGCTTTTTCTTGCTCCATTCGTTTTGAAATTGCGCGCCGACTGTCGGAGAATAGAGGTGTCATTAGAAAATGGATTCACCAAGCTCAAATTTGTATCCCGCGAACAACGATTCCCCCGCACGAGAGAAGCTTCTCTCCCTTCGGCTCGCCCTTCTCCGTCTGCACAAGACTCTGCTCAACATGGAGCGCCGCGAGTACGAACGCGAGCACGGCCACGTCAATACCGGAGAGCTATTTCAGTTGGTCATCGACCACTCGCAGTTCGCTTGGCTGCACAACATTTCCGAATTTGTCGTGCGTATCGATGA
Source organism: Candidatus Cybelea sp. (assembly GCA_035510055.1). Taxonomy (GTDB): domain Bacteria; phylum Acidobacteriota; class Terriglobia; order Acidiferrales; family UBA7541; genus Acidiferrum. The sequence continues at coordinate 114,556 of DATKHV010000052.1, read as the reverse complement.
AACGCTGACGGCCAAGGAGCCCGTCACTCCCGAATACACCAGCGGAGCCATCGCCCTAGCCCGGAAAATGTTCGTGCCCACGGAATCCGGCGATGCCTTCCAAAAAAAATACTTCGACGCCATTCAGCGCGACCCCGCGGTAGTCATCGACCACGCGGAGCTGGCCCGTCTTTTCAACAACGAGCCTCCCGACTCAGGCGCCCCTTAGATTCGTGCAATTCCCTGATAGACTTCCCAGTCACTCGGAGGTTCTTTTTGAGAAAATCCGAAACTTCACGCAAGCGGCACGGTGATTCGTGGACCTAAATCTCAACAACCTGACCGTTACCCACAACGAAGAAGCTAAGCGCTTCGAACTGTTTGTCGACGGACGCCGCGCGCTGCTCACCTATCGCCGCTTTCCCGATCGCATCGTTTTTGACCACGAGGAAGTGCCTAAGCCGCTGGAAGGCCAGGGCTTGGCCGCAAAACTCGCTCGATTCGCACTCGATTTCGCTCGCTCCCATCGTCTTCGCGTTGTCCCGCTCTGTCCCTACGTTTCCAGTTTCATTCTCAAGCACCCTGAATATCACGATCTTGTTTCTTCTGACGACCTGCAGAAGCTGCAGTCCCGCTGATTCGGTCTCCCATGACCTCGACTCGCGACGATCCCCTGCCTCCCTCGCAAAAACTCACAGTTCGCCGCCTCCGCCGCTCCGAACTTCCAACCGATACCGTCGAGCTGGCTCGCTTTCTTATCGGAAAAGTTGTCGTCCACGATCTCCCCGCAGGCCGTCTAAGCGGCCGTATCGTGGAGACGGAAGCCTACCCGCCCGGCGATCCTGCAGGTCACCATTTCCGCGGCCCAACTCCGCGGATTCGTTCGATGTATCTCGCTCCCGGCCACGTCTATGTTTTCTTCAACTACGGTGCACACTTCATGCTCAATATCGTGAGCGAACCGGCGGGCACCGCCGCCGCCGTCCTCATTCGCGCCGTCGAACCGCTGGACGGCATCGCCCTCATGCAGCAGCACCGCAAGACCATTCGGCTTCTCGACCTCACCCGCGGCCCGGGACGACTCGCTGCCGCTTTTCAAATCGACCGCCGCCACGACGGCCTCGACATGTGCGCTGCTGGGTCGCTCTGGCTCGGTGAAACCAGCCACCTCACTCGGCCTATTGGAAAAACCGTCCGCATCGGTATCACCCATGCCGCCGATAAACTTCTGCGCTTCTATGAGCGTGGCAATCCTTTCGTTAGCGGCCCCAAAGGCCTTCTCCTTTCCGCCGCAAGGCACAAAAAATCTTCTTTTCGCTCAAAGTAATTTGACTCCTTCAGCACCCTGGTGTACCGGCTCGCGGATTGCCAAGGGAACCACTTGTTGGAGCGCCGTTTCGACCCTCTTTTCTTGCTCAGTGTGCTCTCCCGGGCTTCCGCACTTTCGGCGCCGCTCGAGAAAGCACTGTAGCACTTCATCCAACTCCCGCGGCCGGATCGGCTTAGTTAGGTATCCATCCATTCCTTCCGGCAGGCGTTTCTCGCGATTCCCCTTCATGGCATGAGCTGTCAGCCACGACCGGCAAGCAGATCCCCATGGCTGATTCCTTCTTTCGAATAATCCCGCCGGGAACCTGCAACTTATTGTACCTGGCTAGTCACTGCTTGCTCCCGCAACCTGGTCGCAGGCAACCCGAAAATTTTCGTACCACGTCTCCGTGAAGCTCGTAATCACCCGTTCCGCGGTTTGCCCTGCGATCTTCACGCCGGAATGCACGACATCTCCCCAGGTATGCACGCGCGTGACTTTTCCTTCGCGCTCTTCGAAGCTGACCCACTGGGCCAGCACCACCCCCAGCGCGTGGTCGATCCATCCCACCTTATGCGCGGGCTGGCAATTCGTAATCACGTGGCTCACGACCGTCTTCACCGGCTCAAGCACTTCGATCTCCAGCCGGCTGCCCGCTTCCCACGGTCTTCCTTCGCGCCATTCCATTTGGCCATAAATATTTGCGAATTCATTCCATCGCCGGCAATCCGAGAAAACTTCCCAGGCTAGCTGGCGGCTGGCTTTCGTCGTCACACCATATTGAAATCGAAACATAACTCGCTTTCTTGCACTCCAGTCTTTCCGTTTGTTGAGGGATTCCCCCAACGATGGCCGTTCAGGGCCTATTATTTATACGCTGTATCTTTAACGGCGTAAAGGATATAATTGCGCAACGAAGAGTGGGAGGGTCGCCACATGCCACGCAAGGCTGATGCTGGTCTCGAAGGCCGCATTCTCGATGCCGCGTACCACATGTGGAGCAGGCGCGGCGAACATGCCCTCACCATGCGCGCCGTCGCTCGCGCTTCGGGCACCACCACGCCCACCCTCTACGAACGCTTCTTCAATAAGGAAGACCTGCTCTCCCTGCTTCGCCGCCGCGCTCGCTTGAATCTTTTCTCCGCCATTAAGCCTTCACGCACTCCCGCGCAAGCTTGCCGCCGCGTTCTCGACTTCTTCATTGGCAATCCCAATGACTACCGCCTCATCACCGAAGATTGGGCCATGGCCTTCGCCCGCAAGGAACACATGCCCTCCTTCGAATTCCTAAAGCGCCGCCTCGCCGCGCAGCTGGGTGGCAAGCCGGCGCAACACACCTCCTTGGCACTGGCGCTCGCCGCTCTCCTGCATGGCACGGCGACGCTTCTTCACTCCGTGAATATCCATCAGAACATCTCCCGCGATTTCCGCCGTGCTTGCATTTCCGCTTGCGAAGCTTTGATCCTTGCCGCTTCCGCAAAAGCGTCCCACTTCAAGCGCGCCCCGCGACCCTGCCACTAGCCTCTCCCTAACCGATTGGAACGGCACTCCCCCTTCCAGGCCGTTTCGTGCCAAAATGTGGGCGACGAGCGCCCAGCCCGCGGCGCCTTCGAATCGCACGTCGAGCCTCATCGGCCCTGCCCTTGACGCAGCGCTATTCTTTCGGTGGTCGCGCACCATGCTTTGGTAGTGTCCCCAACGGCCGGCTCCCAGGAGCGCGGCACTCGGAGGTGCAACATGAGCGAATTCTGGAGACTGTGCGAAGGTCAGGTCATCGACAATAAATTCCGCCTGCGCCGCCTTTTAAGCGGCACGGAAGACTCCGCCGTCTTCCTCACGCAACTCGCTGCACCGCAAGCTCAAAAAGCGGTCATCAAGTTCATCACTGCCGGTCCTACCGCGGATCTACAAATCACTCTGTGGCTCCGCGTTATACAACTCTCTCATCCCAATCTTCTTCGCATTTTCGACGTCGGCCGCTGCCGCATCGAAAATCGCGACCGCCTCTATGCCGTAATGGAATACGCCGAAGAAGACCTCTCTCAGATTCTTCCCCAGCGCGCTTTGTTAGCCGCTGAAGCTCGCGACATGCTCGAACCCGTGCTCGACGCTCTTGTCTATATCCATGCCCAGGGCCTCGTTCATTCGCGCATCAAACCTTCCAACATTCTCGCCACCGCCGATCAGCTCAAGCTTTCCAGCGACACGCTCTTCCCGATTGGGGAATCCCGCAAATCCTCAAGCAAATTCGATCCTCACGAAGCTCCTGAAACTATTGCGTCTCCGCTCTCTGCTGCCGCCGACGTCTGGTCCCTGGGCATGACCCTGGTCGAGACCCTCACGCAGCAGCTGCCCACCTTGCCATCCGGAAGCCAGGCCGACCCCGTCGTCCCTGACACGCTTCCCCAGCCTTTTCTTGACGTCGCCCGCCACGCGCTCCGCCGCGATCCCCGTCGCCGCTGGACCGTCCCAGAAATTGCCGCGCGCCTCAATCCCACCGCCGCCGCTGCCGCTGCTGCCGGACAATTCCCGTCTCCATTGTCTGTCCCTGCTGTCCCCCCGAAAGCTTCACCATTGAACGTTCCCTTGTCTCCTGTTCCCCCGGTACCCGCAGCAAAGCTGCCGGCCCCCAAGCGCGAAGTGCCTCCACCAAGACCGCAAGCCCAGCCAAGACCGCAAGCCCAACCCGCAAAACCTCAAGCACAACCGCCGCGTCCCAAAGCCACCAACGCATTCGCGCAACCTCTGGTTCTTCCCAACTATGTCGTTCCTGTCGGCGCTGTGCTGCTGATTTTCGTCGCCATCTTCGCGCTGCCTAAAATTCTCAGCCATCGTCCAGACACGTCGTCGTCCACTTCGGCGTCTTCCGCTCCAGCCGCTGCGGCGCCAAAAGTGGCCGAACCGCCCTCGCTCCAGGAAGTCCCGCCGGCTGCCAAACCGCCCGCTCCAAAGGCGCTAGCTCCGTCCGCACCACCATCCACAAAACAAAGCTCATTGAAAGCTGCCGCCGAGAAAAACGCTACGCCCCACAATTCGCCGGTCGCCCAGCCGAAGAATTCGCCTCCCGCCGCAATCCGCCCTGCGGTGCGCACCGATACGTTTCCCTCCGCAAACACCTCGAGTGCTCCGTCCTCATCCCCAGCATCTTCTTCCGAGCGCGGCGAAGTCCTCGATCAAATCTTGCCGCAGGCTTCCCCGGGAGCCCTCGCCACCATTCACGGCGTAGTTCGCGTCAGCGTCCGCGTGAAGGTCGATCCCACCGGCAACGTCACCGAAGCCTCCCTGGATTCCCGCGGCCCCAGCAAATACTTCGCCGACCTCTCCCTAAAAGCCGCCCGCTTGTGGCAATTCAATACTCCCGAAATCGGCGGCCACAGCGTCCCCAGCGAATGGCTCATTCGTTTCCATTTCACCCCCTCCGGCCCCAAAGCCATCCCCACGCAAACCGCCCCTTAGCCCGCACTCGCTTAGTTGGCGCCCGCCCCACCCGTCGTTCGCGTTTTGTGTATCCCGGATGACTTACACCCAGCTTGCCGCCAGGGATGTCGTCGTCTCGAAGGAAAGTGGAACGGCGGCAGGTTCTGCTAGAATCGCGGCGAAATGGCAACGGTCGAAGAGTTGCGCTTTGCGGTAGAGGGCGGAGGCGAAGTATCCGCGTTGCTTTGCCGTCCGGCGAACGCGCGCCGTCTCCTGGTGCTGGCGCATGGCGCTGGCGCCGGAATGTATCACCCATTCATGCAAAAGCTAGCCGACGAACTGGCCGCCGTCGGCTTTGCCGCGCTGCGATACCAGTTCCCGTACATGGAGCAGCGCCGGCGCGTTCCCGATTCGCCTGCGGTGCTGACGGCCACCGTCATTGCCGCCGTGCGCGCGGCCGCGGAAGCCGCTCCCGGCTTGCCGCTGTTCGCGGGTGGCAAGTCCATGGGAGGACGAATGACTTCGCAAGCGGCGGCCCAACATCCATTGGATGGCGTGCGCGGATTGGTGTTCTTCGGGTTTCCGCTGCACTCGCCCAAACAGCCGGGGACGAAACGAGCGGACCACTTGGCGAAGGTTTCGGTGCCCATGCTGTTCCTGCAAGGAACGCGAGACGCGCTTGCCGATCTCAAGTTGTTGAGCCCCATCTGCGCGAAGCTGAGACCGCGGGCCACTTTGTACATCATTGAAAAGGCCGAACACTCGTTTCATGTGCTGAAGAGCGCCGGAAAAAGTGATGAGGAGGTCTTGCGCGAATTAGCGCAAACGACGGCGTCCTGGGCGGAGAAAATCGAAAACTGAACGGTTCCGTGTAAGTGCAGAGCACAAGCCCGTCGCTTGCAAAGCGCGTCGGAGACAACTACCCTACAGAACCTGAGGAATTCAAGACTTACTTCATGGCTGACCTGCAACCGGAATTGATTGCGCTGGGATTTATTTGGTACGTTGCGTTTCTTTTTTCCACCACTTGCCATGAAGCGGCGCACGCGCTGGCCGCCAAAATCGGAGGCGACGATACGGCATTCGTCGGCGGCCAAGTTTCGTTGAATCCTGTTCCGCACATCCAGCGCGAACCCTGGGGCATGGTGGTTTTTCCGATTCTTTCTCTAATCGTGATGCATCAACTTTTTGGCTGGGCCAGCGCTCCGTACGATCCGCTGTGGGAGCGGCGGCATCCTCACCGCGCCGCGTGGATGGCGCTCGCTGGTCCCGCGACGAACTACACGCTGATGTTGATCGCCGCGCTGATGCTGCGCCTCGGCTGGACCTACCACTGGCTGCGGGTTGACGAAATGACCGGCCGCGCCGACTTCGCCACGAGCGTCCTCGGTGTTTTTTTCTTCCTCAATCTTCTGCTCGGAACGTTTAACCTTCTGCCGGTTCCGCCGCTCGACGGCAGCACCGGCATTATGATTTTCATGGGGGAGCGCCGCGCGTCCCGCTATTTGGACTGGCTGCGCGGCAACAGCTACGCGATGCTGGGCCTAGTGCTCGGAATGGTTGGCTTTCGCTACATTTTCGGCCCCATCGAAGCGGTCACCATGGATTTGTTGCTTCCGAGAGGCCTACTCTACCCTCTATTTCGAACCATATTCCCGCGTTGAGTTTTGCTCCCGTTTCGCACACGCAAGAACCGAGTGTGCTGTCCGCGCACAGTTTGGAGAACCCTCATCTTTCGCTAGACACTTTTCTCTCAGTTACATGAAGCAGGTTTGCCTGGCATGGCAGGTGCACTTTCCTGCCGAGAGGTAGCCCGCGCTTGCTGACGCCGTGCATCCTGGATGGATGACCCGGGGCAACTCGAAATGCTGTCGGCCGGTCAGAAGCAACAATTCCCTTCTGCAGAAGAAAATAGTTTTCCTGCCGACGCCACACTGAAGCTATATTGTTTTCCGGTGCCGCCGATTCCGCATGGACAAAGTTAAGAAAGCAATCAAAAAAACCCTGACATCCCTCCCGCTGATCGTGCTGGTGGCCCTGGGAGCACGCCTGGGGTTTGCCTGGAACCAGGAGCGCAAGATTCCGCGAGAAGTCATCGGGGTGGTGTCCTTCGAGCAGGAAACAGGAAATATCGCGTACTCCCTGGTGATGGGAAAAGGATTCAGCTCTCCGTTTCGAAGAGAAACAGGGCCGACGGCGTGGTTGACGCCGGTGTACCCCTTGCTGGTGGCGGGAGTATTTCGTGTTTTCGGGATTTTTACCGCCAAGTCTTTTTTCGCCGTGGTTTTCCTGAACGCGCTCTTCTCCTCGGCGGCGTGCGTTCCTATTTGTTTTGCCGGCAAAAAAATCAGCGGATGGGGACCGGCGAGCGGGGCAGCTTGGCTCTGGGCGCTCTATCCTAACGCGGTGATGATGCCGTTCGCATGGGTGTGGGACACATGTCTGGCGGCGCTGCTGGGAGCCGTGCTCTTGTGGGCGACGCTGGAGCTGGGGGATTCGCCGCAACGCACGAGAAACTGGTCCGGCTATGGATTGCTATGGGGCTTCGCCTTGATGAGCAATCCGGCGTTGGGATCGCTGCTGCCATTTTTGCTGGGATGGGCCGCCTATCGTTGCAGGCGCGAGGCAAAGTTCTCTTTCTGGAAACCGGCGCTAGCCGCGGGGATCGCGATTCTGTGTTGCGTGCCCTGGACGGCGCGAAACTACCTGGTGTTTCACAAGTTTGTTCCGCTGCGCTCGAATTTTCCCCTGGAACTTTATATCGGAAACAACAACAACTACGCGGGACGCCAGTTCGTGTGGCCGCCCAAAATCACCAAAGAACGCGAGATTCTCCGCTACTTTCGCATGGGCGAGACGCCTTTCATGGAAGAAGAAAAACAAAAGGCCATGGAATTCATCCGCTCGCACCCCGGGATCGCAATGGAACTGATCGGGGAGAAATTCGTGGCTTTCTGGACGGGTGTTCCAGAGCCGTTACAAATACTCAAAACGACGGATTCCCTGCTCATCCAGGTTTTAATCGTCTGCAACACTCTGGCGGCGGTGGGGGCGTTGACGGGAATCGTGGTGCTCATTGGGAAACGCAGCGTCTATGCGTTTCCTTCGGCAGTCTTTCCACTGGTCTTTCCCTGGCTGTACTATGTGACGCATCCCAATCTGCGTTACCGTCACCCCATCGACCCGGTGGTCCTGTTGCTGACGGCGGTCGCCGCGGTATCGACCTGGGGCTTGTTGACCCGCGGGCGCAGCCGGACTGCCGCAGCGGTCACGGAAACGGTGGGCACAGCCGAATGAGAGCCCTCCCGCGGCCAGCAGGACAAAGAGACTGTGTTCTGCTATCGTGAGGTTTCCCTTTCCCGAACCAATCGAAGAACAAGGAGAAAGAAAGATGAGAACTAAGTCCCTGGCAGGGGTGTTGATCGCATTGCTCATGATGGCGGTAGCCGCGTCGGCACCGGCACAAGAAGTAACACAGGCGGAAAAGGACAAGGCGCTGCAGTATTTGGAATCGACGAAGAAGAATGTTCTGGAAACAACTAGAGGCCTTTCGGACGCGCAATGGAACTTCAAATCGGCGCCAGACCGCTGGTCGGTGGCGCAGGTGGTGGAGCACATTGCGGCGGCAGAGGACTTTATCCGTGGAATGCTGAAGGAGAAGGTGATGATGGCGCCGGCTGGGGACTCTGGGCGCGACCTGAAGAAAACGGATGAAGCGGTGCTGGCCATGGTTCCCGACCGCACGAACAAGGCGCAAGCACCAGGACCGCTAGTGCCGACAAACCGTTTCGGGTCACCGGAAGGCTCGCTCAAGCATTTTGTGGAGACCCGCGCGGCCACGGAGGATTTTTTGAAAATGACACCAGGGCTGCGCGATCACGTCGCCGAGAGTCCGCTGGGAAAGCTGGATGGGTATGAGTTTGTGCTGTTCATCGCGGCGCACAGCGAACGGCACACCAAGCAAATCAATGAAGTAAAGGCCGATCCGAACTTCCCGAAGAAGTAGAGGAAACAGACTTACACGGAGTTCGCAGAGAACGTAGAGTTCACGGAGAAAACAGGCGCCGCGGGGGGCATGGATGTCCCTTCGCGGCGCTTCCCATTTTTGGCGAGCGTCAATGGCCGCTGCCTGTCGGCGAAGCGTTGCTGGCGCTGGTGAACGGGACAGTGACGGTGTTGTCCATGCGCACGAGCATGCCGGTCTGAGCCGGAAGATCGAGGTCCTTGCCCTTGCGCGCGACGATGTAAGCGGCGCTGCCGGCCAGGCCAAAGCCGAAACCACGTACCACATGGCTGAAGACCGCGCCCACCAGCGTGCCTCCGCCGGTTCCGATGGTCGCGCCAACGATGTCGCCCTTGATGTCGTGCTTTTCCTGAACCACCTGGCCTTCCTCGATCTTCACGTCTTTGCGACGCTTAACTTCGCTTGGCCCGCGCGGCTGCTCGATGGCAATGATGCTCATCTGCACCGGGATGAGGCGACTATCGACTTCGATGGAGCGGAACGTGAGGTTCATGTAAGCCTGGCCGCGAAACATGGAAAAGTGACGGGCTTTCTCGACGGTACCGACGACGCCGTTCACGCGCGTGCCGGCAGGCAGCAGTAATTGGGTGCCGAGATAAACGGGCTCGGCAACCACAGCGACGAAGGGATCACCATCTCTTGTCACCGTGCTGCTGATGCCACTCAAGAGCGTGAGGCGCACTTGCGTCCCTTGAATGACTTGGCGCGGTTCGGCAAAAGACGAGGGAGCGGCGTTGCAGACAAGAGCTCCTGCTAATAATAATGATGCAACGATTTTCATGGGTTCCTCCTGCGCGCACCGAGAGTGCGGGCTGGCCTCGTATCGTGAGGCGACACCGGGGCGATGCCTCGGTGCGTTCCGCTGGCGCGGCGGACCCGGTATCCCGGCCGAGCCCGGACGCGGGGCGGATGGGGAGGAACTCCATCCGAAAGTAGAGTACTTGATTCAAGGAGGTTGGGACTCAGGTTTTTGAAGATGTTTCCTGTGCGGCAAGGCTCCTGCTGCCGGATGATTGGTGCCATAAAAACGGTTATGCATATTGCCGGAAGGCCGCGAGAGGAGTATCTTCTGCGCAGGTTGTTGCCCTATTCCGGCGAAGGAGATTCTATGAAAAGGAATTTGGTGGCGAGCGTATATGCCGCGCTGCTCGGGCTTTCGGTAATGGCAACAGGGATTCACGGCCAGGAGAAAAAAGAGAGCGCGGCGGCGCCCAAAATTATGCACTTCGGCGATTTGAAGTGGACCCCGATCATCAAGGGATGCGATCTCGCGGCAGTGGCTGGCGATCCGAACGCCGAAGGAACTCCGTACGTGGTACGCCTCCGCTGCGTTGACGGAGCCAGGATTCCGGCGCATTGGCATCCCACGGATGAAAATGTAACCGTGCTGAAAGGCACCTTTTTGGCCGGCATGGGCGAGACTTTCGACGAATCAAGAATGATGACGATGAACGTCGGGAATTTTGTGACCATGCCCAAGGAAATGCGGCATTTCGCGATGTGCAAAGGCGAGACCATTGTGCAAGTTCATGGCGCGGGCCCGTTTAAAGTGAACTGGGTGAACCCGTCCGAAGTGCAGCCGCCGGATGCGCCGGCAACCGGGGAAGCAAAGCCGAAATCGTAACTGGCAAAGAACATTGCCCACCCACAAAAAACTTGGCAATGCTGGCAGCCTGAAGCGAATTATTCAGGTGCGCATATTTCGTAGCGAAAAGTTTTTCGTTGCGGAATGCTTTGATCTGCCAGTGGTCACCCAGGCGGCGACCCTCGGCACAGTGCTAGGAATTTAGACCTAAGCCTTGGGGAACATTCCAGAAGAAGAGCTTGCTCCGCATTCTTCAGCAACTGAGTATGCTAGACTTTTCTCTGCACTCGCGGGAAATGGACGCGCGTGCCGGAGCGTGGAACTTCGGGCTCTGTGCAACGAGGTCCCGCGAACCCCGCCAGGCCCGGAAGGGAGCAACGGTACCGGGATTGCCTCGGGTGCCGCAGACCACCCGAAGTTCCTCTCGCTGAAACAGTTTTCAGCAGTCAGTTATCAGTTTTCAGTGAGAGCAATGCGGCGCTGAATGCAGGATCTTCGAATGCAAGATCTTTTCTTTTACTGAGTGCTGAGAACTAACGACTGAAAACTTCCTCATGAGCTACCAAGTCATAGCCCGCAAATGGCGGCCGCAAACGTTTGATGATCTTGTCGGCCAACAGCACGTTACGGAGACGCTGAAAAACGCGATCAAGAATGACCGCGTGGCGCACGCTTACATTTTTTCGGGAGCGCGCGGCGTCGGCAAAACGACGGCGGCGAGGATCCTCGCCAAAGCGCTGAATTGCGTGAAGGGGCCCACGGCCACGCCTTGCGGGGAGTGCGACTCCTGCAAGGAGATAGCGGCGGGAACTTCGCTGGACGTCATTGAGATTGACGCGGCGTCGAACCGCGGCATCGATCAAATCCGCGAGTTGCGCGAGATGGTGCGATACGCGCCGGCGGCTTCGAGAAGCAAAGTCGTGATTCTCGACGAAGCGCACATGCTCACGAGCGAAGCTTCCAACGCTTTGCTGAAGACACTCGAAGAACCTCCGGACCGCGTGATCTTTGTGATGGCCACGACGCAGCCGGAAGACCTCGTGGATACCATCCGGTCCAGGTCGCAACATTTTCATTTTCGCGCGCTGACCTTTGCGGAGATTGCGGGACGCCTCGAAGAAATCGCACAAAAAGAAAATTTGAAAATCGAGCCGGGCGCGATGGCCGTGATTGCGCGCATGGCAGAAGGCAGTTTGCGCGATGCCTTGTCGCTGCTGGAGCAGGCGCGGGCGTATTGCGGCGACACCATTCCGGACAAGGAAGTGCGCGAACTGCTGGGCGTGGTGCCGGATGATGCTCTGGAGGAACTGGTCGGCGCGATTGCGGAAGGGTCGGCGGACCGCGCGCTGGGCCTGGTGCACACGTTTCAGAAGGAAGGGCGAAACCTGCAGCACTTCTGCCGCGAGGCAGTTCGGCACATGCGCAATCTGCTGATCGCGCGAACGTGCGGAGCGGATTCGGATTTAATTGCGGCAACGCCGGATCAGCGGCCGGCATTGGCAAGAGCCGCTGCGTTGTTCAGCGAAGAAGACTTGACGCGCTTTTTTCAAATTTTATTGCAAACAGATGAAGACCTGCGGCGGAAGCCCGATCCGCGCGTGCATCTCGAGATGGGATTGTTGCGGCTGATTAACGCGGCGCGGCTGGCGCCGCTGGAGGAATTGCTCGCGGAATTGAAGAGCGGCGCGCCAGGCGGGACGGCAAGCGCGGGAGCATCACGCGGCGCAACGGCTGCGACAGCTTTTGCACCGGCTCCGAAGAACGCGGCAGCGAGTTATGCTTCGCCGATGCTGCAACGGCCGAATATTGAAGCGCGGACGCCGTCTTCATCTTCATCTGCGTCGCCATCTGCGTTTGCAGCCGCGGCTGCTGCTTCGACGGCGCCAACAGCGTCAGCAGTTCCACGAGTGGCCTCCGCGCCGGCGGCCGAAGAGCGTGTTGCGGCAGTCAGAACGAATGGCGCCACCCTGAAGGCGATTGGAATATCGCAAGAGCATGTTGCGGAAATCAAGGCCTCCGTGCAGGCACAGCAAAAATTTCTCGGCGAACTTGTCGAAAACAGCAGCCGCTGGGAGCTCGATGGCCCGGAGCTGCGCTTGTATTTTCCGCCGCAAAAAAGTTGGTGCGCCGAAATGTTGGAAGGGCGCGAGTCGCTGGAAAAGATCCGTAACACTTCGAGCAAGGTGCTCGGCCGGGCGGTGCGCGTCTGTGCTAAACTTGAGGCAGTTGCAGCGGCAGCCGCGTCGGGCTCGCGCAGTGCTGCAGGCACGCAAGAGTTGCGTGCGCAGTTCGAGCGCGATCCGATGGTGCAGTCGATGCTGCAGCGCTTCGGTGGTAAGATCTCCGAAGTGAAACGAAGCCAAGAGGAATCCTGATGGAAGTCAACGCTATCCAACAGATGCTCTCGCGGTTGCGGCAAGTGCAGGAAGACTTGCAGCGGCAGGTCAACGCCGTGGCAGTGGAAGCTTCCGCGGGCGGCGGCATGGTCACCGTGAAGATGAACGGCCAAAAACAGATTGTGGACATTCGCATCGAGCCGGACGTTTTCGCGAGCAAAGATCAGGAAATGCTGCAAGACTTGATTCGCGCGGCGGTGAATGAAGCTTCGCGGCGCGTTGACGAAGAACTCGCCAACCAGATGAAAAACCTCGCCGGGGGCATTCCCGGAATGGCCGGCATGAAGATCCCCGGCTTGTTTTAGCTCGCTTACACTTCCTCCCTTTCCCCGCGCTGATCTCTTTCCCGTTTTTGTTTCACGTATTCCGCGTTGTGCACTTCGTACTCGACGCGGAAGGGTTTCTCCGTCTTCGGATCCTCCCATTTCTGCTCGGCGATGAAGGTGAGTTTGCAAGGCTTGCAGACAATTCCAGAGCAGGCATGGAGAACTTTTTCCCTTCGCGCAACTCGTTCCCTCGGGCACTGCTCAGGGCGAGCCAAAATGGGAAGAATACGCCTATGCCCAGGATGTTTTCGAAGAGTGGCAAACAAAGGAGTTGCAGCATACAGAACATGGAAGAGTGTAGGGACGATGGAAGGTTGGGATTCCAGCGAAGTTTCCGACAGATAGTTTCTTAGAACAATTGGTTAGCCATAACGAGCACGCCTCCCCCTGTTTTTCATAAGTTTCCTCCCTAGAGCCTCCGACCCGGGAAACTTCATGAAAATCCCTCAATGTCAGTAACGTAGAGCCTCTCGACGCGAACTCCTTTGAATGCAGCACGACTTGGTATGCGACCAGGGTTTCTCGACTGGAAATAGAAAGTTGAAACTAGAAAGTGAGAAGTGAAAAGCTAGAGAGGAGGGCAGAGAGATCTCTCACATTCATTCGAGATGACAGACGGGGATGAAAAAAACTAGAAACTAGGAAGTGTGGGGGAGGGGCGGGACAGAAGAGAAAGTGCTGTCATGGAAAAATCTAAGAAAAATAATGTGCGCGCGCCGAACCGAGATGTGTTATACTTCGTTTGCGCTTATTACCTCGGTTGTGTTGTGCGGTCCCTCTGGTGCAGTACTTGATCTGAGACTCCCCGCCTCCAGTTTCCTCCGTACGTTTTACGCGTAATCTAAAACAAGACTGGCAAAGCAAGCCGCCGGCCCGCTCGCAAGTTTGTGTGCGCACCGCGACGGCTTCTGCCAGTAAGAAAGTAATATTGAATGTTGCATGTTTCAGAAGTGAATCGAGAGCGTTCCTCGGAGCCTCTCGCGGAAAACGCATCAGGATCTGCCGCGGACCGCTCTTCGGGGCGTTTTTCCGAAATGTTGATCTCTCCTTATACGAAGGAGCGATTGGCCGCGGCGCGGTTTACCACGCCGACTCCGGTGCAGGCTGCGGCGATTCCGCTGGCGCTGGAAGGAAGGGATGTGCTGGCGACAGCACAGACGGGAACCGGCAAGACGCTGGCGTTCCTGATTCCCGTGATCGAAAAGCTGCTAAAGGATAAGACTCCAGGAATCGCGGCGCTGGTCTTGGTGCCAACGCGCGAGCTGGCCATGCAGGTGGTGGATCAATTTAACAAGCTGCGCGGCAATCAGCTTCTGCCCGCGGCCCTGGTTGTTGGCGGATTGTCGGAAGGAGCGCAGCTCCAAGCCATTCGCAAAGGAGCGCGGCTGGTTGTGGCGACTCCAGGGCGGCTCGAAGATTACCTCGACCGCAGGCTGTTCCACTTTAACGCGCTGCGCATGCTTATCCTCGACGAAGCGGATCGCATGTTGGACATGGGATTCCTTCCGGCCATCAAGCGCATCGTTTCGATCCTTCCAAAGGAGCGGCAGACGATGTGCTTCTCCGCGACGATGGAAGGAGATATGGCGCGCATCGTGAAGGATTATCTTCGCAACGCCGTGCGCCTTTCGTTTGGCTCGACCTCGAAGCCCTCGGAAAATGTCCGCATCCAGGCTTTTGAAGTGGCCATGGACCGCAAGCAGGAAATGTTACAGCGCCTGCTGGCCAGGGAAACGGGCAAGTGCCTAGTCTTCGCGCGCACGAAGCGCGGAACCGAACGCATTGCCGAAAGCCTGAGTCGCAAGGGCTTCTCCGCCGCCATGATTCATGGCGACCGCTCGCAATCGCAGCGCACCACGGCGCTGGCTGGCTTCCAGCAGGGCCGCTTCCGTGTACTGGTTGCGACGGACCTGGCGTCGCGGGGAATTCATGTGCAGGACATCGCGCACGTCATCAACTACGATCTGCCAGAAGTGGCGGAAAATTTCATCCACCGCGTCGGGCGAACCGGACGCAATGGCGGGCACGGCCTGGCTTCCACGCTTTTCGTGAAGGAGCAGCGCTCCGAATTGTTCCAACTAGAGCGTTCTCTGGGCATCAAGATGGAGCGCTTGCGCGCGGATGACACGGCGGCTTCCCTTCCCGAAAAACAGGAACGGCTGCCGGTCAATCTCCCTCGCGTGGAAAACCATCAAAAGCCCGCGAGATTCGTTCTCCCTGGCGAAGTTTTCCAAACGCAGCTCGAAAACTAAGCAGCTCTAATCACCTCTTAGGACGGGTTCCCCGAACTCCTCGGGGAACTTGTCTGCGTTTAGGAGCACCCGTGGCAAACTACGAGAATGCTGATTCGCCCGGCAGCCGACGACGACAAAAACTCTATTTGGGCCATTATGGAGCCCATCCTCCGCGCCGGCGAGACCTACGCCCTGCCACGCGACATGGACAAAGCAAGCGCGCTCGCCTATTGGCTTTCGTCCGAGCGTGAAGTATTCGTCGCGGAAGACCAGGGCGAAATCGTCGGCACCTACTGCCTGCAAGCGAACCAGAAGGGCGGCGGAGCGCATGTCGCCAATTGCGGCTACATGACCGCCACATCAGCGACGGGCCGTGGCGTAGCCCGAGCAATGTGCGCGCATTCAATCGACGGCGCGCGCGAACGCGGATTTCGCGCCATGCAATTTAATTTCGTCGTCAGCACTAACGAACGCGCCGTCCGTCTGTGGCAAAGCTTTGGCTTTGCGATTGTAGGATGCCTCCCGGGAGCATTCCGACATCCGACTCAGGGCTACGTCGACACCTACATCATGTACCGTAATCTCTAGCCCGTTTGCGCGCTGCGCGCGGCTATGCTACACATGCTGCATGCCCGATTTTGCCGCTCCCGTCGAACGACTCATCGAGGAACTGAAACATCTCCCCGGCATTGGCCAGAAAACCGCCCAGCGCCTGGCGTTTTTCCTGCTTCGAGCCGCGCCCGAGGACGCGCTGGCGCTAGCCGACGCCATCCGGGACGCCAAAGAAAAAATCCGCGCCTGCTCGATCTGCAGCAACATCACCGATTCCGATCCTTGCTTATATTGCGTGGGACCGACGCGCAGCAAGAAAACGATTTGCGTGGTCGAAGAAGCGCATAACATTATGGCCATTGAAAAAACGCGCACCTACAGCGGGATGTATCACGTCCTGGGCGGCTCGCTCTCCCCGCTCTCAGGGCGTGGCCCGGATCAGCTGCATATCAAGTCGCTGATTGAGCGTTTGAAGGGCGGCTTCGTCGAAGAGATCATCATCGCCACGAATCCCACCGCAGAAGGCGAAGCCACGGCGATCTACCTTTCCAAACTTTTGAAGCCCTTGGGCGTTCGCGTCACGCGAATTGGCGTTGGCATTCCCGTGGGTGCGGACCTCGAGTATGCCGATGAAGTGACCATGCTGAAAGCGATGGAAGGGCGTCGCGACTTATAGGGTTATTTCTCGCTCGCTGCGTTGAAAAATGCGCTCGCTTAACCGCGCATCAACTGCGCAAGTTTTTTACCGCAATAGGCTCGCAGCAGCATGACTCTTAGTACTTATAGAACGCTCTGGCCAATCTTCCCATTTCGGTATACAGTTTGATTGCAAGGTGGCTGTCCTCCCACAAAACCTTGGTCGGCCGCCGACTGGCTGACAGGAGGTGCGCTTTTGCCGAGCCTGGCGCACTACATGACGCAGTACGACCACGAGCACGCATCCGGCTGGAACAAATTGCTGCATGGGGTCGGTATCCCGATGATTTTTGCCGGGATTATCCTGCTCATCCTAATGAAATGGGTTTGGGGAGCCGGATTTTTTCTAGGCGGATGGGTATTTCTTTTTCTCGGGCACCGGATTGAAGGAAACCATCCGGCGTTTTTCCAGGGACCGATTTACTTGCTGGTTGGACCAATCTGGGTTGCAAAAGAAGTATGGATGTTCCTAACGGGCACGCACCGCAGGCCGACCTCGGAAGGTACTCCGCAAAGTGACGCAATGAAGTAGATGCAGCGATTTCACTCGTCTGCGCGCAATCTTAAACTACTGAGGGACGGCGGCGGTCTGTATGAACGATTCATGCGGCAATTTTGCCGATGAGACATTGGAAATGGTGTCTGAAAGCGCCAATAACGCCAGCACGGAATTAAGGAAGCGCCGCAGCACGCGGATCGTGCAGGCGGTTCCTCTCGCAGTCACGGGTGTCGACGCGCTCGGGCGCCCATTCGTCGAGCGAACCTCCTCGCTGATTATCAATTGCCACGGCTGTCGCTACCAGTCGAAACATTACGTCCTAAAAAACATGTGGGTGACGATGGAAATTCCGCACCCGGAATCAGGACAGCCGCCGCGCACCGTGCGAGGCCGCGTGGCTTGGATTCAACGTCCGCGAACGGTGCGGCAGCTTTTTCAGGTGGCCCTGGAGCTGGAGGTTTCCGGCAACGTGTGGGGCATCGCGTTTCCTCCTGAAGACTGGACCGCCTTCCCGGAGTCGACGCAAGTTGTGACGAGACTCGACGCGGCGACAGAAGCGCCGCCATCTACGCCACCCGGGGCTGAGACCGAAACGACCCTGCATCTGGGCGAAGCGGAACCTCCAGCGGCCAATGGCGGGGATAATCTCAGGGTGTTCCCTTCTCCGGCAAGCACCACGGATGCTTCGTCGCAGTTGGCGCGGCAGGTGGCACGGCTGATCGTGGATGCCAAGCAGCAAATCCAGGCCGCCACGTGCGAAGCGGCTTCGCAAGCGGTGTCCGCGGAGCGGCGGGTGTCGTTCGAACAGTGGGAACAGAAGTTTGCGGCTGGTCGCGCAGAAATTGAAAATGAAACCGCCAATGCCGTCGAAAAGTTTCAGCAAGAAGCCGATCAGCGTTCACGAACGGCTCACGCCTCGGCAGCCGAAGCGTTACGAACAGAATTGCCCCGCTGGCTAGCGCCGCAACTCGAGCAACTCACTCGCGAACTGACCGAGCGGCTATCGCAAGAAGTCGCCGTTCAGCGCAACCAACACGTCCAGCAACTAGAAAGCATGACGGATGCGCTGCGGAAGGCAGCTGAACAGGGCGAATACGCGGCAACCCAGCTGAAAACGCAAGCGGAGCAAACGCAAGCGCAAATTGCGACGCAAGCGGAGTCCGCGGCAAAAGCGCTTGAGCAGGCAGCGCGGCAATACGAACAACAAGTCGCGGCCCGCGCCGAGTCGCTGATGGCCACGGCCAATGAGATTCGGCAACAGGTAACGGCGGCGCTCGCTTCGGCGCAGTCTGCTTCGCAGACACAGCTGGCGAGCGAATTGCAAGCAGCGCAATCGCGATGGCGCGAAGCAATTGATAGCACCCTTGCGGAAACCCAGGATCGCGCCGCAGGCGGATTGAACGAGCACGCCCGGGAGTGGCTGGCGCAGTTGCAGGATGAGATAGCTCGCCATGCCGCCGCAGCGCGTGAGTCGGCCACAAATGCTTCGGTAGAAGTCGAACAGCGCATGGTTGCGCTGCGCGACTCGTTGCAAGAGCAAACGCAAAGGTTGGAGTCCGTCCTCGCCGCGGCCACGGAGGCCGGCCAGCGGCTCGGACAACATTCGGCGCAACTGGAAACCGCACAGCAGGAGGCACTGGCCGGATTCCAGGCGCAAGTCGAAAATCAATTGAACCCGCAGCGCGAAGAGATGCAAGGACGTTCTGAAGCAATGGCCGAAGAAATGAACGCGAAAATCCGCGCAACCTTTGAGGAAGCGAGCCGCCAGGCTGTGGCGCAATTTGACCGGCAAATCTCAGAACTTGTCCAGCCTCACGTCGCGGGCGCCGAAGAGGCGGTTCACCGCCTGGCAGGCGGACGCTCGCTGCTCGACGCGGCACTCACGATGCAGCAGGACCGCATCCGCAACTCCGCGGACGAAGCTTTCGCGGAATCTCTGTCCCGCTTCCGTGAGAACCTGGGCGGCGTCGAGCAAATCCTCCAGGAGTCTTCGCAATCGATAACGTATCGCAACCTGACGGAACTGGAAGGAAAGGCCGGCGATTTGAAGCACCAGATGGTCGAAGAACTCCTTAAATCGGCGGAATGGTACGAAAAAAAGGCGCAAACGCAAATTCAGAATCTGACCGAACGCAGCATCGAGCACGCCGAAAATCAGTTGCGCGAAAAAGCCGGGCAAATCTCCGGTGTTTTCGCGAGCGAACTCGATCATGCAAGCCGCAGCTTCGTGGGACATGCGCAAACGCAAATGGAAGAAGTAGTCCGGGACTCGTTCGAACGGGCGCGAGCCCTCTTTGCCGAAGCCGCGGACACCACCGCGGCCGCATTCGCGGACGAAATTCAACGTGCCGGCCGACGAGAGCTTGAGGGCTTCAACGAAGCGGTGCGTCGCTCCGCCGACGGAGCGCGGCAGCAACTGGATACGGCGCACATGGAGCTGTCGCAGAAAACCACCGCCGAACAGGAAGCGTTCCTCAGGCGCTTCCAATCCTCGATGGACGGAACGCTTGAGGCCGCCGTAGCCGAAGCCCAAAAGAAAGTGTCCGAAGGATTCGGACCATTGCTCGAATCATGGAAAGCGATGACCGCAGCTCACCAGCAAGAAATGCAGGGCATCTACGGTCGCCTGGGGGAGCAAGCCGCGGAGCAATACAGGAGCCGCCTCGAAAACGTCTCGAATCAATGGATGCTGGCGACGGTGGCGTCTCTGGACCACCAGTCGCGCGAAATGATTTCCGGAATCGCGGCAACCGCGGAAGAAAAACTTCGCGCCGCGTGCGCCCAAGTCTTCGAAGGCGTCGGTGAGTCTCTGCGCGAACATCTAAGAGAAATGGCGCAAGGTTTTACGCCCCCGGCGCAAACTCCCGAACACGCGAAAACCGCTACAACCGGGAACTAACTTCTTATTCCAGCAATCCACTGCGACAGAGTTTGCCAACTTTGTCCCTGGGAACGGTTCGGCCGGCCTTGGCATCGCGGAGGCCCTCGTCGATGGCAGCAAGGGTCGCCTCGGCCTCCTCATCCACAACTGTAGGCGATTTCTCGAACTCAAATCCCTTGGCTTTGGACGCATCCCGCTGCTAGACCGTCTTGAAAAGGGATGCAATAGCACTACTCGAAACGGAACGCTATACGCTGGCTATGGGCCGATTCGCCACTTCCCTGCTGCCTCGGTATAATCCTCAAGGTAGCAACCCTGATGGCCAATCATGCTTACCTGCGGGTGTGGACGCGCGATTTTTCCCTGGAAACCATGCTTGCCGAATTCGCGCGGTTTTTGACGACCGCGCCCCTTTCAGCGGCGCAACCTTCCTTCAACGAACTGGTCGTCCAGGCCGTGAACCCGTCCGAAATCCCCCTGGCCGAATGGGATCTGCGCCCTCTGAAACTAGGGCCCCCGGAAGTTACTGCCCTAGCCGTGCAGCACCTCAACGCCGACAGCGCCTATTTCGCCAGCACCAAGTGGGACTTGTGGAGCTTCGATACCGAAACCCTGAAGTGGCAGCACAAACCCGAGCCCCTCGTGCTCGCCTGCCACGGCCCGGAGTATGACGACGGCCTGGCGGCTACGGCTGGGCATTTCATGGCGGACCTGGGTTTCGAGCACCTTTTTACCGGCCACGGCGGGCTGTTAGCTCCTGGCGCGGCCTCCAATCCCTTTAATTCCTCGGATCATCCCTTGGAGCGCACTTTCCGCCAATGGATGTCGGCAAGCGGCAATCTGAAGGAATATCACGCAAAGACCCGTGAAAACATCCAACAACTATTCCACTGGGTGGAGGCCATCGAACAAGCTCTGCCTGTCGAGCGCAGCGAGCTTTGGTCCGAAGGGGAGGAAAATTTCGAAGCCCGGCTGGACGCCATCCTGGCTCAGCGCTAGGGCGTTCAAGACTTGGGCAAGGCCGGGCTCCAGAGTCCTTCCACGAACGGCGTCCAACAGCTAGAATTGCTGTAGCAGGCGTTCCATAGGTTGGAGCCGGCGTTGTGGGGATAGGATCTCCCAGTGCGCCGGAGAAAGTTGGGTGGCCAGGTGGGCCGTGGAATTAACCCCCCGGGCGGCAAATTTCTGATGGAGAAAACTTCACAAAGCGGTTGTTGGGGTGCTAACGAGGCAGGTATCTCCCCGTCTTTGCTAAGAGAGGGCCTCGGTCTTGGCGCGGCCCGCAGGTGGAAAATCCCTCTGAAATTTTCTCTGAGTGTTCTGTCCCTGGCCATTTTTTTGAGTGGTTGCCGCTCGGATACGTCTAAGCCGGTGTCGCAAGCCGCAACAAAACCTGCGGAGCCTGCCGTGCCCGAAGAGATTCAGTCAGCGGCCACCTCGCTGCTCGGCAGCGAATCGACGGTGCTCGCGTTCGGTGACCTGGCAAAGAACGGAAAACAGGAATTTCTTGTGGCCAATGTCGTGCCAAAGACTCCCACCAACAATTTGCCGGGAACCATTGTGACCCGCGTCGTCGTCGCCGAAAATACCGATGGCCAATGGACCGAGCTCCTGCGCTGCGACGAACACCTGAAAAATCAAAAAGGCTATTTAGGCTTGACTCCCCTGGCGCCCATAACCGGTTGGCGCTTGCAATACGAGCAGAGCCAAATAAAGGGTTTAGAGCTTTACTTCACGCCGCTGAAAGGCACTACCGATTCGCACGTGCTCCCCATCGGTGTGCGGTGGAACCCACAGACCAAGCGCTACCAGTCGCTTGACCGTACTTACGAGCATTTTCTCCTAGAGTCGCCCTCGATTCAGGATGCGAGGTCCGTCCTGCGATGAGTGCAGCACGAGCCACCGGCAATCCTGCGGCAGTCAGGGAAGCACCACCTGATAAGGATCTGCGCGGCTTGGTGCCCTATTTGCGGCGCTACACTAGCGGCATTATCTTCGGCCTGTTCACCGTCGTACTGATGAGCTTTATCGGCAATGCTCTCCCGCTCGCCACCGGTGTTATGACGGACACGCTGGCTGGCAACGCCGTTCCGTTTGAACACTCGACACCGGTGGGAGCTCCCGTTGTCCTGGGCATCAACGCATCGAAGCTCAGCCGTTTTATTCCTTACTACGCCGCAAGCAGCCGCCGCACTTTGGGAATCTACTGCCTCATCGTCGTATTGTGCGTCGCGATCAAGGGCGTTCTTTCTTTCTCGGCTCGCTGGACGCTCATCGGCGTTTCCCGGGACATTGAATTCGACATTCGCAACGATCTCCTAAAGCGCTTGCTGATCCTGGAGCCCGAATTCTACGTCCGCAATCGTACCGGCGAACTCATGTCCCGCGCCACCAACGACCTCAACGCCGTGCGCATGGTTCTCGGCCCCGGCATCATGTACAGCGCGACGACCATCAGCACTATGATTTTGGCCATTTTTGTCATGGTCGCGCTCTCTCCTTCCCTCACGCTGTGGGTCCTGCTGCCCGCCCCGGTCGTGGCCGTCGCCGTGTGGTTTTTCGGTAAAACGATTCATGAGCTTTACGAGAAAATCCAGGCGGCGCTCGCCACTCTCACCGCTCGCGTTCAGGAAAATCTTGCCGGCGTGCGCATCGTGCGCGCCTACGCCCAGGAAGAAGCCGAAATCCGCGGTTTCGACGAGCCCAACCGCGAGTACGTCTCCCGCAACATCGAACTTATCCGCACCTGGAGCATGTTTATGCCTTCGCTTCAGGCCCTCATTGGCACCACCTTCTTGATCGTTCTCTGGCAGGGCGGCCTTCAACTCTTCCGCGGCCAGATTTCCCTCGGCGCGCTCATCGCCTTCAACGGATACCTTGCCTTGCTCGTCTGGCCCATGATCGCTCTCGGCTGGGTCACAAATATTTTTCAGCGCGGCGCGGCTTCCATGGGTCGCCTGAATTACATTCTCACCGCCAAGCCGAATATCGATGACCGCCACGCGAAAGTCCCGGAGGGCGCCAAGCCTCTCGGCGAAATCGAATTTCGCAACCTCACCTTCACCTATCCGACGAATCTTTCGGGCACGAGCTCGAATGGCGCCTCCAAATCCAACGGTAGCGGTTCCCATCCCGTGCTGCGCAACATCAACTTGAAAGTCCCCGCCGGCTCCACCCTCGCCATCGTCGGCCCTACCGGCTGCGGCAAAACCACGCTCGCCGCCCTCATCGCTCGCCTCTGGGAAGCCCCCGATGACTGCGTTTTGATCGACGGCCGCCCCATTCGCGAATGGCCTCTAACCACCTTGCGCCGGTCTATCGGCTTCGTACCGCAAGACACTTACTTGTTCGGTGAAACCGTCGGCGGCAACATCGCTTTTGGCCTTCCCGAATATGACGAGCAGCGCGTCCGCGAAGCCGCCGAAATCGCCAGCCTCCACGGTGACGTCCAGGATTTCGGCAAGTGTTACGAAACCATGGTCGGCGAGCGCGGCATAACGCTATCCGGTGGACAAAAGCAGCGCGCCGCCATCGCCCGCGCCGTCGTCCGGGATCCGCGCATCCTGATCCTTGATGATTCCCTCTCTGCCGTGGACACCCAAACCGAGGAGCGCATCCTTGGCGGCCTCCGCGGCATCATGGAAGGCCGCACCACTATCCTGATCTCGCACCGCACCTCCACCGTGCGCGACGCCGACCAGATTATTGTTTTGATTGATGGCGCCATCGCTGAGCGCGGCACGCATGACGAACTGCTGGCCCGCGGCGGTTACTACGCGGATCTGTATCACAAACAGTTGTTGGAAGAAGAGCTAGAACGCGCATGAGCAACCCCCACGAAGAAGAAGCCCTCGGCAAAGCGTACGATTCGCGCTTGATGCACCGGCTTCTTCAATACATGAAGCCGTATAAGTGGCGCGTGGCCCTCGCGCTCCTCATGGTGGCCATCGTTACCCCGCTCGAACTCGCTCCTCCGCTCATTTTTCGCAAGGGCATTGACAGCTACTTCGTTCCTGAACTGAAGGGGGCGATCACAGAAGCCCGGGCATGGAGGGGCATCGGCTGGCTTAGCCTGCTCTTGCTCGCCGTGCTGGCCTTTGACTTCCTCGCTCAATACATCCAGATCCGCATCATGCAGCGCGTCGGCCAGCAGACCATGTACGACATGCGCCGCGAAATTTTCCGCCACTTGCAGCGTTTGCCGATGAGCTATTTCGACCGCAATCCCGTTGGCCGCCTGGTCACTCGGGTCACCACCGACGTCGATGCCCTCAACGATCTCTTCGCCGCCGGCGTCGTCACCATGATCAACGACTTCTTCCTCCTCGTCGTTATGGCCGGTCTGCTCTTCAAAATCGACGCGCGCCTCGCGCTCGACACGCTAGCCGTCCTCCCCGGCATCCTCATCGTCACCATGATCTTCCGCAAGTTTGTCCGCGACGCCAATCGGCGCATCCGCACCGCCATCGCCCGCATCAACGCTTTCCTCCAGGAATATATTTCCGGCATGAGCGTCGTGCAGCTCTTCAATCGCGAACGCAAAGCCATGGACGAATTCGAGAAGCGCAATCGCGACAACATGCTTGCTTGGCGCGACGCCATTCTTGCTTACGCTCTCTTCTACCCCGCGGTCGAATTTCTCAGCTTCGCCACCATCGCCCTGATCTATTGGGCTGGGGGCAATCGCATTCTCTCCGGCGGGCTTACTCTCGGCGTACTCACCGCCTTCACCATGTTCGCGCAACGTTTCTTCCGGCCTATCCAGGACCTCAGCGAGAAATTCAACATTCTGCAGTCCGCCATGGCCGCCTCCGAGCGCATCTTCAAACTTCTCGACGAGCCGGTCCTCGTCGAATCCGATCCCAACGCCATTCCTCTCGACCATCCTCTCGGCGAAATCGAATTCCGCAACGTGTGGTTCAGCTACCGCAACGTCCCCGAGCCCGCCGACGAAGACTGGGTCTTGCGCGATGTCTCATTCCGCGTCGAGCCCGGCCAGACTTTTGCCATCGTCGGTCACACCGGCGCCGGCAAGACCACTCTGATCTCCCTGCTCCTCCGCTTTTACGACGTGCAACGCGGACAAATCCTCCTCGACGGCAAAGACATTCGCCTCATCGATCTCCAAGACCTTCGCCGCCAGTTCGGTATCGTCCTCCAAGACCCCTTTCTTTTCACCGGCACCATCGAAACCAATATCCGCCTCGGCACGCCCGGCATTGACCGCGCGACCGTCGAACACGCCGTGGACGAAATCGGCCTCGGCGAATTCATTCGCTCCCTGCCCGAAGGCGTCGCCAGCAGCGTCAACGAACGCGGCTCCACGCTTTCCGTAGGCCAGCGCCAGCTCATCAATTTCGCTCGCGCGCTCGCCCACAATCCGCGCTTCCTTATTCTCGATGAAGCCACGTCCAGCGTGGACACAAAAACGGAACTCCTGATTCGCGAAGCTCTCGGCCGCTTGCTCTCCGGCCGTACCGCCCTCGTCATCGCTCATCGCCTGAGCACCATTCAGTATGCCGACCGCATCCTCGTCTTTCACAAAGGCCGCTTGCGTGAGCAGGGCGCGCACCAGGAGCTTCTCGCGCAGCGCGGCATCTACTACCGCCTTTACCAGTTGCAATACAAAGAGCAAGAGCTGCATCTTCCGCTCGACTCCACCCCCTCGGCGGAGCCCTCCGCGCTCCCCGCTAGCGATTGATCCCTGCTCACTCGAAACATGCCGCCCATACCGCTCCTTCTCTCCGCCGGCGAAGCTTCCGGAGACATGTACGCCGCCCGCCTCGCCACCGCGCTTAAGCAGCGCCTCGACGTCGCGATTTTCGGCATGGGCGGACTGCAGATGCGCGCCGCCGGCGTCGAAATCATCACTGACTATTCCGAAGTTTCCGTCGTGGGAATCACCGAAGTGCTCAAGCGCTTGCCTTCCCTGTTCCGCGCGATGCGCCGCCTCGTCGACGAAGCCGCGCGCCGCCGCCCGCCACTCGCGATTCTGACCGACTTCCCCGGCTTTCACCTGCGTCTCGCGCGCAAGCTCCGCCCCCAGGGCATTCGAAACGTCTACTACATTTGCCCGCAATTTTGGGCCTGGCGCCCCTGGCGCGTGAATCTGGTGCGCCGCCGCTTCGCTCAAGCGCTGTGCATCTTCCCATTCGAAGAAAAGTTTTACGCCGATGCCGGTGTGCCGGTGAAATTCATCGGCCATCCGCTTGTGGGGAACGTGAAAGCCACCCTGACGCGGGAATTATTCTGCAAGAAATATGGCCTTGAACAAGGGGCCCCTATCATCACCATTCTACCCGGCAGCCGCCGCGGAGAGATCGCTCATCATGTTCCCGTCCTTGTGGAAGCTCTCGCCCAAATCCGCCAGACCTTACCCGGCTCTCCTCAAATTGTGGTGGCCGTGGCTCCCGGGCTGGACGTCTCGCGCCTGGAGTCGAAATTCTCCTCCGATTGGCGTATGAGCTTTCTCCAGGATGACACCTACAACGCGCTCGCCGCCGCGGACTTGGCCATCGTCTCCAGCGGCACCGCCACCGTCGAGACCGCGCTCCTCGGCAAACCAATGATCGTCATCTATCGGCTCTCTCCGCTCACCGCCCGCCTCGCCAAACATCTCGTGCGAACCAAATTCTTCAGCATGGTCAACCTCATTGCCGGCCGCGCCGTCGTCCCAGAATTGATCCAGGACGATTTCACCCCGCAACGGCTCGCCGCCGAAGCAGAGCAACTGCTCTCCGCCTCTCCAGAAGCGAAAGACCGAGTGGAAAAGATGGCTCACGGGTTGGAAGAAGTGCGGCGGCTCCTGGGTCCCCCAGGAGCCGTCGAACGCGCCGCGGATGAGATCGCCCGGCTTTTGACCGTTGCCCAAAGCAACGCAAAGTGATGGCTTTGGTATCCTATAGATGTACATTGGTGCAGAATTGAAGACATTTGAAAGGGGTCCGATGGCCCTTGGTCCTAGAGTTCCGGCTAGATTTTTCTTCTTTGCCCTGCTCTGCCTGTTTTGTGCCTCCGCGCCGCTCGAAGCCCAAGGTCCCCGTCCCGCCACTTTCCTCGCCGAGCATTACGACGTTTCCGCGACTCTCGACGCCATCGGACAATCTATTTCCGTTACCGCCAAGATCGATTTCAAGGCTGTGGAAGCCTCCAGCAGCGTCCACGTCGAGCTGCACCCCAACTTGATCGTCAAGGAAGTCAAAGGCGCCGACGGCAAGCCGCTTACCTTCGAACGCGACAACCGCAATCCTCTGACGCTGGTCGTCCAGTTGCCCACGCCTGTCGCCACCGATGGCCACGTCACTCTCACCTTTACCTATGCTGGTCTGCTTGTTAATGACGAGAATAGTCCCGTACCCGGCCTGACCGCCGCGCTCATCAACAAAGATGGCGCTTATCTCCTGCTCCCCGCCAGATGGTTTCCGCTCACCAACTTTCCCTCCAATCGCTATACCGCCACTTTCCGCCTGAACGTTCCAGACTCTTTCGCCGTTGCCGGCACCGGCAAAGCCGCTGCCCCCACGCCCATGCCCGGCAAAAACGCTGTCGAAGGCGGGCGCCTTCTCTACACTTTCGAGTGCAAAAGCCTCGCTCCGCACGGCACCTTTGTGGTCGGCAACCTTCAGCTCAATCCCAAGCAAGCCGAAGGCATCAACGTCGCCGTCTACGCCCCGCGAGCCGCTTCCGCCAATGCCCAGAACTTTGCCGAGAGTGTGGCCCGCTCCGCGATCGTTTTTTCCGACATGTTTGGCCCCATCCCGGACCCCGCTTTCACGGTGATCCAGATTCCCGACGGCACTTTCCGCGATTTCGCCGCCCCCGGAGTCTTGCTCCTCAGCCAGCGCATCTGGGATCCCAAGGGCAGCGACAGGACGATTGCGCGTCTGGTGGCCTCGCAATGGTGGGGAATTCAGGTTCTTCCCGCGACGCCCGGCGACGTCTGGATCAGCGACGGCCTCGCGCGCTATTCCGAAGCGCTTTACGCCGAGCAAAACGCCGGCAAGGAAGCGGGACTTCGCGCCGTCGATGAATTCGCCGTTGGCGCCCTGATGTATGAAGACGCCGCTCCTATCGCGCAAGCCGCGCGGCTCATCCCCTATTCTCCCGACTACCGTTCCGTCGTGATGAACAAGGGCGCGATGCTCTTTCACATGTTGCGCGCGCAAATGGGCGATGTGGCTTTCAAAGCCGCTTTGCATGACTTTTATTTCCAGTTTGCCGAGCGCACTGCCCGCAACGAGGATTTTGAGAATATCGCTATTCGTCGCGCGCAAGCCGCCACGAAACCGGGTCAGGATCCCCCGGACCTACGGGCCTTTTTCGCCCAGTGGCTGAATTCCACCGGCGTCCCGGAGTTCACGCTGGAATACGTCGTCTACCGCACGCCCAAGGGCTTTCGCGTTGTCGGCAAGATTAAGCAGCCTCTGGACACTTTCCGCATGCCCGTGGACTTGCGCATTGAGACGGAAGGAAATCCTGAGACGAAGACCGTCGACGTGATCGGCACCGAATCCGGCTTCACGGTCGAGACCTTTGGTCGGCCAAAACCCGGCGGCATCAAGATCGATCCCAATAACGTCATCCTAAAAGGCAGCGTCGGTCTCCGCGCTCGCGCCGCCATTGCCCGCGGCGAGGATCTTGCCGAACAAGGCCGTTTCTACGATGCCGTAGCGCAGTATCAGCGCGCTCTATCGATTCAGCCGGGCCGGCCTCTTGCCAATTTCCGTATGGGCGAAGCCTTCTTCTACCAGAAAAATTATCAAGCCGCCGCCAACGCCTTCCGTGAAGCCCTGCAAACCGTTCCCGAGCCCTCTGAAAAATGGACCGAAGTCTGGGCCCACATCTACCTCGGAAAAATTTTTGACGTGCTCGGCCAGCGCGAGCGCGCCGTCAATGAATACAGCAAAGCCAAGCAAACCAACGACGATACCGGCAGCGCCCAGAAAGTCGCCGAAGGCTTCCTGAAAAAAGGCTACTCCGAAGGCGGCGGCGGCACGTCCGTCTCCGCCCCCGCCTCTGGCGACACCGTCAAACCCGTCAAAGCCGACATCCCCCCACCCGCTTCCGGCGAACGCCCCGTCCTAAAAAAGCCCGCCCCTCCCCCGCAATAAGAAATAGTTTGGCAGGGAGGGGCACGTCCCAAACTGGCATTGAGTTCGTTTCCGAGTGGCCGACTTTTACTGGCCAATCCTGACGCCCGCGCATGCTTAACTCGTTTCTAGGCTGCGGGTAGAAACGCTTTGAAACAACAACCTCCGCTTAGGGCAAGATCTTCGGGCGCACACGACCGTGCCGCCGGTATACGGAAAAATCCCGGCGGTCCACTGTGAAAATCTTCCAGATCCCCTCGCTCGGGAGGCGTAAGGCTCCACTCTTGACGTACCGCAAGAACTTAGCTCCGCGGCGCAATCCCCGACAAACCGGTGAGTCGTGCCCCAAACGTTCCCTTTTGCTGGATAAGCACTTGGAATCGCTCCCCCATGCCTTCTGGGTGGATCAGCGTCTTGAGTTGCAGCCGCGCTTTCGTGCGCTCGGCCTCGCTCTGACCTTCGTCGTAGAGGTCGGCAAAGTCATTGCCTTGCCCCAGCGCCAGCAGAAAAGCCGTCTGCGAAGTCAATCCCACGGTCTCCAGGCCCGATCGTTTTCCCCAGGTTTCCAGCGCCGTGAAATTGACGTGCGCCGTCAAATCCTGCTTCCCCGGCGAAGCATAAAACTCTTCGCTGGCGCGATGGTCTCGGTAAGCAAGCAGCGTCCCGCGCATGTGGTGATCGTCAAAGAGGTCGCTCGCTGGATGGCCGTAATCGATCGTCAGCACGTATCCGCGTGCTAGCCGCCGCCCGACTTCGCTGATCCAGTCGCACGCTTCAAGCCCAGCTTCCGCGTGTTGCTCTTCCGACAGCGTAATGCCTTGCGCTGCAAAATATTCGGTGATCGCGCAAGTCGAGACTGGCGCCATCACGTCCACGAAACGTCCGTCACGGAGGTCAACGAACATTTCCTTTAGCGCGCCGCCGTCCATCACCACCCGATGCACTGGCAGCGCATCCACGAGTTCATTGGAAAAGAGGCAGCCGGCCGCAAGGTGCCCAGGAATTTCGGCCGAAGCTGTGAACCGCCCCGCGGTTGCGTGGCGTTTCGCCGCAATCGTTGCCTGCTCGCGCCGCGAAGCGGAACGCTCTACGGCAACGTAGCGCAGCCCGCCATAAAATTCCGGGAGCTTCGCTTCGCAAAAACCAAGCACCTGAGCGGCGAAGCGCCCAACTCCCGCGCCCGCTTCGACAAGAGTAAATTCCGCGGAACGGTCTAGGCTTTCCCACATTTCCGCAAACTGCCGCGCCAGCAGCCGCGCGAAGATCGCATGCACGTCGACGCTAGTGTAGTAGTCAGGGAAACGTTTGGACTCCGCTTTGTTGTAATAACCGTGCACCGGATGGTACAGACATTCGCGCATGTAGTCCGCGAACGTCATCGGGCCGAAGCGGCGAATACGGTCGGCCAGCAATTCCGCCAGCGGCGTCACGCGCCCTCGGCCCCGGCGGCGGCGGGCTCCGCCTGAATTTTTCTCCAGGCGCGTTCAAACACTCCCTGCGCCGCTTCGTCGAACAGCACAAAATAAACCGTTTCGAGAGAGTTTTCGCCTCTCAAATGTTTCGCCGCCTCGCGGAGCATGATTTCCGCGCAATCTTTCAATGGGAATCCCGCGATGCCGGTGCCAACCGCCGGAAATGCAATGGTTTTCAAGCCGCGCTCATGGGCGATCCGGAGAGAGTGCGCCGTCGCATTGCGAAGCGACTCCGCATTCGTTTTCCCGCCCAGTTGCATGCTGGCCGCGTGAATCACGAATCGCGCTTTCAGTTTTCCGCCGGTGGTGATGGCTGCATAGCCAACCGGGATACTTCCAATTGCCGTGCACTCGCGCTGAATCTCTTCTCCGCCTCTGCGGCGAATCGCTCCCGCCACCCCCGCGCCCAAAATCAAATCGTTGTTGGCCGCATTCACGATCGCGTCCACGTCCATTTCCGTCAGGTCGCCCTGCTGAATTTTAATTTTCTCTGCGAGTGAGCTCATACCGGATGCAATCCATTCTCTCCAACGCGGCTATGCCCTTTTTTCCACGGCTTTTTGTTGTGTGTAATCATAAACGCCGCGCCCGCTTTTGCGCCCCAGCCGTCCTTCCTTCACATACTGCCGTAGCAACGCGTTTGGCCGGTATTTCTCTCCCAGCGTTTGATGAAGGTACTCGAGAATTTTCAGCCGAACATCGAGCCCCACAAGATCAACTAGCTCGAACGGGCCCATCGGATGATTCAGTCCCAGCTTCAGCGCTTTGTCGATGTCTTCCGGAGTGGCGATTCCCGCTTCCAGCATGTTGAAAGCTTCGTTGCCGATCAATGCGTTCACGCGCGTGGTGATGAATCCCGGAGCTTCGTTGACGATTACCACTTCCTTGCCCATGCGGTGCGCGACTTCCCGGCAAGTGGCCACGGTTTCCTCGGAAGTGTGCGGCGTTCTCACCAATTCGATGAGTTTCATCTTGGGAACGGGATTGAAAAAATGCATGCCGATGCAGCGGTCGCGCGACACGGTGACGTCCGTGAAATCCGTAATCGACAGTGATGATGTATTGCTTGCGAAAATGGCGCCAGTCTTCGCGAACTTGTCAAAGATGGTGAATAGTTCTAGCTTCATCTCCAATTCTTCCGGCACGGCTTCGATGATGAGATCGGCATTGCGGATGGCGTCCTCAACGTTGCTGGCCGTCGTAATCAGCGAAAGCGCTTTGTCGCGAGCGCCGGCTGCGACCTTCCCGCGCGCCACTCCTTCTTCAAACGATTGCCGGATCCCCGCGACGCCGTTTTCGAGCAGCTGGCGCGAAACGTCTTCGAGCACGGTGTTGTAGCCGCCAAGCGCGGCGGCGTAGGCAATTCCCCGCCCCATTGTGCCTGCCCCAATCACCGCAATCGTCTTCACAGCCATTTCGTGCGCCCCGGAAAAGCAAACATCATTTCAAAAGTTTTCGATACGCTTCTTCGTTGAAACCAAGCACGATTTCTGAACTTCGCAGCACCACCGGCCTGCGAATGAGATTCGGTTCCTTCGCCATTAACTTGACGGCTTCGGCGCGCGAAGGCGGATGCTCTTTCATGTTCCGCGCGCGATAGAGTTCATTTCGCGTATTCAGAAATTCTTTGTAATCGCGTCCGCCGATCAATTCTTCGAGATCCGCTTCGGTCAATCGCTCTTTGCCTAAATCGCGTGATTCCAGTTCGGCGCCCAGTTCCAGCAAGAGACCTCTTGCTTTGCGGCAGGTCGTTCAGGTCGGCTTATGAAAAAATTTGATTTTTGTCTTTGACACCGACCCTCTGCTTTTGGGACGCAGCAAGCTGCGCTCCTACAAAGATAAAGTTCACTAATATCGCGGGACTTTTGGATCGATCTCAACGGACCAGCGCTCGATTCCGCCGGCCAAGGATTTTGCTTTCTCGATACCCTGAAATCGCAGCCACGCCGCTGCATCCAGGCTGCGCATTCCGTGATGGCAATAGCAAACCACTTCGTCCACATCCGGAAGCGTCTGCAAGCTCGCGGCCAGCGAGCCCAGCGGCACCAGCTTCGCGCCCTCGATTCGGCACAGCTGATGTTCCCAAGGCTCGCGCACATCAATAAGAACCAGCTTTTCTCCACCGTCCAGCCGCGCCTTCACGGCTGCCGGCGTAATCTCCAATTCGTCCATTGCTCTTCCCTCTCGAACTGCTGGATACTTCTCGATCCGCAGCTGCATCGTTTCGTGGCTGATAATCACGACCGCAGCGGCGTTTGCAGCCGGAGACTTACTTCCCCTGAAACTTCGGCGGCCGCTTCTCGAAGAACGCGTGGATTCCCTCGCTGCAATCTTCCGAAAGATAACAGCGAATCTGTTCCCGCACTTCGTGCTCGAGGGCCTCTGAAAGTTTATCTCTTTCCGCCCCGAAGAGCGTCTTCTTCACCGCTTGAATGGCCAAGGACGGCCCCAACGCAATTTTCTGTGCCAGTGATTTTACTTGAGCTTCGAGCTGCGCGCCGGGAACGACGTGGTTGACGATGCCAAGGCCCAGCGCAGTTTTCGCGTCCATCATGTCACCCGTGTAGAACAGCTCGGCGGCTTTCGCAGGTCCCACCAACTGCGGCAAAAAGTACGTGCCGCCATAATCGGGAAAGAGACCTACCTTCGAAAAATTCTGTCCGAAGGTCGCTTCTTCCGCGGCGATTCGAATATCGGCAGCCAGCGCGATGTTCATGCCCGCGCCCGCGGCCGCGCCGTTCACGGCGGCGATCACCGGCTGCGGTAGGGTTCGCATCCGGAGAACTGCTTGCATGCCCGAGCGCAACAGCGGCTCCAAGGATTGCGTTTCGCGGCCCTGGCGGCCTTTTCCAATCGCGGCAAGATCTCCGCCCGCGCAAAAGGCGCGGCCCGCGCCGGTAATCACCACCACGTTGACACTCGGATCTTCCGCGATACGTCCGAGCGCATTATTCAGCGCCGCGGCCAAGTCGTTGTTTAGCGCATTCAAGCGGTCGGGGCGATTCATGACCAGCGTGGCGATGCCGTCGTGCTTCGCCTCCAGCAGGACTGGTCCGCCCTGCGCAAGTTGGGGAGTGTTGCTCACGGGAAACTCCGTTCAGTGGTTTCGAACTTCGTGTTCTTTCCCAATGCGGGCAACGAGCTGCGCCAGTTTTTTAAAATGCCGCAGCTTCTCGCTTCGGCCGGTCGCGTTCGCGCCGCTGGTAGAAGGCAACACGTACACACGCGCGCCGTAGAGCAACTCTTTCTGAATTCCAAACTTGCATTTGCGCTGGGAAAATTGTTCGTAGGTGAGTTTGCCATTAAAAGCAACAACGTGCGGAGCAAATTCCTCTAGCTTCTGCGAAAGGACGATGCGGCCTTCGGCGTAATCTTCGCGCTTCAGTCCCTCAATGCCTTTCGTGGGGCGCTTCACGAGGTCGGTTAGCCCCACGCCGAATTCAATCACGCGCTTATCGTCGTGGTAATCGAACGGCTCTGGCACAACTCCGCTTTCATAGAGCATGGGCCAGAATTCGTTTCCGCGGCCGGCGTAATAATGTCCCACGCGTACGGAAGACTCGCTCGGATTGCATCCGACGATGACGAGCTTCATGCCTTTGCGGAGATGGTCGGGAAGTGTTCGCATTACGCTAGCTTAGTATGCCCTAGATTTTACTACTTCCCGTTGAAGGGGGAGAGTGCCTTTCGAATAGCTCGCGCAAAATTGTACTAGCGCGGCCGCGCAGCGGCAACTTCCCTTGCGACGCGTGTTTCAAGTTAGTCTCCACTCCTGAACGTCGCTCCAGAGCGGCAATTCCCGGCCAAGTCCTTTCTCCCGGGCCATGGCATAGACTTTCATCGCGGCGGCGAGATCCCATGACGCAATCCCGTTCGACTTGAAAAGCGTGACTTCCGTATCGCTGGTTCTGCCGCTGGCTTTGCCGGCGACGATTTCGGAAAGTTTCTTAACGCCCGTCCAGCAAATCTCGTCGCCATGAAACGCGATGATCAAATCGCCCGCTTCCTGCCGTGATTGCTCGACGGAATCCACCACGATGATGTCGGCGCTGGCGACGGCTTCGTCGTCCAGTTCGCGCTTGTGCGCGTGATTGGCGCCAATGGCATTGATGTGCACGCCGGGTGATAAGTCCGCGCCACTTACAACAGGTTGTGAAGCTGTCGTCGCGGTGCAGACAATGTCGGCGCCACGCACCGCCTCGGCCGCGGAGGCCCGAGGCTCGACGGGAATGCCGAGGCGCCCGGACATCTCCTTGCAAAACTTTTCACGCTTTGCGGGATCGCGTCCGTAAGTGCGCGCGGACTCCAGCTTTCGAACGGCGGCGATGGCTTCGAGTTGGGTCTTGGCCTGGCCGCCGGTGCCGATGATGGCCGCGACGCGCGCATCGGCACGCGCCAGAAATTTCGTGGCCACGCCGGAAGCCGCGCCGGTCCGCAGCTGCCCCATGTAATCGGCTTCGATCAGCGCCAGCAAATCGCCGGTGGCCATTTCGTAAAGAGGAACCAGAAAGCGCAACTGGCCGCGCACGTAAGTGTACTGTTTCATGGCCACGAAGCCCCGGGCGAAGTCTGCCGCGGCCATGTAGTGAAAAAATCCGCCTCCGGGCAATTCAAAACGCCGGCGCGGGTGGACGACCACTTCGCCGCTGGCTTGTTTTCGTGAGATTTCTACGACGGCCGCCACCGCCAGCGGCATCGTCAGCACCGCTCGCACTTCCGCTTCGCTGATATGCAGCGTCATCGCTCCACCCTCCACCTCGGTTTCTTGATGTAATATGCGAGCGAATTCTCAATAAAGTCAGTAAGTGTCGCTCAGCAAAAATGTGCAGTATGTTGTTTCAATTATTTTGCCGCGGGCTTTACTGTTTTCGGTGGCCCATGTCTGGCAAAAGTCTCGCCCGGTTCGCGAATACGGTGAACAACTGTCTGGTTCAAGCGATAGACGCGTTCTTCTTTTTTAGCATCCATCACGCGAAAGCGAAATTCGGGCTCACCTTTGGGACCTTTGCCAACGCGAATGGGCAACTGGCCGCACAGATTATTCTCGATGAACGCGGTTTCGTACCGGCTCCTCTTGACGTACCAGGTGTAAACGCGCAGGGCGGTAAAGTCGCAGACCTGGCCCTCGGGACCGCGCGCGGCGGCCACCAGGTATTGAGGCTTGTCGCCGGAAGGGTCGCTCACGCGATTCAGCTCAAACCATGCCAGCGGGCGAATGTTCGCGGAGGCTGCTCCTTCGCGCACAGGATCCGGCAGATCCAGCTCGACAAAACGCGCGACCACCCAGCCGGCAATCGGCACGGTTTGATCGCCGGGTTGCGTCGTGTTTGCGGTTTCGGCGCCGCGCGCAGCAGCCTCACCCGGCGGCCGCGTGGCCATGCCACGAATAAGGAACCAGTCCTCTTTTTTCTTTTCCTGCGGCTCGCTCGAAGAATCTCTCTCGTCCGCGACTTGCACCCAGTCCGCTACGGCGCGACCCACAACTTCTACGGGCACGTTTCGCCCAAACTGATAGAGGCGCGGTTCCATCCGCCCAGGCTGAACGCGCATATTGGTGGAGACTTTGGTGCGCCCGCGCGCCTGTACCGGCATTCCTCGGACCAACTCCAGCAGCTTGATGCTGCGTTGCCACAGGGACGGCTCCATCAACTGCCGGCTTTCGACCCAGCCAACCGTGCCGGAGTTGGTCCGCACTTTTACGTAATCGTTGCGCTTGCCAACCACGTCTACTCGCTCGCCATAATGCAGCATTCCGGTTTGTTCGCGAACTTGCGCGATGCTGCTTAGGAGCGGCGCGACTTTTTCGCTGACAAAGGCTTCGCCGAGGGTTTCCCGCCGGGGCCGAAACCACCACGCCAAGATGGCCACGAGGGCGAGAAGGGGCACGGCAATAACGAGTTTCCTCCTCATGTGCGGATCTCGAAGGTCATGCGGGCAACACTCATCATGCCGCCAACGACACCAATCGACTCAACTCTTGCCATGATGCTCCGTAGCTCTTGGTGGTTCGCTAATGATTGTACCTGAAACGCCGCTAGTGACGCGGGCGCGGGTGGGGAGTTTGCTTTTCTGCTAGAATCCCCAAGCGTTCGAAGCAAACTATTGCGGCGGCCGGGATCTTGCGACGATTCGCGGAGGATTCTTCATGAAGTCTCTCAATTCCTTTCAGCCGATGGGGTTGCTGGTCCTTCGTTTGAGTCTCGGGCTGATTTTTTTCACTCACGGTTATCCGAAGCTAGCGCACTCCGGTGCGGGGATGCAGAGCTTTTTCGTGCAGCACGGACTGCCCGGTTACTTTGTGTATGTTGCGGGAGTGCTGGAGGTTTTTGGCGGAATTTTGTTGGTACTGGGCGTCTTCACGCGGGGAACGGCGCTGCTGCTGGCGATTGAAATGGCTGTGGCGATCTGGAAGGTCCACAGCGACGGAGGTTATTTGGCGGTGCACAATTACGAATTCCCGCTGGCCTTGCTGGCTGCCAGCTTGGCGCTCGCGACTGTCGGAGCGGGGCGATTTTCTCTCGACTATCCGCTGTTTG
The DNA here is from genome assembly GCA_035510055.1 of Candidatus Cybelea sp. Classification (GTDB taxonomy): domain Bacteria; phylum Acidobacteriota; class Terriglobia; order Acidiferrales; family UBA7541; genus Acidiferrum. The sequence goes on along the minus strand of DATKHV010000052.1, from coordinate 77,561 downwards.
AGGGCCGCGGTTCTCGGCCGGCAAAATAATCGAAGCTCGCAAAGTAAACCTTTCCCCACAATGCGGGACCTGCAAACGGGCCCACTTATGTCGCGCGTCACGCTGCCTACGTTAGGCGCAAGTCAAATAACGCCAGCCAGTACTGAAGGGATTGCAGAGCAAAGCCACAAAGCATGAGCGCGATGCCGAGGGCTCCGAGTCGGCGCTCCGGAAGGTTGTCCGCGTAATACTCGATGTAAGGATTGAACGTCATTCCCACTCCGGTGACCATACCGGTCACCAGGCCCACGCGAATCGCAAAAAACCAGGGGTGGTCGACGTGACGGATGAAGGCGCTACAGATCAAAGCTGTGGCTGTGTAACCGACGGTACGGACCACCGTTGTCCAAAACAAACGGAGCGTAAACCGCGGACGGAGAGAAGCCGAATAGGCGAGGGCGGGACGCACGCCGCGAGAATAAGCGAGGATTTGGCCGAAGGTGATGAGAATGGCAAAAGCGATGGCAAATCGGAAACCCACAATCTTGTACAAGCCGGCTCCGAAAGCGATGCCCCGAAGGGCGGCAAACAGTGCCTCCCAAAACCAGGAGTAGTGCTCGAGCCCGCTGGCGGCACGGTTAAATTCAATCGACAGGGTGATGCCGGCCGCGAGGCCGGAAGCGAGGCCAAAGAAAAGCCCGAGACCGAGGCCGTAGCCGACGCCGAATACGACTGCGTACGTTACAATACGCGTGAGCAAGCGCAGCGGGCCGTGCTGACCACCCAGCAAATCGTAGGCAAGATAAAGGCTGCCAAGGACATCAAGACAGGTGCCTGAGATGCTGATGGCGGCGAGAGTGTGGTGGTCCATGGTATGAATGGTTGTAGCGGGGCCCGCGGAGCAGCTTTCCAGTCATCGCGCGTACCGAAATGATCCATGAATCGGAGTAATGCGCATATCGCACCGAAGACTCCGAGAGCCGCCCTATGATACGTGCGATCGGGTTTCGCGGGAAGGCTAAGAAACAGCGGTGGCCGAGGTCCTGGCGACTCCGGTCGGCCCCTCGGGGGCGGCGATCCAGATGATGAGGTAGGCAATGAGGTTCGGGCCAGGGATTAAGGTGGCGAGAGCCCAAAGGATGCGAACCAGAGTGGGATCGATGTCGAAATAATCGGCGACACCAGCGCAAACGCCCGCGACTTTTCTGTCGTTCGTGGAGCGCACGAATTTTTTCGGCGAGGCGTAGGCCGCAGGCGGAGGCGTTGCTGAAGCAGGAGTCTCCGGCTGTTTGGCTCCGCAGCTATAACAAAACTTTGAACCCGCCGCGATGTCTTTTTGGCAGCTTGCGCAAGTCATGGGGTCACCTCCACAGAGCGATTTCACCTGGCTTCCCTACCAATACATACGGAGAAGGGGCCGAAAAAGTTTCCTTGGCGAGTTAGACTAAGTCCAATCGCGTCAATAGCCCAGAAGGTGCTTCACGGCGGCGACCAGGTGGCTGGTCTGGGGGAGGATGACGTCCTCCAGCTTGGGCTGATAGGCGCAGAAGGTGTCCATGGCGGCAACGCGGCGGACCGGAGCATCCAGCTCGTCGAAGAGTTCGTCGGCGATGCGCGCCGCGATTTCCGCGCCATAGCCCCAGCTCAAGGTGTCTTCGTAAGCCACGAGGACACGATGGGTTTTTCGAACGGTGGCGGCGATGGCTTCCCAGTCATACGGAGATAGCGAGCGTAAGTCGACGATTTCAACAGAGACGCCTTCGCGCTCGAACTGGGCGGCAGCGACTTCCGCGCGATGCACCAGGGCGCCGTAGGTGATGATGCTGAGGTCGCTGCCCCCTTTGACCGTGCGCGCCTTGCCGAAGGGAATCGTAAAATCGGGACCGGGATTCTCCGAGCGGTTGTAGGGCTGGCGGTAGAGATGCTTGTGCTCGAGGAACATGACTGGATCGTCGCCGCGGATGGCGGTGCGCAAAAGGCCGGCGACGTCGAGCGCCGTGGAAGGCATCACCACGCGTAGGCCGGGGCAATGCGTGAAAATCGATTCGCCGCTCTGGCTGTGGTACACCCCGCCGCCCGTGAGGTAGCCGCCGATCGGCACGCGCAGGACCACGGGAGCCTTGAAGGCTCCATTCGAACGCCAGCGCATCACGCAGAGCTCATCGCGAATCTGCATCATGGCGGGCCAGATGTAGTCGAAAAACTGGATTTCCGCGACGGGCTTTAGCCCGCGGGTGGCCATGCCCAAGGCGCGGCCGACGATGCTGGCTTCTGCAAGGGGAGTATTGAAGACGCGGTCGCTGCCGTACTTGCGCTGCAAGCCCGCGGTGGCCTTGAAGACGCCGCCCTTGCCCTTAACGTTCTTGAGGTGGTCCTCGCGGCTGGCGTCGGCGACGTCTTCGCCGAAGATGAGGATGCGTTCGTCGCGGGCCATTTCGTCGGAGAGCGTGGCAGCCACCATTTCGACCATCGTTTTTGGCGCGCCGTGCAATTTGGGTTCCGCGGCAAAAGCCGACGACCGGGGATCGATGTCCGGGGAATAGACATTGCTGCGGATCGAATCGATGGAAGGCTCTTCGGCGGCGAGCGCGTGGTCAGCGGCTTCGCGAACTTCATTGTCGATGTCCGCTTCCAAACTCTCGATTTGCTTCTGATCAAGGATGCCTTCGCGCACCAGAAAAAGAGCAAATTTCGAAATGGGATCGCGCCGCGCTTCTTCTTCGCGTTCTTCGGCGGACTTGTACAATTTCTCGTCGTCGGAGAGCGAATGCGAATAGGGACGCGTGACGTGCGCATGGATCAACGCTGGGCCACGGCGCTCGCGGCAATACTGCACCGCTTCTTTGCCGACCGAGTAACTCTCGATGGGATTGGTACCGTCGCATTCGGCTACGTGGAGACCGGGAAAACCGCGCACGAGTTTCGAGATGCTCCCGCCGGCGGTCTGGACTTCCACTGGCACGGAGATGGCGTAGCCGTTGTCTTCGACCAAGTACAGCAAAGGAAGTTTTTTGGCGCAAGCAACGTTTAGAGATTCCCAGAATTCGCCTTCGCTGGTGGCGCCGTCGCCGCTGGAAACGTAGACCATTTCGCCGCGCTCGTGATGGACGTGCTCGCCAAGCGGCGCTTTCTTCGCTTGCGCGAGAACCTTGGGACGGCCTTCATAATAAAGCGTGGCTTCGGCGGCGCCCACGGCCTGCACGAATTGCGTGCCCGTGCAAGAGGACTTGCTGACGATGTTTAATTTGGGCTGGCCCCAATGCGAAGGCATCTGGCGGCCACCGGAGCTGGGGTCATCCTTCGCTCCCACCGCAGCAAGGAGGGTTTCCAGCGGGGTAACTCCAAGCATGAGGCAGAGCGCGCGGTCGCGGTAATAGGGATAAATCCAGTCGACACCGGGGCGAAGGAGCAGCCCCATGGCGGCGCAAACGCCTTCGTGACCAGCGCTGGAGATCTGGAAATAGATTTTGTTCTGGCGTTTGAGCTGGATCTCGCGGTCGTCAAGCCTCCGCGAAAGGAACATGGTGCGGTAAATGCGAATCAGCGTTTCGTAGTCGAGGCCGTGAACCTTGGGGGCGTCAAGCTTTGCTAGTTTGACGCGCGTTTGTAGCGCCATTCGTTCTGCCCTCGGGTCGAAATTCGGAATTGCGCCTTCGCGGAATTTAATTATACCGGATTTCGGGCGCCGTCAATCCAAATTGGTGGTCCAGCCAAAACCTCTTGGCCTGCGACAATACAGCCAATTTGGCTTCGGAATCACAAGTCCAGTCCTGATCACCCGCGCGGCGATCGAATTATTCCAACGATTCGAATTGCTTGTCCGTCGACGCGAATTCTGGATCGCTGTGAAGCACAACTTTTGGCGAAGCGCTCTTGAACGGCTCCTCGGAAGGGATGCGGTCCAGCCAGCGCTGTTCGGAAAGTTTCTCGTGAGAGGAAAAATAGAGCCGTACAAGCAGGCTGACTTTTCCATTGGCAACCGCGGTCTTTTTTTCCGCGGGTGGCGGGCTCGATTTAGCGAAATCCGCTTTGCCCTTGGACTTTTCCGTGGCTTTTGCTTTGGATTTCTCCGGCGGTGCGGCCGGCGTCGCCGCGGGGCCGGGCTTGGAGGAGGTCTCGGCAGGGGTGCTCTCGGGGCGGTCCAGCTTGTACTGGAGCTTTTTGTCGAGCCGAAAGGCTTGTCGCCAGCCATCCAGCTTGTGCCGCGCTTGCTGGGCTTTTTCCTCGTCGGTGCCAAAATCAAATCGCATGTAGCTGTGCGCCATGAATCGAGTTTGCGACGCACGGCACCCTAAGTCAAGACGGGCTCCGGCCAAAAGGCCGCATGGACTGCCGCCGAATTGATATTCTCAATGAGACTACGGAATCTGAGGTATATTAGTGAGAGCAGGTGAGGCCATCTTAAGCCCGGCCTACAAACTATGGCGTTACACGCCATAGTGGTTGGCAGCATCTATTGGCCGCTTACCGTATGCAAATTGCCAGTCACAATCGGCGGCGATCGGTCTACGCAGGCTTCTGTTTAGTGGTAGTCGTGCTGCTCTACGCACCTCTCGCAGGAGCGGCGTGGGCGTCGTATCAATCCTCGTGCTGCACTTCCGGTCAGTGCCCGATAGCCGCGCATCATCATGCGAAAACTCCCGCCGCACCGGCGAATCAGATGGATTGCGGGCACGGCCTGTTGGGAATGATGGCGTGCGCGATGTCTTGCTGCCATGATTCCGACCGCTCACTGGTCACTTCGATTGCGTTCGTGCTGCCTTCGCCTTCAACGACGGCAACCGTGGCGTCCGTCAAGTCGCCGATCGAATTGGCGAAGCCCTTGGATTTCCCCCGTTCCATCGAGCCGTTTACTCCCCCTCCGCGTCTCTCCTCCGCGGCAAATTAGCATTGTTCCCGTTCCACCTCTGCTGATCAACCCGAGCTGCGGCTTGCGTGCCGCACGGTAAATCCTATTTTGAGAAGAAAGGTCTTTATGCAGAGAGTTCTGGTGTTTGTATTTCTTATGTTGTGGCTGGCAGGCGCGAGCCTTGCCACGGTGTTTGGCACGGTGCGCGGCATTGTCCACGATCCCCAACATCGTCCGGTTTCCCACGCCCAGGTTGTTTTGAAGGCGCGCGCGTCGGAGTTCGTACTGAATGGCGGCACGGACGACGCGGGGCAATTTCACTTCGATGCCGTTCCCCTTGGCGAATATACCGTCGCGATTTCTCATGCGAATTTCGCGGCAAACCAGCAAAGCATCGTGGTGCTTTCCGGCACGGCTCCGATTTTGCATTTTGAGTTGCGCCTTCCTACGCAAAGCGAAACGGTGGTTGTCTCCAGTGAAGCCGCACAAGCGGAGACCGTCACGCCCACGACCCTCGTCGATCGGCAGCAAATTCAAGAAACGCCCGGCGCCGCGCGCACCAACAGCCTCGCGATGATCACCAACTACGTGCCCGGCGCTTATTTCACCCACGATCAGTTGCACGTCCGAGGCGGCCATCAAGTGAGCTGGCTGATTGACGGCGTTGCGATCCCCAACACCAACATCGCCAGCAATCTCGGCCCGCAGATCGACCCCAAGGACATTGATACCGTGGAGACGCAGCGGGGCAGCTACTCGGCCGACTACGGCGACCGCACCTACGGCATTTTCAACGTCGCGCCGCGCACCGGGTTCGAGCGCAACAACGAAGCCGAGATCGTGCTCTCCGCCGGGAATTTTTATCAAACCGACGATCAGCTCAACTTTGGCGGCCACACCGATCGCCTCGCCTATTACGGAAGCCTCAGCGGCAATCGCACCAATCTCGGCTTGCAGACTCCGACATCCGCAGTAATCCACGACGCTGCCAACGGCCTCGGCGGGTTCACTTCGCTGATCTACAACTGGGATCCGCAAGACCAGTTTCGCTTGATCGTTCAGGTGCGCCACGATTTCTACCAGGTGCCGACCGATCCCAGCGATCCCTCCACAATCCTGCGCGACGCCAACCGCGAGAGCGATTCTTTCGGCACCTTTTCGTGGGTTCGCACTTTCAACCCCGGCTTGGTGCTGACCGTCTCGCCGTTTTTTCACTACAACAGCGCTAACTACCGTAGCGATCCGCATGACGTTCCCAGTGCCGCGACGCAAGACCGCTCGTCGAAATACGAAGGCGGCCAAGCAAACGTCTCCTGGATCAAAGGACGCATCAACGCGAGGGTGGGTCTTTACAGCTTTGCGCAGCAGGACGATCAATTTTTCCACGTGATTTATAACGACGGGAGCGGCACGGTCATCCCGGCGCTAGCGCAAAATCCGGCTGGCAGCCTAATTGCTGCTTTCGTTGAGGACCAATTCAAGGCAACTTCATGGCTCACGCTGAACGCCGGGCTGCGCCAAACGCATTTTTCCGGCGCACTCGCCGAGAACGCCACCAGCCCGAGAGTAGGCGCTTCCGTGCGAATTCCCAAGCTCGACTGGGTGTTCCGCGGATTCTACGGGCACTTTTATCAGGCACCGCCGCTGGGCTCCCTATCGGGTCCCGCCTTGAGCGCCATTCAAAACCAACAGCAACTGGACTTCGTGCCGCTGCCGGGAGAGCGCGATGAGGAGCACCAGTTCGGCGTAACCATTCCCATTAAAGACTGGGTCCTGGATGCCGACAACTTTTTGACTCGCGCTACTAATTTCTTCGATCACAACAGCTTGAATAGTTCCAATGTCTTTTTTCCTGTCACTGTCGAGGGCGCGCGCATCAATGGCTGGGAGCTGACCCTTCGTTCGCCTCGTATCCGCAACCGTGCTCAGTTCTATCTCACCTATTCGAATCAATTGGCTCTCGGCCTCGGCTGCGTCGTCGGAGGCTTGATCGGTGCTTGCCCCGTTCCGCCGCCAGGATATTTCTTTCTGGACCACGACCAGCGCAACACGTTGCACTTCGGCGGGCAGTATACGCTCCCCTGGCGCGCGTACGCCTCAACCGACGTGTATTACGCCTCCGGATTCTCCAACGGCAATCCTCCTCCAAGCCACTTACAGCCGCACACAACTTTTGATCTTTCGCTCGGCAAGAGTTTTGGCGAAGGGTTTTCCGTCAACTTGCAAGGAATCAACGTCGCCAATCGCCGCGTCCTGCTCGACAACAGCTTTACCTTCGGCGGGACGCACTACCTGAATCCGCGGGAAATTTTTGTGCAACTGCGCTATCGTTTCCACTACTGATTTTCCTCCGAAAGAGTGGAGCGACATTGCGGATTGCTTTGATTGCGATCTTTGGCGCGGTTGGCACGCTGGCGCGCTACGGCCTGCAGGGCGTGGTGCAAATTCGCGTAGCGGGTACTTTTCCCTATGGCACGCTGCTGGTCAATTTGAGTGGCTGCTTTCTGCTCGGCTTGATCGGTCAATTCACGCTGAACCGCATGGTGATTTCGCCGGACTGGCGGGTGGCCATCGCTGTCGGTTTCTTCGGAGGATACACTACGTTCTCCAGTTTTGGCTGGGAAACAGCCAAGATGCTGGAGAACGGAGAATGGCTGCGTGCTTCGGCCTATGTGGGAGCGAGCGTGGTTGTCGGCCTTCTTCTGAGCGTCGCTGGAATTCGTCTAGCCAACAAGATTTGACCAGGGAGGGTCAAACCTGAGATTTACGAACCACCAGTCACGATTCGCCAATCAAGGAGTCTCCCATGACCCACGAGAAATTCGAAGGCGAGCGCACGCTGATGCGAATCCACATCGGGGAATCCGACAAATGGCGTGGCAAACCCCTGCACGAAGCCATCGTCGAAATGCTGCGCAAAGACGGTTTCTCTGGCGCAACCGTGCTTCGCGGAGTCGGCGGCTACGGCGGTTCTAGCATCTATCACACCGACAAGCTTCTCCGTCTCTCGCAGGACCTTCCGATTATTCTCGAAGTCATCGAGTCCGTTGAGCACATCGAGAAAATCCTGCCCCGCCTCGATGAAATGGTCGGTGGCGGTCTCATCACGCTTGAAAAAGTCCGTGTAATCCTCTACCGCCCCGCAAAGAAATAGTCTCGGAGTGCGGCGGCTGGCCGACGCTTTTTCTGCCTCCTCTACTGTAAACTACGCTTCCATGCCCAACGCCGCGGAAAAACAATCCTGGCTGAATCACACCGTGCTTGGCGTCGGCCTCACCAGCCTGTTCAGCGACTGGAGTCACGAAACGGCCACCGCCGTGCTTCCTGCGTTTCTGGCCGCCATCGGAGCAGGCCCCGTCTGGCTGGGCGCCATCGAGGGTATCTCTGACGGCCTCTCGAGCTTCGCAAAACTGGCATCCGGACATTTCACGGATCGTTTGAAGCGCCGCAAGCCGCTAGCCGTATTTGGCTATGCTTTCACTGCACTTGCGACGGCGTCATTCGGTTTTGCCACGCACGCTTATCAAGTGCTTTTCGGCCGAGCCGTGGCGTGGCTTGGCCGCGGGGTGCGTTCGCCCGCAAAGAAAGCTCTGCTTGCCGCCGACGTGCCCCCGGGCGCCTACGGACGCGCTTTCGGCCTCGAACGTCTAATGGACACCGTCGGCGCTATCGCCGGGCCGCTCACCGCGTTGTGGCTTCTTGAAGCCACCGGACACTGTTTCCGCAAAGTTTTTCTTTGGACGCTTCTGCCCGGGCTTATCGCCGTCGCCTGTTTTTGGCTCCTCGTTCGCGAACGCTCCACAGGGCCGAAACCCCCGCGCTCTTTCTTGCTCGGCCTGAAAGCTCTGCCGCCATCGTTCCGCCGCTTGCTGATGGCCGTGGGAATTTTTGGCGCTGGCGATTTCTCGCACTCGCTGCTGATTCTCTACGCGACGCGCATGCTCACGCCCATCCACGGCATGGCGCGCGCTGCCAGCATCGCCGTGGGCCTCTATACGCTGCACAACGTCTTCTCAGCCGGCTCCGCTTATTTGAGCGGCTGGCTCAGCGATCGTGTTCCCAGCCGCAAAGCCGTGCTGGCCGCAGGCTACGCCGTTGCCGGAGTCACGGCAATTCTCCTATGTACGGGAACGCCATCACTCTGGTTACTCGCGCTGATTTTTGTCCTGGCTGGTCTTTACGCCGGCACGGAAGAGCCTCTTGAAGATTCCCTCACCGCCGAGCGGGTCCTTAAAGAACAACACGGCATGGCTTTCGGAACGCTCGCCGCCGTTAACGCCGTCGGGGACTTTGCCTCCAGCCTGCTAGTCGGCTCGCTTTGGAGCGCGTTGGGCGTCCAAACAGCTTTCGCCGCCTCCGCACTGCTTTTCATTATCGGTGCTATATTGATTCTGCGCCTTCGTTAGGACTCAATATTTCATCATGTCCAACGAGTCTCCAGCCACTCCTCGCGACTTTCTCGCTGTCGAGCGGACTTTCCTCGCCTGGATTCGCACAGGCCTGGCGCTGATGGGCTTAGGCTTCGTTCTTGCGCGCTTTGGAATTTTCTTGCGTGAGTTCAACCTCAATCAGCCCAATCTTCCATCCGAGTCGTTCGGCCTGTCCCTGTGGTTCGGTACGGCGCTGATTTTTCTTGGCGTGCTGGTTTGTTTGCTGTCGCTGGTCCGTTACCGGCGACTGCTAGAGCAGCTACAGCAGTCCGAAGCCACGCTCTCGCGCCCCTCGGCGCTAGCGATGACGGCTGCCCTGGTCCTCGCCATCCTAGGCCTGGCCATGGCCATTTATCTGATTTCCGTGCGCCCCACGGCGCAGAGCGGTCCGTCACAATCTAAGGAGACTTCCATGGCCTTGCTTTCCGAAAACGGTATCCTACGCACTCCGAGCAGACTTTCCGTCGACGAAACCGTCGCCCGCCTGCAAGCCATCCTGAAAACCAAAGGCGTCAAGCTCTTTACCATTGTTGACCACAGCGGCGAAGCCGCTGGCGCCGGCTTGAAAATGCCAAACACCAAGCTGCTCATCTTCGGCAACCCCAAAGCGGGGACTCCGCTCATGCTAGCCTCGCCCAGCGTGGCGCTGGACCTGCCGCTGAAAATTCTCGTCGCCGAAGATGCCGCCGGCAAAGTCTGGCTCTCCTACAACGCGCCGACGTATCTCCAGGCGCGCCACAATCTCCCGCCCGAACTAGTCCCTAATGTTGCCGTGATTGAAACGCTCGCGGCCAAAGGCACCGAATAGGCACGCGTTCCGCAGGGAACTCTGTGTTTCTGCGGCACTTTCTATTTGATTCCCCATTTTCCATATTGCGCGGTGAAAGACCGCGTGCTACCGTAAGCGAATAAAAGGCGAATTAAATGTGACAAGCTTGAGGCCTTCTCGGGAGAGACATTATCATGTCGGAATCGCTGGCAGTTCGCAGGGCTGAAAGGTCCTACGCCTTCGCTCGGGTCAACGAAGTTCTTGACGCCTTTGCCGCCCGCGACAACTGCGGCGACCTGCTCACCGCCATTCGCCATTTCCCCGCGCGCGAAGCCCAGTGGGCAGACTTCCCTGCCTGGGTGCATGCCGATCTTGCCGCCGCCTATGCCGCCAAAGGCATTCGCCGCCTCTACACGCATCAAGCTGAAGCTGCCAAAGCTGTCCATGATGGGAAAAATGTCGTCATCGTTACGCCGACGGCCTCCGGAAAAACACTCTGCTATAACCTTCCGGTGCTAAACGCCGTCCTCGAGAATTCCGACACTCGCGCGCTGTACCTTTTCCCCACAAAAGCCCTGGCGCAAGACCAGCTTGCCGAGCTCCACGATGTCAACCAGCGTCTAGAAAATCGCTTTGGTGTTTTCACCTACGACGGCGACACTCCCGCCGACGCCCGCCGGCCCATTCGCGAAAAAGGCCAAATCGTCCTCACGAATCCCGACATGCTCCATACTGGAATCCTGCCTCATCACACGCGCTGGACGCGCCTCTTCGAGAATCTCCGCTACATTGTCCTCGACGAACTGCACACGTACCGCGGCGTCTTTGGCAGTCACTTGTGCAATGTTCTCCGCCGCTTGCGCCGCATCGCCCGCTTCTACGGCCGAGATCCGCAATTTATCTGTTGCTCCGCAACCATCGCCAATCCCGGCCAACTCGCTTCACACCTTCTTGAATCTGGAGTCGAAGTCCTCGATTCAAACGGCGCACCGGCCGCGGAAAAAACTTTCGTATTCTACAATCCGCCAGTGGTGAACCGCGCCCTGGGCATTCGCCGCAGCTATATCAACGAATCCTCGCGGGTCGCGCAGGAATTCCTGAAACGCGATCTGCAAACCATGGTCTTCGCCAATTCGCGCCTGCACACGGAAATTCTCCTCACCTATTTGCAACAGGCCAATCCGCGACTCCCCGGAAAATCGGAGACCATTCGCGGCTATCGCGGCGGTTACCTGCCGAACGAGCGCCGCGAAATCGAGCGCGGCCTGCGCGACGGACAAATTCGCGGCGTGGTTTCCACCAGCGCCCTCGAACTCGGAATTGATGTCGGCTCGCTCGATACCGTCGTCATGGCCGGATATCCCGGCACCATCGCGGCCACCTGGCAGCGCGCGGGCCGCGCCGGCCGCCGCAGCGGAAGCTCCTGTGCCGTGCTAGTGGCTTCTTCATCGCCGCTCGACCAATTCATGGTTCGCCATCCGGACTATTTTTTCGGCCACACTCCTGAGCATGCTTTCATCCAGCCCGACAATCTGGAAATCCTCATTAATCATCTGAAATGTGCCGCGTTCGAATTGCCGATATCTCCTACCGACAAATTCGGCGATGCCGATCTTCCCGATCTTTGCGCGCGCCTCGCCGAAGCAGGCTATCTGCATCTGGCGGGGGAACATTATCATTGGACGCAGGAAGCTTATCCGGCCGACACCGTCAGCTTGCGCTCCGTGACCAGCGACAATTTTGTGATCATCGACATCACCGGGGCCCCCACCGTCATCGGTGAAGTGGATTTCCCCAGCGCCCTGGCCTTTCTGCACGAAAAAGCCATCTATATCCACGGCGGCCAGCAACACCACGTCGAGCATCTCGACTTCCAGGAGCGCAAAGCTTACGTCAAGCGCGTCGCCGTGGACTACTACACCGACGCCGTCCGCCACACGCAAGTCCGCGTCCTAGAAACCGCCGCCAGTTCGCCCGCTGGTGCCGGGGTCATCCTAAGCCGAGCGAAGGATCTCAACTTAGACAGGGGCGAAACTCAATCGGCGCATTTCCATTCCCACGGCGATGTATTAGTCCGCTCTCAAGTCGTCGGCTTCAAAAAAATAAAATTCTTTACCAACGAAAATATCGGTGACGGCAAACTCGAACTCCCCGAAAACGAAATGCACACGACCTCCTATTGGATCACCCTCGAACGCCCGCTCCTCGAGTCCCTTCCCTTCACCATCAGCGAACGCCAAAGCGGTATGTTCGGGTTGCTCTGTGCCCTGGAATCCGTCGCCACGCTCCTCCTCATGTGCGACCGCCGCGATCTGGGCACCGCCATCGGCGAGCGCCCACCGGCTCCTGACTCGAGTTTCTCCGCTGTAGGGGCGCAACATGCTGCGCCCTTACTCGGCACAAACGAAAATTTCGCTCCGTCACGCATGGCTGACGCTTTCCCCGCCAACCCCAAAGAATTCTTCGAACCAAACCTGTATCTCTTCGACGCCTACCCTGGCGGCATCGGCTTCTCCGAACCCCTCTTTCGAGCGCACGCGCTCCTCGTGCAAAAAACGCGCGAGCTCATCGCCGCGTGCCCCTGCGAACAAGGCTGCCCTTCCTGCATCGGCCCCGCCGGCGATCTCGCCCTTCGCGCAAAAGAAGCAGCTTTAGCCATCCTCGACAGGCTGTGTGCTTAGATGCCTGCCACCGACAAATTCTCGCGTCTCGCCGCGCTGAAACCTTCCCGGCTAATGCCCGCGCGCCCCGCGGCCATTCGAACACCCGACGAGGAAGATACTCTGGGCCGTCTCCTCGGCGCCGGAATCGCCACAAATCATTTCGGCGAGCATCTCGCCATCCGCAACTGGTTCTCCACCCCAGAATTTGCCGCCCCCTCTTCCCGCACGCTCAAGTTGCTTTCCCACACGCGCGACGAATCAGTGTCACGCAAGATATGCGCTGCACTCGAAGATCCGCGGAAATGGCTGTTCCTCGACACGGAAACCACCGGACTCGCGGGCGGTACCGGCACGTATGCATTTTTGATTGGTTTAGCTTGGTGGGATGCCTGCGGTTTGCAAGTCGAACAGTTTTTTATGCGCGATTTCGCGGAAGAACATTCGCTACTACAGGAATTGTCAGAGCGCCTCGCCGAGCGGCCGGTACTCGTAACCTTCAACGGAAAATCTTTCGATTGGCCGCTGCTCGAAAATCGTTTCACCATGACGCGCTGCATCGCCGTCCCCAAGCTCGCCGCCCATCTCGATTTATTGCATCCCGCGCGCGCGTTGTGGAAACTGCGCCTGGGTTCAGTGCGGCTCGTGGAACTCGAACGCCATGTCCTCGACGCCCCGCGTCTCGGCTGGCATCGCGAGAACGATGTCTCTTCGGCGCTCATACCGCAATTTTATTTCGACTACCTTCGCGGCGGCCCTGCCGACCCGCTCGCCAGCGTGGTTCGGCACAATCAGATGGATTTGCGCGGGCTGGCGGCTCTTTTCGGCAAAATCAACAACCTGCTCTCCGAACCATCCGGCGTCGCAAACGAAGTCGAAAGTCTCGACCTCTTTGGGTTATCGCGATTTCTCCAGCGTCGTGGCGAGAACGAACGGGCGCACTCCGCTTGCGCTCAAGCCTTGGCAGTTGGCCTGCCGGCGGAATTCCGCTCCACGGCGCGGCGCGAGCTAGCGATGATGGCCAAGCGCCGCGGCGAACACGCGCGCGCCGCTGAAATCTGGCTGGAAATCGTTGCCGATCCGCGCGACGGCATTCATGCCTGCGAACAACTGGCCATTTATTACGAGCGTCACGCCAAAGACGTGGTCAAAGCCGCGCACTTCGCTAAATTAGGAATCGCCACTCTCGATCGCCAGCGCGCCAACTCGCAAGACCCCTACCTTACGGCGCGGCTTGCGCGCCTGGAAGAAAGGTTCCTGCAGCGCGTCGCACGGCTGGAGAACAAATCGCAGCCGTCTTCTCCGGCCGAGACCCAACGTGCTCGGGCGGCTGCGGCGCCAAAGGCCATTCCAGCTCTTTGGTGAATGCGTCTAAGTTTTTACGCGTCGCCCCTTCCAGGGTCACGCACTCGGCGCCCAAACAATCCAGGAACACGCCGCCATCGGGAGTATCGAAAGAGAAAAAGTTGGGGCGGCGAAGCAAGTTCGACCGCTCCGAATATTTCTTCTCCAGCGCTTCCGAATATTGTCCGAAGAACCGCACCGCGTGTTCTTCGCTATCCAGTTGCAGCCGGGTCACGAGAACAAGCTTCTTAGTTTGCTTCTCCTCGAAGACCGCGTAACGGTCGCCATCCCATGCCGCTGCCAGCGTTTTGGCCCGGTCCTCGTCCAGAAATTGCTTCAGTACTTCCTTCCAGCCGTACTCACCCATGGTATTTTCATCGAGCTTCGCCCAGTTGCTGCCCAATAATTTTTCCATCCGCGGAAGCGCCACCGTTGCCGGAATCTTTCCGGACTTATAAAGCGCTGGGTGAAGAATTTGCTGGGTGGAAACCGGCGGCCTTTCGAACACCCCCGGCAATGCGGCCCAGCCTGTATTTCTCAAGATCGCAGCCGAGAAATTCAGTCCGCTAATATAAGGAAAGATCAAAGTGTCCTTAAGGAACGGCGGAGCTCCTTGCAGAGTGGGGGTGCTGCCCAGTTCGCCAATCAGCATCCCTGGATCAAAATCCGGCAAATCCTTCAGCCCCCGGCCAGTGCTAACCATCAAGTAATCTACCATGGCAGCCATAGCGCTGCCTTCGAGCACCGCGTCGCGCGCCAGCTCGGCGTCTTCGTTGGGCCGCGCTGCTTTTTCCCACGCTTCGATCTGGAAATGCTGGTCTTCGAGCGCATGCGTCAATTCGTGGGCCATGACCATGCGCTGGTCATCGACCGGGCTCCAGTCGGCGATGTAAAACTCCTGCGACTTGGGATCGTAGAGCCCCTCAACTTGCTCCGTGAGCACGTTCACCATGAACGTATCGAGATCAAATCCTTTGGGAAGCAGGCCAAATGCTTCCGCGCTGCGCTGGTCGGCGTAGCGCTCGGCGGCGTTTTTCTCTTCGTTCATCTGCTTGATGACGTAAGCGCGGATTTCCTCGCGCGAACGCAGCGATTTCTTCAGCGGCGTCATCAGTTTCAGACCGGTGATTTTGCTCATCTGGCCAAGCACTTCGTCGGCCGCTGCCATGAAATCGGCATTCTTGGCAGCATTGGCATTCCCTGGAGGCGGAGCCACCGCCGCTTCTTGCGCACGGGCAGCAATGCCAGTAAGGAAAAGGACGAAACTCAAGGGGAGTACGTGCGGCCGGGAAAAAATGCGTCTTAAGTGAAAGGTCATACCGGTTTGTAGAATAGCAGAATCCCGCTGGTACGGTTCACCCGCCCAGGAAGAAACGAATGGCCAGTGACGAGCACCGGGTAGCTCCCAAATGCCGGGGCAAGCGCAAGAGTGTAGAATTTGAGCGTTGCGTCTGTCGCGGCGGGAGGAAATATGAATGGAAAATGGCGGAATTCGACTCGGACTATGATTTGGTGCACCGCATTCTTTTTCGTGTTCTGGTTGAGCGTAAATTTCACGATCGCCCAGACCCCTTCCCCGGCTTTGCTGGTGCTGGAGAAGAGTGACAATATGCTCGCGATCGTTGATCCGGCGACCTTGCAGACTGTGGCGCGCGTTCCCGCCGGGCCTGATCCACATGAAATCGTGGTATCAGCGGACGGCAAGTTTGCCTATATCTCGAACTACGGCGGCAACGACAGCGCGTTGAACACGATTTCCGTAGTCGACCTGGCCGCGCGCAAGGCCTTACCACCGATAAACCTGGGTGCGCTGCACTCCGCGCATGGTTTGGCATTTGCCGGCGGCAAGCTGTATTTCACCGCCGAGACGAACAAAGTGATTGGTCGTTACGATCCGGCCGCGCAAAGTGTTGATTGGGTTCTCGGCACCGGGCAGGACCGCACACACATGATCGCGGTCTCCGAAGATATCGACCGTATATTTACCTCTAATGTTAATTCCGGGACCATTAGCATCATCGAGTTGGTTTCCGCTCCGGTTAGCGGCCCGCCGCCCGTGGCCGTGCGGAAAACCTGGCGCGTAACCAACGTCGCAGCCGGCCGCGGGGCAGAAGGCTTTGACTTGTCGAGTGATGGCAAGGAAATTTGGGCCGCCAACGCGCAAGACGCCACGGTAACAATCATCGACATCGCCAGTAAAAAAGTGATGGACACAGTTGCGATCCCGGTGAGAGGCGCTAATCGGCTGAAGTTCACGCCCGATGGCAAGCAGGTGTTGATCTCAGGATTGGGTGGTGGCGCCACGAACAATCTGGCGGTGCTGGACGCGATTACCCGGAAAGTGATTAGGACCTTCGATTGGGGAGGCGGTGCCGCGGGAATTGTGATGGTCCCCGATGGCTCGCGCGCCTTCGTGGCCGTGAGCGGAAAGGACAAAGTCGCGGCCTTGGATTTGAAGAGCTGGGAGGTTATGGGTTTCGCGTCTACTGGAAAGCAGCCGGATGGGCTCGCCTGGGTGCCGTGAAATTAATTATATTTTTCGGATTAAGGACTCGCACCATCCTTAAGGCGAGATTTTTGGATTAAGTCGTCTGTGAACCAGCGAATCGCAAACCACTTGGTTTTCGGAGCTGCCGAGTTGGCTCCGCATTTTTTTGTTCCCAAACCTTAACAGTGTGGTAATTATATCCTGGTGTGCGGGCGGGAACGCCCAGTTCCTGAGGACGGTGATGCTACCAGGCCTTCGTCTGCGTCAGACCCGCGAACAGCTCGGTCTAACCTATCGAGACGTCGAGCGCGCTAGTTACGAACTGGCATCGCGCCGGGGGCGCCCGGACTTCATTTTGCACATAAGCCGGCTGGCCGACATTGAAAACCGGGGGGTTGTGCCGGCATTGCATAAATTGTATACATTGGCGGCCATCTACCGGCTGAACCCGCTGGAAATTTTTGGCTGGTACGATGTGCCCATCGAAGAGTGTTTTCATGATGGGACATCCGTGCCTGTCCCGCGTACCCATTTGATGGCCGCCCCGACCTCGCTCCGCATACCACTGAAATTTGACCCGGCGTTCGATCCGCGCCGAACGGAGTTCCTGACGCGCATGGTCGAAAAGTGGGGCCACCTGGAAGGCGTGCTCACCAGCAACAATGGTCATCACATTTACGGTTACATCGGCACGTCCGACCGTCGCATGATGCCTTTGTTGCGTCCCGGGAGCATCGTGCTGGTGGACGGCTCAGCGCGCGAGATCGATGATGGCGATTGGACCACGGAGCATGACCGGCCGATGTACTTCGTGGAAGTCCGCGACGGATACCGCTGCGGATGGTTTCATCGAGAGGGCTCGCGGCTGGTGATGCAACCGCATCCGCTATCTCACTGCGTCCCGGAAACCTGGCGAACCCCAGACGAGGCGGAAATTGTGGGACGCGTGACCGGCGTGGTTACGCGTCTGAACGGACCAGCGTGTTTTCCTCCTCGAGAATCTCAAGAAGCGCGCGAAGATTGGAACAGAAAAGATCCTTGAGATAATCCGGTACCCTTTCCGGCACAAGCAGTCGGTAAGATTCGATGCGGCGCCAGTGGGAAGCCGCTGCCGACGACCCACCTTCCATGGCGGCAAGACAAGCGCGCAAATCTTCCTGCTGGCTGGCCAGCGGTAATTCCAGCAGCCGCTCGAAAATCTGTTCATGACAGAGCTGCAAAGCCTGCTGGATGGCTTCGTCCGGGTAGAGCGCTGAAAGCCCCGCGTGTTCGTACCTTCCGCTCGACAGATCCCGCAACGAAGCCAGATAAGACAATCGCGCAAATAGACCGGGAATGCTTGCAAGCGTCGTCTGCGTGAAGTCCTGAATGACCCTGCTGTTTTGCTGAAGCTGTGTAAGCGTTCTCATGCCGGTCGGTGTTCCGCATTCGGAACATTTTCAAGCACAGAACCTCGCCTCCGCTAAGCCTCCTCACGATGGTCCCCGAGGAGGGCTACTCCCTTGAAGAAAACAGCAATAGCCGTGGCAGTTTCTGTTCTGGCCGTTTTGATAGTACTTCCTGTTATGTGTTCCGTCAACCTCTCAGCCGGTAAATCCGGTAAATCCATCGCCATCGCTCCAACACAGTACGCCGATGGTTCGCCCTTGCCGCCGCCGATTCCACCCCAGCAGCCCCCGTCAGCGAGCGCTAGCGTGCTCGTTGCGGACGGATCGCCTCTGCCTCCGCCAATTCCGCCACAGCAGCCTCCACTAGGCCAAACGCTGGCCTAAGGGAATTCGAATGATTCCGGCGGCCGGAACCGTTCCGGCCGTTCGGAGTACCGGAAGACTATATTCTAGGCGCATACTGGCCTATACCATAAACTGTAGAAGTGTTAGTATGCGCCCGAGATGAACGAGATCGCTGCCTTCGAACGGATACTCTGGGGACTTACTGTCTTCCTTGATGGAGGACTGCTCGTTCTGCTGCTTTATCGTAAGAATCACAGGGTATTTCCCCTCTTCTTTGTCTACATCCTTTTTAACTTCGTGCAATGCTTCATCCTTTTTGAAAGCTACCGGATTTGGGGATTTTACTCCCCAGTTTCGAAACGCATCGGCTGGGAAACGCAGGGAGTAGTGATCGCCGTTCGCGCGCTAGCGGTGGCACAAATCTGCCAACGCGTGCTCGCCAATTTTCGCGGTGTCTGGGCACTGGCAAAGCGCCTGCTTTTTGTGACCGCGGCTGTCCTGCTCTTGTACTCCTGGGCGATTGCCAGAGGCAGTTGGCAGTTCGCGGTTTTGAATGCCGATCGTGGCCTGGAACTGTCGATTGCCAGCGTGATCGTCATCCTTTTTCTGTTCACTCGTTATTACGGAATCGCCGTCGAGCCTGCCGTCCGCGCGTTGGCCATCGGTTTATTTCTCCTTTCGTGTTTTTTCGTCCTGAACGACACGGTTTTGGAAGTCTGGATGTACCACTATTCGACCTTTTGGAATCTGCTCGGAACGCTGGCCTTTATATCGAGCATGCTGCTCTGGAGTTGGGCTCTCCGCGAGCGCCAACCTGAGACCATGTTCGCACCGGAAATGCTCTCTGATGGGATCTATCAAGCGGTCACGCCTGAAATTAATGACCGGTTAAGAGCCCTCAATGACCACCTAGGTCAGTTCTGGCGTGCGGAAAGGAGAAGATCTTGAGCTGGCTTTTCTTTTCTTTTTTCGGACTGATCGGCCTGCTGCTGATTCTCTTCCTATACTCGGCTCGAAACCCCAGACCGTCAGCCCCGGCGCCCGCCCACGCCGGAGTCGCTGATGAATCGGGGCGCAGGCATGTGACCTACCTGCCGCAAATCCTGCAAGCCTTCGCGGAGACCGATTATGACTTCCTATCGAAGAACGCCCCGCGCAAAGTCCAACAGCGGGTCCGTCAGGAGCGCCGGCATGTCGCCCTGGTCTATCTGGCGGGGTTGCGCGAGGATTTCGAGAATCTTTTGCGGATGGCGAGGGCCATTGCACTGCTGTCTCCAGAATTGGCCGCGGTACATGAATTTGAAAGACTGCGTCTCACGGCCGCGTTTCTATGGCGATATCAGATGATTCGATGGAAGTTGCTGGCTGGCGTTGCCCCGGCGCCGCAGCTGGCCGGATTGAGTGATCTGGTCAGCGGCTTAAGCGTTCGAATCGAAGGCGCACTGAAAGAGCTTGGAGAGCGTGCCGCGGTTGCCGCGGAGTTGGCTTCATCGGTGAATCGCCGCAGGCTGGACGTTGTTTAGCAGCAACTCGTCCACTGCCGCCAGGAGATCGTTGGCCTTAAAAGGCTTCTGCAGAATGTGGCGGCCCTTCCCGACAATGTTCGCGCCGGCATCTTCCGAGGGCGCCATGGCACACATCCAGATCAGTCGGTTGAGCGCGGGCTTATGCCTGGCCAGCCATTCGCTCAATCCGCCAGCGTGCTCTCCTTCAGCGACATGCACATCCGCGACGACCAGATCAAAGTCCATCTTTTCAAGCAGGTCGCGGGCCTCTTGAATGTCTTTAGCCGTTTGAACGCGGTGATCACGAGCGCGCAGTATGGTCCCAACGGCCTCCAATACCGAATCATCGCGATCCACTAGGAGTATGCGCGCAGCCCTTCCGGAGATGGCCTTTTCCCCCGGGGCAGATAGAGTTGGCGAAGCCATAGACTGAAAAGGCAACTCGATGGTGAAAGAAGCACCGCGGCTCGGGACATTCATAACCTGAATGGTTCCGCCATGCTCGGTGATGATTCCATAGCAAATGCTTAGGCCCAGGCCGGTTCCTTTTCCTACCGGTTTCGTTGTGTAGAAGGGATCAAAAACGCGCGAAGCGTCCTTTACTCCAGGTCCACTGTCGGTGAACTCAATGCTCAAGCGGTCCCCATCGAAGGCCGTGCGCACCCAGAGATCGCCTTCCGCGGAATGTTCCAGGATGGCGTCAACGGCGTTGTTCACCAAGTTGAGAAAGACCTGTTGCAGCTGGTGTGGATCGGCGGAAGTCACGGGGAGATTCTCCGCCAGGTTAAGATGCACCCGGATGTTGTGCATGCGCAAATCGTAATCACGCAGCGCCAGCGTCTCCTCGAGGGCTTGATTGATTTGCACGGGCACTCGCTCAGGCTTGTGCTGACGGGCAAAGCTAAGGAGATTCTGCACAATGCGGTGCGTGCGCTGCGCCTGTTTGTAGAGTTTCTCAGAGTATTCGATTCCTTGCTGTCCCATCTGTCCGCTGGAGGTCAATAATTGGCTGTAGCCCAGGATGGCCGTCAGTGGGTTGTTTAGTTCGTGCGCGACGCCGGAGATCAACTGCCCGACGGCTGCCAGCTTTTCGCTGTGCAGCAGCTGCTCCTGGGTACGGCGCAGGTTGTCGTAGGCCTGGCGAGTCTCCTCGTAGAGAATCGAGCGCTCGATGGCGCTGGAAATCTGGCTGCCCACGGCGATAAGCAAGTTCACATCGGCCGGAGAAAACTCGCGAGGAACGCGGCTGCCGACGGCCAATCCGCCGATGACCCGGTCTTTGGACCACAGCACGACGAGGTACTCCGCCACCAGCTCCTCACGCACCTGAATGTCGCGGAAAATCTGCGGCAACGCCAAACCCTGCACCGAGAGGAACGTGGCATGTACGGCCTTAATGTGCTGCATCAATTCCGGCTTTACGACGAGGGGCGTAAAGTTTCTTGACAATTCCGAACGATGCCCGACCGCTACGACGCGGCGCAGTTGAGTGCCATCTTGCTCGAATAGATAGAGCGAAGTGGTATCCAGGTTGAACAGCTCGGCCATCTGACTCAGTGTTCGATGCAGCGAATCAGTAAGGTCCAGCGATTCGGTCAGCGTTTGACCGATCGAATTCAACACCAGCAGTTCGCGATTGCGCCGGCGGATTTCGGATTCGGCCTGCTTCCTTTCGGTAATGTCGAGCAAGAATCCCTGATACGCCGTGACGCTGCCCGAGGCATCGCGGATCGCGATGGAAGACTCCAGCATGGTGCGTGTCTCCCCGTCCTTACGGCGCATTTCAAACTCGAAATCTGCCACTGAACCGTGCTGCTGCAAGAGTCTCTTAAACCTTTCGCGGTCCGAGGTATTGGCATAGAAAGAGGTAGGTATGTCTATCGCGAGCAGTTCTTCGCGGCTCTCGTAGCCGCTCATTCGCAGAAGTGCATCGTTGAAGTCGAGGAAACGCCCCTGGGGAGTAGAGATAAAAACTCCTTCTTGAACGCTGGACACCAGGGTTCGGTATTTCTCCTCAGCCCGCTTTCGATCAGTGATGTCCTTCAAAACGTGCACCGTTCCGAGCTGCAGCCCAGACGGATCGGTGAATGTGGAATTAGAAGCCAGAAAATAGCCGGGCAGCCACGGATCGGGCTCATCGCCTTCTCCGCTGACTCCCTCACAGTAGGGGCAAAACTTGTACCCGGCGCTTTGAACAGGCAGGAGTTCCGTAACGTTTCTCCCCACCAGCCCGCTTCCCTCCCGCCCCAAAAGCTGGCTTAACCGCTGATTGCTGCGCAGAATGCGCCCCGCGCGATCATGGACCAGGATGGGATCCCCAATCGAATCGAAAGTGTATTCCCACTGGCGCTGCACAGCCGTTACCTGTTCAAGCAAGCTCACGTTTTGCAGCGTCAAGCCCAGCAAGTTCGCGATATTAACAAGATAGGACAGCTCGTCCGCATGAAACCGTTCCTGCCGCGTTGAACCGACCCCGATGATTCCCAGCGGCCCTTGCTTGCCGGGTAGAGCCAGCGTGACCATGGCTTTCAATCCCGCCTCGTTCACCCTCTTGCGCGCCGTGGGATCCCACTCTTCGTCGGACTCCAGAAATTGGCAATCTCCCTTCAGAACGCGCTGGACCCACGGCTCCATCGCTGAAAGTTTGGCATACTGCGTCAGATACGCCTGATCAAATCCAACCGAGGCCCGCGCCACCAGCTGTGCTGAACTCCCATCGCCCACTTTTAGCCGGACGATTCCGTTCGTGGCGCCAAGACTCTCCACTAGATGCCACAACACCTGATCAATTACTTCCTGAACAGAAAGAGTCTGCGTGCTTGCCGCGGTCAAGAGCGTCAGCCGCCGCATCTTGTCGTTTAATTCTTCGCTTCGCGTGCGCGCGCCTTCTAGCACCACCACCACCATGGCAATTCCCAATGCCACTCCCAATAAGTGGTCAAACGCCACGCGCAAGAGGAACAGCGGGCTATCCGGCCAAAACGGCCGGTCCAGTCCGTGCAATCCGCTCAGCAGAAATATTCCTGCCAGCAGCTGGGCACCGTGACTTCGGCGCGCCACCTGCGATCTCCACATCATCCAGCCGGCAAACAGGCAAATAACTGTCTCGATGATCGCGGATTCCCAATGAAGAGAGGCCACCAGCTGCGGCCCTCTCTTTTCCACGTAGTAAATAACTGCCAGGATCAATCCAATCAGTGGAAGCGGAGTCCAGATTCGCCGACCAGAACCCGCCGCGCTATGTATCACTGCCACCAAGAAGAAAATTAGCGCGGCAGCCTGCGCCAGGACGCTTATCAGATTTAGCCCCGGCACTGGACGAATCAGTTGGGCCAACTCGCACAACGAGGAGAAAGTAAAGCAGCACCACCCGGTAAGCCAAAAGCGGAAATAGCCGGCCCGGTTATCGCGGCGGAACAGAAGAAAGAGGACCAACAGAATAATCGAGGCGGTCGCTTCAAAGAAAGCGATTCCGAGCAACCCTTGATTCTGCAGCACCATGCTCCCGCCTCCCGGCTGATAATGCCGTCGCTGCGGTGCTCGTGCTGCCGCAATGCTTGATGTAGACGGCGAGAAGCTCTGAGTAAGGACCCTAGTTTGACGCTAACACGCTATTTTCTGACTAGGCAAGGCCGTCCCCATTTGGGTGTGCCGTCACATATAATGCCTAGCAGGGGCTAACCACCGTGGAGATGGAAAACATACTGGTCGTGGACGATGAAGAAGCCATTCGAGAAGTCGTTTCGACCATGCTCGAATCAAAAGGCTATCACTGCACGGCGGTGCAAAACGGCCGCGTCGCCCAGGACCAGGTTAAGAAACTCACGCCCGACCTGGTCTTGAGCGACATGATTATGCCGGAGATGGACGGCATCCGCCTGCTGGAATGGATGCGCCAATACGATCCAGAAGTGCCGGTCATCATGGTCACCGCCATCCATGACATTTCCACGGCCCTGGAAGCCATTCGCCGCGGGGCTTATGATTACATCCTAAAGCCTTTCGAAAAAGACCAGCTTTTTCTAGGAGTTGGACGCGCCCTGCAGCACCGCCGGTTGATCATCGAGAACCGCAACTATCAACGCAATCTGGAGCAGCTCGTTGAGGAGCGCACCGCGCAGCTCACGGCAAAGCACGTGGAGCTTGAGCAATCTTACGATGACACGCTAGAAGCTCTCGGAAGCGCCCTGGACTTGAAGGATGCCGAAACCGAAGGCCACTGCCAGCGCGTCACCGCGTTTTGCATTTCGATCGCCAGATCCATGCCCGTGCCCGACCCCTATCTTCCCATCCTGGCGCGCGCCGCATTCCTCCACGATATCGGCAAAATGGCCATTCCTGACAGCATCTTGCGCAAACCAGGTCCGCTCGACGATGCGGAAAAAAAGAAAATGCGCGAGCATTGCGATATCGGCTACAACATGTTGATTCGCATTCCGTTCTTGCGTGATGCCGCGGAAATCGTGCTCGCACACCAGGAGTTTTTTGACGGTTCCGGCTACCCCCGCGGTCTGAAGGGCGAACAGATTCCTCTTGGGGCGCGCATTTTTACCATCGCCGATTCGCTCGATGCCATGATTAGCGACCGCCCCTACCGCAGAGCGCTGCCGATGTCCCATGCCCGCGAGGAAATCAAGCGCTGCTCCGGCAGCCAGTTCGACCCCAAGGTCGTCGACGTGTTTATGACCATTCCCGAGCAGCACTGGCTCGAACTGCGGGAACACCTCGGCTCGCCCTTCCGCCTCGCCCATCTGAAGAACCTGTAGGGCCGAGGTTGCCACGCCCACCTCGCTCGCTCACCTCAGGGAGCCCGTACACGCGGGTTTATCCCGCCATCCTGCTAGCTATAGCTAGCCTTCGTTTCTTCTCGCTATAAGAGCGGCATTGCGAGCCCCGCAGGTCGCCGTGAACGCGTGGGGCAACCTTCCCTACGAAGACCTGCGCAATCCTACTGCGGCGGCGGTTCACCACTTGCACCACATCAAGCGAAACCGTATGATTCCCACAATATGGCGCTCATTCCCATTAAGACCGCATCCGAAACGGGCTATTGCGACTGCATCTGCGGCTGCTATGAACTGGCTAGTCTGCGCGATGAAGACACAGGCAAGGGCTACTGCCCTGCCTGCGGAAAAGACCACCTCGACCTCAATGTCGGCGCAGGCATCCCGCAACCTGCCCCCGCAAAAGTCTCCGCAAACTCCGCCTCAGACCGAAACTCCGCTGCCATGCCCTCACCTGCCGATCCTCCTGGCCGCCTGCGGTAAGCACCGCTCTGGACTTCTCCACTTTCCTACTCTTTGCAATCTCAGGAAAAAAAGACGGGCGCCCCATTTTCCTGGAGCGCCCTTCGAAAGGCCCCGTTCGCCTAGGCAAACGGAAGAGTTGAAACGTTTAGAAGAAAATCTTCAACGCCAGTTGCAGTGACCGGGCATTGCTCGGAAACACAGAACTGGGGTTGTTGAAGGTGGTCTGGTACGGCTCAAACATGGTGCGCGGCGAACCGGTTACTCCAATGGAGTTGACTTGGTTCAGCGAGCCGGCAATGAATTGCGGGTGGTTCAGCAGGTTAAAGGCCTGCACGCTGAACTCCGCCTTGTACCGTTCGCTGAAGGAAAAGCGCTTTACGGCTGTTGCATCAAAGTTGTTAATCGCTGGCAGCCGAAGCGTGTCTCTCCCGACGTTCGCCAATGCGCCATAATATGCGCGGATGTACTGCGCATTGGGATTAACGGCCTGGTAGCCCACAAGGTTGTCAATCACGTCGAAGGTCTGGCCAGTGTATTTAGGATTCTTGCTTGTCGCTTTATTATTTAGAGCATTGCCCAACGTGCATACGCCCGCATCGGAGGGAATGGCGCTCGTGCAGAGTGGAACAACGTCGGAGCCTGTATTGGCTACACCGCTGGCATTCCAGATAGAACGATCCGACGCGGAGTCGCCATTAAGGTTGGCATCTACACCACTCTGTACTGTCCCCCACTCTCCTGACTGGTACGTGTAGATCGGGGCGATTTCCCAGTTCCCCAAAGCATTCTTTGCCAGCCAATTGCCATGCTTGAAGAATGGCTCGTCGTAGAGCAACGCCAGCGTAAAGCGGTGACGGTGGTCCAGCGCCGAATTTGACCTGTCTGTCGCAAGGTTCTGGAAGTCTTGCGGACGCCTCGGCGTAATATCAGTGGAATGGAAGTCCGCCGTACTGTTATCAATCAAGTGGCTATAAGTGTAGGCGCCAACGAATTGCAGCCCATTGCTGAAGCGCCGAGTGATCTGTGTTGCCAGACCGTGATAAGTCGACGCTCCCTCCGGCAGGAAGTCTGTTAAGGCGTTGGTGAACCCCGCCTTCTCAAACGCCGGCACAAGATTGTCTCCATTCGCCAAGATCCCCAGATTAACGGTCGATGCGTCCAACACCGCTTGCGAGGGCACATTATTCGTATAAGTTGGCAAGTGTAAAGCCGGCGTGGTTACTGGCTGTAGCGTGATAATACTTTGGACATTTAGGTGGATGCCCCGAGTGCCTACATAACGAGCTTCCACTGTGTAGTCCTTCCAGAAGGTATGCTGAACCCCAAGGGTCCAGTCGAGGGACTTGGGATCCAATTGATTTACCGCCACTGCCGTAGTGGTGAAGGCTCTCGCGCACGCTACATCTGTGGCCGCTTCGTTCGGCGGGTTCGTAACGAACGGCGCGCACTTGGGATTACTTGAATTGTAGTTAGTGATACCTCCCGTACCCGGAGGCAAGCCGCCGTTCTTGAGGAAATTGGCAGTGTTGGCCTTGGGGGCCGAGTTCTCTGTGACGCTTAACTGCGGCGGAAGCGAAAGTATGCCGATGTTGTCGTATAGAACGTCATAGGCTATTCCGAAGCCAGCGCGAATCGAGGTCCGACCGCTTGTGCCCGGCGAGTAGGCCAACCCGACGCGCGGTCCCCAGTTATTTTTCGCAGCTTGCGGTACGCCGAACGTGAGCAAACCCGGATCGCTGGCCCCGTTGTTCAACACTTGCGACCGCTCGCCAAACGGAATCGTTGTGTATTCGTACCGCACGCCAAGGTTCACGCTCAGATTCGGGCGCAGGCGCCAGTTGTCGTTGACAAACCAATAGAGCGCAGATTGGTCGCCGTAGTAGGTGGACTGTCCGACGCTTCGCTGCGCAATTATATCGGGACTGATATCGTTCAGATACTGCTGAAGGGTGTTGTATTCATAGTCGCCTCGGGCGCGCTGAGTAAAGGACTGGGGCGAAATGTACTTGCGGCCCTCAATGCCAAACTTCAAGGTGTGCTTGTCCTTTGTCCAGGTCAGGCTGTCGGCCGCGTTGTAGGTATTTTGAATGGTGAACTGCGGCGCGTTGGGATCTGGCCCAATATTAATGCCGTGCAGACTTGAGACCACAATGTTCGGAAAGGAATCCAGTCCCGGGAAAGAGAAGTTGCCTGCGGATGTGACGTTGGTAAACCTGTTGTAGCCCACACGAGCTTCGTTTTGCAGCGACGGACCAAAGGTATGATATTCGTTGATCGCTATAAGATGAAACTTCTGGGGAAGGGGTTGATAAAAAGCTGGCAAATTCGCCGACGTATCAATTCCGACGAATCGGTTATAAATGTACCGCCCACGCAACTGATCTTTCGCGGAAAGATCGTAGTCGATGCTTCCCAGCCCCACCCAGCTGTCAGAATAGTTCGGTCCGGCGAACTTTAGAACACCTTCAGGCACAGTCACACCATCCACAACCTCACTGCCGGGCGTTGCCTTAGCACCGCAGATGTTGTTTGGCGCTGAAGATGCCACCGCATACTTCTGCAAGATCTGCAGGTTCGTGGCCGAGACGCCCGGTGCCCCTGCCAATGCCGTGTAGCCCGCCGCCGTCGGCGTGCAGATGGCCGATCCAAGCACAGTCGCTTGTCCAACCGGGTTGTACTCTAGGTTGCCAAAGAAGAATAGCTTGTTCTTGAGGATGGGTCCGCCAAAAGTGCCACCCATGCGGTTATTGTCGAAACGCTGGTTGGAAGTAAATCCGTTGTTTCTCGTCGACTGGTCGACGGCATTGTAGTTGCGGTTCTGGTCATAGATGTACGCCAAGCCGTGATATGAATTCGTCCCGCTCTTAATGACTTGGTTGAACTGTCCCCCCGAGGAATGGCCGAAATCGGGCGAAAACTGGTTCTGTAGGAAGGAAAACTCTGCTACTGCGTCGTTTGGCACGGTAATGAGCGGACCCGTTACCGTCTTATTGTTGTTGTCCACGCCCTCTACCGTAAAGTTGTTGTTCCGTGGCCGTTGGCCCCCAACTGAAGGGCCGGTCCCGGCGCCGATGCCGCCGCTGCTTGCCACGCCCGAAGACAAAAGCGATAGGTTCAGGACGCCCAATCCAACGCTTGCCGTGGGCAGGTCCGCCATTTGCTTCTCTTCGAAGGTGGTCGACAATTGCGCGGTGGTCGTATCCAGAGCCTGCGCGACGCCGGAAACCTCAACGGTCGTTGACGCGCCCTTGATCTCGAGCGTGATCTGCAAGGTGCTCGTCTTATTCAGTTCAACCTTGAATCCGTTGATCGTCGTGGTTGCAAAATTCGGAGATGATGCCGAAACATTGTAGGTGCCAACAGGCAGATTGTTAAAGCGATACTCCCCCGCCTCATTGGCCGTAGCCGCGTACTTTACGCCGGTATCGGCATTAGTTGCTTCGACCGCCGCTTTTGGCACAACTGCTCCCGTCTTGTCGAGAACGGTCCCCACAAAGTCGCCGCTTACGATTTGAGCGCTGACGCTACCAGCGATCGCTAGTCCCAAAGCGAGAACGACTACACCAAGCAACGCCATAAAGCCGAAATACTTCTTATTCACTGAAGCCTCCTGGAAGTTCATATGCCTTCTGCTAGACTGCACACACCCCCAATGCTATGGCCGACGATTTGGCGTCTATGGGTGCAATCTAAATTCCAAATACCTTCATAATTTCAGTGGGAGTTCCATTGCTTAAGTGTAACTTTATCTACGACTTACCTGTAGTCGACCCGCAGATTTAGATAAAATTTATGTCCACGCTCTACTATGAAGCATAGTTAATATGGAATTCAGGATTCGTCCGGGCATCCGTCTCAATTCTGTTCCCTCGCTAGATTGCCGTGTGGGTCTTCGCGCGATCTCACTTTGCGGCAAGCAAACGCTTCGTTCCCTCAGCAAACGTCTTCTCCGGTGTGAGTAGACTCACGACCAAGTATCCGTCCGACGGAAAATCGTAAAAGTGACCTGGATGGACGGAAATGCCTCGTTGCATCAAGAGATTAATCGCCAAGTCCTCGTCCGAGCCCATCGCGGGCACTCTCAGTACCGCGCACCAGCCACCTTCCACGCTCAGCCGAGAACACGTCCTGTGCGCACCGAGCTGCCGGTCCAGTTCCGCAAGATTGCCCCGCACCCGATCCATCACCTGCGCTTGAAATCCACCCCGCTGTTCCAGAAACCTCGGCATCGCCAATTGTACCGGCGCGTTCATCGACAAATAGGTATCGGCAATGACTTCGAGCCGCCCCAGTGCCTCACTTTTCTGCTCTGGCGGCCCGCTAGCAATCAGCCATGCCGTCTTCATCTGCGGCAGCCCGCAAATCTTCGATAGCCCGCTCAGTGTAAATGTCAGCGCCCCGCTGTTCGCCGCAAAGCTCGCCGCGCGATTTTCTTCAAACGTAAAATCCAGGAACACTTCATCAGCAACAATGGTCAGCTCGCGCGCCGAACAAATGGCATTCAACTTAGCGATTTCCCCGCGTTTCGCAAAGTGCCCGGTAGGATTATTGGGGTGCACCACGATGATTCCACGCGTGCGCGGCGTGATGGCCTGCTCCAAAGCATGAAAATCGATCTGCCATCCGTGGTCGTAAAGCAGCGGATACCGCACCAAGCTAACGTCCTGAATGTCCGCCAGAAAATCGAACAGCGGATAACTCGGCGACGGAATTAAAAGTTCGTCGCCCGCATCGCACAGCATTCGAAACGCATACGAATAGGCTTCGCTCGTGCTGGTCGTAAGAAAAATATCCTCGACCGAAACATTCTCCTCGCGATCTGCGTAATATCCAGCCACCGCGCGTCGCGCAGCTTCCAGCCCTCTCGGATTCGGTTCGTAAGTGAGCGCCGCCGGGTTCCCCAGCGCTTCCAGAATGGCCGCACGATCATATTCGAAACCGCATTCCGTAGGATTCGAAACGGTCAAATCCCACAATGGCTTCCCAGCCGCGCGATGCGCCGCCAGCGCTTCGCTCAGCCGGTTCGGCGTCCTATTCCAATTGGTGCGCTTTGCAAACATGCATTGCCGGTGCGGTCGATGAAATCCTGCCGGAACATTATATCCGGAGCTTCGCAAACTCCATCAAGCAGTGCTCGGTTATACTCTGTGCGGCATAATGAAAGCTATGAGCTCACCCTCGCAGCCTAATCCGCTTCTCGAGCCGGTGCCGCAACTCGATCTCGCTGCGCAATATGCCGCCATCGGCAGTGAGATTCGAACTGCCGTCGAGCGCGTTCTGGCCTCGCAACAGTTTGTCCTAGGCCGCGAAGGCGCCGCTCTGGAAGAAGAAATTGCCAAGCTGTGCGGCGTTCGACACGGCATCGGCGTCGCCTCCGGCACGGACGCGCTCATCTTGGCTCTGCGCGCCTGCGGCGTTCAAGCCGGCGACGAAGTCCTCCTCCCGCCCTTTACTTTTGTGGCCACGGGAAGCGCCGTGAGCGCTCTTGGCGCGAAGCCGGTTTTCGCGGACATCCGCCCCGACACCTACAACATCGATCCTTCCGAACTCGAACGCCGCGTGACGCCGCGCACACGCGCCATCGTAGTCGTCCATCTCTACGGCCTCGCCGCTGACCTGGACCCCATCCTCGCCTTCGCCAGGGCGGGCAAATTGCCGATCATCGAAGACAACGCGCAAGCCATCGGCGCCTCCTACAAAGGCCGCCACACCGGCTCGCTCGCCGACGCCGCCTGCGTCAGTTTTTATCCCACCAAAAATCTCGGCGCCTATGGCGACGCTGGCATGGTCGTAACAAACTCAGCCGAACTCGCGGCGCGCCTTCGCACCCTCCGCAACCACGGCCAAGCCGAAAAATATTTGAGCAAAGAGCCCGGCTGGAACAGTCGCCTCGACGAAATCCAAGCCGCCATTCTGCTAGTAAAGTTGCGTCATCTCTCTGCTTGGCAGCGCGCTCGCCAATCCCGTGCCGTGGAATACAACCGGCTACTTTCGCAGATCCCCGGGGTGATGCCCCCGCTCGCACCCGAAGGCTTCGAACACGTCTACCATCAATACACCATTCGCATTGAACAGCGGGACGCGCTACAGAAATTTCTCAGCGCAAGAAAAATCGGCAGCACCGTCTACTATCCCTACCCGCTCCATCTCCAGCCGCTCTACGCTTCGCTCGGTCATAAGCCCGGCGATTTCCCACACTCCGAGCGCGCCGCCCAGGAAGTCCTTTCCTTGCCGATGTATCCCGAATTGCGCAACGAGCAGATCGCGCGAGTGGTGGACACCATCTCTGAATTTCTGAAGTGTTAGAAGTTTTATTGGAAAATTAAGATTTCACTTGCCCAGGTACAGCACCGCCAACAGAAAAATCCAAAGTCCATCCATAAAATGCCAGTAGTAAGAAGCGACTTCCGCCGCCATCGTACGCGTGATGTTCGTTTCCCTGAATTTACGCCCCATTACATACACCAGCGCGCAAACGCCGCCGAGAAGGTGCACCGCGTGCGCTCCCGTGAAAATGTAGAAAAAACTGCTCGCCTGATTGCTGGCGATGTAAACACCTTGCGCCACAAGCTGGCGCCACGCCACCAATTGTCCGGCAACAAATAGAAAACCCAGAACCGTGGTGACCATCCAAAATTTCCGGAAACCGCGCACGTCCGCAATCGCCAGGCGCCGCCGCGCCGCCTCCAGCGTGAAACTGCTGCCAAGCAGAATCGCCGTGTTCAACCAGACCACGGCGGGCAGGTGCACTGTAACCCATACACTGCTCCCGCTCCGCAGCACGATGAAAGCGCTGGCCAGCGCCATAAAGAACATCAAGATCGACACTAGGCCAATCGCGATTGCCGTCGAATAGCGTTTCGGAGTCGCCGACCAATTGCGGCGGCGGTGGCTATCGTCGTCGCCGCCATCCCCGTCATCACCCCCGCCGGGCGGAGGAAGCGGCCCGCCTCCTCCACCGCCAATGTCCTCGGCGATGATTTCGATCTCCGGAGTTGCGGTTGTGCCCGGCATGGCAGCGTTCTATTTCCCGAATCTCATTCTCCGGACTGGCGAGCCTTTATCCACTTCCTCGGGCGCAATATGCTGCGGCACGAAATCTTCGGCCACGTCCGGCAAGCTGAATTCGTAAGCCCCACGATACACCACCGGGTCGATTGCGCCAAAATCATCGACGGGTGGAGGCGATGAAACGCTCCATTCTAGTGTGGTGGCGCGCCAGGGATTGTATTCCAAAACTTTTTCGCCGCGGAACAAGCTCAACAGAAAATTGGCCAGGAAAAGTCCTTGCGCGGAAACGGTCAGCAAAATCGCGATCGTAATGAAGTTGCGCATCGCAGCGCCAGCGGCAATCGAGGCAATCTCGATTCCCGGGAAAACGCGAGAATGCGCGATCAGTCCGAGCCAGTGCATGGGCATGAAAACACAATAGACTCCTAGGAAGGTCAGCCAGAAATGGATTTTGCCGAGCGTTTCGTTTAGCCGGCGTCCAAACATTTTGGGAAACCAGAAAAACAGCGCGCCGATTATCGCGAATGTCGCCGCCACACCCATAACCAAATGGAAATGACCGGTCACGAAATCGTCGCTCACGACAGCCGCTGCTAGGTCGTGACGCGCCAGGAAAATCCCAGAAAGCCCGCCCGAAAGAAAAAGGGAAATGAAACCGAGCGCGAAAAGCATCGCCGTGTTGAGCTGCACGCGCGCGCCCCAAATCGTCCCAATCCAGCTAACCAGCAGGATTGTGGCCGGCACTCCGAGCGAAGAAGCCAGCAGCGCAAAGACCAGCGGCGAAAAGGGATTCATGCCGCTCGAAAACATGTGCTCTCCCCAAACGCAAAAACCAAAAACGCCCACGCCGCAGAGCGCCAGAACCACTAGGCGTTCCTTCCAAACCGGCTTGCGCGAAAACGTGGAAACAAGATGCGTGACCACTCCAAAGCATGGCAGCATCGCCACGTAAACTTCCGCTTGCGCAAAGAACCAGAAGAGGCGCTGCCAAAGAACGAGAGCCCCATTTCCCATAGCGCCAGCCGGCTGATTGGCGATGAAATTCAGCAACGGGAAAAAGTGCGTCCCCAGCAGCCGGTCCGAGAGCAAACATACACAAGCCGCAAGCAGAATGCTGAAAATCAACATGCCCAGAATTGCGTTGATGAACCACGCCCACACGGTCAGCGGTAGCCGTGGCAGCGTCATTCCCTTCGCGCGCAGGTCGATGGTCGTCACGCTGAAATTGAGAGCGTTGCCGAGTGACGCCGCGCAAAAAAGCGCCACGCTAAAAATCCAAAGCGTGATCGCAGCGTGCGAAGGAACCAAAAACGTTGCCGTCAATCCCAGAAGCGACGCCGCCGTTGCCCAAAACGCAAGCAAGTTCAGCGTCGGGAACGCCATTTCTCGCGCCCCAATTTGCAGCGGAAGAAAATAGTTTCCAAACCCCGCTTGCGGCGCGGCTGTAAGCACCAGAAACACCATCAACGAACCGTGCAGCGTGGTGAGTGCCGCAAAACGCTCGAGCGAGTTGCCCAGGCTAGAGAGAAGCGGCAGTTGTACTGCAGGCCACACCTGATGAATACGCATGAGCAGCGACACGGCCATTCCGAGAAAGACGCTGAACAGTGCCAGCCAGAGATAGTTCAACCCCATGGTCTTGTGGTCGGCGCTGAAAACGTAGCGCCACAGAAAGTTCGTCTGCGGCGACTCCGGGCGATCTGCGTTGTGGTCTTCTGTGGCCATGACTGGTCTGGAAGTCCCCGCAGCCAAAACGGAACCAAACCGCCGGCCGCGGGAACACTAGAATACATCGAAGAACAAAACGCAAGGGGCCGGAAGGAATGTTCGCGTCTTGATTCCAGTTGGTCCAAAGTGGAAAGAGAAGAGCTCCCGACACCCTCCCCTACCGGCCCGAATGAAGTAAGAAATGACCTCTTGACTGGTACACACAAATGTGAGAAGTTTACACATCAGGAAGGGAAAGGGTCCAAGATGCGAACGAACATTGAAATCGACGACGCGTTGATGCGCGAGGCGATGCGCAGTTCGGGCCAGCGGACGAAGCGAGCGACGGTCGAGGCCGGACTGCGGCTTCTGGTGCAGACGCGGGCACAGGCGAAGATTCGGCGTTTGCGTGGCAAAATCCAGTGGCAGGGCGACTTGGAAGCTTCGCGGCTCGGACACGTGTCTACGTAGGCCGCGAGATGGTGATCGTCGATACGACGGTGTGGATCGACTACCTGGGCGGTGTTGAGAATGCCGAGACCAAATGGTTGGACCGCGAAGCCGATAGACAACGGCTGGGATTGATCGATCTAATCTTATGCGAGGTTTTGCAAGGGCTACGCGATGACGCCGCATTTGGTCCAGTTCTTCAGGAGCTTCGGCGCTTCGCGGTGTTCGAGACGGGCGGCGCGGAGCTGGCTATCGCCGCAGCGCGGAACTTCCGGACGCTGCGCCAGCGAGGCCATACCGTGCGCAAGACGATCGATTGCTGGATTGCCACGTTTTGCCTTCAAGAAAAGCATGTCCTGTTGCACAGGGACCGAGACTTCGATCCCTTTAAGTTGTTGCTTGGTTTGCAGGTGATTCAGCCCTGAGCACTTAGAAAAAACACGGGGCTACGGCGCGGCAACGCGGTTCAGATAGAACCGGAAGAAGGCGTCGGGGTTGGACGCGAGGCAGACTTGGGCGTTGGGAGGATTGGGCGCATTGACAGGGCCAGGGTCGGGACGGGTAAAACCCTGCGCGTCCACGCGAATGTGCATAGGCTCGACGGGGCACAGGCTCTGATGGACCAGGAACGCGATGGTCATGGGATCGAACAGCGTGGGCGTCTCCTGGCCCCATTGGTGATAGAGGATCGTAAGGGCATCGGTGATGGGAGTGCCCTGGCTGAAGAGGAAGGCGCGTTTGAGCTCATCCATTTTCAGTTGGGTGGAATCAAGCGGCATCACGAAGAGAGGCACACCAGCGGCGAACAGCTTTTGCGCCGACAGGATGTCGTTGAGGATGTTCCATTCAGGCTGCGGAGGTGTCGGAGGGCCGAAGCCGAGGTCCCCGTACCCTCGCTTGATCGAGCCGCCCATCATAATGATGCGCTTGAGTTTATGGAAAGTGCCCGCGTCTTTATCGATTGCGGCACCAACGTTCACCAGCGGACCGATGGCGATGAGCGTGATTTGGCCGGGGTTGCGCCGAATTTGGTCGAGGAGGAACCCCACCGCATCGGGGTGCGAGGGCTTGGAGAAGCGGTTGTTCTCAGCGTAGCGACGCTGGGTGAAGTTGGATTTTGGCGTGGTAGGCACACCGGCGGCTACGGGGATCTCCGGGCGGCCCACTTCTACTAGGAAACGGTCGAGAAGTTTGGCGCGAGTCTCGGTGTCGCCAAAAGTGGTGGTGATGCCTAGGATTTCGAGCTCCGGGCTGCGCAACGCCAGGGCAACCGCGAAGGCATCGTCAATATCATCGCCGATGTCGGTGTCGATGATCACTTTTTCAGGAAGACCTTTGTGGGGCCCCGGAGGTGGCGAAGTGTTTTGCGCCAAGGAGACTACGGAAGTCACGAAAGAAGCGCAAGACAGGACGGAGATGAGTAGCGCTCTGAATTTAAACATGGACGAACGCTCGTGCTTGCCGGGCACGAATCTGAAAAACACGAACAAATTTTATCCCGGAAAACTTGGTGCGGTCGAGAGGACTCGAACCTCCACGCCTTGCGGCGCTAGCACCTCAAGCTAGTGCGTCTGCCAGTTCCGCCACGACCGCGATGACATCCATCGTAAGGGCAATAATGCAGGGTGTCAAATGAGCACTTTTAGAAGGAGAAAAGAAAGATAGCGGCATCCCGACCGGGCCAGGATAAATCCCGCGCCATCTAAAAAATATGATCGCTACGGCTTTTTCGGCACCACGGGCTGTGACCCTGCCGGAGGTTGCGAAGGCGGTGGCGTGCTGGGCTGAGACGCTGCCGGAGGCTGAGAGGCCGGCTGCGAGTTGGACTGTGGCGATGCTGGCGTCGTTCCTGGAACTGTGCCATGAGTTGCGGGAGTTGCCGGCGGCGTAACAGGCGCGCGCTTTGGACCCGGCTGGGAAACTCTTTCGAGGATAGAGCTGCCCTGGCCGACGGCCTTATCCGTCCGCACTACCATAGCAAAGGCGCAGAGCATGAACATCACGGCGCACCAGGTGGTGGCCTTTGAAAGAACGTTGGCGGCACCTCGCGGACCGAACGCCGTTTGGCTGCCAGCGCCGCCGAAAGCCCCGGCGAGATCGGCCGCTTTGCCGCTTTGCAGCAGCACCACGATGATCAGCACAAAACAATTTATGACAAAAAAAGTCGTGAGTAACCATCCGGCGAACCGGAAGCCGAGTACCACGACAGCGGCACCGATCAGCAACGCGATGGCCCACTGAAATGCTGTTTTTGTTTCCATGCCCGTCCTCTATCCAGAAATCAAAAATCGCAAACTATGCGGGAGCGCTACTTGAAATTCACAAGCGCGGCGAACGACTTCGGATCCAGGCTTGCTCCGCCCACAAGTGCCCCATCCAATTCTTCCTGCGCCATCAATCCCTGAATGTTGTCAGGCTTGACGCTGCCACCATATAGAATCCGAAGCTCGGAAGCGAGGTGAATGGAGAACTTCTCCCCCGCGCAACGCCGAAGCAGGCGATGGGCATCAGCGGCGATCTCCGGGGTCGCCGTGCGGCCCGTACCGATGGCCCAAACCGGTTCGTATGCAATTAGGATACGGGAGAACTCGTGCGGGGTCAACGCGCCGGGGCCGCCGTTGAATTGCCGGCGGAGAACTTCTTCAGCCAAGCCGGCGTCGCGTTCCTCTTGGGTTTCTCCGAGGCAAACAATGGGGGCCAAGCCAGTTTCCAGCGCGCTCAGGGTCTTTTTGGCGACGTTGTCATCAGTTTCGCGAAAAAGCTGGCGGCGTTCGGAGTGGCCGATAATCACGTAGCGGCAGCCAGCTTCGGCGAGCATGGTGGCGGAAACTTCGCCAGTGAAAGCGCCTTCCTTGCTCCAAGAGACATTCTGGCCGGCGATGGCGACAGAGGAGCCTTTCGCGGCTTCGACGGCGGTCGATATAGCCGTGAATGGCGGAGCGACAACAACGTCGCATTGCTTTGCGTTGTCGACTAGCGGAAGGAACGAGGAGAAAAACGCGCGGGTATCCGCTAGCGTTTTGTACATTTTCCAGTTGCCGGCGATAACGCGGCGTCGCATGTGAGCCTCCGGAGAAAAGAAAGAAAAAGATAACGCAGAGACGTTGAGAGCGCAGAGGGTTCGCAGAGCAGTAGAGGCATCATTTGTTGGTGAGCGCCTCGACGCCGGGGAGTTTGCGTCCGCCTAGGAATTCGAGGGAAGCGCCGCCTCCCGTGGAAATGTGAGAGATCTGATTCGAAAGACCGGATTGATGGACAGCAGCTACGGAGTCGCCGCCACCGACAATGGAAGTGGCGCCGTCGCTGGTGGCCGCGGCAACCGCTTTGGCAATCTCGAAAGTGCCTTTGGCGAAGGCGGGCATTTCGAATACGCCCATGGGACCGTTCCAGACGATGGTTTTCGCGGAGGCAATCTTTTGGCGATAGGTTTCGATGGTCTTGGGGCCGATGTCGAGGCCCATCCAGCCATCGGGCGTGGCGGAGATGGAAACAGTCTGGGTGGCGGTGTTTGCTTTGAATTCCGCGCCGACGACGTGATCGACAGGAAGCAGTAGAGCGAATTTACTTTGCTGCGCTTCGGCGCGGAGGCGCTTGGCAAGTTCCAGCTTGTCCTCTTCGACCAGCGACTTGCCGATGGGCTGGCCTTCGGCTTTGAGGAAAGTGTAGGCCATGCCGCCGCCGATGAGCATGGCGTTGGAGATTTTCATCAGATTTTCGACGACTTCGATTTTATCGCTGACTTTAGCGCCGCCAAGAATCGCGACGAAGGGGCGCACGGGGTTGCTAACCGCTTTGCCGAGGTAGGCCAGCTCTTTTTCCATCAGCAGGCCGGCGGCGGATTGCTGGACAAAGCGGGTAATGCCGACTACGGAAGCGTGTGCGCGATGCGCGGAGGCGAACGCATCGCAAACGAAAAGGCCGTCGCAAAGCGCGGCAAGCTGTTTGGAAAAAGCTTCGTCGTTTTTTTCTTCCTCGGGATGGAAGCGAACGTTTTCGAGGAGAAGGATATCGCCGTCGGCGAGTGATTTGCTTTTGGATTCAGGAACGGGGCCAACGCAATCGGAGGAAAATCGGACCGGCCGGCCGATCAGCTCTTCGAGTTTTTTGGCGACGGGAAGGAGCGAGTACTTAGGGTCCGGGCCGCTTTTAGGGCGCCCGAGATGCGAAGCGAGTATCAGGCGGCCGCCGGCTTGAATGGCGAGGCGAAGGGTCGGGATCGACTCGCGAATGCGAGTGTCGTCGGTGACGACACCGTCTTTGAGCGGCACGTTGAAATCCACGCGAATGAAGACGCGCTTGGCGCGGAGAGCGAGGTCGGTGATGGTGAGTTTGTCCATGATTTTTGTGACTCGTAACTGGTGGATAGAGCGAGCGAGGCAAGCCCCGCCCCTACGGTCAGAATTTGGAGGCCAGGAGCTTGACGAGGTCGCGGCAACGGCAGGAGTAGCCCCACTCGTTGTCGTACCAAGCCAGAACTTTGACGCAGCGGTCGCCGACGACCTTGGTGTATTCGGAATCGACAATCGAAGAATTCGAATTCCCTTTGAAGTCGG
Source organism: Candidatus Cybelea sp. (assembly GCA_035510055.1). Taxonomy (GTDB): domain Bacteria; phylum Acidobacteriota; class Terriglobia; order Acidiferrales; family UBA7541; genus Acidiferrum. The sequence goes on along the minus strand of DATKHV010000052.1, from coordinate 38,834 downwards.
AGGAAACGAGTTGTTCTTCGGTATAGCCGAGGATGCCCTTCATCGGACCGTTGGCAGCGGCTTTCAGCGAGGCGTTAACGGCATCTTTCGTGGCGGGCTTATCCACGAAAACCGTGAGATCAACGACGCTGACATTCGGCGTGGGCACGCGCATGGCGTAGCCGTCGAGCTTGCCCTTCAGTTCAGGAATGACGAGGTGCAGCGCTTTGGCGGCGCCGGTGGAGCTGGGAATCATGTTGAGTGCGGCGGCGCGGGCGCGGCGGAGATCCTTGTGCGGGAGGTCGAGGAGCTTCTGATCGTTCGTGTAAGAGTGGATGGTAGTCATGGTGCCGCTGTTGATGCCAAAAGTGTCATGAAGAACTTTGGCGACGGGAGCGAGGCAGTTCGTGGTGCAAGATGCGTTCGAAATGACGTGATGCTTCGCGGAATCGTAGGTCTTGTCGTTCACGCCGAGAACAAAAGTGGCGTCGGGGCCTTCCGAAGGCGCGGAGATGATGACTTTCTTCACTGGTGCGCGAAGGTGCTTCTGGGCATCCGGGCCCTTGGTGAAAAGGCCGGTGGATTCGATCACGATGTCCGCACCCACGGAGGCCCAGTTAATCTCGGCGGGGTCTTTTACCTTGAAAACCTTGAGACTCTTGCCCTCGACGGAAATGGTGTCCTCGGTGTGACTCACGTTGTGGGGCAGATTGCCGAGAACGGAGTCGTACTTCAAAAGATGCGCGAGGGTCTTCGAGTCCGTGATGTCGTTAACAGCGACGAATTGGATGTCCTTGTCGTCAAGCGCGGTGCGCACAATGTTGCGACCGATGCGGCCAAAGCCGTTGATGCCAACCTTGATGGGCATTACTTCCTCCGATGGAATGTTAGATATTGCGGCCGTAAAGGGGTGCAAGACGGCAGCGGGTGAACAGAAAATGCTATGGGTTGCGCGGGCAAAAGTCAACGCGTGGAAAATGAGGTGAGACGGAGAATCAGTCATAGCTGAATGCGCCCTGCGTTGTCGTAAAATGGACAGGAGACGCGAAGCCTTGGGCGGTGTTGCCCAAGATGCGAGATGAGGGCTTATGCCACTTGAAAGGAAGCAGGTGTTCCCGAACCTGTTTCGATACGTGTGCGATCGCTGTCCGTTCGACTGGCCCCGGACGCCGGTGAAAGAAAGCGAGTTGCCGCCTCCCCCGAGCCATGCATGCCCGAATGAGAACCAGCCGGAGGCGAAACCGGCCCCCCAAGAGCCGGTTCCCGAAGAAGTGGTTCCCCAAGAACAAGAAAAGAAAGCCGGCGGAAACACAAAACCCCGTCCCGTGGCTGTGTGCACGCGCTGCGGCGCTGTTTCCTACGCCGCGCAATTCATTAACGGTCAGTGTGCCCAGGTGGTCGCGGGGAAGAGATGCTTGGGAGTCAATGGGAGCGCTCTCAACGCTGACGATTGGAAACCATGCTCCGCGTGCGCGGGTGCTGGGGCCACAGGAACGACTCGTTGTGGCCCATGCGACGGGGCAGGCTGGTTGTACGCGCGAGGCAAGGGATAGCGCCAGGAAGAACACGCGGCAACCGCAAGGAGCGGGCCCTATCAGATGGCATCCGTTTTGCGTTGGCTTTTCGATTCGGAGCGCGGAGACCCTGGCCGCTTGCTTCCCCGCTGGATTTTTCTGCGTGCTCTCGGCTTCATTTATTACTCGGCGTTTTTCTCGCTGGCGTTTCAAATTCGCGGATTGATGGGTCCGCACGGGATTCTTCCCGCCGGCGAATATCTGCAAGCGGTGGCCGAGCGTTTTGGCCATCTCGGGTATTGGTACGCACCGACGCTGCTATGGTTTTCGAGCAGCGCGCACATGCTCACGGGAATTTGCTGGGCGGGGATGATTGCCTCGCTTTTGCTGGTCTTGAATTTTTGGCCGCGCGGGATGCTGGCGCTTTGTTTCGCGTGCTTCCTTTCGTTTGTGAGCGCGGCGCAGGATTTTTCCAGCTACCAATCGGATGGGATGTTGCTGGAGGCGGGATTTATCGCCCTTTTCTTTGCCCCCGCAGGATTCCGTCCGGGCTGGGGCGAAGAAAGCAGGCCCTCGCGCGTGAGCTTGTTCTTGCTGGTTTGGGAATGCTTCCGAATCTATTTCGAATCGGGCATCGCAAAGATATTAGGCGGCGACCCGCAGTGGCGGAACTTCACGGCACTCGATGAGTATTATCAGAACGGACCGCTGCCAACGTGGATTGGCTGGTACATGCAGCATCTGCCGCATTGGTTTCATGCGGTGACGGCGTTTGGAACGCTCGCGATAGAACTGGTGCTCGCGTGGCTCATGTTCTTGCCTCGCCGTTTGCGTATCTTGTGTTTTCTCATTATTACACCCTGGCAAATGGGGGTCATTCTTTCAGCAAACTACACCTTTCTGAACTACTTGGTGCTCGCACTTGGAATTTTGCTGCTTGATGACCAGTTTGTGTTGCCGTACTTGCCGCGATTCATGAAAAAGAGTTACCTGGACACGAAAGAGGTCAAGCCAGTGGCTGCTCCGGCTCCTGAAAACAAATGGAGAGTGAGATTTCGCGAGCAATTCTCGGCCCTGAAGCTTGCGGTGACGGCGGTGATGCTCACTTGGATTTTCTACGCGACGACGGCGGAAATGGTTTGGATGGTAAAACCGCTGCCCCTACCGACGACGCCGGTAACGGCGCTAGAGCCGTTTCGCATCGCGAACCGCTACGGATTGTTCGCGATGATGACGCGAGGGCGCTATGAAATCGAGTTTCAGGGTTCGGACGATGGGCAAACTTGGCTCGTCTATCCGTTCCGATTCAAACCGCAGGACCCGGCCAAGCCGCCTGGAATATACGCGCCGTATCAACCGCGTTTTGATTGGAATTTATGGTTTGCGTCGCTGAGTACCTGGAGGCAGGAGCAGATCGTCGTGCGAACGGAGGAGAATCTGCTGCGCGGCGATACCGACGTGCTGCTGCTTTTCGCGGGAGACCCGTTTTCGCACTCTCCGCCACGGCAAGTGCGCGCAGTGATTTGGCAATATTGGTTCGCAACGCCAGCGGAAAAACGTTCGCAAGGCTTGTGGTGGAGAAGGCAGCCGCTTGGCCTCTACGCCCCAACTTTGGAACGAGAATCGGATGGGAGAATGGTCGTGCTGGAATGGCCTCCTGCCATGGAACCGCGGGAGTAACTTTGATGCAAGAATCAGATTTCATCTGGCAGTGGCTTTCGCACACTGCTGGCGAAACCTTTTTCACTGGGCCGAATTCCATAAAATTTTCCTGCGCCTTAACTAGACGTAAGAACCCCTTTGGATGGAGGTCAAAACTAGTGATACGCCTTAAATCGAGGGTCACTGCGGGAATTGTTTGATTGAAGTGACGCGATCGCCCTGGAAGCGGACGAAGACAGTCTTAGAAGGCGGCTGGCCATAAATCCAGTCTTCGATGTCGTTGCCTTCGGAATCGCGTTCGCGCACTTTGTGGTCGGGCTTCCCGATGGCGGCAACGAGTTCTTCACGATCCATGCCCACGACGGGCTTGCGGTCCTGAATGGCCTTCTTCATTTCCGGGGGCAGGGTATCGAACCACTGCACGGCGGCGGAGCGTTCCTTGGCAAAATTCAAGAAAGGCGAAAGGAGTTGCTTCAATTCGTCGGGAGTGAGGTCCGGCAACGCCTTATTGAAATCCAAGAAAATGGTGCTGCCCATGCCTGGCTGCATCCCCGGCGGGCCCGGATCCTGCGTCGAAGTCGACTGCATTGGGGGATAGCCGCCACCGATGCCGATCTGCAGATGATCGCGCCAGTGTCTTTTGCCGCGTCCGCCGCCGTTCACATCGACGACAATCTGATGGTCGTGAAACTCGAGCTTGGTGATTTGCACGTTATCGCCGGTATTGACGGCCGGGCCGTGCGTCGCGACGGCGCGATCGAGCAGATCGGCCTGCAGCGGCTTGCCTACGTTGAGGTGGAAACCTTCCTTGCCCGCGGGCAAAGGCTTGACGGCTCTGGCAAACTCGCCGGAGACGTAGCGGATCAGTTCCAGCTTTGAAGAATCCTGGAGCGTGGCGCTTTTGGCAGCAGGCGGAGTCTTGGACTGGGATTGGGTTTGGGACTGCGCGCCATCCGAAGACGCGCCGCTGTTCGGGAACAGAGGAATCTCATCGTCCGAAGGAAAGTTGGGAGAGGGGTTCGCAGGCGGACGAAGGCTATTGATCCGAGGAACGTCCGCGTCCGCGAAGAGCAAAAAGATCAGCGATAAGACCAGCCAGTTTGACATATGCACTGCGGACCCCAGGCGGCCGGGGCCCGTTTACTCTATTCTACGATGCCGGGAGGCCGCTGAACAGGTGCCTCGGTAGGAAGCGGTGGGAAGCGCGCCATGTCTCTAGCGGAACACAACTTGAACACCTTGGCGGTCGATCGTCATTGGCAGGATCTCGGCGCCGGACTCTTGAATGGCCGTTTGCACACGTTCCCGGGCGTCTGGTTCGATCAAAAGGACCACGCAGCCACCGCCACCGGCTCCGCAGACCTTGCCAGCTAGCGCACCGTTGCGGCGGGCGTTCTCAATGACCCGGTCGATGGTCTTTGTTGAGATAGTGGGCAAATTTCTCTTCCTGAAAGACCATTCCTCGCGCATCAGGCGGCCGGCTTCGGGCCAGTCTGGTTTTTCGAAGGCTAAGCGCATTTCCTGGGCCACCTCGGAAATGCGCTCCAGGCTGTTTTGCACGGCGCGATTGTTTCCGATCTGCGCCTTGAAGACTTCCCAATTGTTGATGCCATGCTGGCGCGGCTTGCCGGTGTAACAAACCATCACGCGGCGCTCGAGTTCGTCGAGATTCACGCGCAGATCGACGCGATGCTCGCCGCCCGGCGGGAGCTCGATGGCCGCAGCTCCGCCAAAAGCCGGCGGGTAGTGATCCTGGGTTCCCGTGGGGACGTTAATCACGATGGCTTCGGCATCGCGGCTGATGTGGATCCAATCCTCTTTGCTCTTCCCTGCTCCGGTGAAGCGGTCGAGCGCGGCGCAAATCGCTACGGCCATGGCGCTGGAGCCGCCGATGCCCGCGCCAGCGGGAGCTTCGGAATCCGTAGTGAGGGTAAAGCCGCCCTGCGGATGGAAGAACTTGGTGATCTCCGCGAGGAGCGGAAGGCGGTAGCGCTTGGCTTTCACGAGGGCGGCGAAGGAAACAAAACTCTCCTCGCGCTTGATGTCGCGGGAAACCAGCTTGATGCGATTGTCGCTCGCGGGATGCGTTTCGATGACGCAGGAAGCATACAGCGAAATGGCCGCGTTGAGTGTGACGGCGCCGGGATGAAAGAGATACAGCGGCCAGATGTCGAGCGTGCTGCCGGCGAAGTCCACGCGGGTCGGTGCTTTGGATTCGATGATCATAAGTGCGAGCTAGCTCGATTCAGAGAGAGTTTCAGCCGAGCCAGTTTGACGGATTAAGACGGCCACCTCAAGCGATGAGCTGGGGAATGTCCACGGAAAGGCAATGCCATTTACAAACATGATGAGTGATGAACTGCTTTTCGCGTAGTTGAAAAAATCAGCCGGTAGTGGCGACGCGGTTGCGAGCGATGAGCTGCGGGCCGTCTTTTTTCTCTTGCGCGAGGGCGGGATTGGGCTCGAAGCAACGCCGGCAGCGGGCTTCGTACGCGCCCATTGCGCCGACGACGATGAGCTCTTCACTTTCGACGAGGCGCTGGGTGTGAACCGCGGGATTGCCGCAGCGGACACAGATGGCGAGCAGCTTGGTGATTTCCTCGGCGATGGCGAGGAGGCGCGGCATCGGTTCGAAGGGGCGGCCGCGGTAATCGGTGTCCAGGCCGGCGACGATGACGCGTTTGCCGAGATTGGCGAGCTTGGTGCAGACGTCGACCACTTCGTCGCCAAGGAATTGCGCTTCGTCGATGCCAATGACTTCGGTGCGCGGTGACAGCTTCTCCATGATTTCTGAGGCTTTGAACACGTTGTCCGAAGGAATGCCAAGGCCGGAATGCGAAACGATTTCGTTGACGGCGTAGCGCTCGTCGATGGCGGGCTTGAAGATTTGCACCCGCTGGCGGGCGATTTCCGCGCGGCGCAAGCGACGGATCAGCTCTTCGCTCTTGCCGGAAAACATCGGGCCGACGACGACTTCGATCCAGCCCATATTGCCTTTGACGATGTCCACGGTAGCTCCCTAAAAGCAGTTAGCGGTTTTCAGTCCTCAGTATTCAGTGAAGAATTCGATCGTGAATCGTGAGGGTACATTTCTACAGCACCTTTACCCCAAGGTCTTTGATGCACTGGCAGCCGCGGCGCTGTACATCTTGACATTATAGAACGGCGCGAAAGCGGCAATCACGGCAACCCGAAATGCTTCCTGGCGCGTGATGAAATTACCGGAGAGCACACCCCAAGCGCCTTGCGCGTCACGGATCCCTACAGCACCGGCGAACCGGTCGATCGCGGCGGCGAGTTCCACGCCATTTTCGAGAACTTCGTGAGCCAGCGCTTCGGGGATTTCGATACTTCCAGAGCGGCCGAAGTGGCCGCGCGCGCCGTCGGAGACGTAAGCCCAGCTTTCCAGGAAGACGCGGCGACACGCGTTCTGCCGCAAACCGGAATGACGCAGAACCTCGTCCGTTGAGGCGCCTTCGTGGACGACATCGAGGCCGCCTTCGAGGCCGACGAAGTATTGCCAGGACGCCCCGTTCTGGCGCGCCATCTCAGCCAGCGCTTCCGCGCGTTGGCGGGCGCCGCGCATCAATTCATCGCGCGTGGCTGGGGTGTTGCTGACGCCGCTCTCCACCTCCACGCCGATGACTTCGCATTCTGCGCCGTGAACGAGCGCCGCCGAAAATGATTGGAACGCCTCAGTGACAGCGTTGAGCTTGGGGCCGCGCTTGCTGCCCACGGCGATGGTAATCTTGTTCATTCGAAGTAAGGGCGACGGCTTGATTGTAACGGTAGTTGGAGGAAAATTTCACGGAGAATTGGCGAGCCTGAGGAAAACAGGTACCCTCTCGACGGGTGATTGCTTATCTCAGTCGACTGACCCGATAAAAACGCCGAACGCGGGGATGGTGAAATGAGCAAGTTGCGTTGATTCGCGGCCTATCTCCGGCGCTGCCAGCAAAGGTTTCGCTGAACTTTCCTTGATTCCATCGGGGGAAAGATCGAGCTTGACGGTCTTGGCTGCGGCGCTCATGTTGAGCACGACGAGTACGGCATTGCTATTGCCTGGTTCCTCGCGCAAGAAGGCCAGGACGTACGGATCATCCTGATTCAGCGGCAGATAGAGTCCATCGCGGAGCGCCGGTTCGCTTCGCCGCAAAGCGAGCACCCGCTTGTAGAAAGTCAGAATGGAGTTGGCATCCTTCGACTCGGCCTGCACATTATAGGTAAGCGCGCTGGGCGGCACCGCCAACCAAGGGTGCTGCGAGCTACTGAAGCCGGCGTTCGTCGAGTCGTCCCATTGCATAGGAGTTCGTTCGCCGTCGCGGCCTTTTTCCTCCGGCCAGCCGATTTTCCCGATGGGGTCTTGAACGTCTTCTTGGCGCGCTGGTTCCGTTGTGCGCATGCCGATCTCCTCGCCGTAGTACATGAGTGGCGTCGCGCGTGTGGCCAGCAGGAGAGCGGCCATCAGTTTCGCGATTTGGTCATTGTGTGCGCCGTCGCCGTAACGATCCCACTGGCGCGGCTGGTCATGATTGCTGAAAAAATAGTGCGCCTGCCCTCCCGCGGCGTTCTTATCAATTTCGTTCAACAGCCGGCGGAAATCGGGCGCGGAGAGTTTATTCACGTCGGCAATCTGAAAATCCATCGGCAATTGAACTTCATCATCCTTGACGCCGTACATTTTGGTGAGCTCGGTGATATTGGGCTCGTCAGCCTCACTGATCAGCACTGGATTTCCGGGATATTGGTCCACGATCTTCCTCATTTCGCGCAGGACTTCATGGACCTCCGGCAAGTTGTCTGTGTATTTATGTGCGATGTTCGGATCGCCGTAAGCGTTCTTTCCGGGCAGAATCGGGTCGTCATGCAGATTGGGATCTTCAAACAAACGGGAGACAGCATCGATGCGAAAGCCCGCTACGCCGCGATCAAGCCAAAAGCGCATGGCGTCATACATGGCTTTGCGCACCTCGGGATTGCGCCAGTTCAGATCGGGCTGTTCGGTATAAAAGTGATGGTAGTAATACTGATTGGTAGTGGGATCAAACTTCCAGGCCGAATGGCCAAACCAAGATTGCCAGTTGTTGGGAGGCTGCCCCCGCCCCTTGCCGTCGCGCCAGATGTACCAGTCGCGCTTCGGATTGGTCCGCGAAGACTGGGATTCCTTGAACCACGGATGCTGGTCCGACGTGTGATTCGGAACAAAATCCATGATTACGCGGATCTTGCGCATTTTCGCTTCGCTGACCAACCGATCGAAATCCGCGAGCGAGCCGTAGAGCGGATCAATGGCGGTGTAGTCCGAGATGTCGTATCCGAAATCCACTAGTGGCGATGGATACATCGGGCTAATCCAAATGGCATCGATGCCCAGGTCCCGAAGATAATCCAGCCGCGAGGTAATGCCGTTGATGTCGCCGACGCCATCGCCATTCGAATCCCGAAAGCTGCGCGGGTAGATTTCATAAATGACCGCGTGCATCCACCAAGGGTCTTGCGCCTTGGCTCGAGCGTGCGCGGCACTGGAACTTTGCGCTGGCGTCGGCTGTGCCCAGCTGGGACTCGTCCCCAGGCAAAGCCCCATCATCAAAACTAGAAAGACACACTTAGCGCGGTTCAACACGATTAATCTCCCTCTTTGTGCCACGCCTAAATTTCCTCATTCAGGGTTTTGCGTTTTCATGAATCTGCAATTGTTCCGCCAACTTAAGCTCGCGCTCCGCGTCTTCCGTCCGCCCCAGCTCGCGATAAGCCTGTCCAAGAAGGTGGTGGGGCATGGGATTGTTCGAATCCATCGCGATGGCGCGCTGCAAAGCGCGCACGGCCAGGGCGGTCTCGCCTTTCTTCTCCAAGACCTTCCCCATCAGGATGTACGGCCCCGTCGACGTCGCATCCAGCCAAATGGATCTTTGCAACAACTTTTCCGCTTCCTCGTACTTCTGCAAACGCGAGTCGGCATCCGCCAGCTTGTAATACACCGTGGCGTCGCCGGGATTCAGTTCCAGCTCTTTCTGAAACTCCTCGACAGCTTCCGTAATGCGCGACTTGTAGAGGTAAAGCTCTCCCAGCAACAGGTGCGCCCGCGGAAGTTTCGGATCGAGCTGCACCGCCTTCTTCCCATAATCCTCCGCCACGGGAGCAAAATCCTGCCGCAGCAGCATGCGCGCCGCAAACAAATACGCCGCCGCGGAATCCGCTGGTACGCCGAACATTCGCGCAAAGGCCTTCCGCGCGCTGGGATAATCTTTCGTCTGCAAGTAGCAAAGACCCAAAATATACGCGGCATCGACATTCGCGCTCGGATACCACGTCTGCACCTTCTCCAGCGGCGCGATCGCCTCCGCAGGCCGCCCCGCGAGGTAATAAGACAACCCCAGCAACTGCACCGCTTCGTTATCGCCCGGATCTTCTTCCAGTGCTTTCTTCAGGCTCACAGTGGCCTTCAGATAGTCGCTCTTCCGGTAGTAGGTGACCCCCAGCTCATGAGCCAACCCGCCCATTTTCGGGTCTTCTTGAACCAGCGCTTCAAGTTTTGCTATGGCCTCGTCAAATTTGCCTTGTTGGGAAAGCCGCCGCGCCTCACTCAGTGCTTCGGCTGGCAAAACAGATTGGCTTGGCTTGGACCCATCAATCTGCTGGGGTGACCCTTGGGCCGCCGGAACAGGATCCCCCGGAAACCAGGCCGCGGCGAGTGCAACCTCTCCAACAAGCAGAAAAATCCCCGTCAACTGTTTCATTGCATCCCCCCCACCAGCATAACCGAACCGTTAAGAAAAAACGGGGAGCCGGTGAGGGCTCCCCGTTGGGGTGGTGGGGCGTCTTCGTCCTTAGTTAGAAAGTGAATTTCAGTCCGAACTGCAACTGACGCATGGCCGCATTGCCGTTGATGTCCGTAATCTGTCCGGCGTTGCCACCGGCGGCGGGTCCGGTGCAATCGATACACATGTTTCCGGGATTAGCCAGCACGACGTGGTTGAATACGTTGAACGCATCGAAATGAAACGCACCCCTTATGCGTTCGGTGATGAGGAACGACTTGGAGAGAGCCATATCTGACAGGAACGCATGCGGGCCGCGGAAGGAGTTGCGACCGACGTTGCCGATCGTGCCACATGCGGGCCGCGCAAAACCGGGCCCGGACGGACGGGCTACGGTGCAGTAGTCCGTGCCTGCCGGAGCATTGATGGCCAGCGCCGGAATGGGGTTGAAGTAAATAACATCACCCGTCGTCGGGTCTCGGCGAGCCCCCATGCTGAAATTCCCGCTGGCGATATCAGGACGGCAAACGTTGGAATCCTGGTCTTGGCCGCATTCGCCGTAGCTCGCCGTCAACGCCGAACCACCGCTCCAGTTGCTGGTGTTGCTCAGTTGCCATCCGCCAACCAGCAGGTCCTCGAGACGGCTCACGTTGCCCATGTACTTCTGGCCTTTGCCAACCGGCAGAGCGTACACGATGCTGGCTACAAACGCGTGGTTCCGGTTGGTGCTGTCTGGTCCGTACGCGTATTTGGGGTTGTCCGCGTAACTGCCAAAGTTAAAGTCGTACGACCTCGAATAGGTGTAGTGGGTGAGGAATTGCAGTCCTTGAGAGAACCGCTTTTCCACTTTGACCGTTAAAGCGTTGTAATTGGTGCTCGCGTTGTTCCCGTAGTAATTCCCCACGTCCGTCGAGCAGCAAACCACCGGATTCCCATTTGAATCCAGGAAGTTTTGATAGGTGTATTTGTCAAATAGGGGCCGACGGGAAGCCTGGGTTATGGGAACAAACGTCCCGCCTGGACCAGAGAACGTCCCCGCCTGGAATGAACCGTTGATGCTCCTTCCCGGAGCAACCGTGAATTGGTTGACGTTGTAACTGGGGCCGTTCTCGTCGAATTCATGCGTGCCCTTATTGCCGACATAGGCGACCTCAACGTTTATCGTTGACGTCAACTGGTGCTGCACGGTGGCGTTCCAGGCATCCAAGGCCGGCAGATTTTGGAAGGTCGCACGAATGTGTGTGGTGAGGTTGTTCCCTGGCCCTTCAAGCGGGAATAGCCCGTTAGCGGGGATTGCCGGGAACGTAAAGATCGGCGGTCCTTGCGCTAGCGTAAACGCCGGAATGCGGCCCACGACAGCGCTCGTGTTCCCGCTGCCTCCCGTGATATCGGAGTTTGTGGCGTCGACATGCTGCTGCACAAGTACCGGAAGGTTCTGCGTCACCGCGTGACCGAAGTTCGAACCGAATACGCCCATGTCATAGCTGCGGCCGTACCCCAGACGGATCACGGTCTTGGGTTTTATCTGGTAGGCGATGCCGACACGAGGAGCGATAAACTTCCAGTTGTCGTCGATATTCCCGTTCAAACTGTAGCCGCCAAAACCGCCCACGTGGATGTATCCATCGGTCAGGTTGGCAAATCCACCGTTTCCTGGGGCATTCACATACTCCGGTGGATAGAACTCCCAGCGCAAACCGAAATTGAAAGTCAGTTTAGGGGTCAAACGGAATGTGTCTTGCCCATAGAAAAAGTAACGCTTTTGGCGCTCCGCCGCATTCAAGCTGGTGCTGACGTAACGGCTAAAGTTCGTGACATCACCTAACAGGAAGGTAGCCAGGTCCAGGCCGCCCTGGCCGGCATTTCCGGTCCCCGCTGCGTTGAAGACGGGCTCGCCGGTGCGGTTGGAGTCGCTGGGAACGCGCAGGTTTTCCGCAAAGCGAATATCCGCGCCAAACTTTAGGGTATGGTTCCCGCGTATCTTGGTCCAGTTGGTAACTCCCTGGAACTGCTGCTCGCTCTCCGTCAAGGGGCAGTTGCAGCGGCCCACATTGAGACCGTCGCCAAAGTCCGAAAGAGTGCCGTCCATATGAAAGTCCGGCAGCCCGCCAGTGGCAGGGTTGCTGGTGTTCATGTTCGGCACGTTGTACAAAGTAGTCATCGGGGTTGCGTTCTGGTCGGACTTGGTAGCATGCGGGTTGTACTTGAAGTACCCAAAACGGAAGTCTGCAATCAGCGTCGGGTTGAACGTCTTGGTTACCCCGGAAGCTAAGCTGTAATTGTGAATAATGGACTGGCCATTCAGGCCGGCCGCTGCCGGTGCTCCGCCAAAACCCGGCCCACCCAGCGCACCGAGGACGCCTGCCCCGGAGACAGTGAAACGCGCCAAGCTAAACCGCCCAAAAAGCTGCACGGTGGGTGAGATGTTGTAGTCTTCCCGCGTGTCAAACGAATTCTGGACAAAAGGACCAGGCCCAGATTTTATGTAGTTGTTTATAAGATTGGCGTTTGTTCGGCTGGCAGGAAAAGCCTTCAAAATCGCGATCGCCTGCGCCGACAGCATGTTGCCCGGGATGAGGAAGGGCGTCGCGCAATTCGTGGGGTTTGGATTCAGAACTTCTCCCGCGGCTCCGCAAAATGCCTTGCGTCCCGAGCCATCCAGAGCCGCACTGCTTGAGGGGTCATAAATGTAATTGGAAGGGTCGCCAGCCTTACCGTTTCCGATTCTCGGCTGATATTGGCTGAGATCGCAGAAGAGCCCCGCGTTCCCCAATGCCGCCGCGCAAGTTGTTGCCGCCTGAGTTGTTGGTATCGAAACCTGCTGAGTAACTCCGAAGCTGGAGCGCGTCCCCTGATAATCCGCGAAAAAGAACAATTTATTCTTGATGATGGGGCCGCCCACGGTACCGCCGAATTGATTGAATTTTATACTCGGAAGCAACTTACCGGTGCTTGGGTCCGGCGTCGCTTGCGTGAATGGGTCGCGAGCCCTGGTTGCGTCCGTGTACCGGTCCCAGAAGGCGCTGCCGTGAATGTCATTGGTGCCGGACTTCGTCTGTACCGTTACCACGCCTGCTACGGCCTTGCCAAACTCGGCATCGTAGTTCTGTGTCGTCATCTTGGCTTCTTGAATGGCATCCAGGTTCGGATTCACCACGATGATCCCAAGAATCGGATCCTGGTTATCGGTGCCATCCAACTCGTAGGCAGTACCGCTGAAGTGCTGGCCATTCACCATAATCTGCTGGGACGCCTGCGGGTTTTCAGTCGCCGCATGCGTCCATGCCAGTTTCTCCGTACCTGGCGTCAGAAGTTCGAACGTCGTGAAATTTCGGTTGAGGATGGGCAACTCTTCCGCGTACTTACTGTTGAATTCAATCGACACGTCGGCGCGATCCGTCTTGAGTTGCGGAACCTCCGAGGTAACCTCGACAGTCTGGGTGACGGCGCCAACTTGCAGCTGCGCGTCCACATGCGCCGAAGCGTCCGCGGAGACCTCCACGCTTGCCACGTCATAAGCCTTGAAGCCCGGACCTTCGACTTTGACTCTGTAAGTATCCGGGATTAAATGGGTAACCGTGTAATTGCCGCTCTCATTGGTCGTGGTTTCATATGTCGTAGCCTTGGTAACGGATGTAACGGTGACTTTGGCGCCTGCCACTGCCGCGCCTTGCGGGTCTGTTACCGTCCCGAAAATGCTTCCGAACACGGCCTGACCCAGAGACGTACTTGCCCCCAGCGCTAACACGAGACAAAAGCCCATGATCAACCCTAGTGTCGCTTGCCTTCTCATTCCACCCCTCCTAAGCAATGCTGCATCCCTGAAATCTTTCATCAAACCGAATTTTGCAATCACTCTGCTCCACGGCAGCAAAAACATTGCGGTCGCCCAGATACGCGGCCGACAGCACGTGGTTATGCCCATTAGCTTCTTGGCACACACATACAACTCAAAATGATAATGGAAACGGCAACCCGCCAAACTGAACCGACCGCAGTGTACAGCCCCCAAACTCCTCGAACTTCCTTCCCTCGGCGCCGACCTAACCGCCACCACTCATCAAGGTTTGACAAAGTTCAAGATGAGAGCTGCGGGCACCTACACAAGAGTCGAGCGTATATTTGTGATGCCTCATATCAGTTTTTTGAGTGACATGGTAAGTGTCCGAGGGTCTGATACGGTTACACCGAATAAGCTCTGCCTTCACAAAGACATGCGCAAGCGTTACTTTGGTGTTACAATCCCCGCTCGGTGGTCCCCGTGACTGAGAAAGCGCTGCAGTTAGGTCAGATCGAAAGACTTCTAGCCAGCCATTCCTTGCATGGGTCGGAGTCTCTCTGCAAACTGCTGCGCTATTTGGCCCATCATTCTCTGGAACATCCTAGTACTTCTCCTAAGGAGTATCAAATCGCGACAGAGGTCTTTGGCCGCCAAGAGGACTTCGATCCCCATGTGGACTCCATGGTGCGCGTCCAGGCTGGCCGCCTGCGTACTAAGTTGGGCGAATACTATGCCTCTGAAGGCGCCGACGACCAGATCATGGTAGAACTCCCCAAGGGCACCTACGCCCTCACTTTCCATCCGCGCAACCATGGTCCAGGGCGAAACCACGCTAGTACTCACGCTCACGAAGCTCCAGGAAGTCTGGACGCCAGTGGCCGGACCTCCCGCGCGGGGATCGTCGCCGTCGTGGCATTTTCCGTCGTGCTCGCCTCGGTTGTTGCCGTGGCCACCGATCGCTTCCTGAACCGCAGGGTTGCGGAAGCCCACGTGGCCACCGACAACCCTGATGTGCCGGTTGCTTTTCACGTTTTCTGGAAGGGCTTTCTTACCGGTCCGCAGGAACCCTGGGTCATCTTCAGTAACGCCGCCTTTGTCGGCCGGCCGTACGTTGGCATGCGCTATTACAATCGCGCCAAGGATTCCGGTGCGGTGATTCTGGATCATTATACCGGAGTCGGCGAAGTGCTGGCGGTTCACGCCCTCGATGGCGTCTTTGGAAAGCTTCGCCAGCAAATTCGCGTCAAGCGCGGAAGCCTCTTTTCCTTGGATGACGCCAAAAACGACGATCTCATCTTTATTGGCTCACCTTCGGAAAATCTGACGCTCCTGGAGTTGCCCGCCACGGAGGAATTCATCTTCAAGCAGATTACTTCCGGGCCGCGCACCGGCACCATGGAGATCATCAATTCTCATCCGGGAACGGGCGAACCAAAGGAATTCCTTCCCTCTCCACCGGACCAGAGCCTGAGCGAGGACTTTTCGGTCATAGCCCTAAAGCGGGGACTGAATCCAGCGCACGCTGTCTTGATTCTAGCGGGAGCTACAACCATCGGCACGCAAGCTGCCGTCGAATACGTTTGCCAGCAAAATTCCTTGGAAGAGTTGCTCTTACGCCTCTCCGTCTCGAATTCCGGCGAACTAAGGCCGTTTGAAGCGGTAATCCGCGTGAAAGTCGCCAAGGGCGTCCCCGTCGGATCACAACTGGTCGCCCTTCGCAAAGGCCCCGCTTGATCTTAAGCTTTGGAGCCTTTCTTGCATTTTCTCGCATCGCCGTCAGTTATGGACGCTCCTGCAATATTCCGATACAAACCCGTGGCGAACCGAGGTCGCTCCCCGTCCCACGATCATTTTTTCGCGTCTGTCGGCGGCTTCAATCGGGGATCAAGAGTTACGGCTTGCGCGAATTCCTTTTGCGCCTCTTCGATTTTTCCTTGCTGGCGCAACGCCATTCCCAACTGGAAATGCGCGGGCGCGTAGTGAGGAACAGAATTGATTGCCGAGCGGAATTGCGAAATGGCTCCATCGACGTCTCCGGCATTTAGGAGGCGGCGTCCTGAGTTCGTGGAGAACAGAGCCGCCTGTTCGCTGGTCTTCTGTTTCGCAATCTCCAGGCCCGCTTTGCTTTCCACTGCCGCGCCTTCCGTGTCTCCCAGTTGCCGCAACACGGTTGCCAGCGTGGTATGTGCCCCGGCAAAATCCGGCTGCATTCGAATGGCTTCGCGCAAAGCGCTCGCGGCGTCCTGAAGTTCGCCTTTCTGTTTCAACACCGTTCCGAGCGTGTAGTAAGCCTCGGCATAATCCGGCTTCGCGTGAATCGCCGCGCGCAATTCTTCCGCTGCTGGTGCGAAATCGCCCTGTTGCCACAGCGTCACGCCCAGCGTGTAGTGTGCATCCGCCTGATCGGGATCAAGTTCGGTGGCCTTGCGAAATTCAGCGACTGCTTCGGTAAGCTGGTCTTTCAGTTTCAGCGCTAGTCCGAGGTTGTAGTGCAACGTGGCGTCCCGCGGCGAAAGCTTAATCGCGCTTTCGAATTCGGACATCGCCGCGTCAAAATCCGCGACTTGCAAATGCGCTGCGCCCAGGTTCCCGATATATCCGCTATCGTCCGGGCGCAGGCGGATGGCTGTTTGAAACTCGCTGATCGCGCCGTGGCCGTCGCCACTCTCGAGGAAAGCCAATCCCAGATTGTTGTGGGCATTTGGATTGTCCGGCTGCAACTTCGCGGCTCTGCGGAACGCCTCGATGGCTTGGTCCACCTCGCCGTTGTGCTGGAACAGCAAACCCAAACTATTCTGGGCATCGGGATAATCCGGATTCAGCTGCACGCAAGCGCGCAATTCGCGAATCGCCGCGGCTACCTGATCCTTGCTCCGCAGAATTTGTCCCAAGTAATAGTGAGCGCCAGGGTCGGCGGGATTCAGTTTTATGGCGTCTTGAAGATGCAAAGCAGCTTCTTCTAGCGATTTTCCCTGAAATTGCAAAACGCCAAGATGAAAATGCGCGGTCGCAAAATTAGGCTCCAGCCGCAGAGCTTCGGAGAATTCAGTCGCGGCGTCTTGAGGATCGGATTTCTGTACTAACACGGTTCCCAACTCGTCATGCAGCTCCGCGCGTTGCGGCTCCAGTTCGATCGCGCGCCGCATTTCGCTGACGGCGCCGTCGAGGTCTCCGGAAAAATCCAGCGCGCGGCCCAGCGTGCGATGCGTCTCGGAATCGTCCGGGGCAAGCCGCGTGGCCTCGCGCGCTTCGCGCAACGCGGCCGGCAAGTCTCCTTTGCGAATTAGCGCATTGCCAAGATTCACGTGCGCTTGCATGAATTCGGGTTTCAGTTTCACCGCGGCCCAAAACTGCGCGATCGCCGGATCGATTTCCCCCTGCGCAAGCAAAACCCAGCCCAGCGAGTTGTGCCCTTCCGGGCTTTTCGGTGCCAGGCGCGTCACTTTTTCAAAAGCTGCTCGAGCGGAATGCAGGTCACCTTGTTGAAGTGCCGACATGCCTCGCTGGTAAGTCGCCGCGACTCGAGACGCGGGATCCCCGCCCGCGGAATTCGCGGATTGCCCAGCGCGCAACGCAGCCGCCGCGCCGAAGACAGAAACCAGCGCGGTCGACAGTTGAAAGAAAAGCATGCGGCGATGAAGGGGGTTCCATGTCACGCGAAAGAGTCCTGTAAAAAATACTAACATGCTCGCGGCTTCGCGGCGCTTCTGGAAGCTGTTTGATTATACTTTCTCGCTGCGATGAACCGTGTCGGACCTTGCTATGATTAGAGATTGATGACGCTCCTTTATTCTCTTTTCCGGCTTGTCTGCTTCATTGGACTTTTTGCTTGGTTCTCGATGCAATCGGTCAGTGCTCCGAGCGCTCCAAGTACCAACTCCCAGAGCGCAAAAGCCAAGCCCATCGCGCATTTCACCGACATGGCGCAAAAAGCCGGGCTCACCGCTCCAGTTATTTTCGGCGGCGAGACAACAAAAAAATACATCATCGAAACAACCGGCACCGGCGTGGCCATTTTTGATTACGACAATGACGGATGGCCCGATATTTTCGTCGTGAATGGCACAAAGCTGGAAGCTTTGCCAACTGCCAAAGCGCCGACGAGCCATCTGTATCACAACAATCACGACGGCACGTTCACCGACGTCACGGAAAAAGCCGGGCTGACTCACACGGGCTGGGGGCAGGGTGTGTGCGTCGGCGACTACGACAACGACGGCTTCGAAGATTTGTACGTCACCTACTACGGGAAAAATGTTCTCTACCACAACAACGGCAACGGCACGTTCACCGACGTCAGCGAAAAAGCGCATGTCGGGGGCAGCGGAAGAATGTGGGGCACGGGCTGCGCTTTCGTGGACTACGATCGCGACGGCAAGCTCGATTTAATAGTCGCGAACTACGTCGACTTTGATTCGGCGACCGCGCTTGCGCCGGGCGAGCGGGCTTCGTGCATGTGGAAAGGCGTTCCGGTGATGTGCGGGCCACGCGGGCTGCCGTGGGCGAAAAATATCTTGTATCACAATCTCGGCAACGGCGTGTTCGAAGACGTTACGACGAAAGCGCGCATCGATCAAAGCAACGGGCATTACGGGTTCAGCGTTTCCACGCTTGATTATGACGACGACGGGTGGCCGGATATTTTTGTGGCTTGCGACAGCACCTCCAGCATTCTTTATCACAACAACCATGACGGCACGTTCAACGACGTCGCGGTTGTTTCCGGCGCGGCGTTTAACGATGACGGGCGCGAGCAAGCCGGCATGGGCTCGACGGTGGGCGATTATGACGGGGACGGCAAGCTCGATATTTTCAAGACCAATTTCTCGGACGATACCTCCACGCTTTACCGCAACAATGGCGACGGCACTTTTGATGACAAAACTTTTGCGGCGGGGTTCGGCTTGAACACCCAGTATCTCGGATGGGGTGTCATGTTTCTTGACGTGGACAATGACGGCTGGCCCGACCTGTTGCTGGTCAACGGCCACGTTTATCCGGAGGTGGACAGCCAGCACCTCGGGAGCAATTTCCAGGAGCCGAAAATTCTTTATCACAACAACAGCAACGGAACGTTCACCGATATTTCCGCGAATGCCGGGCCGGGGATTACGGCGGTGAGTTCCGCGCGCGGATTGGCGGTCGGCGATTTGTGGAATGACGGACGAATGTCCGCGGTGATCAGCAACATGAATGCGCCGCCGATGCTGCTAGTGAACGACGTTCGCAATGGCAATCATTGGATCGCGTTCCACACGGTTGGCAGCAAATCCAATCGCGATGGGATCGGCGCGAAAATCACGGTGGCAGCCGGCGCACGCACGCTGGTCGATGAAGTTCGTAGCGGGTCCAGCTACGTCTCGAACAGCGATGTGCGCGTTCACTTCGGCCTCGGGTCGGCCACCAAGATGGAGTCGTTGCAGGTGCGCTGGCCCAGCGGCTTAGTCGAACGCTTTGAAAACTTGCCCGTCGATGCGATTCATACGCTGAAAGAAGGCTCCGGCGCGCCGGTCAATCCTCGTCCTGTTTCCGCCAAGCCCTGACTCCGTTGGCGTACCTGGGGCACCCGGCTGCGCATCGATGGCACAAACCGAGGTTGTGGCGCCAGTTTAGGGGCCCCATCGAATTGCTGGTCAGCCAGACGAGCACCGTGAATATCACTTTGGAGCCGGGCTCGATCAATGAGACGGTCACCGTGACGGAGGACGCGCCCATTATCGATGTAACCAAAACCGGCGTGGGAACGACCTTCTTGCCCACGGACATCCAGGATATGCCGCTCAACGGTCGCGACTTCGGAAACTTGGCGTTTTTGGCCCCGGGCGCGCGCCCGGTAAATTCCTATGACCCGACGAAGAATCGGGTGGCAGTGTTTTCTATCGACGGGTCGAATGGGCGGAACGTCAACGTCACTGTCAACGGTATCGACAACAAGGACAACTCGGTGGGTGGACCGGTGATGCAACTGCCGCTCACGGCGGTGGAGGAATTCACGATTTCGACGCAGCGTTTCTCCGCCGTAAATGGGAGAAGCGAGGGCGCAGCCATTAATGTGATCACCAAGTCAGGCTCCAACAGATTCCATGGGGGCGGATATTTCTACGACACGCAGACAGCGTTCAACGCGAACAACTATTTTTCTGAACAGAGCAAGCAGCCAACACCGCAATTCGAGCGCCAGCAATTCGGGGGAAATGTGGGAGGGCCGCTCCGGAAAGACAGAGATTTTTTCTTTGGGGCCATCGAACGGGAGCGCGAACATACATCGATTCCCGTGACGCAGCAAGCGTTCACGGAATTGAGCTTACTGACCGCCATTGGGGCACAGCCCGCGCAAGTGATTCCGACGCCCTTTTTCGAGTGGCGATACAACGGAAGGGTGGACCATCGATTTAATGCGAACCACCAGTTGTCGGTCAGTTACACGGGGCAATCCAACACCGGGTTGAACGACCAATCGAGCCAAACCAATGACCTGACCGCGGGGAATTTCACCACCAACAATCAAATCATCGCCAATGCCACCCTCAATTCGACATTTGGGCCACATGTGGTCAACGCGCTGATGGCCGGCCACCAATATTGGAACAACGTGATCGACACGAATAAGCTGTCCCCGGCCACCGTGAATTTCCCGAACGGGATTTATTTCGGCACCAATGGGAACGTGCCGCAGGAAACTTTTCAGAAAAAATGGCAGTTCAAAGATGACGTTTCGATCACCCATGGGACGCAGACATGGAAAACGGGATTCGACATGATCTATCAACCGGTCCTCGGCGGGTTTTTCGAGTTCAACCCCGTACCGTCCTTGACGTTTAACGACTTGCCGGACGTGATCATCAACAACACGAACGGCGAATATCCACAAGGGTTGGCGACTCCCGGAGCCGTACGCAGCATGTCTTTGGCGGCGGGCGATCCGCGTTTTCTGCAACAGGGAATCAAGCAGGTGGGCGTTTATTTTCAGGACGACTGGAAAGTGAAACCGCGATTGACGCTAAATTTAGGAGTTCGCTGGGATAAGGACATCGGATTGCTGGGCACGAATTTCATTCCGCAGAGCAGGGCGTACATTGAATTGAAAGCCATCGGCAGTCCGTACGCGGCTACGCTCCCTTCCGACCCCAGCAAAGACTTCAGCCCGCGCGTTGGATTCGCGTATGACCTAACCGGACATGGAAAGCACATTATTCGGGGAGGCTACGGCCTTTATTTCGGCCAACTGTTCGACAACATTAACTTGTTCATGATCCAACAGGCGAATCCCACACTGTTCGCAACCGTTTTTAGCGTCACCATCAAAGGCCCGACCGACACGAGCTGCACGTCGTCTACTCCTGCCTGCTACGTTCCTGGAACAACGATTCCACTGACCCAATGGCGATACGGTGTGGATCCGATGCCGATTACTCCGACGGGCGCAATCACCTCACTGCCGGCAGGATCCACAGGCCGCTTAATTAATCCTGATTACGAGGATCCTTATTCGCAGCAAGCGAATATCGGCTACTCCTGGGAGTTGAACAGTTCGTCGGTGATTGAAGTGGATTACATCCACTCCTTGGCTCTTCACGAAGCGAATTCGTTCCAGCTCAATCCGGTGAATCCGGCATTGGGGCCGAATCGCATTCTGACGACAGCATTCCAGAACGCGAATCAGCCCGTGCTGGGATCGATTTCGGAAGCGTCTTCGGCCGGGCGATCGAGATACGACGGATTGAACGTATCCTACCGGCGCCGAATGAGCAGACGGATCACCGTGAATACCAGCTACGTGCTCTCAAAAGCGGTTGGCTATGACGGGAGCGCCGCGAATTTTGGAAATATCGCGGTGAATCCATTCAATCCTTTCGACCCAAGAGTAGACGACGGGCCGGTGCCCAACGATGAGCGCCACCGCTGGACATTCGGCGGTGTGTTTGACCTGCCGTGGGGTTTCCAGGCGTCCCCCATCGTGCAATTTTCGTCGGCGCGGCCGTACAACGCGTCGAATGGTATAAGCAATTTCTTCGGGTACGGCTCGGGGACTTCCGCGGCGCACGATATCGTGCCCGTCAGCAACCCCAGCAACTACACGATGTTTAATGCGACGGCGTACCCCACTTCTTCGGCCGCGCAGACCGCCATGCAAGCATGCCTGGCGGCGGGGCAGTGCCTACAAGCTCCCTATGACTCGCTTCGGGGCCAGGCGTTTTTCCAAATGGACGCTCGATTGTCGAAGAGCATTCGATTTGGCGACCGGGGGGCACTGAATTTGATCTTCCAGGGCTTCGACATCACCAACCGCGCGAACTTTGGGAACACCTTTGGGACAAACCCGCGCGTGGCCAGCTTCGGCCAGCCTACGGGCTTTATTGCGGCCAGCAGCGTGATCGTTCCGAAGTCTTTCCGCGGAGAGTTCGGAGTGGAATATAGGTTCTGAAGGTGACTTAACGTCACAGCGAAGGATGTCGTCGTCCCTTGTGTGCGTGCTGTTTGATAGAGCTGGGAACCCAGCCGAATCGCTCCGGCATTCTAATCCAACCAACAAGAGCAAAACACAGAGATTGCAGACGTCCTTTGGCAGAGCAAGGGGTAAGATGACTTACCTGAGCAGAAAGAGACGGAGGCAGCCTCATGTCTAGAAAAAGGATGACGGCGGCGGCGATTGTGCTTGGTTCTTGCGTTGCGGGATTGGCAGGAAACGCGCAGCAGAAGGCGCTGGATGCGGAGGGGCACCAGTGGTGGCAACATGCGGTGTTTTATGAGGTGTATCCGCGGAGCTTTGCGGACAGCGACAATAACGGCGTCGGCGACCTGAACGGCATCTCGTCTAAATTAGACTACTTGAGGGATCTCGGGGTCGATGCGATTTGGATTACGCCGTGCTTCCCTTCTCCGCAAGTGGATTTCGGTTATGACGTTTCGGATTACGAGGCGATCGATCCGATGTACGGGACGATGAAGGATTTCGATCACCTGGTGGCGGAAGCGAAGAAGCGGAACATTCGAGTGCTGCTGGATTTTGTGGTGAATCACTCATCGGACCAGCACAAATGGTTTGTGGATTCGAAATCATCGAAGAAGGCGGAGCACCGCGATTGGTACATCTGGCACGATGGCAAAGGGCCTGGCCAGCCACCCAACAACTGGTTTTCGACATTTGGACTCTCGGCTTGGAAACTGGATGCGCAGACCAACCAGTATTACTACCACTATTTTTATCCCGAGCAGCCGGACTTGAACTGGCGGAACCCGGCGGTAGAAAAGGCGATGCTGGAGGTGACGAGATTCTGGTACAAGCGGGGCGTGGCAGGGTTCCGCCTGGATGCGGTGGATACGTTGTTTGAGGATGAGAAGCTGACGGACAATCCAGTGCTGCCGGGGACAGACAAGTTTGGCCGGCCGAACATGGAAGAGAAGTACAACAAGAAGCTGCCCGAGGTGCACGACGTGATGCGGAAATTGCGAAGCACGGCAGACGAGTATGGGTCCGTGCTAATCGGGGAGACGTGGACGTCGAACGTGGACGAGCTGAAGGATTATTACGGAGAGAAGAACGACGAGCTGCAACTGCCGATGGACTTGATGATGACGGGGTTCACGGGGCTTTCCGCGGAGCAATACCGCAAGCACATTGGCGCCGTGGATGCCGCGGGGCACTGGCCAGTCTACGTAATCAGCAATCACGACATTGTGCGCTCGTACACGCGGTATGCGGATGGAGTGCACAACGACGACATTGCGAAAATGATGGCGGCGTTTTACCTGACGCTGCGGGGCACGGTGGTGATGTACTACGGCGAAGAGATTGGCATGGAGAACAACGACCCGAAGAGCCAGGAAGAAGTGCAAGACCCCATCGGGAAGCTCGGCTGGCCGCTGGAAAAAGGCCGGGATGGGGAACGGACGCCGATGCAGTGGAACGACAGCGCGAACGCGGGATTCAGCAAGGCCAAACCTTGGCTACCTGTTCCGCCGAGCTACAAGACACACAATGCGGCTTCGGAACAGAGGGATGGCAATTCGGTTTTGAGTTTTTACCGGCAACTGCTGGCGATGCGGCACAAGGAGCCGGCGCTGCAGGAGGGAAATTACGTGGCGTTGAATGGAGAAGATCCCCATGTGCTTACGTACGTGAGGCGATACCACGATGAAGCGATTCTCATAGTGCTGAATATGTCGGCGAAGGACCAGAAAGTGCGATTTGATTTGTCGCCGCTTGGGTTCACTGCGCCTAAGCTGAGCGTGTTGCTGACGGACTTTCACAAGCCGTTGACGGGAATGACGGAAGCGCTACCGATGGAGCCATACTCGGTGTTTATTGCCAAGATTTCGCAAGCCGCGGCTGGAAAATAAAGCTATCTGCGCTAGTGACTAGCGTTGGTAAGGAGGGTTGCCGGAGCTTCGGCGACACCCGCGTATTTGTCAGCTGCGCCGTAGTAAAAGAAAAAGCTCTTCTGCGTCATTTGCACCATTCCTTCTACAAAGACTACATTCGGGACCTGGCCAATCTTTTCCCAATCTTTTTCCGGGGCGAAGATCGGCTGGTCGGAACGCGAAAGGAGTTTGCGGGGATCGTTGCGGTCGAAGATGGCGACGCCGGTGCGATAGACGAGATGATCGTCGGCGCCGTTGTAGATGAGGACGATGCCGCTCGACGTGCAAATGGGCGGAGGGCCCGGTTCGACGACGCGGGAGTCAAATTTTCCAGGGCGGCGCGGAAGCACTGGGGTTTCGGTGGCTTCGGTCCAGTGCCGAAGATCGGTGGAGTAGGAGAGACCCGTCTGGTCGGTCTTGTCGACGGCGGTGCCGAGCCAGTACATCCAGTATTTGCCGTCGATTTTTTCCGGGACGATAGCGCCGGACTTAGTCCAAGCTTTGTTCCAGTTTCCTTGGTAGGCGGGGAGGATGACGCCTTGGCGTTCCCAGTGAATCAAGTCTTTCGACGTGGCGAGACAAAGCTGGGCGTCCCTTTTGTTGTAGCCCGTGTACGTCAGGTAATACGTGTCGCCGAATTTCTGGAGGCGCGGGTCTTCGACGCCGCCATCTTTTTCGTAATCAGTTTGGGGGGAGAGCACGGGTTCGGGGCGGCGAGTGAAGTGGATGCCGTCTTTGCTTTCGGCGTAGCCGAGGCGCGACGTGCCGGAAGTATCCTGCGCGCGATAGAGCATAGCGATCTTGCCGTTGCGCAGAACAGCGGCGGGATTAAAAGTGCCGGCGGATTCCCAAGTCGCGCCTTGGGGAGAAAGGATGGGAGCGTTCGAGGCGCGCTCCCAAGCCCGGAAAGGCAGATCGAGCGTTGGCGCGGCGAGGGCCAGAGAAGCCAACAGAAAGGTCAGCGGCAGAATTACTTTTGATTTCATGAGACGCATCATGGTTAACTCCGCGCGTCTAAGTTAACAGCGAGCCTTACTTCGCGGGCTTAGCAATTTTGGGAAGGTCGAATTGCATGGTGCGCACGATGCCTTCGCCTTCTTTGACGTAAATTACCTGGTTGGGCTTGATGTCTTTGAGGGTTTCGACTTGGCCGCTGGGCCAGCGGATTTCCAGGAGTTCGACGGTTTCGGCTTTGCCAATGCCGAAGTGGACGCGGAGGTCGTTCTGGGAAAAATAGCCGCCGCCGCTGCGGACTTCGTCGATCTGCGGATGAAGACTTTTTTCGCCGGGGAGACGGGAGACGCATTTGATAAGCGCGCCGATGCCGCTGCGATTGGATTTTGTGCCGATGGTTTTGATTTTGATCCAGTTGTTGCCGGTGCGTGAATCGCAGCGCAAAAGTTGGGGAAAATCGTTGACGGCGTTGACGACGATATCGAGGCTGCCGTCATTGTTGAAGTCACCGAAGGCGCAGCCGCGCGCGGCTACGGGGATGGAGATGCCAGGGCCGGCGTCATTCGAAACGTCGCCAAAATGGCTGTTGCGCAAATTTTTATAGAGCAGCTTGCGCTGCGCGTAGCCGGCTTCGGTTTTGAGCTGCTCGACTTCGGGATAGACGTGGCCGTTGCAGATGAGAATGTCGGGCCAGCCGTCGTTGTCCATATCGAAAAAGCCGCAACCCCAGCCGAGATATTGCGTGTACCTGCCGAGTCCGGCTTGGAAAGTGGTGTCTTCGAAATTGCCACTGCCGAGATTGCGGTACAGCGAAGGCGTGTCACCGGCGAAATTTGTCTTGACGAGATCGAGATTGCCATCGAGATCGTAATCGGCAGCGGAGATGCCCATGCCGGCCTGCGGCTTGCCATCGGCACTGAGAGCGCAGCCGGCTTCGATGGCGATGTCGGCGAAGGTGCCGTTTTTTTTGTTTTGATAGAGGGCGCTGGCGGTGGAATCGTTGGCGACGTAAATGTCTGGCCAGCCGTCGTTGTCGAGATCGGCGGTAAGCACACCGAGACCGTAGGTGCCGTTGGCTTTGAGGATGCCGGATTTTTCGCTGACGTCGGTGAACGTGCCGTCACGATTGTTGTGATAGAGAATATTCCTCCCGCCGTTGAGTCCCGGCGGGCCGCAAGCAACCATGACCCCTTTGTACAGGCAAGGGCCGGACTCGGGAACGGGAGCAGTTTTCAGGTCGAGGTCGATGTAATTGGCGACGAAGAGATCGAGATGGCCGTCGCGATCGTAGTCCACAAAAGCGCACCCGGTGTTCCAGCGCTTGCCAGTGCCGGCGACGCCGGCTTTTTCGCTGACGTCGGTGAAGGTGCCGTTGCCGTTGTTGCGGTAGAGAACATTTTTGCCGAAGTAGGTGACGAAGAGATCGTCGAAACCGTCGTTGTCGTAGTCTCCGACGCAGGCAGCTTGTCCCCAGCCGGAGTGCAGCAAGCCGGCTTTGGCGGTGACGTCGGTGAAAGTGCCATCGCGATTATTTTTGAATAGATGATTGCTGGGCTCCTGGCCGGCGGGAAAACCTTCGAGACGCCAGCCGTTGACGAGAAAAATATCGAGCCAGCCGTCGTTGTCGTAATCATAGAAAGCGACGCCGCAGCCGGTGGTCTCGAGGAGATATTTGTTTTTGTGCTCGCCGCCGAAAATGGTTTTGACATTAAGGCCGGATTCGTGCGCGACGTTAAGGAAGGCTACGCCAAGATCAACGGGGGCGGCGGTCGGTGGCGAAGCGTTGTTCTCGGAAAGGAATGCTGACTGCCACTTTTTGGGGAGCGCCAGGGCCAGTACTTTTTCTAGCGGAAGAACGATCGCGGAACGGCTGAGCGATTGGAGAAATGCGCGGCGTGTGGGAGACAAAAGAACGGATACCTTTCCTTGCGAGCGCCGTGCTAGAATCCGGCGCTTTCCTTTATAGTAAGGCCAACGAGGCAATGCAAGCACACGACGCAACGGGGGCCACTAAAGTGCACACCACGCCGGAAACACCTGTTCCCTTGCAAAGACAGTTCGCATGGATTTGGCGGAAACTGATGGCCATGGGCATTTCAGGCGCGGCGATCCTGGGAATCGTGACTCTTGCCGCGCGGGGCCAGCAACCGGGGGAGAAGCCGCGCGCCCTTGAGCTTTCGCGGGAGGTGCGCCCATGGGAATTTTTGCCTATCACCGGAACGCGCGCAGGACTGCTGGGGAATGAATCCGGTCGCGTGGAAGCGTGGGTATACCCGCTGAAAATCTTTCGCGAGTTTCATCTGAAACTTCATACCGAAGGGCGAGTGCTGGCGGCTGAAGCGCTGGCGAGGACCGTGACCGTGCGGCCGGAGTCCGCGACGATTCTTTACGCCGGGGATACTTTTACGGTGCGCGAAACATTTTTTGTTCCGGTGCGGGAACAGGGCGCGGTGATTCTTTTCGACGTGGAAACGGAACAGCCTTTGGAGATTGAGGCGGTTTTTCATCGAGATTTTCAGTTGGAATGGCCGGCGGCACTCGGGGCGACTTATCTGGATTGGGCGCCTGCCCAGCATGCGTTTTATTTTGGCGAGGAACAGCGAAAATTCTCGGCGTTGGTAGGCTCGCCAACGGCCACGGAGCCTCATGCCGAATTCCAGACAAACTATTCCGAATCGCAGGAGAGTTCGTTCCGTCTGGGACCTACAGCGAAAGGCCAGGAAAGGAAACTGATCGTTATCGCCGGGTCCCTGGAGGGGCGGGCGGGAGCGGAGAAAACCTTTCAGCATCTGACAGTTTCTTACGCGGACTTGCTGCGGGAATCCGCGGATTATTATCGGGATTACTTGGGGAAGACCGTGAGCGTGGAGCTTCCCGACGCGCAAATACAGCAAGCTTACGATTGGTCTCGGGTAAGCATGCTGCAGGGGCTGGTCAACAATCCTTACTTAGGCACCGGACTTGTGGCGGGATATCGCACTTCAGGCGAAAGCCAGCGTCCGGGATTTGCGTGGTTTTTTGGACGGGATTCGTTTTGGACTTCCTTCGCGCTCAATGCTGCCGGGGATTTTTCCAGCGCGCGCTTGGCACTCGATTTTGTCAGCAAATACCAGCGGGGAGACGGCAAGATCCCTCACGAAATTTCGCAGGGGGCGAATTTTGTAGATTGGTTCAAAGGCTATCCGTATCCTTACGCTTCCGCGGACGCCACTCCCTTGTACCTCATCGCGACGAATGACTACGTGGTGGAAAGCGGCGACACCGCCTTTGCGAAAGAAAAATGGAAAAGCTTGTGGAAAGCGTACGAGTTTCTGCGCTCGACGTATGACGAACAAGGCTTCTCCAAAAATGCCGGAATCGGGCACGGCTGGGTGGAGGGCGGCCCGCTGCTACCGGTGAAAACCGAGCTCTATCAAACAGGATTGGGAATCGAGGCGCTGCGAGCGCTTGCGAATCTCGCTCATTTGACCGGGCAAGAAGACACGAGCAAGGAGCTTTCACAGAATTTTGAAAAGCAAAAGCCGTTGATGAATGGAGCGTTCTGGATTCCCGAGAAGAAACGGTTTGCGTTCGCCTTGGACAAAGACAATCATGCTGTGGACGAGCCGAGCGTTCTGTCCACGGTGCCGATGTGGTTTGGATTGCTGGATGAAGCGAAAGCGGAAGCCATGATTACCGAGCTCGCTGGCTTGGATCATCAAACGGACTGGGGCATGCGGATTATCTCGGAGCGCTCGCCGAAATTCAGCGGTGGCGGCTACCATTTTGGAGCCGTATGGCCGCTCTTCACAGGCTGGGCGGCGGTGGGCGAGTATCGCTATCATCGCGTCTTTCCCGCGTACGCGAATTTGCGGGCCAACGCTCTGCTGGCACTGGGTGGCTCGCTGGGGCACGTCACGGAAGTTCTCTCCGGCTCCTACTACCAGTCGCTTTCCACAAGCTCGCCGCACCAGATGTGGTCCGCGGCCATGGTGGTCAGCCCGTTATTGCAAGGCCTGTTCGGACTGCAGGCAGACGCAACTACAGGAACGCTCACGTTCGCGCCGCACGTTCCCGCCGATTGGACCGCCTTCGGGATTGGCAACGTGCCGGTTGGCACCGCAAAATTGGACTTGCATTGCTCCAAGGATCCCGGAGGGATCACTCTGGAAATAAAGGGTGGCAGCGATGCTCCCACCCTCGTAGATTTTCAACCGGCCGTGAGCCTGCGCGCGAAGATTCTCGGCGCGGAGTTCAACGGGCAAAGAATTCCGTTCCTGGTCGAGACGAACGGCGTGGACCAACACGTGATCGCCAGGATTACGGTTGCCGGAGGACCAAACTCACTGAGAATCCGAACGCGAGACGATTTTGGTTTGAGCTACTCCTCGACATTGCCGTCTATGGGATCGAGTCCAAAAGGATTGCGCATACTCTCCGAAACGTGGACACCGGCCCGGGACCGTCTGACGCTTAACGCTTCTGGCCACGGCGGCGCGCAATATGCCCTTAGTGTTTGGAATGGTGGGCAGATTGCGTCGGTCGAAGGAGCGAGACTTGTCAAGGCCGCGGACGGAGGGGCCGAACTGGTCTTCGACTTCGCCAAAGAGAGCCCGGAGACTGCCTATGCGACGATAACCATCCAATTCGCCGACGCGGCCAAAAAACGAGAACGTAAATAAAAGTAGCGCGATCGAAAAGGAGGTCAATGGTCCCTGTACAAGCCCATGCACAAGGAGCGGTCAACGGGATGATCTCACGCTCAGGAGAAAGCAAAAGAACGTGGAATTTGACAATCGGACTCGGTCCGAGTTGACCAAGATAGAGGCTATTGGCCGCATTCAGGGGGTTATCTTCGACCTAGACGGCACTCTCTATAGTCAGAGCGCCCTCCGTTGGCGGATGCTTCCCCGAATAGCTGCAGCACACTGGGCCAAGCCAATTAATGGAGTTCGCGTGATTCGGGCAATTCAAGCCTACCGTCAGGCTCACGAAGAGCTGCGGAATCAAGCCTTCTCAAGTGATTTACAATTGGAAGCGGCAGCCGCAAAATGCGGATATTCCGTGCCCGAGGTACGCGCTATCGTCGACCAATGGTTCGAGCGCGCGCCGTTAGATTTATTATCTCCATGCGTTTATTCGGGGATTCCTAAATTCCTGCAATTGTTGTCCGAGCTTGGAATCCGCTGCGGCGTGTTCTCGGACTATCCCGCCGATGCGAAGCTTTCGGCCATGCGGTTGAAAGGGTTCTTTAGCCACACCCTCTGCGCAGCAGACGTTGGCAGGCAAAAGCCAGACCCAATAGGCCTTCTCAAGGTGGCCCGGGAGATGAGTGTAGAACCGCTTTGCACTCTGTCTATCGGCGACCGAACAATCGACTTGGAAGCAGCCGCGAAAGCCGGCATGCCAGGCATTCTGGTTAAGGGCGGGAAGAGCTACCGGATTCTCTACAACAGTTTTGCGAATCGCAGGCCCCGGCGACGGCCCTAAGAAGAATCAATTTCCGCTTGCGCTTAACCGCGGCACTCCGGCTCATTTCCGCTCCACATAGGCTCCGGAGACTGGAGCTGTCGGCGTGAAAAAATTATTGATCCAAGGCATATCTACGACCAGGCAAAGAATCATCACCGCCGCGCAGCCAACCACGGCAAGCATTAACTTGCGCTGCTTGTAGAGCTTCTCGGGATGCTCCGCAGGGCTGTCGCGCTTAAAAGCCAGCGAAAAATAGATGGCCATGACCACCGCAATCAGGGGAAATGACAACACCAGCTCCAGGCGATAACGCATTAGGAACGCCCCAAAAAAAAGCATCGCTGAAGAAGCGTAAAAAACAACCGAGAAAAGAAGGAGTTCTGGAGTAAAGAAAGCCAACGACGCCCGATACTTACTTAAGCTGTCATCTTCTTTTAGGTGCCGGTATTCGGCGTAACGCTTCAATGCCATGAAATAGCAACCAATCAACCAATAACTAAGCAGCAAGGATAGCGGGGGAAAAGTTGAAGAGACAATGAGCCATCCCGCGAGCAGCCGAAGCGGATTATTAATAGCTTCTGTAACCACATCAACGTAAGGAATGTCTTTGGTCCGGAGGGGCCGAAGATTGTAAGCGCACCCCATGATCAGCAGCACTAACATGTCCCAAGTAAACCAGGGCGATATCGTCCACGACAGAAGCAGTCCAGCGATCCCCAAAATGATCCATTGAGCATAAGCCAGCGGAATAATGACAGCACCGGAAGGTACCGGACGATTGCGCTTGAGAGGATGGAAGCGGTCAAACGGGGCATCGCAGAGTTCGTTGATAACGTAGTTGCTCGAGGCGATGAGCCCCACGGCTAGCAGCCCAACTACCGCCTTCCCGACGAGATCCCCAGTGAGCGGCAAACGGTGCAAGGTGAGCGCAACAACGATTCCGGGAAGCACGAAGACGTTTTTGACCCAGTGATCGATACGAGCGATTCGAAGATGGGCGCTGTAAGTTCGCCAGCTCGTCAAAGATGGGGGCAAGCTACCGCTTGGTGGACGTGCGGAAAGGTCAGAATCAACCATAAAATCGTTGAAAGTATAGCATGCGGAGTTGACCAGGTAGGGCCTGACCCCCCGTCTAGAAAAGACCAGCGAAATCAACTGATCACAAGATTCAGGGGCCTATTCCCAGCATCCCAGCGCGCAATCCCAGGGAGAATCCAAATGCGCCATTCTTGGATAGCACCACAGAAATACCAGAGCGGCGGCAACTGCGACAATCAGGCTGATACGTATGCCGAGAAGCCTACGGGGCAGGCTGCGGAGAGCGACCGCCAGGGCCACGCTTAGAAACATTGCCGACGGAAAATAGTAGTAATAGAGTTGAACCCTGGTGGGCGTAACGGCCCACTGGAGCAAATTCGAAGCATAAAGCAGAACCACGAAACCCTCGCTGGCTCCCAGAAGCCTCCAGGAACGCCAAAAGCAGAAAACAATGCCTGCCGCGCCTCCCCACATGACCACCGGATTGCCAAGCAGATAGGAAAAAAAGCGCATTGGCGAGGCTGCAAAGGGCCAGCGGTACCAGGCCAACATCAGTGTCTTGGCAGTGCTAGCCTCGACGTGATAGCGCCACATCGCATGGTTCATTCTAACGAACTCATGAATGTCGAATGACAGATGAACGCAGCGGAACAGGACCCAAAAAGAAAGACAGTAGGAAACCGGAGGGAGGACGAGCAATCCGAAAAGCAGGCCAGGGGCCTTCACGCGCCGAAGATTTTCAGCCCACCGAGCAATGGAGGAAGCCGGAGATACGGGCAAGAGTTTTGAAATCCCAGGCAGCAGAAAACTGATGCCGAGCAAGACTGCCAGAGTGTCAACGGCGTTCCATTTGCAAGCACCCGCCAGGCCGAGTAAAAAGCCTGAACTACAGAGCAAGATCCGCCGCCTGGGGGTGCTTAGATCTAAGGTGAGCGCCGCAGTGTAGGCCACCAAACTCCAAAACAAGAAAAAGACCAGAAAGACGTCCATCATCCCAGTACGCGACATCACAAATAGAAAGTTGTTGAGTAAAGTCAGCAAAGCCGCGAAGAAAGAAGCCCGGTAATCGCCGAAAAGAAGATGAGTCCACAGAAAAACTGCGACTAAAGTCAGAGCACCACATACAGCGCTGGAAACTCGCCAGCCAAAAGGATTGTCTCCCGCTTGGTTGATTCCGGCTGCCACCAGAAGTTTCCCCATCGGCGGTTCCGCAGGATCCATATCAAGGATGCCGTCGACCACGGCCTGGGCGGCAGGCACATAAACGATTTCATCAAAGTTGCGAACCGGGGGCTTATCTATGCCAAACAAGAAAAATGCTAACGCCACCAAACCGAAAGCGCATGCTGTGATCAATGCTTTGCGATCAATCTTGAGCGGGAAGGGAGCTTCCAAGTCAGTGGTTGAGGGCTTGTCTGGTTGTTTTCTGTCCGACGGGTCCATCCCGGAAGATTTTGACCTCGGCGGCAAGGATGCACCTGATAGACGCAGATTAAGTGCTTGATTTAATGGAGTGGCCTATCGGAATCGAACCGACACCTGAACCTTGGTAAGGTTCGACCATTTGACTCTAACACCCTGGAATGGCGGCACCTAGTAAATTTTCAGGAGCCCTTAATTGGAAAGATACGGCCGCAATCATCAACCAGGGCAACTGGCTTTCCAACTTCCCACAAAGTCAGTTCTTGATAGAAAAGAGACACTCTACCTCCGTAATGCGCAAGTTGTAGCAAACGCCAATCACAGCATTCTCGTAGATGCAGAAATTCAACCCAACCTGGTCGTCACAAAAGAGACTTGCACAATGCATATTGCAGTAGTAGCTTTACACACGTATATAGTAGAGGACTAATGGTTCAACCCAAGCTAACAAAGCTCGAATTGCAGATCATGGAGACGCTGTGGACTCGGGAGACGGCCTCCATCCGCGAGATTCAGGAAGCTTTCGCCGAAAAAAACAGGCCGGCCTACACGACGATCCAGACCACCGTTTACCGGTTGGAAAGCAAAAAGGCCGTGCGCCGCGTCAAAAAGGTTGGGAACTTTCACATTTTCGAGGCTGCCGTCACCCGCGATGCCGCACAACGCCGGTTGATCGACGATCTCATAGCACTTTTCGGTGGGCGCGCCCAACCCGTGATGTCGCGCTTGATCGAATCCGGGAAGCTCACGTTACGGGACGTAAGGGAAGCTGAAAGAACTCTCCGAAAACTGGAGAGGAGGGACTAACCACCATGATCCCCAAATATTTATCTCTATTGTGGTTGGCTATCACACCAGCGGCTGGCAACCACCTTTGGCAGTCGACACTCTTCGCCGTCGTCGCCGGATTTTTGACCTTAATTCTGCGAAAGAACCACGCGAGGGCGCGTTATTGGCTCTGGCTGGCAGCCTCGGTAAAATTTCTCATTCCCTTTTCATTGCTGATCGGCATGGGGAGCCATCTGCCGTGGGCCCGCGCTTCGGCAGGAACACAAACGGGATTTTACTCTGCGATGGAGGAGGTCAGCCAGCCTTTCACCGGGCCAGCGATGCCGGTGCTTCCTCAGGCCGCTCTCCGAGACTTCGGAGTTATGCCGAGCCTGCCCCACCTGCTTCCGACAATTCTTACAGGGGTGTGGCTCTGCGGATTCGCCCTCGTACTTTTTGTGTGGTTGACGCGATGGCGGCGAATTTGGCTGGCCATTCAGGAGGGCTTGCCACTGCGAGAAGGTCGCGAAGTGGAAGCGCTGCGTCGACTGGAGCGTATGGCAGGGATACGCAAGCCGATCCAAATGTTTTTGTCACGAGCTTCTTTGGAACCAGGGATTTTCGGCATCAATCGCCCGACTTTGGTATGGCCTGAAGGGATCTCCAGCCGCTTGCAAGGTCAGCAACTAGATAGCATCCTCGCACACGAGGTGTGGCACGTACGTCATCGAGACAATCTGGCCGCGGCAATGCACATGGTGGTTGAAGCCATCTTCTGGTTTCACCCTTTGGTTTGGTGGTTAGGAGAGCGGCTGGTGGAGGAACGCGAGCGCGCGTGCGACGAGGATGTCTTGGAGTTGGGCAGCGAGCCGCACGTCTATGCACAGAGCATCTTGAAGGTTTGTGAATTCTGTGTGAGATCTCCCGTGGCTTGTGTGTCCGGGGTTACCGGTGCCGATCTGAAGAAACGAATGGTCCGCATCATGACCGAGCGTGTGGCGCGCAAGCTGGATTTCAGCAGAAAACTATTGCTCAGTGCACTTGGATTGCTGGCCGCGGCTTCACCGGTCGTGTTTGGCTTACTGCACGCAACGCAAAGTCGGGGCCAGTCTCAAGACACAACTGCCACTGCCCTTGTTTACGACGTCGCTTCAATCAAGCCAAACAAATCTGGCACCAACATGGTCAGACTAATGTTCACGCCCGATGGTCTTAGCGCGGCAAACGGGACCCTACAGATGCTCATCAACGCGGCATATAGAGTCGAGGACAATCAAATTTCTGGAGCGCCGAATTGGATGAACTCTGAGAGGTATGATATTGATGCAAAAATGGACAGCTCTACAGCCGATGAACTGCGCAAGCTTAGCGAAGATGACCGCCGGGAGGTGAGGCAACGCATGCTGCAAGCCCTTTTGGCGGACCGGTTCAAGTTGACGATCCATCGCGAAACGAAAGAGCTTCCCGTATATGCGCTCGTTATTGCAAAGAACGGTCCCAAACTTCAAGAGGCAAAACCTGGCGACACTTACCCGAACGGGATTAAAGGCCCAGACGGCCGCGTAGGAGCCGGCATGACTTTCATGGCTGGGCGCGGATCGGTAACGGGTCAAGGGATTCCAATCTCGGATCTAGTACGGTTTTTGTCGCGGCAACTGGGCCGCAAGGTTGAGGATAAGACGGGTCTCACTGGCAAGTATGATTTCACATTGCAGTGGACACCCGATGAGAGCCAAGGCGCGATGTTTAAGGGCCCCAGCCCCGAACCACAGGGCGCCGCTAGTCCACCGCCACCGGACGCCTCTGGGCCTTCCATCTTCACGGCTCTTGAGGAGAAGCTTGGGCTGAAACTGGAATCGCAAAAGGGCCCGGTGGAGATTCTCGTCATCGATCATGTCGAGAAGCCTTCGGAAAATTAGCAGCGGTCGGGATTTTCGTTGCTATGAAAGAATTGCCCGAGTCATGACCAAGCTTGTTGCGCACAAACTGGATTTCAGGAGAAAACTCTTCCTCAGTGTGTGTGGATTGGTGGCCGTCGCCGTGCCGATCATGTTTGGCCTACTAAAGGCAACGCAAAGCCAGGCTGAGTCGCAAACCCAAAACAGAGATGCCATTGCGCCTGTCTTCGAGGTCGCTTCGATCAAACCAGACAAATACAGCAACCGTATGTTCGGGTTTGGGTGGTTTTCGCCCAGCAGGTTCACCGCAACGGGGGCCACGGTGCAACGGTTCATTCGAGAGGCCTACGGAGTCGAAGACGATCAGATCGCAGCGGCACCGCACTGGCTCAATTCTGAACGATACGATGTTGACGCGAAAATAGACGGTTCTTTAGCTGATGAGTTGCAGAAGCTTACTTTTGACCAGCGCATGCTTGAGGACCAACGCATGCTTCAGGCGCTCTTGGCCGACCGGTGCAAGCTGACGCTCCACCGCGAAACCAAAGAACTTCCACTATATGCGCTGGTCATCGCGAAGAATGGTCCCAAACTTCAGGAGGCAAAACCTGGCGACACATACCCCGACGGCATCAAAGGCATTGATGGTCGCGGCAGGCCAGACAGGATGCGCATCGGAAGGGGCCTTATAACAGGTCAAGGGGTTTCTATCGCGCTCCTCGTGCGGATGTTGTCGCGGCAGCAACTGGGCCGCCCAGTTCTCGATAAGACCGGGCTGACGGGCAAATATGATTTCACGCTGCAGTGGACGCCAGATGTGAGACAAGCTCCGACAGCTGGCGAACAAGGGACTGACAACACTCCCACGCCCGATTCTTCCGGCCCTTCGATCTTTACGTCGATACAAGAGCAGCTTGGCCTAAGACTGGAATCGCAAAAAGGCCCTGCGGAGATTCTCTTCATCGATCTTGTAGAGAAGCCTTCGGAGAATTAGCAGCGGGAGGGATTTTCAATGTCATGATCGCGCTAAAACATTTTGCGATGCTAATGACGATTCTTCTTCTAACAGCAGCAGGCGCACTCGGCCAGGTCAAGACGGACACGACGCCACGACTCGAATTCGAGGTAGCCTCGATCAAACCCTCCAAACCAGGCGCCGATGGAGGAGGCATTAAGCCTTTGCCCGGCGGCCAGACCTATGTTGCGACAAACATTCCGGTAAAGGTGATGATCAAGCTGATGTTCCACCTCAACGATCGCCAAATATCCGGTGATCCTGGCTGGCTGGAAACTGACCTGTACGATGTCGAGGCCAAAGCGGATCGCTCACACAATATAGATGAGCTGCATGTCATGTTTCAAAATTTGCTGGCGGATCGTTTCAGACTGCGATTCCACAAAGAGACGCGCATGCTCCCCGCATACGAATTGGTCGTCGATAAATCCGGAGCTAAGCTGACGGAAAATAAGAGTCCGGAGCACTTCGACATTCCCGTCAGACCCACAGGTTTTGGCAATCTTGAAGCGACCCACTGTTCCATGTCGTATTTTTCGTGGATTCTTTCGCAGATGCTTGACCGACCGGTGCTCGATCAGACCGGGCTCACACAATTCTACGATTTCAAATTGGAGTGGACGCCGGAGCTTCCTCCCGGCCTAGCCGCCAGACCAGACGCCGCCGCGAACCTTCCGCCCACCAATGGACCAGACATCTTTACTGCCCTTCGCGAACAGCTCGGTCTGAAACTGGAGTCGCACAAGGGGCCGGTCGAGGTCATGATCATCGATCATGTTGAAAGGCCTTCGGAAAATTAAGAGCGAGCAGATATTCGATGTCATGGCGTCAGATTTACAAGTATCTGCGAGTTTTCTGTGCCGTTGCGTGCTTGACAGCTCCCAACCTGGCCGCTGCTTCGGCGTACCGCGGGCAAGTCACATTTGGGGGACTGCCGGTTCCTGGGGCAACGGTAACGGCAACACAGGGCGACAAGAAATCTGTATCGATTACGGACCAACAAGGTCTCTTTTCCTTTTCTGATTTGACAGTCGGCACGTGGACGATTGAAGTGGAGATGCAAGGCTTTGCGGCTATCAAGCAAGACGTGCTGATCGCTCTAGATGCCCCTTCCGCAAAATGGGAATTGAGCATGCTCCCGCTCGATCAAATCAAGGCTGAGGTGCAATCGCCCGTGGTTCCTACTGCGAGTGTCACGACTCCTCCTGCCAAGAATGAAATAGCAAAACCTCCGGACAAAAAAGCCGCAGACACCCCGACATCCGAAGACGACCTCAATCAACAAGCCTCGGACGGCTTTCTCATCAACGGAAGCGTGAACAACGGAGCTGCGTCTCCATTCGCGCAGCTAACAGCGTTTGGCAATAATCGCAATGGCGCGAAAGGACTGTACAACGGTGGAATCGGCATCATTTTCGACAATTCGGGATTGGATGCCCGGCCTTTCTCGTTAACTGGGCAAAACACACCCAAAGCCAGTTACAACCGGATCACCGGTGTGGCGACACTCGGCGGCCCATTAAGAATTCCGCATGTTTGGCGAAAGGGTCCTGACTTTTTTGTCGGCTACCAGTGGACGCGAAATCGCGATGCTACCACGCAATCGGCTTTAGTGCCGGATCTCGCGGAGCGGGCTGGGAACTTCTCCAACGAATTAAACGCCCAGGGCCAACCCATCCAAATCTTCAATCCGGCTACGGGATTGCCGTTTCTCGGCAACATGATCCCCATCAGCCCCCAGGCACAAGCTTTGTTGAATTTCTATCCGCTGCCAAACGTTAGAGGAAATCCGCGCTACAACTACCAAATCCCAATCGTCAGCAACACGCATCAAGACGCGCTGCAATCGCGTTTGGATAAGGAACTCAATTCCAAGAATGAGCTTTACGGGGATTTTTCGTTTCAGAGCACACGGGAAGACAGCCCGAACCTATTCGGGTTTCTCGACACCACGGATGTACTCGGAATCAATGCTGGAATGCATTGGTCGCACCGCTTCAACCAGCGGCTGTTCCTGAATCTTGGGTACCGGTTCAGCCGTTTAAGAAGTCGGGTCACACCATACTGGGAGAATCGTGAAAATGTTTCAGCTCAAGCTGGAATCACAGGCAACAATCAAGATCCGATGAACTGGGGTCCGCCGAGCCTCACGTTATCGAGCGGCCTCGCGGGATTGTCCGATGCGCAAAGCTCCTTCGATCGCAACCAGACCAGCGCGTTCTCGTACTCCAT
>DATKHV010000051.1:0-2202 GCA_035510055.1 Candidatus Cybelea sp. | reverse complement strand
TTCAATGTAATGGCGGAGCCCAAATCAGATCGATAGCGGTGCCTGTTCGGACGAGGGCCAGCCTGGTCGAGACTGGCCCTGTGCCGTCGCAAACTGTCGGTCCTTTACTTTCCCGTAACCCAGGTTCGTTCGATCAGGATTGCCTCTTCGGTGGCTCCGCGAGAGACCTTAGACACGTGGGCCGACCGGAAGACTTCGCCTAAACCAGCCAGCCGCGCCGAGGTAACGACTCGCTGATTGCCCTGAACTTCGACAACCAGCTGGCTGTCCCGGTTCTGGGCGTCGCTATCGGTCCTGACGGCTTCGAGAGCCAACGGTTTGTTGGTGTGCGCGTCGCTCAACACGATCATCCGCCGCGCGGTATCGAGCTTGAGCGAGTAATCGCCGGGAGGCAGCACGGCTGCCCGCCAGTGCACTTCGCTCGTCAGCGTGAATTTGCCCTCGAAACGTGATTGGGCTTGAGCTGTCGTGGCGAACAAGCATCCTACCAGCGCGACACCCAGAACGAATCTCAAACTGGCCATATACTGCGAATGGTTTACCTTCATCGGAATTCTCCTTTTTCTCGAATTTGGCCGCGTGCGTCTGCGCGCTCTGCTCTAGTCCGCATCGTGCCTTCACCCTGTAAAGCGAGGATTGGGGGCAAACTGGCTCATCTAAATCGAAGATTCTTGCGCCGCGGACACACCGTTCTTCCCTTACGGCATGGAGTAAATTGACTTTGGCTGGCGTGGGAGCTATCTTTCTGCCTAACGTAGTTGCCCCATGGCGGGGAGGAAGAGTGCCGGCGGCTTCGTCTTCACGTATCAGCAGGCTTCTCGCCGATTGGAGCCAGGGCAACGAGGAAGCACGGGAAGCCTTAATCCCCGTGGTTTACGACGAGTTGCGCCGCATCGCGCGCCGCCATCTCTGGCATGAGCGTCCCGACCACACCCTTCAGAGCGCCGCTTTAGTCAACGAAGCGTACCTGCGCTTGGTGCGGCAAGACGCGCCGCAATGGCAAGACCGGGCGCACTTTCTCGCCGTGGCGGCGCAATTGATGCGCCACATCCTGGTGGATCACGCGCGCGCGCACCTCACCGGCAAACGCGGTGGCGGAGCCCCCCGGCTTTCCCTCGATGCGGAGCTTGTCCCGGCGCAGAAACAGGAATTCGATCTGGTCGCGCTCGACGATGCTCTCGCCAAACTCGCCGCGCTTGACCCGCAGCAAGGCCGCTTGATCGAGCTACGATTTTTCGGCGGGCTTTCGATCGAGGAAACGGCCGTCGTGCTGGGCGTTTCGCCGGCCACGGTGAAGCGGGAATGGGCGACGGCACGTGCGTGGCTGCAACGCGAAATGAAAAAGGAAGCGGGAACATGACGCCGGAAGCGTGGCAGGAAATCAAGAAAGTGCTCGCCGAAGCGTTGGAACGGACGCCCGAGCAGAGATCCGCCTACCTGGATCAGGCCTGCCCTCAGCCGGACAAGCGGCGCGAAGTGGAATCGCTGCTTCTTGCGGACAAACAAGCGCAGCACACCTTTTTGTCCGGGCCAGCGCTAGGCTCCACAGAGGAACTTGCGGTGGGACGCCGTCTGGGAATCTACGAAATCGTCGCGCGCATCGGAGCAGGCGGGATGGGCGACGTCTATCAGGCGCGCGACACCAAGCTGGGCCGCAGCGTGGCCATTAAAATTCTGCGACTAGAGTTTGATCACGATCCGGAGCGACTATCGCGCTTCCAGCGGGAAGCCAGATTGCTCGCCTCGCTGAATCATCCCAATATCGCCACGATCTATGGACTGGAGCAATCCGGGGAGACGCAATACCTGGTGATGGAGCTGGTTCCGGGGAAGACGCTCGCGGAACGATTGAAAACCGGTCAACTGGATATCGCGGAGGCTCTGGTCATCGCACAACAGACTTGCGCCGCGCTGGAAAGCGCGCACGAGCAAGGCATCGTTCATCGAGATTTGAAGCCGGCCAACGTAGAGGTGATGCCCGACGGCCGCATCAAAGTGCTGGACTTTGGCTTGGCGAAGGCTTTTGCCGCCGAGTTAGACGCAGACACGCAGCGCAGTCTTGCGAAAGCTGCCGGAAGTGAGGCGGGAACGATTCTGGGTACGCCGGCCTACATGAGTCCAGAGCAAGTGCGCGGCAAATCCGTGGACAAGCGCGCCGATATCTGGGCGTTCGGTTGCGTATTTTACGAGATGCTGAGCGGG
>DATKHV010000050.1:0-12709 GCA_035510055.1 Candidatus Cybelea sp. | reverse complement strand
ATCATGTTCTTGATGTAATCCGCATGGCCCGGACAGTCCATGTGCGCGTAGTGCCGGTTGGCCGTTTCGTATTCCACGTGCGAAACCGCAATGGTGATTCCGCGCTCGCGCTCCTCCGGCGCGTTGTCAATCGTGTCAAACGCCCGGAACGCTACCTTCGGGTTGTGCTTCGAGAGCACTTTGGTGATCGCCGCCGTCAACGTCGTTTTGCCATGGTCGATGTGGCCGATGGTCCCGATGTTCACGTGCGGTTTGCTGCGTTCGAATTTCTCCTTCGCCATGTTGCCCTCTGCTCCTCAGATCGAAATTCACTTGAACCTGGATAAAACCCGTTGCTTACTTCTCGCCCCGGTGCTTCTTGATGACTTCTTCCGCCAGCGCCGCGGGCAACTCCGCATAATGCGAAAAGTGCATCGTAAACGTGGCCCGCCCTTGCGTGCGGCTGCGCAAATCCGTGGCGTAACCGAACATCTGCGCCAGCGGCACTTCCACGCGGATGACGTTGCTTCCAGCGCGGTTTTCCGTGCCTTGGATCGCGGAACGCCGCGCGTTCAAATCGCCGAACACCGCGGCCATGTATTCTTCCGGCACGACCACTTCCACTTTCATGATCGGCTCGAGCAATACCGCTTTGGCGCGCGAGCAAGCTTCCTTGAACGCCATCGAGCCGGCGATCTTGAACGCCATTTCGTTGCTGTCCACGTCGTGGTAGCTGCCGTCGATCAAAACCGCGGCAACGTCCACCATCGGGAATCCCGCCAGGATGCCGTTATCCAGCGCTTCGCGGATGCCCGCTTCGATCGGCGGGATGAACTCGCGCGGAATCGCTCCGCCCGCAATCTTGTCGATGAAAAGAAACCGGTGTTCTTTGTCGAATTTCCATTTACCCGCGGAGCCGCCGCCCACTACTTCCTTGGCCAGAGCGTCGAGATCGTCGGTAGACATCTCTTTCATGCTCTCGTGGCTGGAACTCGGTATGGGGTGCAACTCGATCTTGCAATGGCCGTACTGGCCTTTGCCGCCGGTTTGCTTGATGTACTTGCCTTCGGCCACGGCATTTTTGCGAATCGTTTCGCGGTAGGCCACCTGCGGCCGGCCGACATTCGCTTGCACGTTATACTCGCGCAGCATGCGGTCCACGATGATTTCCAGGTGCAACTCGCCCATGCCGGAGATCAGCGTCTGTCCGGTATCCGGTTCGGTGGAGACGCGGAACGTGGGATCCTCTTGCGCCAGCCGTTGCATGGCCAAGCTCAACTTGTCCTGGTCGGCTTTGGTTTTCGGTTCGATGGCCACGGAAATAACCGGCGCCGGGAAATCAATATTCTCGAGGATGATCTGCTTTTCTTCGTCGCACAGCGTGTCGCCGGTATTGACGCTCTTCAAGCCTACGCAAGCGCAGATATCGCCGGCGTAAATGGTGTCGATTTCTTCGCGCTTGTTGGCATGCATCTGCAGCAAACGGCTGATGCGTTCGCGCGAGCCTTTTCCGGAGTTCAC
Organism: Candidatus Cybelea sp.; assembly: GCA_035510055.1. Lineage (GTDB taxonomy): Bacteria > Acidobacteriota > Terriglobia > Acidiferrales > UBA7541 > Acidiferrum. The sequence continues at coordinate 11,209 of DATKHV010000050.1, read as the reverse complement.
CACGTAACTCCCGGACTTCAACACGCCGGAATAGACGCGGATGTAGGTTACGTGCCCGACGAACGGGTCGGACATAATCTTGAATGCCAGCGCCGCAAACGGCTGCTCATCCGACGCCCGCCGAAGAATGGTTTCATCGGTGGCGGGGTCTGTGCCCTCCACTGGCGGCACGTCCACCGGCGACGGAAGATAATCCACGACCGCGTCCAGCAGCGGCTGAATGCCTTTGTTCTTGAACGCCGAACCCGCCAGCACCGGCACGATCTTCAGCGCCAGCGTGGATTTGCGAATGGACTTGCGCATCTCTTCAAGAGTCAGCGCCACGCCATTCAAATACTTGTCGACAAGTTCGTCGTCGTGTTCGGCGATGTATTCCACAACTTTATTGCGGTGCTCGTCGTAGAACTTTTTGTCGATGGCCGAGCCCTTCATGGCGGCGGCCACATCCGGCCGCAAATCCACGAAGGACTTATCCCAAAGTTTTGCTACTTCGAAGATTTCATATTTCGCGCCCAGCGTTTCTTCCAGCCAAACAATTACTTTCTCCTCGAGGAAATCGATGATCCCAATGAAATTATCTTCGCGTCCGAGGGGGAATTGCAGTGGTACGGGATGGGCTCCGAGGCGCTGGCGAATGGTGCGCACGACGTGGTCAAAATCCGCTCCCATGCGGTCCATCTTGTTCACAAAACAGATGCGCGGGACGCGATATTTGTCCGCCTGGCGCCATACGGTTTCCGATTGCGGCTGCACGCCGGCGACGGAATCGAACACGCACACCGCCCCGTCCAGTACGCGCAAAGAGCGCTCTACTTCCACGGTAAAGTCCACGTGACCCGGTGTATCAATAATATTAACGCGGTATTTTTTCCCGAAGCGGTCCCAGGCAGCCGTAGTCGCGGCGCTGGTAATCGTAATTCCGCGCTCGCGCTCCTGCTCCATCCAATCCATGGTGGCGGTGCCTTCATCGACGGAACCGATCTTGTAGGTCACACCCGTGTAGAAGAGGATCCGCTCGGTCGACGTGGTCTTTCCGGCGTCGATGTGCGCCATGATCCCGATGTTGCGGGTGTCTTCGAGTTTGAATGCTCTGCCCATAGTTCCCGAGACGGCCTTCTTTTCTCCCGTTCGTGTTGCGACTGCTTCACTCACAAAAACCACCCATTCCTTACCAGCGCTCTTGTTAGCAGCGCCCCTTTACCAGCGATAATGCGCGAATGCCTTGTTGGCTTCCGCCATGCGGTGCACGTCTTCCTTCTTCTTCATCGCTCCGCCGCGTGAGTTGGCTGCGTCGATGAGCTCATCCGCCAACTTGTCCACCATGGTCTTGCCGGCGCGTTCCCGCGAATACTGCAACAGCCAGCGAATGGCCAGCGACTGCCGCCGGAACGGATTCACTTCCACCGGAACCTGGTAGTTCGCGCCGCCCACGCGCCGGGTCTTCACTTCCAGCAATGGCTTCACGTTCTCGATGGCTTTCTTGAAAATCTTCAAGGCGTCGTCGTTGGTCTTTTTCGCCACTTGATCCATCGCGCCGTAGAACACGCGCTGCGCCGTCGACTTCTTGCCTTCCCACATCATCGAGCAGATGAACTTCTCCACAATGTCGCTGGCATAGACGGGATCGGTCGCTTGCGTTCGCCGGAAAACAAGTCCTTTGCGTGGCATTGCTCTTTATCGCTCCTTCACCAATTCTTGAAAGCTCTTGGCGCAGTACCGTCAACCGCGCTTGGCAATTTCGAATTTCTATTTTCTAATTTCCGCTTCTTCACTTCGCCGCCGCGGCCTTGGGCCGCTTCGCGCCGTACTTCGAACGTCCCTGCTTGCGGTTCTCGACGCCCGCAGCGTCCAACGTCCCGCGCACGATGTGATACCGCACTCCCGGCAGATCCTTTACGCGGCCGCCGCGCACCAGCACGATCGAGTGCTCCTGCAGGTTGTGGCCGACGCCCGGAATATACGTCGTCACTTCAATGGCGTTCGTCAAGCGCACGCGCGCCACTTTGCGCAACGCCGAGTTCGGTTTCTTCGGCGTCTGCGTGTACACGCGAATGCATACGCCGCGCTTCTCCGGGCAGCCGGCCAGCGCAGGCGACTTCGTCTTCATGCGAACCGCTTCACGGCCCATTCTTACCAGTTGCGAAAACGTCGGCACAGTCGTCCCTCATTTGCGCGCATAAATTTTTTCCTGAGAGCATCCGCTACGGATGCTCGAAGGATGCGCGACTCCCGCAAGGCGCGCACACAAAAAGGCGCGAGAGCGCAGTCTAGTGCTGAAAGGTCTACTGCGAATCCGGAGATACCACCAGCAAGAAACTCCGTACGCACCCCAAGAAGGAGAACTTCTCTCTTGGCTTCAGTTCGGAGAGGCTTACTCGGCTTTGCGGGGCTGGCGCCCCATTCCGGCCGCTCTTCTGTCCCATTCCGTCTTACATTGTTCCGGGACCGAAGATAATTCCCTTCCAACTCAACGACTCCAAAGAAGCTGGAGCCGCCCCACTCAGGGTAAAACCTTCCCTGACAAACACCGAAGTATAGGGAAGAAATCCCTTCGTGTCAAATATTTCGCAACATCCAAGCAAAAAAGTCCTGTGGAAATCAGCCACTTGGCACTAATCTTGCCCGTCAGGCGCGGTCCTTGCGTGGCCAGGACCGAGAAATCTTGCGGTTCCACCGCTCCGAAACCTTGTTCCCGGATCCGGAAATACGCTTCATTCCCATGTAAGTGACTGATAATAAAAATCTTATTTGTACCTGGGGTCCCGAAACGGACGAAGAGGAGCGGCAAGCCGCCCCAGAGCAGACCGGACCGGGGCGGCCGCCCCCGGCCAAAATGTGCCCTGCGGGGTTAAGAAAAACTCAGGTTAGTTCGGAGGTCCTTCGTTCTTTTCTGCCTCCGCGAACTCCTTGGGCCATAGGCCAAACACTTTCAGCATTTCGTCTTGATGCTGGGCCTTCAGCATCTTTGCGGTCTTCTCCGCGGGCCAAGGCGACGCAAACCGCTCTGGCCGGTCGGCCATCCAATAAGCGGTAAGTGCCATCACCGTCGCGTCTTGCGCCAGCACTTCCGGCTTCACCGCTTCCAAAGCGTCTGCCGAAGAATGATGGGTGTATTTGTAATCCGGGGAATCCTGGTCCAGGTTAATTCCCGGCAAACCGGCCATCGAAAACGGCAGCGTATCGGTCCCGCTTTCCACCTTGTCGTTCACCGCAATGACTCGAATCGAGGAAAGCGCCTGGGCAAACGGCTGGAAGCTTTTCACCAGGTCGTCACGGCCTCCCAACATAAATTCTTTCACCGGTCCTGGCCCCGAATCCAGCACCAAGCTTCCCAAATGATTAGCCATTTCCGCATGATGTTGCTTCATGTACGCGAAGGAACCGTCCAGCCCCTCTTCCTCACCGGTGAACAACACAAAGCGAATCGTCCTCCGTGGCCTCATGCCCGATCGCACAATCGCTTCCGCGGAACCCAGCACGCTAGCCGATCCCACGCCGTTGTCTGTCGCTTCCTCGGAAAGGTCCCACGAGTCCAGATGCGCTCCTACCACCATCACCTGCTCGGGGTTCTCGCGCCCGCGAATTTCTCCTACCACATTTGCCGCTTCCACCGGCCCGCTTGTAAAGCTGTTTTGCACGTTGAAGCGCACCCTCACTTTTTTCCCGTTCTCCACGTACCGTTCCAACTGCCCCTGATCTTCGGCGGTCATCGACAACACCGGAACGGTAAAATCGGCGTCGAAGCCGAGAATCCCGGTGTGCGTAAGGTTCATTCCCTCGGCTTTCGACCCTCCTTGTCCCCCAATCACGGCGAGAGCTCCCGCTTTGCCGGCGGCTTTCAGGAAATCTCCAAACATGGCAAACAAAAGAATGCCGCTTTTCTTGGGCTCGCCCTGCATCACCATCAGCACAACTTTTCCAGAAAATCGCGAAGCATGTTTGGCCTCTTCCTCGATATCGAAGAGATTCGCGGCCGCAACTTCGCCTTCCGCGCCTCCCGCTGGCGTCGATCCCGTCCAACCCATGGCGTCCACGTGCAGCGCCCTGTGAATCGGTTCCAACAATTCGCCTTGGGCCGTCCCGCGCGTCCAACCGCGCCAGAGCTGGTATTTTTCCGTGTGCACGTTTTCCAGCCCAATGGCTTTCATCTTGGCCACGCCCCAATCTTCCGCCTTTCTCTCCGCGGGCGAACCCGTCACGCGCGGTCCAATGTCATCGCTCATCTCGATGAGATATTGAAACGCGTGCGAATCCATCAACCCCTCGCCCGCAATCTTCACCAGCGCCGGTTTCGTTCCATCTTCATCGGGCCCCTTGGGTGTCGGCCGATTGTCTCCCCGCGTCGTCCGAGCTCCACCCAAACAACATGCCATTCCCACGACCGCCGCTACTACTGCTCTCCACAACGCAAGTCGCATCCGCTTTCTCCTTACGCCCTCAGCACACGCAAACTCTATCACGCCCTGGAGACGCATCCGCCTGCATTCGCTTTCCTGGCACGCTCTTGCCTCGGCAAATCCAGAAGAAAGAAAAAGGACAACGCAGAGACGCAGAGTACGCCGAGGAGCGCTGAGAAGATCAGCGCCTGGCAGGTCAGTCTTGTAAATCCAGCAACTCCTTCGCACCCATCTCTTTACGCGCCTCCGTACTCACCCTACACTGCCCTTGAGGCGAATCTTGGGACTCTACTTCAACTGCCATCCGCTCTTCCGTGCTCTCGCAGTATCTTTCCTCCTCGCGTTAATTTTTCTTACGCCGTCGCAAGCCCAGCAAGCTGCTAAGAACCCCGCCGAGAAAGCAGAGAATCCCGCGCAATTCGAGGTTCTCGAAACGCGCTACCGATTTGAAGACAACGGCGACTCGCGCAAAGAAGTCCACGCCCGCGTGCACATCAACAGCGAACTGGGCGTTCGCCAATTCGCCCGCCTCAATTTCGACTACAACCGCTCGTTCCAATCCGTCGATATCCCACTGGTCCACATTACCCATCCCACCGGCGGCACCGCTGACATCCTCCCCAGCGCCATCACCGACAATCCCAATCCCGCCGTTGTCAACGCCCCCGGTTATCAAAATGTCCGCGTCAAGTCTGTCCGCATCCTCGGCCTCGAGCCCGGCGACACCCTCGAATATCAGGTCATGACCACCACGCACCACCCGCTCGGCCCCGATTTCTGGCTCGACCACACCTTCGACCGCACCGGCGTCGTTTCCGAAGAATCGTTCGAGATCGATTTCTCCTCTGGGCGACAAGTCCAACTTCGAATCAATCCTGCGACACCAGCACTCCCAATTGAGACAGCCATAAGTGGTAGGACCGTTTATCAGTGGCTTCTGAAAGCAGGTCAGTTCGACAACGCAAGCAAAGAGCACTCGCAATCACAACCGGACGTGGTTCTCACAACGTTCGCCAGCTGGCAACAACTTGCGGATCGTTTAAGGAACCTCTTGAAGCCTTCGGGGGAGTTGGCCCCCGAGCTCCTCGCTAAGGCCAATGAGTTAGCAAAGGTTCCGACCTCCGACCCAACGACAACACCGAGCCTCCGGGCCGAGGCTTTCTATACTTTCGTATCCCAGAAAATTAGGACGGTGGATCTTCCGCTCGGCTCAACTGGATTCAAGACGCGAAATCCCTCCGACGTGCTGGCCTCTGGCTATGGCACCCCGGAAGATAAATACGTTCTGTTCGCCGCTCTAGCAGATAATTTCTTCGGTCCGGCGCGTGCCGGATTAATCTCCAGTTCTGCCACCGACGCTCAAACCTCGCTTCCTCAACCGGCCAGTTTCGACCATCTGCTAACCACGACGGGCTGGCCTTCGATTAACTTTTGGCTCGACCTGAACATCGAAGTCGCACCTTACAAAGTCATTCCGTCTCAATTCCGCCGCAAGAAAGCTTTTATGGTGGGCCCAGCCGTCACCGAGTTATGGCAGGATGTCGACAATTCCCTGCCGTTCCCTGCCCGTCAGAGTGTCTTGATCGACGCTTCCATCACATCCGCGGGGATGCTCACGGCGAAGGTTCACTATTCCCTTCGCGGGGACAACGAACTGCTTCTCCGGGTTGGGTTTCATCAAACGCCCAAGGAAAAATGGCAGGACCTCGCCCAGCTTCTTTCGCTTTCCGACGGGTTTCGCGGACAGGTGACTAGCGTTGACGCGTCCGATCCTTACGCCACGCGCGAGCCATTGACCGTCGATTACGAGATCACTCAGGCTAAGTTCGTGGACTGGTCAAAGAAGCCACTGCGCATGCCGGCTCTTCTTCCCCAGCTGGGTTTGCCGGATCCGCCCGCGAAACCTGCCCCTGGCGCTGCCACGGCTCCGATTGAGCTTGGCATTCCATTGGAAGTTGCAACTAAGATGGCGCTGCAACTTCCCCCTGGTACGACCGCCACGGCACCGACCGGGACTTCCGTGCAGCGCGACTACGCTACCTACTCATCCCAATACGCGGTCTCCACCCGGGACGCTCAGAAGGGATTGACGATCACCGCCTCCCGCCACATTAACTTCTTGCTCCGACAGGTTGCCGCCGAACGCGCCGCCGACTACAACGCCTTTCTCCGCGCGGTCCTGAACGATCAAGCGCAGGACTTCACTCTCGATCGCGAACCTGCTGCCGCGGCTGCTTCTAAGCTTGCGGGGTCCCAGGAGCCTGCTCGCCCGAAACCTTGAAACTCCGGGGGCGGGAATTAGCGCAACGACCTTTGTGGGGTTTGCGGTTGGTGGCCCCAAGGCAATTCGTATGAATATCACGGTAAAGGACTTATGAAATTTACATTTCGTAAATTGCTCATTCTAAAGGAAATGGCTCTTGAGGAGCAAAGCCGGGCCAAGATCCTCGAAGAGGGGCCGGACTGAAGATGGATGCCTAGAAAAAGAAAAACGGGGGAGCTGGCTTGCGCACTGCCAAGCGTAGTTATCTACGGGGCAAAGTTTAGCGCCAATTAGATAAGGTCCAGAGTGATTTTGACTTTTCTGGATCTTTTTGCTCGGGATTGAAAAAGAAGAATTTAGATCGGAGTGAAAGAGCATTCTAGCGCAACTCTAGAATCTCTCGTTCTTTGGCGGCCGACAAATCTTCGATCTTCTTGGTTTCGGCGTGGGAAATTTTTTCCATCTCGTCCAGCGCCCGTTTTTGTTCGTCTTGGCTGATCTTCTTCTCTTTCTCCATTTTGTCGATGGTTTCCTTGACGTCGCGCCGGATATTCCGAATCGCCGTGCGATGATTCTCGAGCACCTTGTGCAAGTGCTTCACGATTTCTTTGCGGCGCTCTTCGGTCGGCGCCGGCATCGGAACGCGCACCACCTTGCCGTCGTTTGTGGGGTTTAGCCCCAGGTCCGAAGCGCGAATGGCTTTGTCGATCAACGGCACGACGCTCGGGTCCCAAGGCGAAATCACCAGCAGGGTTGGTTCCGGCACCGCGACGGTGCCGAGTTGATTTACCGGCATGGGCGTCCCGTGATAATCCACGCGGATCGAATCTAGAATGGAAGCATTGGCGCGCCCGGTGCGCAGCGTCGCCAGCTCTTTCCGAAAATCATCCACTGCCTTTTCCATCCGCACCCTGCCCGCTGCAATCGCATCTTTCGTGGTCATGTTCGAAGTCCTTAGTTCTCCTAAGTTCTTGGTGCTTGGTTCCCTGCTCTTCGTTGTTTTTCTGCTGAAGGGTTCGAATGCCAAACAAAAGCGAGAAACAGCCCGGATTCGCCCCTGGATTTGCGATGCCTACGTACCGCCAAAATCTAAAACTGCCTCATGCCGGAGTCACCTTGGAACCGACGCGCTCCCCTAGGACCACGCGCTTGATGTTTCCCGGTCGGTTCATATTGAACACCACGATCGGCATGCCGTTGTCCATGCACAGCGAAATAGCCGTCGCATCCATGACCTTCAAGTTCTGGCTCAACACTTCACGATAAGAAATCGCGGCGAAAAATTTCGCGTCGGGAATTTGCTCGGGATCGGCGTCGTAAACTCCGTCAACGCGCGTGGCTTTGAGGATCACGTCGGCTTTGATCTCCATAGCGCGCAGCGCCGCAGCTGTGTCCGTTGAAAAATACGGATTCCCGGTCCCGGCCGCAAAAATCACCACGCGATCCTTTTCCAGGTGGCGTACCGCGCGCCGACGAATGAACGGCTCGGAAACCTCTTTCATCTCGATGGCGCTTAGAACGCGCGTGAACACACCTTCTTTTTCCAGAGCGTCCTGCAGCGCAAGCGCGTTGATGACCGTTGCGAGCATGCCCATGTAATCGCCGGTGGCGCGATCGATCTCGAAACCTTTTTGGCGGGCGCCGCGGAAAATATTTCCACCGCCGACCATGATGGCGGTTTGCACGCCCAGCGCGTGCACGTCCTTCAATTCACGGGCGATCCCTTGGATGGTTTCGCCGTGAATGCCGAATCCCTGCGGCCCTTGGAATGATTCTCCGGAGAGCTTCAGCAGGATTCTGCCGTACGCCGCCTTGATGCGTTTCGCGGACTTGTTCCCAGCTTTCTTCGTCGCTGCCATGAGTCTCCGTTCGGGCGATCTAAAATCCCGGGAATTGTAACAAACTATGCGCAGTGCCGCACAATTGAGTGCGGGAGCTTGCCGGTGCTTTTGAGATTGGCCCGTTTAAGCTTCGCGCGCGGAAAAGATCTCGTTTTTGAGGTGCGCAAACTTTGTGCGTTTCAGGCTCAACGCGGTTTGGGTGGGCGGAAAAACGGGAGCAAGCTCCCGCACTCTCAAAGAAAAGCGCTCCGACCGGGGCCGGAGCGCTGAACGATTATTCAATCGCATGGAATTACGTGGCGACCGGAACAGGAGCGGGCTCTGGCCCTGCTGTGGCGCCTGCTTCGCCCACCTTGAAGCGCACGAAACGGCGGATGGAAATGTTTTCGCCGAGTTTGCCGATGGCCTGGGTGATCATCTCGCCGATGGTGACGCTTTCGTCTTTGATGTAGTGCTGCTCGTAAAGACAATTCTCCTCGTAGAACTTTTCCATTTTCCCGTTGACGATTTTCTCGACGACCGTTTCGGGTTTGCCGGTCGCCAGCGCTTGCGCCTTATAAATGTCGCGCTCTTTTTCAAGCATGTCCGGCGTGACTTCTTCGCGGCGCACGTAGCGGGGATCCAGCGCCGCGATATGCATGGCGATGTCATGCGAAAGCTGCTGGAACGCTTCCGTGCGCGCCACGAAGTCCGATTCGCAATTCAGCTCGACGAGCACGCCGATTTTCCCACCCGCATGGATGTAGCTGCCGACCAGTCCTTCGCTGGCTTCGCGCTGCGCTTTCTTCGCGGCAGCAGCTTGACCCTTTTTCCGCAGAATCTCGATAGCCTTTTCGATCACGCCGTTGGCTTCGATCAGCGCATTGCGGCAATCGTTGAAACCCGCTCCGGTCCGCTCGCGCAATTCCTTGACGAGTTGTGCTGGAATTTGCATAGCTGGCTGTTGTGTACTCATCCTTTTTCTCTCTGCTGATTGGCAACTTCTTATTTGAGCTGCGATCCTTCGGCTCCCTCCTCGGGCAGCCTCAGGATGAACAATTCGTTTGCTTGCAAAACGGCCCGCACCGAATCGCTCGGCGCGGGCCTAAAAGCATTTTCACCCGCGCAATTTGTTAGCGAGTTTCCTCGTCCGGAGGAACAGTGGCTTCCGCAGGTTCGGCAGGCTCCGCGGGCGTTTCCACGACACCCTCGACGAAGTCGCCTTCCTGCTTCTCGTACTGTTCGTACGCGCTGGTATCCACGTACTCGACGCCTTCGACCAGGGCCTGATCCTCGGCCGCTTTCTGCTCGGCCACTTGCGACTGCTGGTAAGCGTTATGGCCTTCCTGCACGGAATCGGCAATCTTGGTGGTGAACAAGCGGATGGCGCGGAGGGCGTCATCGTTTCCGGGAATAATCCAATCCACTACGTCGGGATCGCAATTCGTATCGACAACCGAAACGACGGGAACGCCCATGCGGCGTGCTTCCTTGACGGCAATCTCTTCCGCGTTGGAATCGATGACAAACATGGCGTCCGGCAACTGCGTCATGTTCTCGATGCCTTCGAGATTTTGAAACAAGTGCTTCATTTCGCGGTCCAGGCGCGCTTGTTCTTTCTTGGAAAGTTCTTTGATGCGGCCATCTTCGTTCATGGCCTTCAGCAGCTTGAGGCGCTTGATGGATTTCTGGAGGGTCGCCCAATTCGTCAGCGTGCCGCCCAGCCAGCGGTGGTTGACGAAAAATGCGCCGCAGCGCTTAGCCTCTTCGGCGACTGCTTCCTGGGCCTGCCGCTTGGTGCCCACGAACAAAACCGTTCGACCTTGCGCGGAAAGTTCGCTCACGAAGCGGCTCGCTTCGCGGAACATTTTGAGGGTTTTCTGGAGATCGATAATGTGGATGCCGTTGCGTTCGCCGAAAATGTACTCTTTCATTTTCGGGTTCCAGCGCCGCGTCTGGTGACCAAAGTGAACTCCGGCCTCCAGCAATTCTTTCATCGTAATTTCTACTGCCAAGTTTCCTCCTAGTAGGATAGCTGTTTGCAGTAGCGCCGCTTCCAGTTACGAAGTGGTGGCCACAGAACAGCCTCTTGCCGGCTTCTTGCCGGCCGTGATCTCGGTGAATTTCCGAAGAAGCTCACCGGAGCTCGATTGGGCCTCGATCATCAGTTGCGATCCCCCGGCTACCCTTATCGGGTAGCCTCAGGATGACAACCAGGATTGAAGACCAACAAATTTAGCGCTTCGTGAACTGGAAGCGCTTGCGCGCGCCCTTCTGTCCGTACTTCTTGCGCTCGCGCATGCGCGAATCGCGCGTCAGGAAGCCGTTTTTCCGCAATCCTGGCCGCAGATCGGGATTCATGATCGATAGCGCGCGAGACACGCCCATGCGCACCGCGCCGGACTGCCCGCCCACGCCGCCGCCATTGACCGTGGCCACGACGTCCACCTGGTCGCCGGTATTGGTAAACTTCAGCGGTTCCAAGGCGCGCGTCAGCCAGGTCACATTCTTGAAATAATCGGTGACCGCCCTGCGGTTCACTTCAAACTTGCCGCTGCCCGGCCGCAAAAACACGCGGGCCACGGCATTCTTGCGCCGGCCGGTGCCGTAGAACTGCGCCTTCGCGGCGCTTTCAAACGTTCGTGGACTGGTGCTCAACTCTTCTCCCCGAGACCGAGCGGCTGCGGCTTCTGCCCCGCGTGCCGTGCCAGGCCCTTATCATCCAGATA
>DATKHV010000049.1:0-32849 GCA_035510055.1 Candidatus Cybelea sp. | reverse complement strand
CCCAACGCCTGGATTTGTTCGAGTTTCTTCAGACGCTGCTCAAACTGATCGCGAGGCTCAAATTGCAACGGGAAAATCCTTTCAAGAAGCGGTGAAGTGCGAGTATAACGGGGCACGTCCTGCTTGAGCAAGGAACGCCCTGGTGCCGTCCTAGGGAAAGAATGCTATTCCTGGAGATGCTTGGCGCTGGTCGCGGCTCGGGATGACCAGTAAAAATCAATCAATTCCTTAGCATAAAAAGAATACTGCTGCTTCTCGGAGCGAGTTTGCTATACTTCGGAATCTGTCCCTACGGAGATCTCCGGTGAAAGTCGGCGACCGCACCCCTACCCGCGGCAAGTCTGTCCAAGACGACTGGCGCGCTTGGCTGCCAGGATCAAAGGCAGACCTTTTCGATGCGCAACGCCACCAACTTGAATCCAGCTACGTGATGTTGAGCGTGTCGCTAAATGAAGCTATTGAATTTCGGCTGCTGCGCCAACCCGGCAAGTCCAGGGAAGCTGTAAGCGTTACTGCGGGCTTGTGCCAGCGGCTGACCCATATGCTTGGTGCATTGCTGCGGGCTCTGTCGGAACACGCCAAGCACTACGGAACGATTCCCAACGCTGCCCCGCTCGATCCGGCTAATTTTCAGGGGCCCAAGGGCCAGCGGACGGCCCGTATGAGCAGTCTGCTCAACCGCGTACTGCTCTCCCGGCGGCTGCAATTCCTCCATAAGGTGAGCACTCTGGCGGAGATGGTCGAGGATCTGGACAGGGATTTCCGTCATGCCGCCGACGACCTCGCCGATGGGTTGTCCAGCAATCCCGGGAAAATGTGGGCGGAGGTGGACACGGACCACTACGACCTGAATACCTGCTTGCGAGAATCCATTGTGATCTTCAAGTCCTTCTTGATTGCCCTGCCTGAAACTCAGCTCGGAGCCTTCCAAGAAACCGTCCTCCAGCAATCGCAACTTCAAGAGACGAGTGTCCATTCTTCGCAGCGCGTGATCCGCCATAGACGAATGACCGCGATCGCGGGAGAATGAAGAATCCTGCTCGCCCGCAGGCCTCCGGAGGTGCTCGCCGGAGGAACAAGCCCCCTTTCGGGCGTGTTTATTTAGGATATGCGGGCCAGAGTCAGGACAACTCAGGGAGGCATTCGGCGCATCCGAAATGGTGGATGCGCCGCTAGTGGACCGTTGGCCCGAAACCGACCAAGCGATCCCGAAGCGTCGACTCCTCGGCAGTCCACCCAACCGGTGACTGAAGCGGAAGCCATCCGTCTGGCCCAAGCCGGAGATGCTGCGGCTTTTGAATTTCTGTACCACTTGCACAGCCGCCGCGTTTACGCTTTGTGCTTGCGCATGGTGAATAACCCTTCCGATGCGGAAGACCTGATGCAGGAAGCCTTTCTGCAACTGTTCCGCAAGATCGGGACCTTCCGAGGAGAATCGGCCTTCTCGACCTGGTTGCACCGGATGACGGTCAACGTGGTGCTCATGCGGTTGCGCAAGAAGTCGCTCCCAGTGGCCTCGCTCGAAGAAACGACGGATCCCGACGATGAAACGGGCGGCCCCCGGAAGGACATCGGCGCGCCGGATTTGCGCTTAAGCGGGGCCGTCGACCGGGTCAATCTGGAACGATCGGTGGAAAAATTGCCTCCGGGCTACCGGACGGTATTTGTATTGCATGACGTCCAGGGGTACGAGCACAACGAGATTGCGCACATTATGGGATGCTCGGTGGGGAATTCGAAGTCGCAGTTGCATAAAGCGCGCACTCGTTTGCGGGATCTGCTCCAGGAAGAACTACGCCAGCAGGCCCGCCAGGAACGCCATGCGGCAAAAACGCAGACGGCGCATGACGATTGAGCTACAATGGGGCTCAATCGAGGGTGATGTCAGCGGGTTCACGGCGGAACATCGGGATTTGCGGGAACGATTTCTAGGGAAGTCGATCGGAGCAGGGCTCCAGCGCCAGCTCCGGCGGAGTGAAGGGTCATGCAGTGTAGGGACGTGGAACTCGTAGTGGAGCAGGAAGGTCTGGCGCCGCTGCCGGAAGCAGCACAAGCGCACATGGCGACTTGCCGTCATTGCCGGGATTTTATGGCTGACCTCGCGACCATTGTTTCGGTCGCCGGGGAATTGCCGGCCGAGGTCCATCCGCCCGCACGCGTTTGGATTTCCCTCCGGGCTCAACTGGAACTCGAAGGAATTATCAAGACGCCTGAATTGCCGGCTGGCAGTGAGCGCTCGTCCTGGTGGCTGGGCTTCAACGATTTGTTCCGAAGCCGCGCTTTGGCGACCCTAATTGTGGGCTTGCTGATTGTAGCCGCGGGAGGCCTCGAATTGCGGCAGCCCCCGGACGCGGGTGTTCACGGAGAAGTCTCCCAGATTGTTGCCGTACCCGCGTGGCAAATTCCCTTCGCTAAAACTGCCAAGGTTCTGAATGAACAGGAAATCGATCTCCGAAACATGCAGCTTGCGGGCGCTTCTAATTCCCGGGTGGACGACGCTTTCCGGCACAACTTAGAGCAAGTCGATGACTTTATTACTGACTGCGAGCACCGCGTGAGCGTTGCGCCGCAGGATGAACTGGCGCGCGAATATCTGTCCAACGCCTATCAGCAAAAAGCCGAATTACTGTCCGCCATGATGGATCGCGAAGGGAGCCTCCACTAACATGCGAACCGGAATGATGAGGGTGACCGCTTTCCGGTCACACAGGAATCTGGCCGCCAAGCGGCCGTTAAGGAATCGCATATACCTGCCGCTGCTCGTGGCCGCGGTTTTTCTCTATTCCGGCGCGTCCGCCCCGGCTGCCGGCCAACAGGGCCAGCATCTTGCAAGGCATTTCGCCGTCAACGCCCGGCCGGTGGTCGTCATCCACAACGTCGCCAATGGGCGCATCGAAGTGAAATCCTGGAAAAACGCTGAAGTCGATGTCCTGGCCAGCCAAATCTCGAACAAGATTGGCTTTGACATGGAGCAAGCCGGCGACCGCATCGACGTGACCGCCACGGTCCTGAACAACTCGGCGCAACCCCAAGAGATGGAAGCCAATCTGCAGCTGACGGTACCGGAAGAAACCGAATTACAACTCAAGACGGAGACGGGACTCATCTACGTCGAACAAGTTATGGGCGACATGACTCTCGAGAGCGTGGCGGGCGACGTGCACTTGAAGGAAGTCTCGGGCTACATCATCGTTCGCACCACGGAAGGTTCGCTCGTCTGCACGCAGTGCGCCGGCAAACTGGACTTCAAGTCTATCAGCGGCGGCACGCAGGTTCTCCAACCGGCGCTGACCAACGTCAGCTTGTTCACCACTTCCGGCAATATTCTCTTTGACGGGGATTTTGTCCGCACCGGCCTCTATACCATGAAGAGCGGCAAGGGCACCGTCGAAGTCCGCTTCTCCGGCAACGATTCCTTTGATCTGAAGGCGCAAACCGCCATGGGCACGGTCGACAATCGGGCGGCCGCGTTCCTCAAGCCGGATTCTCACGGCGTCAAGCACATGGCATCGAAGTTCACTCACGGCCTGTTCGGTACTGTCGGGCAGGGCCTCGCCAAAGTCGAACTCTCTTCCTACAGTGGTACAATTCGCATTCTGAAGCGCGACTAAATTTTCGCGCCACCTTCGCGTGACAACCACGATTCCTTTGCGCGGGCCGCAACCTCGCGTGCCCATTCTGTGCCTGGCCGGTTTTATGGGCTCCGGCAAGACCACGATTGGCACGCTCCTGGCGCGCCAACTGGCCTGGCGTTTTGTCGATCTGGATGACCGCATCGAAGCCGCTGCCGGCCTCGCGATTCCTGAAATTTTCGAACGCCTCGGTGAACCCGCTTTCCGCCAGATCGAAGCTGAACAGCTCCGCGCCGCCCTGGGCCGCGCCTCTGAACTCAAAGAAAGCACGGTTCTCGCCCTTGGCGGCGGCACCTACGCGCAGCCCGGCTGCCCTGAATTCCTGCGCGCTGCTGGAATTCCCGTCTTGTGGCTGGATTCGCCCGTCGAAGTTTTGCTTTCGCGATGCATGACCATGACCGGCCGCCCGCTCTTCCGTGACGAAGCCAGCTTCAGCGCACTGTACGCCCAGCGCTTCCCTTCCTATCAACTTGCCGATTTCCGCGCGGACAGCTCCGGGGAGCCGTCCCAGGTTGTCGCGGAAATCCTGCGCCGCGGCATTGTTGCTTCCGGTGGAAACATCGCCCATCTGGTGGTTGAGAAACCCCAGCCGTGAGAGAGAATGTTCATTAAGAGGGTAGGAAGCATCGTGAAATTCAGAACCGCAGCAACGGCCCTAGCGCTCGGAATCGTGGCTTGTGCCGCGTTGTCTCTTGCAGCCCAGAAGAAGACTACAGCCACGTCCGGATCCGTGGTCTTGGCTCAAGACAAGGGCAAGCTCACCATCAAGCTTGACGGCCAGACCGTCGGCCACGAAGAATTTGAAATTGCCCCGTCCGGCGGCGGCTGGCTCGCCAAAGGCACCGCGCAGATCAAGCCGCCCGAAGGTGCACCCAGCAAAGTCTCCGGCGCGCTCACGCTCGAGCCCAATGGCGCTCCGATCAGCTATGCGTGGAGCGCTCAGGCGGAAAAAACAAACGGCGCCCACATCCTTTTTGCCAACGGCGTTGCGAGTATCACGCTCGAGATGCAAGGCGCGCGCTCGTGCACAACCGAGGAAATAAAGGATCCTCAGCGCACCCAGCCTTGCTTTTTCGAACAGGATCTTTCCTTCAATTCGTCGCTGATCGCCGTTCTGGACAACAATCTCTACCACCAGTATGCGGTTCTCGCGCGCATCTATGACTGGTCCAAGGGCGGGGTGCAAACTTTCCCCGTGCTCATTCCCCAGGAATTGACGCCCGGTTCGATCACGGTCGAATCCAGCGGCTCCGCCACCGCTGACGGCAAGACCTACGAAGGCCTCAAGGTCAGCACCTCCGACCTGCAGATTCTTCTTTTGCTCGACTCCCATCACCGCTTGATGCGCCTCGAAGTTCCGGACGCCAAAGTCTCCGTCATCCGCGACTAGCACGAACCGGCTTTTCTAGTTTTGGCCGGATTGCTATCGTCCGGTGGCGCGGCGACCTAGGTGGACCTGGCAAGGCGGAAGCACTTCTCTAGCTCCGCTATCGTGGGTATTCCTGCGGTGGTTTGTGGCCCCTACTTCCACTTCTCGTCTTTCCTGAGTAGGCCTCTTTTGCTCATCAAAAGAAAAACGCGGTGTGATCTTAAACGATCACACCGCGCCAGTTGTGCTCTGTCCTTAAAAGAAAACTTATCGCGCGAGCGGCCGCTGAAACACGGGGGTGCCCGGACGCCGCAGCGGATAGCCCTGCGGATTACCATGGGCGTGCGGGTGCACGAGCCCATTCGAATGGCCCGTGCCAATGTGTCCATTGGCATTGCCATTCGCCGACGCGTGCTGCGGCAGCCGCGCCGGATTACCGATAGGGCGGAGATTGCTAGGTGTTGCATGAACGTGGTCGCTTATGGCTTGCAGCCTCTTCAAGATGGACTGCCACTGTTCCCAATCCAATTGCCGCAGGAACGGCCGCAATCCCTGGATGAACGCATCTTCCAGCAGCGCTTCCCCGTCGGATTCCGGAATGAAGAACCGGTTTAAGCCAACGTTCAGCGCCTCGGAGATCTTCTCCAGCGTCCCAAGGCTCGGCGTCATCTGGCCGCTTTCAATGCGGGACAGGTAGGAGCGCGAGACCTTCGAGCGCGACTGTAACTGGCTCTGGGTCATGCTGCGCGATTCGCGCAATTGGCGAATGCGCTGGCCGATATTCTCGACTGTCTCCTGGTTAACGAACTTTTCAGCGGCTGGTTCAGCAGCGGCTTCCTCCGGAGGTGCCGGTGGAGGAATCAGGAACTCCAAGCGCTGAGGTAAGGCGCGCACGCACCGACGGCAGTTTCCAGTGCGCGTCCGGTACTGGACGAGACCACAGGTCTTACAGCGGATGACTTCCCGATCCATTTCTAACGAACTCATCACTTTTTCTAATTGTGCGGACACCGGCACTCCTTGCTGACTTTTTTTCCGGCGCGCGGATAGGGGGAGGAACGCTGGAACGTTCGTTCGGGAAGGCAGTGACTGGCGCAGTGGGAGTATCGTCGGAATCGCCAATTTATGTCAAGAGTATTTTTGGACTATTTTTAGTTTCGCTCTCCGCGTTTCGCCGTTCTACGCCCGGTTTTCGCCTGTCCTTTTGGGCAGTTCTCGACTCTTCGCGGCGACATTTCCACGAAGGCTTGTGTAGTCTTTGGTCTTCGACCGTACCCATTGTGGTGCCTTCCCATCCTCAGCTTTTCCACAAGCCAGCTTAACCCTACTGTTCTCCCGCATTCGACGCGAGAGGCCCAGGGCTGGCCCATGCTTCTTTTTCCTTCCTGGGCCGCCATTTCCTAGAAAATGCTTAGAAAGGAAAACTAAACACTCCAGCAACCGGCCTCCTCCCCCAGAAAGCCGGGCCACCTCGCGAAGCGCCTCCTGGACCGCACTTTCTCGCCCTGCAAGCGCATCGAGGCGCACAAACCTGTATAGCTCCACGACTTCTTCCAACTCCCTTCTTCATTGCCAACCGCTTCCCAAGCTACACTAGCGGCTCCATTTTGAGGAGAGCCGCATGCCGACGCGCGAAGATGCCTGGAAACTGCTGTGCGACTACACTGCTTCGGAGAGCTTGCGCAAACACATGCTAGCGGTCGAGGCGTGTGTGCGCGCTTACGCTCGCAAGACCGGAGCGGACGAAGAAACCTGGGGGCTGGCGGCGCTGCTGCACGATTTCGACTACGAGCGCTGGCCCAATCACGAGCACTCGCCGGATCAAGGGCATCCCTCGGAGGGCGCAAAGATTCTTCGCGAGCAGGGCTATTCCGAGGAAGTCGTCCGCGCCATCATCACGCATGCAGACTATTGTGGCGTGGCGCGGCAAACCGCGCTGGAGCACACGTTGTTTGCTTGCGATGAGCTGGCGGGTTTCCTGACGGCTTGCGCGTACGTGCGCCCGTCGAAAAGTGTTTTGGATCTGGAAGTGGATTCGGTGAAGCGCCGCTTGAAGGACAAACTTTTCGCCAAAGGCGTCTCGCGCGAGGACGTACGCAAAGGCGCGGAAGGACTGGGCGTGCCGCTCGAAGAGCACATCGGCTTCTGCATCGTCGCTCTGCGGGAACAAGCCGACGCGCTCGGACTGCGCGGCTCTCTCTAAGATCTCCAGCTTCCTCGGCGGCTGGTTTTAACACTTAGTCCGGCGAGTAGCTAGTGCCGGCAGAATTACCGTGCGCCTGCCAAACCAAGGTCGCGCCGAACAACATACTGGCAAGCGATTTATTCCACAGGAGGATGGGGCCCAACCGCCCGTAAGCCAGCCCTAAAGCACTTGTTCGCGGCCAAGAGGAAGGTGCTAAGCTTCCCTTTTCTCCTGTTGACCGTCTAAAGGAAGGTATGCCTGCTCCCAGATCCGAAGTCCTACAAGGAACACTCGATTTGCTGGTTTTGAAGACCCTCGATGCCATGGGGCCGCTGCATGGCTTCGGGATCGCCATGCGCATCCAGCAGGTTTCCCTAGACTTGCTGCAGTTGAACCAGGGAACGCTTTATCCGGCGTTACTGCGGCTGGTGCAGCGCGGCTGGATCGCCTCCCAGTGGGGGGTTTCGGAGAATAACCGCAGGGCCAAGTACTACTCCTTGACACGAGTCGGGCGCAAGCAACTGGCAGAGGAAGCCGAGAGTTGGGGACGCATGTCCGCGATGATCAACCGAGTGCTCGGAACGAGTTAGCTCATGCGCGAATTCTTCACTACGTTCGTCCGGCGGCTCGCGGCGCTTTTTCGCCGGCGCCGTCTCGAAGACGATCTGGACGAAGAACTGCGCTCCCACCTGGAGATGGCCGTCGCACGGAACTTGGGCAAGGGCCTGAGCGCTCTGGATGCGCGGCGCGAAGCGCTGCGCAGCTTCGGGGGCGTCGAACAAACCAAAGAAACTTACCGCGACCAGCGAGGATGGCCCATGATCGAGACGACCATCGCAGATCTGCGCTTCGGCCTGCGCTTGCTTCGGCGCAGTCCGGGATTTTCCATCTTGGCGATCCTTTGTCTAACCTTAGGCATTGGCGCCAACGCCGCAGTCTTCAGTTGGGTCGAAGGGATCTTATTCCGTCCTTACCCAGCCGTGACACACCAGGAGCGGCTGCTCGCCCTCGGCGGAACGGCGCTCGGGGAGGCTCGCGGAACGCCGATTTCGTGGCCAGATTTCCTCGACTTAGAGAGGAGTAGCACGCTGTTTGACGCATTTTTTGTAACGAAAATTATGGGGACGACGCTCAGCATTGGCGACCGCGCCGAGGTCACTACTGGAAGCATCGTATCCGCGAATTATTTTGACGCCATCGGCGTACATCCGATTCTTGGACGCGGATTCGTGCCGGGCGAGGATGCCGGGCGGAACGCTCATCCGGTGACGGTAATCAGTTATCAGTTATGGAAAGGGCGCTTTAAGGGCGACCCCCAAATCATCGGGAAAACGCAGCGGCTCAATAATGTGGTGCACACGATTGTGGGCGTCGCGCCGGAGGGCTTTTATGGAACCTTCGTGGGCTGGGCGATGCAGTTCTGGGTCCCCGCCTCGATGGAAGAAACATTTGAAGCCGGCGGCTACAAACTCGAGGATCGCGGCGCGCGCTGGATTGAAGCATATGTACGGCTCAAGCCCGGCGTCACTCCCGAGCAAGCCCAGCAAGAAATTTCCGCAGTGGCGAAACGATTGGAATCTGACTTTCCCGACACGAATCGCGGCCGCGGCATCAAGCTATGGCCTTTGTGGCAAACGCCGTTCAACAATGCTGGGACGCTCCTCCCCACGCTCGAAACTATGCTCGCGGTGGTGGTCTTTGTGCTGCTCATTGCTTGCGCCAATGTCGGCAATCTTCTGCTGGTCAGGTCCTTCGCGCGGCGGCACGAGATGACCGTGCGGCTGGCCATCGGCGCGGGGCGCGGCCGCTTGCTAAAGCAACTTTTCACGGAGGGGCTGATGTTGTCGGCTTTTGGCGCGGTTGGCGGACTCCTGGTGGCCCACTGGTGCCGTCATGCCCTGGTGGTGCTGTTTCCCGCGCGGGGTGGCGTAGCCATGCATTTGCCGGGGGAGATTGATTGGCGCGTGCTAGCCCTGAGCGCCGGTGTTTGTCTGGTCGCGACGCTTCTGCTCGGGCTGGTTCCCGCGATCCAGACCCGCAAGATCGATCTTGCCGGTGCGTTGAAATCCGATTTGGCGGGTGTAGTGGGGGGCGGCGGAAGAGCCTGGGTCCGCTCGAGCCTGGTGGTGGTGCAGGTGTCGCTGAGTTTCGTTTTGCTGGTCGGAGCCGGGCTGCTGCTAGAAAGCTTAGAGAAAATTCGGAATACCAGCCCGGGTTTTTCAACGCGCAATGTGTTGGACACCGCCGTCAATTTGGTGCCTGCAGGATACGATGCGCCACGCGCCCAGAGTTTCCAGGATCAGCTGCTCGATCGCGTGAAGGCCCTGCCAGGCGTGGAGTTCGCAGCGTTTGGGCGCATGACGCCGCTGAGCTATGGGAGCTTTTCTTCGACGGCGATTGCCGTAGATGGCTATCAACCGCCACCGGAGGAGCAACCCACTGCCGAGTACAACGAAGTGGGACCGGACTATTTCGCGACCATGGGTATCCCGTTGCTATCCGGCCGCGAATTCACTCGAGCGGACGACGAAAAGGCAGCTCTGGTGGCCGTCGTGAATCAAACGATGGCCGCGCAGTATTGGCGCGGCAAGGATCCCCTTGGCGAGCGGGTTCAGGTCAAGGGCCGATGGATGCAAGTGGTCGGTGTGGCAAAAGATTCCAAGTACCAGAGCGTCCGAGAAACGCCGAGACCTTTTTTCTATGTGCCACTGCGCCAGAATTTCTCGCGCGGGGCGGGTTTATTTATCCGAACGACGCTAAGCCCGGAGACCATGAAGACGGCGCTGGCGCGCGAGGTGCACGCTCTCGACGGGAATCTTGCCCTGTACGAGGTGATCACGCTACAAGAGCAGGTGGATCGCTCGACATCGCCACAACGGGTGGCGGTAACTTTAGTCGGGGTCTTGGGTGGACTGGCGCTGCTGTTGGCCGCCATCGGACTGTATGGTGTGATGTCTTATGCCGTGTCCGAGAGCAAGCGCGAGCTAGGACTGCGCATGGCGCTCGGCGCTGGCGCGGGCAATCTGTTGCGGCTGGTGCTGTCGCGTGGTTTAGCGTTGACGACCGGCGGTATGTTACTTGGCATGACCGTAGCACTTGGATGGGCGCGACTGCTTGGGAACCTCCTTTATAAGGTAAGTCCACGTGACCCGCTGGCTTTCGGGTCGGCGCTCCTAATAATGACCATGGCCGCGTTGGCCGCTTGCCTCCTGCCCGCCTGGCGCGCCATGCGAACCGATCCTGCCCGCGCGCTGCGGGAGTGAGGGCCCGCGACCTCCCACCTTAAGTCTAGTCCAACCAGCAGGCGGTTCTAGCGAAAGTAACCCTCCACGGATAGCACACGCGATTTCCTCGACAGGGCAAATCACGTTAGAATTGGAAGGAATGCTTACACAGATTCGAGGACTTGACGCTACTGCCAGCCGGCATCCGCGCCGTCGGACGTATGGCGTGAAGGTGGGACACCTTCGCGTGGGCGGAGGCGCGCCCATCGTCGTGCAGTCCATGACGAATACGGACACCGCCGACATCGAAACGACTCTCAAACAGACTTTAGAGCTGGCTCAAGCGGGCTCGGAGATTGTGCGCTGGACAGTGAACGTGCCGGAAGCGGCGGCGGCGGTGCCGGAGATCAAGAAGCGTATGCTGGAGGCGGGTTGCCAAGCGCCGATCATCGGGGATTTTCACTACAACGGGCACGTACTGCTGACGAAATATCCGGAATGCGCGAAAGCCCTGGATAAATACCGCATCAATCCAGGCAACGTTGGCGCGGGGCAACGGCGCGACGAGCAGTTCTCCACCATTTGCAAAATTGCGCGCGATAACGGCAAGCCCGTGCGCATCGGCGTAAACGGTGGGTCTTTGAATCAAGAACTGGTGATGCGCAAGATGCAGGAGAACACGGACAAGAATCTGGGCAAAGAGTCCGAAGAAATTATTAACGATTGCATGGTACTTTCCGCGCTGGAGTCCACCGAGCTGGCTTTCGAGTCCGGGCTGCGCCACGACCAGATCATTATTTCGTGTAAGACTTCGCGGCCGCGCGACCTCATCACGGTTTACCGCGATCTTTCGGCGAAGACCGAGCAGCCTCTGCACCTCGGCCTCACCGAAGCCGGGATGGGCATGAAAGGACAGATTTGGTCAGCGGCCTCGCTCGGCGTGCTGCTCTATGAAGGAATCGGAGACACCATTCGCATTTCGCTTACGCCCAAACCTGGCGGAGACCGCCGCGAAGAGGTTTATGCCGCTTGCGAATTGCTACAAGCGCTGGGGCTGCGTTCTTTTGCGCCCAGCGTTACGGCTTGCCCCGGCTGCGGCCGCACCACCAGCACTACGTTTCAGGAGCTGGCCGAGGCCATTCAAGACTATATCCGCGATAGCATGCCCATTTGGAAGACGCAATATGAAGGCGTGGAGAGCATGACCCTGGCGGTGATGGGCTGCATCGTGAACGGTCCGGGCGAATCAAAAGCCGCGAACATCGGCATCAGCCTGCCGGGAACCGGCGAAGCGCCGCGCTGCCCTGTTTATATTGACGGGCGGAAGGATGTCACGCTGGAAGGCACTTACGATGAACTGGCTGCGGCCTTCCAAGCTCTCGTCGACAATTATATTGCGAAGAAGTATCCCCGCAAGACGGCTGCGGTTTCCGCCTAAGCGCCGTATCTGCACTACGGATTTCTGAAGCCAACACGCAACTTGATCCACCAAACGATTCGTCAGCCGAGCCACTCGGGATGGTGCGCCGTGCCGTCGAAGTTGTTGGTCGTCTTGTAACCTTCGAATTGGCCTTCGCGCGCAGCTTGCTTCGTTCTGACCAGGAACGCCGCGACTTCCGCGGAGCTGAGCGGCTTGAAACTGCGCGCCGCATCAAGAGCTTGCTGGACGTTGGCAAGAGATTCGCAACCGGTAATCACCACGCTGGTAGGCAGGTTCATGGCGAAATGCAGGCACTCGACGGGGGACAGCGTTTTGCTCTGAAGGAGTAGACCGGCGCCCATGGGCTTCATGCCCAGAACACCGATTCCATTTTTCACCAGGACGGGAAGCACCTTTTGCCCAAAGCTTTCATAGTGAGCGTCCATGGCGTTAAGAGGCATTTGAACCGCGTCGAAATGAAACTGGTGAGTCGCGGCGGTTTCGAGCATGTGCAGGTGCATGGCGGGATTTTTGTGCCCCGTGAAGCCAATGTAGCGGACCTTGCCGGCTTTTTTCGCTTCGAGGACGGCTTCCATTCCTCCGCCGGGAGCGAAGATGCGCTCCGGATCGGTCATGCGAATGACTTCGTGGAATTGGAGAAGATCAATATGGTCGGTCGCGAGGCGGCCGAGCGATTCATCGAGTTGCGCGGCGGCGGCTTTTTTGGTCTGGCCGTCGATTTTGGTCATAAGGAAGGCTTTTTGCCGGTAGCCGTCGCGTAGCGCTTTGCCCATGCGGATTTCGCTGTTGCCGCCATTGTAGTCCCAGCAGTTATCCAGGAAATTGATGCCGCTATCGAGAGCGGTGCGAATAATTTTGATGCTCTCCTGTTCGTCGGATGGCATGCCAATGTGATAGCCGCCCAGGCCGACCAGAGAGACGCGTTCCCCGGTCCGGCCGAGCTGGCGATAGGGAATGCCGTTTTCCGTGCCAGCGGCCCAGAGTTCCGGGCCAGCAACGCCGGCGAAAAGCGAAGTTGTCAGCATAGCGCCGAGGAATTCGCGGCGGGTGACGCCCTCGGCGGTGGAATCCGGGGCAGCGTGATTCGTGCTGGACATGGCCAGGACCTCCTAGAGAATTGCTAGCCTAAGAGCCTCGAGCGGGAAGTGCAAGAGCAAAGCTCGGATGGCACGCTAGACACTGCACTTGGCGCCTATGGCCCGCTTCCGGACTTCCCTAGGGCTTGGACTGCTCCAAGCCAGGGGCTTCGCCGGTATGCTAGAATTTTCACGTCGTTCGAGCGCCAGAATCACAGGAAATCACTTTGAAAATCAGCCGGGAAGATGTGCTGCGGGTGGCGGAGCTGGCTTATCTCGACTTGAGCGAAGACGAGTTGCAGCGCTACCGCGCGCAAATTGACGAAATTCTGGAATACATCGGGAAGCTAAACGAGCTAGACACTTCTCATGTCGAGCCCATGGCCCAGGTGCTGAGCGACGACCAGACCGCCGACGCCACCCTGCGCGAAGACCTGATCGTGCCTTGCGCAGTGGCCGAGGACGTTTTGAAGCACGCTCCGGACCCGGAGCCGCCCTATTTCCGGGTGCCCAAGGTGATTGAGAGATGACGGCGAACTGGACGATTGACGGGGTCAAAGAGGCGCTGGCGACCAAGAAGGTTTCGGCGCGCGAGTTGACGGCGGATTTCTATGCGCAGATCAAGGCGAAGAATCCGGAGCTGAACGCATTCCTAACACTCTCGCCCGAGCGAGCGCGCCGGCAAACCGACAGAATCGATGCGCTGGTGGCGGGAGCAAAGGCCTTGCCGCCGCTGGCAGGCGTGCCAGTGGCCGTGAAGGACGTCATCAGCACGCGCGGAATAAAAACGACCTGCGGTTCAAAGATTCTGCAAAATTATATTCCACCTTATGATGCGACGGCGGTGGAGCGTCTAGAGGCGGCGGGCGCCGTCATTCTGGGAAAGACCAATTGCGACGAGTTCGCCATGGGAAGCTCGAACGAGAATTCCGCTTACGGCCCAGTAAAGAATCCCTTGTCGACGGACCGAGTGCCAGGAGGGTCGAGCGGAGGGTCGGCCGCCGTCGTAGCGGCGGGCTTGGCGGTGGCGTCCTTGGGAACGGATACGGGCGGCTCCATCCGGCAGCCGGGCTCGTTTTGTGGGATCCCCGCCATGATGGGGAGCTACGGCCGGGTTTCGCGGTATGGATTAATCGCCTTTGCGTCCTCCTTGGACCGCATCGGTCCGTTCGCCAATAATGTAAAAGACGTCGCGGCAATCCTCGAAGTCATTGCTGGCCGCGACCCGCACGACTCGACTTCGACAACCGCAGCGGTACCCGATTACCGGGGCGAACTCGGGAAACCGGTCGAGGGCCTCAGGCTGGGCATCCCGAAAGAGTACTTCGGCCAAGGCATGGACATGGGGGTGCGGAAAAAGATCGAAGCGGGCATCGAAGTTTTTAAAAAGCTGGGATGCGAACTGGTGGAAATTCGCATGCCCCATACGGACTACGCCATCGCGGCTTACTACATCATCGCCACGGCGGAAGCGAGTTCCAACCTGGCACGGTACGACGGCGTGCGCTACGGTTTGCGAGTGGACGACGAGGCCCTGCTCTCCATGTACCGGAAAACGCGTGGGGCGGGTTTTGGCGCGGAGGTAAAACGCCGCATCGTTCTGGGAACCTATGTGCTCTCTGCGGGGTATTACGACGCTTACTATTTGAAGGGGCAAAAGGTGCGTTCCCTGATCGCCCAGGATTTCCGGGATGCCTTTATTAAGGTAGATGCCATCCTCACCCCCACTTCTCCGGTCCCTCCGTTCAAACTGGGAGAGCGCACGGATGACCCTCTCCAGATGTATCTTGCTGATATATATACAGTTACAGGATCGCTGGCGGGAGTCCCGGGCATCTCGGTGCCTTGCGGCAAGATCGATCGGAGACTGCCCGTGGGCTTGCAAATTTTTGGTCCGGCTTTTGGCGAAGCCCGCGTGTTGCAATTGGCACACGCGTTTGAACTAGCCGGCGGAGCCACGCTTTGATTTTTTCAGGGCTGGCAGGTAAGTGCAACCGTCGTGATGCTTCAGAGTCCATCATCGAGAAACTTGCGCGAGCGCCAAAAGAATTTCTAACTGCCGCCGGCGTCGTGCCTCGGGGCAGTGGAAGGTGGCGCCAGGGGAAGGCCGATGGTCTGCTGGTGAACTGGTAGCGCATCTGATTACCATGGAGCGCACCATCACCCGAAGCGCCGATAAACTGCTAGAAAAGCCTCCGAAATCGCCCTCCGTCCTCGAGCGGTTCCATCTTGCGATGGCCCTAGCGGAGTCCCGGATTATCCGCTGCAAGACACCCATCCCTCTCGAACGGGAACTTGTGCGTGAGAAAGAGAGCACGCTCGCCCACCTTTGAGAAGCCCGCGAGCGCACACTGGCGTTTATGGAGGAATCGCGGCGGCGCGAGCTAAGCAAATATCATAAGCCGTATCCATTTCTGGGTTCATTAAATGTGTATGAATGGGTTTCAGATGATTGCGGCGCATCAAGTCCGCCACACAAAGCAAATGCGAGAGATTGCCAACACCCTACCGAAATCGGTAACAACTTTGCAAAAGTAGAATATTTTTACCACTTTTCTATGGTGGGCCTTCCCGTCGTACCAGAGCTCCCACTGGTTGAAAAATGTGGAAAAACCGCTGATTTACTGGACTTTAGTGAGAAAGTACTAGTCGAATAGTTTTGCCTGCCAGAACGGAACGACTATTGCTCAAGATTCTATGCAGCGCTTAAGATGCAATCAGCATCTAAGTAAGCGTGAAGTAGTTTGCGCGGAACATAGGAGCCGGGCCATGGTTACCGTGAAGTCGAGCCAAAAGATTTTCACCGATTCGGAAGTAGCCAGCTTGACCGGCATTTGCGTCGAGCACGTGCACAATTTTGCAAAAAGCCGCCACCTGGGCTTCATCGCGCGGGCTGCGGAAGCAGCCGGCCTGAGCGCCGATCAATGGCTATTTACGCTATCGGATCTGATGGTTCTGGTGACGTTGTTTCCGAAGTGCACGCACTAGAACATTAGAAGCAAACTGGCTTCTTCGAGGCTCCCTGGATGGACCGGGGAGCCATTTTTATTTTGGGCGTAGAAACGGGCAGGTTGCGGGTTCAGAAGGCCCGAGGTATGCTCGCTACTGGGGCAGACCGGGCCAACCCGCAGGCGTCGGAACAGTACCTGAAAGCCAGATGAGATCACCCAGAATCCTCGCGATCGTCTCGTGGGCCTTCCTTGCTGGTTGGGCCGGCACACTTAGTGACTCCCCTGGGGCAAGTGCTACTCCCCGCGGGCAGGCTCAAGCGCCTTCGGGCCAGCAAGCCACCGGCACGGACGCCAAGGCTGGGGTGTCAGCCTTGCCGCGAGGAAAAAAGCTCGTCCTGAAGGATGGAACCTTTCAACTGGTTCGCGACTATGCGCGGAACGGGGAGCGGGTGCGCTACCTGAGCGCCGAACGGGGAGAATGGGAGGAGATCCCCACCTCCATGGTGGATTGGGACGCGACCGCCAAAGCCGCCGAAGCGGAAAAAATCGAAGAGGATGCCCTGGCCAAGAAGATCCACGTTCAGGAACAAGCCCAGAAAGTTGAAACGGTCTTGGACGTGGATGCCAGCCTCCAAGTAGCGCCAGGCGTTTTCCTCCCGCCGGGAGAAGGAATGTTCCTCATCGACGGAAAATACGTGATGCATCTCGAGCAGGTGGGGTCGCAGGCAAAAACAGACAAAAAGCAGTTTCTGAAACAAGTGCTTTCGCCCATTCCCATTGTTCCCAGCCAGCGCAACGTGGAAATTCCCGGGAGTCACGCCACCATGCGGATAAGCAATACGCAAGCAGAATTCTATTTGCGCGAAGCGCCGCCGGACCCAGACCGCACCACCGCCATCTTGAGAAGCAGCCGACCGGGGGAATCCGGCCCGGAGGTGGAGTTGGTGCGCGCTAAAGTCAAAGGCAGTTCACGCCAGTTGGAATCGATCCGCAGTCTTTTCGGGGAACAGCTGGACCAAAAGCGCACCACGATTTCGATCCAGAGGTGGGAGATTGCCCCCACCGTCTATCGCTTCACCCTGAGCGAGCCCCTGCCGCCCGGCGAGTATGCGCTGGCGGAGATTCTGCCCGATGGCATGAACATATACGTGTGGGATTTTGGAGTGGACCCCGCGAAGGTTGCGGCGCCAAGCGCACCGCCAAAAACAAAGAACTAGCTTGCCAAGCAAAGCGCTGAATAATCCTCTAGCGGCGAATCCAGGACGGTTCAAATCGCGCCGGTTTGCTCGTCCTTTTTTGATATTCATACAAAATTGGGGGGCCTGCACCCTAAGAAAGCAGGCAAGAATCAACGGGTGGAGCGCGTTTCGGCTGGAGCCTCTGACAGTACTACTCTCAAAAGGGCCAGCACGTCAGAGACGCGGAACGGTTTTTGAAGGCAAACCGGCTCGCCATCCGCTTTACCTTCCGGAGTGGCCTCAATCAAATCGCCGGTCATGTAAATCAACACCGGCTTTTGCTCTAGAGCAACCTCGAGGATGCGGGCGGCGGCTTCTCTGCCATCAGCCGTGTAGCCACCGGAGGTAAGGTGGAGGTCGCAGAGAAACACGTCGAATCTGGAGCGCGCCAAATGCGCGCTAGCCTCCTCCGCAGTCGCGGCACAATTCACCCGCAAGCCGTGGGCCGAGAGGCCTTCCTGAAGAAGCATCCGGAGACTTTCCTCATCGTCCAGAACGAGCACGGCGCGGCCTTTGAGAATGTCAGATGTTGCTTGAACGGTTTCCGGCGAAAGAACCGCGGTATCCCCAGGCGAAGAAAGTGATTCGGCAAGCTGCGCGGGCGCAGCCGGCAAATAAATGGTGAAGGCCGAACCGCCGGCAGGAAGTGTATTAGCTTCGATATTTCCGCCATGCTCGCGAATGATGGACATGCAGATACTGAGTCCCAGACCGGTGCCGCCGCCGGGACGCTTGGTGGTATAAAAAGGATCGAAGATTCTCGGAAGCGCTTGCGGGCGGATGCCGACGCCATCGTCTTGCACCGTGACGGTGACCTGGTTTCCTTCGTGTCCGGCGCGAATCTGGATGCGGCCAGAATCGCGCACTTCCCGGATAGCTTGTTCGGCGTTAGTGATCAGGTTGAGCAAGACCTGAATCAGTTGGTTGGCGTCACCAACGACGCCGGGTAGACCGGCGGGCAGATGGGAATCCACTTCGATATTGTTGCGGCGCAGGGAATGTTCGTGCAGCTGGAGGGTGCGCTCGAGAAGGTTATTGAGGTCGATCGGCCGTTTCTGCGGAGAAGCCGGACGCGAAAACTCCAGCAGATTCTGGACAATCCGGGCGGCGCGGCGGGCCTGGCGATGGGTCAGCTCCAACTGGCGCTTCGTGGAATCGTCGGCTCCCGGCCGTTCGCGGAGAAGCTCGGTAACGCCGAGGATAGCCGTCAAAGGATTGTTGAGTTCGTGAGCCACGCCGGCGAGCATCTGTCCCATGGCGGCAAGTTTTTCAGCTTGGATGAGCTGTTCCTCCAGCCGCTTGAGATCGGTAACGTCGCGCCCGGAGAGGACCACGCCTCCGATGTTGCCCTGCTCATCGGCTAAAGGACTGAAATTGAAGCGAATGCGGCGCCAGTCCCCCAGCTTGTGGCGCACGCGAATCTCCAAAGAAGCAAAGCTTTGCTTGCCGGCGATGATGTCCTGGTAGAGCGACAAGCAGGCGGGCAAGTCTTCAGGATGGGTGCGGTCGCCAAATTGCATGTGCTGCGCGTCTTCGACGTTGTAACCGAGCACTTCCTGGCAACGAGGACTGACAAACGTGTAGTGCGACGCCGTGTCCAGCACCAGAATAAGGTCGGGAAAATTGTCGATAAGGCGGCGGGCAAATTCTTGCTGCTGATGAAGGCGACGCTCCATTTCGCGCCGCTCGGTAATGTCCATGAGCGCGCCCTGATAGCGCACCACGCGCCCGGAATTGTCGCGAACAGCGGTAGCCGTATTCAAGCACACCACGGAAGTGCCGTCCTTGCGAATCAGGGTGATCTCCTGGCCCTGGACCATAGGCTGGCGCTCGACCTGTTCTTGGAAGCTTTTTCGCGATTCCCGGTCGACTAAAATCTCCGGAACTCGCCTTTTCAGCACTTCTTCCTTGGAATCGTAACCCAGCATGCGCACTAGCGCGGGATTGACGTCTAAAATGGCGCCGTCCGGCGTGGTGATGTAGATGCCCTCTTGAAGCGATTCAAAAAGTTCGGTGAAACGAGCTTCATTTTTGCGCAGTGCGGAGATGTCGCGCCCGAGAACGGTGATGCCGCGGACTTCGCCGTCGCGCATCATGGCATGGGCGACGCAATCATAATAAAACAGCGGTTCTTGTCCCTTCACGCGTACCTGAGCGACTCCCGACCATTGGCGGCGTTCCAGGAACCTGGGCATGGCGCGACGCACCAGCTCGGAGCCTTCTCCGCTGGCTTCTTGCAAAAAGTCAGTGATGGGGTTGCCGATGATTTTCTGAAAAGGCAAGCCCACGAGATCGGAGAAACTGCGGTTGACGGCGCGAATTTGGCCGTCAAGCGACAAAGCCAGCAAAACGTCGTCGAAAGAGTCAATCAGGTCGCGATAGCCCTGCTGCGACCGCGAGATCATGGCGAATAACTGGTCGATCTGTTTCTCGCTGGGAGGGGTCTCATCGCGGTGTTCCATGCCACGCATCAAACCGCGCAGCTCGGAGATTTCCTGCGTCTTCCTCCACATGTAGAGGGCGAAAAGCACGATCAAGGCCACGAGACCTGCTGAGAACGCAGTGGCTTCGGCGCGATGCCAAAAAGAACGAATGGCATCCCAGGAGGTCACAACATAAGCCAGCCCCAGCAAGAGAAGAACAATGAAGGTAAGCCGCCAGAGTTCGCCCTGTCGTTTCTCGAACTTATCGAACTGCGCGGAGATTACCGAACGGGAGTTGGCGCCGGGGGAAGAGTTCCCGGTGGTGCCGCGACCGTATTGGTTTTCGTCAGGCATAAGGGTAGACGGGACACTTCTGAACCAAGAGTCAACCGCCAACGAGAGAGGTACTCCTTATTGTAAGAACGCCGAGCGGATTTCAGCAATCAAAGCCGTAACCGTAGTTCCTGAAGAACAACGGTACGGAAAGTCTAGCGGCACACAAAAACGGCGCCGCGGTTGTTACTGGGGCGCCGTTTGGACTCCAGGAGGCTGGGACCACCAGCCAGCAGATTTAGCTCTCGGTAGCGGCGTCGGCTTCCGTATCTTTCTGGAGAAAGTCCAGGGCGGCGGCTTCTTCGGCCGTGAGCTCGGCGGCTTCCGGAATTTCCTCGATGGGAGCTGGCGCGGGCATTTCCGTCAGCAGCTGAATGCTGCGGTAGTGCTCGAGGCCGGTTCCCGCAGGGATAAGCCGGCCCATGATGACGTTTTCCTTGAGGCCGCGGAGATAATCCACCTTGCCGGCGACTGCCGCTTCCGTGAGTACGCGGGTCGTCTCCTGGAAGCTCGCGGCGGAAATGAAAGAATCGGTCGAAAGCGACGCTTTGGTGATGCCGAGCAAGAGCGGACGGCCCGTTGCCGGGCGGCCGCCATCGGCGATGACGCGGTCGTTTTCTTCACGGAAGCGGAACTTGTCCACTTGCTCCTCGAGCAAGAACGTGGTGTCTCCCACGTCTTCGACCTTGACCCAGCGCATCATCTGGCGAGAGATGGTCTCAATGTGCTTGTCGTTGATGTTGACGCCCTGGAGGCGATAGACCTCCTGAATGGCGTTGACCAGGTACGATTGCGTGAACTTTTCGCCGAGGACGGCGAGCAAGTCGTGCAGGTTGAGCGGGCCATCGATGAGCGCCTCGCCGGCCTTGACGTGGTCGCCTTCTTGAACGTTGATGTGCACTCCGCGAGGAATCGAATATTCCTTGGTGGTCTTGCCATCGTGGCTCTCGACGTAAACCTTGCGCATGCCCTTGGCGATGTCGCCGTACTTGACGGCGCCGTCGATTTCGCTGATGACCGCGGGATCCTTGGGCTTGCGGGTCTCGAAGAGTTCGACCACGCGCGGAAGACCGCCGGTGATGTCCTTGGTCTTGGTGGTTTCGCGCGGAATCTTCGCCAGCACGTCGCCGGCTTGCACCTCATCGCCATCCTTGACCATCAAGTGGGCGCGGGAAGGCATAAGGTACTTTTTGCGGACTTTGCCGGAAGAATCGCGGACTAGGATCGCCGGCTGATGCTTTTCATCGCCCGGAGGCAGCGTGACGACGTCCTGGGAAAGGCCGGTCACTTCATCCACCTGTTCTTCGATCGTCAGGCCGGGGCGCAGGTCGTCAAACTTCACAGAGCCGGCGGTTTCGGTCAGGATCGAGAAGGTGAAGGGATCCCATTCGGCAAGAATCTGTCCGTGAGTGACGTGTTCGCCGTCTTGAACGCGAAGGCGCGCGCCGTAAACGACGTGGTAGCGCTCCTTCTCGCGGCCCTTTTCGTCAACAATGGCGATCAAGCCGGAGCGGTTCATGGCGATGGCGGTGCCGCCGCGGCCTTCGACGTGTTTGAGGTCCACGAACTTGACGACACCGTTGTTGCGCGCTTCGAGCGTGGAACGCTCGGAAACGCGGGTGGCCGTGCCGCCGATGTGGAACGTACGCATGGTCAGCTGCGTGCCCGGTTCGCCGATGGACTGCGCGGCAATGACCCCGACGGCTTCGCCGAGTTCCACCATGCGGCCGGTAGCGAGGTTGCGCCCGTAACACAGCGCGCAAACGCCGCGTCGGGATTCGCAAGTGAGCACGGAACGAATGCGCACGCGCTCGATACCCGCGCCCTGCACTTGGTTGGCAAGCTCCTCGGTGATCTCCTGGTTCACGTCAACGATGATGGTGCCTTCGAAGTCCTTGATCTTGTCGAGTGAAACGCGACCCACAATGCGGTCGCGGAGGGGCTCGACTTCGACGCCGGCTTCAACGATAGGCTCTACGTAGATACCATCGGTCGTGCCGCAATCGCGCTCGTTGATGATCACGTCTTGCGCGACGTCCACGAGGCGGCGGGTGAGGTAGCCGGAATCGGCGGTCTTGAGCGCCGTATCGGCCAAGCCCTTGCGCGCCCCGTGCGTCGAAATGAAGTACTGCAGCACGGTAAGGCCTTCGCGGAAGTTGGAAGTGATGGGGGTTTCGATGACTTCGCCGCTGGGCTTGGCCATCAAACCGCGCATCCCGGAAAGCTGGCGGATCTGCTGTTTCGAGCCGCGAGCGCCGGAGTCCGCCATGACGTAAACGGGGTTAATGCTGCCCTCTTTGTCCTGATTTTCGAGGGCCTTGAACATTTCATCGGCCACGCGCTCGGTGATGTCGCCCCAGATGGCGATGACCTTGTTGTAGCGTTCGCCGTTGGTGATGGCCCCGTCGAGGTATTGCTGCTGCACCTTGACGACTTCTTTTTCGGCGTTTTCCACGAGCTTGTACTTGTCGCTGGGGATGAGCATGTCGTCGATGCCGATGGAAATACCGGACTTGGTGGCGTAGGTGAACCCCAACTCCTTCAAGTGATCGAGCAAAACGACAGTGTCTTCGAGCCCGAAGCGCAAGTAAGCGTAATAAACGAGCTGCTGAACGCCTTTCTTCTTGAGAAGGCCGTTCACAAACGGAAACTTCTCCGGCAAGTGCGAATTGAAAATGACGCGGCCAACGGTGGTCTGAATGAACTGGCGCTCCATCTTCACCGGCACGGTGTGCGGCACGTCCTGGTTGTCGTAGGCGGTCGTGAGGTCGATGACTTCACCGGTGTAACGCAGCCGAATGGGTGTGAGCAACTCGACTTCGCCGGCTTCCAGCGCCAGGACAACTTCATCGGTGGCCCCGAACACGCGGCCTTCGCCCTTGGCTCCCGGCTTGTTCTTGGTCAAGTAGTAGATACCGAGAACCATGTCCTGAGACGGCACGGCGAGAGGCAAACCATGCGCCGGCGATAGAATATTGCGCGAGCTGAGCATCAGCACGGACGCTTCGACCTGCGATTCGGGCGAAAGCGGGATGTGCACGGCCATCTGGTCGCCGTCAAAGTCCGCGTTGAACGCCGTGCAAACGAGCGGGTGGATGCGGATGGCTTTGCCTTCGACGAGAACCGGCTCAAACGCTTGAATGCCGAGGCGGTGCAGCGTCGGAGCGCGGTTGAGCATTACCGGATGTTCGCGGATGACGTCTTCCAGAATGTCCCAAACCACCGCTTCTTGTTGCTCGACCATTTCCTTGGCTTGCTTGATGGTGGTGCAGTGGCCCTGCGCTTCGAGCTTGTGGTAGATGAACGGCTTGAACAACTCGAGCGCCATCTTCTTGGGCAAACCGCACTGGTGCAGCTTCAATTCCGGTCCCACGACGATAACGGAGCGGCCGGAATAGTCCACGCGCTTGCCGAGAAGGTTCTGGCGGAAACGGCCCTGCTTGCCCTTGAGCGTGTCGCTGAGGGACTTGAGCGGGCGGTTGTTGGTTCCGCGCAGAACGCGGCCGCGGCGCCCGTTGTCAAACAAGGCGTCAACGGCTTCCTGTAACATGCGCTTTTCGTTGCGCACGATGACGTCCGGGGCGCGCAGCTCCATGAGCTTCTTCAAGCGGTTGTTGCGGTTGATGACCCGGCGATAGAGATCGTTCAAATCGGAAGTGGCGAAGCGGCCGCCGTCCAGAGGCACGAGCGGGCGCAACTCCGGGGGAAGAACCGGAATCACGTCCAGAATCATCCACTCCGGCTTGTTGCCGCTCTTGCGGAAGGCTTCCAGAACTTTCAAGCGCTTGGCGAACTTGATGCGCTTCTGCAGCGACGGATCGGCCTTCATCTTATCGCGGAGTTCATCGGCGAGCTTGTCCACTTCGACGCGGCGCAGCAGTTCCTTGATGGCTTCCGCGCCCATTTTGGCGGTGAACTGGCCGGGGTATTCCTTTTGCAACTCGCGATACTTGTCTTCGAGCAGCACTTCGCGTTCGTGCAAAATGGCGACTTCGCCGGCATCCACGACGACGAAAGCTTCGAAGTACAGAATGCGCTCGAGATCGCGCATGGAAATGTCCAGCAAGTAGCCGATGCGGCTGGGCAAGCCCTTGAAGAACCACACGTGCGAACAGGGCGAAGCCAGCTCGATGTGGCCGAGGCGCTCGCGGCGGACTTTGCTTAACGTGACTTCCACGCCGCACTTATCGCAGATAACGCCGCGATGCTTCATGCGCTTGTACTTGCCGCACAAGCACTCCCAGTCCGTGACGGGGCCAAAAATCTTGGCGCAGAACAGGCCGTCGCGCTCGGGCTTGAACGTGCGGTAGTTAATAGTCTCCGGCTTGGTCACTTCGCCGTGAGACCAGGAACGAATTTTTTCTGGACTCGCCAGGCTGATGCGAATGGAATCGAAATCGGCGATTAAACTGGCGCGATCATAAGGGCTGCTGCGATACAAGGTTGTTTCCTCCCTCCCCAGCTTTCGCCGGGGCCGCGATCCGATGGCCTCCACTGAAGAACACCGGACCGGCTACAGAACCCAACTACCGAATACTGCTAAAACAAACTTGGTTGCCAAGTAGGAGCGCAGCATGCTGCGCTCCTAGTACAGACCAGCTCTTGCTAGTCGGCGGCCTTTTCCGCCGTCGGCTTTTGCCGCTTCATCAACTCCACGTCCAGGCACAGCGACTGCAACTCGCGGACCAGCACGTTGAACGATTCAGGCACGCCGGGCTCGATCCCCGGTTCCCCCTTGACGATGGCTTCGTAAATCTTCGCTCGGCCATAGACGTCGTCCGACTTCGCCGTGAGCAGCTCCTGCAGGATGTGCGCTGCTCCGTAAGCTTCCAGCGCCCAAACTTCCATTTCGCCGAAGCGCTGGCCGCCGAACTGCGCTTTGCCGCCGAGCGGCTGCTGCGTGATCAGCGAGTACGGCCCGATGGAACGCGCGTGGATCTTGTCGTCGACCAGATGCGAGAGCTTGAGCATGTAGATGTAGCCAACCGTGACCGGCTGGTCGAACTGGTCGCCGCTCATGCCGTCGAAGAGATTGATCTTGCCGGCGTGCGGCAGACCAGCAACTTCCAGCAAGTGGCGGATTTCCGGTTCGCGCGCGCCGTCGAACACCGGCGTGGCGAAAGGAATTCCTTCACGGAAGCCTTCGGCATATTCGAGCAACTCTTCATCGCTGAGCTTGGCGAGCGTCTTCCAAACCGTGGTGTCCGAGAAAACCTCGCGGAACCAGCGGCGCACCGCTTCGGCCCGGACTTCTTTGCTTAGCAACCGCTTGAGGCTGTTGCCGAGTTCCTTGGCGGCCCAGCCGAGGTGCGTCTCGAGAACCTGCCCGACGTTCATACGCGAAGGAACGCCGAGCGGATTCAGAACGATCTCGACCGGAGTGCCATCCGGCATGTACGGCATGTCTTCCTGCGGCACGATGCGGGCAATGACGCCTTTGTTGCCGTGGCGTCCGGCCATCTTGTCACCGATGGAAAGCTTGCGCTTCATGGCGATATAGACCTTGACCAGCTTGATGACGCCGGGAGGCAGCTCGTCGCCCTTTTTGAGCTTGTCCTTGCGTTCCTCGGTGATTTTGCGCAGCACGTCGATCTGGCGCGAGGTCATCTCCTCGACCTCTTCGATCTTCTCGATGAGCAGAGGATCCTTTTCGTTGAGCTTCAGGCGCTTGAGGTTGCGCGTGGAGATCTTTTCGATGATCTCGCGCGTCAGCTCGACGCCCTTGGTCAGCAAGCGCTTGTTGGTCTTCTCGTCGTGCAGGTCGGCCTGGAGAATCTTGCCGCCGAGCAAATCCGAGAGGCGCTTGAGGCGCTCATCCGTGAGGATGCGGATTTCATCGGCGAGGTTCTTCTCCAGCTTGAAGACCTGCGTGGCTTCGATGGCCTTGTGGCGCTCATCCTTTTCTCCACCCTTGCGGGTAAAGATCTTGACGTCCACGATGGTGCCCTCGATGCCCGGCGGGCAGTAGAGCGAAGCGTCGCGAACATCGCCAGCCTTTTCGCCGAAGATGGCGCGCAGCAGCTTTTCTTCCGGCGTGAGCGTGGTCTCGCCCTTGGGCGTGACCTTGCCGACCAGGATGTCGCCGGGCTTCACGACCGCGCCGATGCGAATGACGCCGCTTTCGTCGAGGTTGCGCAGGAACGACTCGCTGATGTTGGGAATGTCGCGAGTAACTTCCTCGGGTCCGAGCTTGGTGTCGCGCGCTTCGATTTCGTACTCCTCAATGTGAATCGAAGTGTAGTAATCGTCCTTGACCAGTTTTTCGCTGACCAGGATGGCGTCTTCGAAGTTGTACCCGCGCCAGGGCACGAAGGCCACCAGCACGTTGCGGCCGAGAGCGAGTTCGCCGCGTTCGGTGCAAGGACCGTCGGCAAGAACCTGCCCCTTCTTGACGCGGTCGCCCACGCGAACCAGCGGCTTCTGGCTGATACAAGTGTTCTGGTTGGAGCGCTTGAACTTGATGAGCTGATAGATGTCCGCGCCCACTTCCCGGCTAAGCACGCCGGAGTGGTCGGACTCCACGCGCACGATGATGCGCTCGGAATCGACTTGATCGACGATGCCTTCGCGCTTGCAAAGCACGACGGCGCCGGAATCGCGCGCGGTGACGCGCTCCATGCCGGTGCCGACCAGCGGCGCTTCGCCCTTAATGAGCGGAACGGCTTGGCGCTGCATGTTGGAACCCATCAGCGCGCGGTTGGCGTCGTCGTTTTCGAGGAACGGAATCAAGCTGGCCGCCACGGAAACGAGTTGCTTCGGCGAAACGTCCACGTAGTCGACTTCATCGCGACTCTTCAGCACGAAGTTGCCGGCTTGCCGGCAATTGACCAGTTCCGTGGTGATCTTTAAACGCTCGTCGAGCGCTACGTTGGCTTGCGCCACGACGTATTTGTCTTCCTCCCAAGCGGAAAGATAGAAGCAATACGGTTCATAAACCACCTTGCGGCGTTTCAGCTCTTCGTTGAGTTCCTCGACCTTGTCCTTCTCGACGATTTCGCCGGCCTTGAACTCGCTGTCTCCGGCATTGACGATCTGCACGTAGTCGATGATTCGCCCGCCCTTTACCTTGCGGTAAGGCGATTCGATGAAGCCGTAGTCGTTGATGCGCGCGAAGCAGCTCAACGAGCTGATCAATCCGATGTTCGGGCCTTCCGGCGTTTCAATCGGGCAGATGCGGCCGTAGTGCGTCGGGTGTACGTCGCGCACTTCGAATCCGGCGCGCTCGCGCGAGAGACCGCCAGGTCCAAGAGCCGAGAGGCGCCGCTTGTGGGTAATTTCGCTGAGCGGGTTGGTCTGGTCCATGAACTGGCTAAGCTGCGACGATCCGAAGAATTCGCGGATCGCGGCCATAACCGGCTTGGCGTTTACTAGGTCGTGCGGCATGGCCGTGGACATTTCCTGGTACACACTCATCTTTTCCTTGATGGCGCGTTCCATGCGGACCAGGCCGATGCGGAACTGGTTTTCGAGCAGTTCACCGACCGCGCGAACACGGCGGTTGCCGAGATGGTCGATGTCATCGACGACGCCGATGTTTTTGCGCAGCTTGAAGAGATACTTGATCGCCGAAACAAAGTCCGGCGCATCCAGCGTGCGGTTATCCAGCGGCGTGTCCAGGCCCATCTTGATGTTGAACTTCAAGCGGCCCACGCGGCTGAAATCGTATTTGCGCGGGTCAAAAAACATGCCACGGAAAAGGTTGGTGGCCGTTTCGAGCGTCGGAGGGTCGCCGGGACGCAGCTTGCGGTAGATCTCGATGAGCGCTTCTTTCGAAGAGCGGATGGAGTCCTTATCCAGCGTGCGCGAGAGCACCAAGCCGATGTCGTCGCGCTCGGGGAAGAACACATCGACTTCGCTGATGCCGCCTTCGGCAAAGGCCTGCCACAGTTCTGGTGTCAGCGGCTTGTTGGCCTCGAGCAGCACTTCGCCGGTCTGGCGATTCACGACGTCGGCGACGCTATAAGCGCCCTCGAGGTCCGCCAGCGCGGCGCGAATCTGCGAAATCTTGGCTTTGATCAGTTCCTTGAAGAGCGTCTCGGTGATGCGCTTGTGCGCACCAACAATCACTTCATCCGATTTCGGATTGCGGATTTCGTGAGCCAGCTTGCGGTCCACGATTCCCGGCGAAACGTTCCAGAAAAGATCTTTGTCGCGCAGCGAAATGCGCTCGACCTGATAGAACGTGCGCAGAATGTCTTCGTTGGACTTCATTCCCAGCGCGCGCAAGAAGATCGAGCCCAGGAACTTGCGCTTGCGGTCGATGCGCACGTAAAGAATGTTCTTGGTGTCGTATTCGAACTCCACCCACGACCCGCGGTAGGGAATAATTTTCCCCAGGAAGTAGCTGCGGTTGTTGGCGCTCTCGAAAAACACGCCCGGCGAGCGGTGCAACTGCGAAACGATGACGCGCTCGGTGCCGTTGATGATGAACGTGCCGTTCTCGGTCATCAGCGGAATGTCGCCATAGAAAACTTCCTGTTCCTTGATGTCGCGGATAGTCTTCGCGCCGCTATCGGGATCCTTGTCGTAAATGGTCAGACGGATGGTGACCTTGAGAGGCGCGGAGTAGGTCATGCCGCGCTCCTGGCACTCGTTCACGTCATACTTCAATTGCATGGCCACCGGGTCGCCGCACTTGTTGCAGAAGGTCGGCGTGTTTTTGTTGAATGTGCCGCACTTGTGGCAAATGACGTCCCCGGTCTGGTACGGATTGGTGACTACCGACGCGCCGCAATTGCGGCACGTGGCGCGAAGGTGGTGCAGCCCCTTCAGGTTGCCGCACTTGCACTCCCAGTTGCCGATCGAATAGTCCACGAACTCCAGTTGCGACATCTCGCGGAAGTCCCGGATCGGAAACACGGAAGTGAACACGGACTGAAGCCCGCCGTCATCGCGCTCGCTGGGCAGAAGGTCCATCTGCAAGAAGCGCTGATACGACTTCATCTGGACTTCAATCAAGTTGGGAATCTGAATCGAGCCCTGGATTTTCGCGAAATCCAGACGCTGGCGTTCCCGGACGTGATGATTGCTAGTCGGCATGCGTGACCCTCGTTATTCTGTGCGGCCCTAAGACGGCCGACATTCCTTTTGGGCAAAAAGCGGACGACTGGAAAATGCACACATCACCGCGGTGCGAGACGACCTGCCCGGGATCGCTGCCCACACGGCGGCGGGGGGCCCGGAAAGGGCCCGTGAGTCTGTAACCAGTACCGGCCTCGAATTGCGTAAGCGAATTCCTTTGGCGCGGTCCGCCCGCTCTTGCGCCGCGCCGCCGCTCGAAAAACCGTACTGCAAAAACAGTTGCGCGTGGCCCCGGCCAGGCCAGGGCCCGCCAACTACTTGATTTCGACCTTAGCGCCGGCTTCTTCGAACTTCTTCTTGATCGTCGCGGCTTCGTCTTTGTTGACGCCTTCCTTGACAGTCTTCGGAGCGCCGTCAACGAGGTCCTTGGCTTCTTTCAGGCCCAGGCTGGTGACTTCGCGGACCGCTTTGATGACGTTGATCTTGTTGCCACCAACGTCGGTGAGCACGACGGAAAATTCCGTCTTCTCTTCCGCCGGTGCCGCGCCGCCAGCTGCCGCCCCGCCACCCGCCGCCACTACCGTGGCCGCCGCTGCGGAGACGCCGAAGGCTTCTTCCATCTTCTTCACGAGGTCGGACGCTTCGAGAAGCGTCAGCCCCTTGATTTCTTCCAGTATCGTTTCGACTTTCGACATGACTTTGTTCCTCTCCTCTCAATTTCAAAAAATTGAACTTACTCAGGCCGCCTCGGGGCTTGGTGTTCGACTGCCTCCGCCCGACCCAAACTTGTTGGCCTTAATGGCTTCGCTGACGGTTACCGCCAAGTTGCGCGGCAGCGCGTTCAGGGCCATGGCGATGCGTTGCGCCGGAGCGTTCAGCAGGAACATGATCTTGCTGATCAACTCCTCCTTCGACGGCAGATTCGCCAGCTGCTGAATCTCCTTGATGGAAATGACGCGCCCTTCGACAACTCCGGACTTGAACTGAAACGCCGGAACGTCTTTGGCTACCTTGGTGAGCGCTTTGGCCAGCGCCACGGGGTCAGTCGCGGTGTAGGCGATCGAATTCGTTCCGCTCAGATTCTTGAGCAAGTTTTCGGCGGGTGTTCCCGCGCCGGCTCGCTCCGCGAGCGTGTTCTTCACAACCTTGTACTTGCCGCCCGCGGCTTGCACGGCGCGGCGGAGTTTGGTGTCGTCTTCGACAGTGATGCCCTGAAAGGTCGAAAGAATGACCGTCGATACTTTGGCAAGCTCGGTCTTGAGTTTGTCCAGGTCTTGCTGCTTTTCGCTGCGATTCTTCATAATTTCGCTCCGCTGGCTTCCCTCCGCTCCGACTACGCGGCGGCGGCCATCGCTTCCACTTCGGCCAGGTCAATGGTGATGCCCGGACCCATGGTCGAGGTCAGTGTAATTTTCTTCAGGTACTTGCCCTTGGCCGCCGCGGGCTTGGCTTTGAGCACCGCTTCAATAACGGCGTGGGCGTTCTCGGCCAGTTTCGCGCCTTCAAACTGGATCTTGCCAATCGGGCAGTGCACGATCCCGGCTTTGTCGACGCGGAATTCCACTTTGCCCGCTTTCACTTCCTTGATCGCCTTGGCCACTTCAAAGGTAACCGTGCCGGTCTTTGGATTGGGCATCAACCCGCGCGGGCCGAGCACTTTACCCAGCTTGCCGGCCGAGCGCATCATGTCCGGCGTGGCGATTACGGCGTCGTAATCGGTCCACCCTTCCATGATTTTCTGCACGATGTCGTCGCCACCGACGAAGTCCGCGCCCGCTTCCTGCGCTTCGCGGACCTTTTCGCCGCCCGCAATCACCAGCACGCGCACGGATTTGCCCAGTCCATTCGGCAAACCTACAGTGCCGCGGACAACTTGGTCGGAATGCTTCGGGTCTACCCCCAGATTGATCGCCAGCTCGACCGTTTCGTTGAACTTCGTGTGATGTGCCTTCTTTAGAACTTCGGCCGCTTCGCCGAGTTTGTAGGTACGCGCTTCCACGAGCTTGCGCGCTTTCTCCACATTCTTGCCGGACTTCTTCATCGCTGCCACCTCTTCGATGCTCTGAGCGCCTGAACTTCTAGGCTTCCACGACTTCCAGGCCCATGTTGCGCGCCGTACCCATCACGGTGCGCACCGCGGAGTCCAGATTGGTGGTGTTGAGATCGACAAGCTTGATCTTGGCAATCTCTTCCACTTGCTTTTTTGTCACTTTGCCGACTTTGTTGCGGTTCGGCTCGGCGGAACCCTTGGCGATATTCGCCGCGCGCTTCAGCAGCACCGACGCCGGGGGCGTCTTCAAAATAAACGTGAAAGTGCGGTCGGTGTATACCGTCACGAGCACCGGGAAAATCATCCCGTCCGCTTCCTTCGCCGTCTTAGCGTTGAACTGCTTGCAAAAATCCATAATGTTCAAGCCGTGCGGCCCAAGCGCCGTGCCGACCGGAGGCGCCGGAGTCGCTTTGCCCGCGGGCAATTGCAGCTTGATGGTGGTCTGAATCTTCTTAGCCATGTCCGTTCGTCCTCAATCCTCACCTGGGCCCTCGCTCCGCACTCCGCGAAAGCGATTCGGGTAGAAAGTTTAGCGTGCCACTGCTCCCGCTTCCCTATCCCAGCTTCTCGACGCTGGCGAAATCCAATTCCACTGGCGTCGACCGTCCAAAAATGGTCACGGAAACCTTCAACCGGCTGTGATCGTTGTCGATCTCTTCCACGTTGCCGTTGAAATTCGCAAACGGCCCATCCACGATGCGCACCTGCTCGTTGCGCTCGAAAACCACTTTCGGCTTCGGCCGGTCTTGCGGCGTGTGCACGCGGTTGATGATGCCGTCCACTTCCGCTTCGGAGAGCGGCGACGGTGATGTCGCCGAGCCCACAAAGCCGGTCACCCGCGGCGTCGAGCGCACGGTGTGCCAGGTGTTTTCGTCCAAGTCCATTTCCACCAACACGTAGCCCGGATAGGACATGCGATTCGAAACCACCTTCTTGCCGCCGCGCACTTCCACCACTTCCTCCGTGGGAATCAGCACTCGGCCAATCTTGTCCTGCAGGCTGAAAGCGGCCACGCGGCTCTCCAGGCTTTCTTTGACTTTCTTTTCAAAGCCCGAGTACGTATGGATGATGTACCACTGCATGCCCATCGATCTCTGGTCCCCTTTAGACGCCAAAACGCTTGAATACATAGGCCACGCCCATCTGCACCAGCTTGTCCACTACGGCGAGAAACGCCCCAAAAAACGCCACCGTGGCGATAACCACCCAGGTGGTCGACACCACGTCTTCGCGGCTCGGCCAGGTGACCTGTTTCATCTCCACGCG
Source organism: Candidatus Cybelea sp. (assembly GCA_035510055.1). Taxonomy (GTDB): domain Bacteria; phylum Acidobacteriota; class Terriglobia; order Acidiferrales; family UBA7541; genus Acidiferrum. Next base: position 640 of record DATKHV010000049.1, on the reverse strand, counting down.
AACGTCGTGCAAAAATTCGCGTGTGTGGGCGACCGTGCCCGTAACCTTCTTCGTTAGCTCAGAGCCTGCTCCGCCCTGAGATTCATCGCCGCTCATTTTCACCGCCCGCGTCGCCATAAATCCTCATTCCCGTGCGCTCTCTCCTGCGCTTCAGAGAAACTCTGGCAGGGGAGGAGGGATTCGAACCCCCATACCCGGTTTTGGAGACCGGAGTCCTAACCGTTGGACGACTCCCCTAAGATCGATTCCGGCCCGCCCTGGTCCCCGCGAAACGTTCTTCGCGAAAACGAAAAGTTACTTCACTTCCTTATGCGCCGTGTGCTTCCGGCACGTGTTGCAGAACTTCCTCGTTTCCAACCGCTCGGTATGCTTCTTCTTATTTTTTGCCGTTGTGTAGTTGCGGTTCTTACAGTCCCCGCACTGCAAAGTAATGATCTCGCGCATGGCTTTAACCCTTTCGCGCTCGCGGCGCTATTCAATAATTTCCGTCACGGCGCCCGCGCCGACGGTGTGGCCGCCTTCGCGAATCGCGAACCGCAAGCCCTTCTCCAAAGCGACTGGCGTAATCAACGTCACTTCGCAGCTCACGTTGTCCCCCGGCATCACCATTTCCACGCCCGCCGGCAGCTTCATGTCGCCG
>DATKHV010000048.1:0-2286 GCA_035510055.1 Candidatus Cybelea sp. | reverse complement strand
AGGATGCGGACATCTTCGAGGGTGCATTCCATGCGTTCCGGATCGGTGACGAAGTAAGGCGAGAGGTAGCCGCGGTCGAACTGCATGCCTTCGACTACTTCGAGGTTGGTCTCCATCGTCTTGGATTCCTCGACGGTAATGACGCCATCTTTGCCGACCTTCTTCATCGCTTCGGCGATGATGCTGCCGATCTGCTTATCGTTATTGGCGCTGATGGTGCCGACTTGCGCGATCATCTCGCCCTTAACGTCCTTGTGCTGCTTCTTGATTTCCTCAACGGCGATTCCGACAGCCTTCTCGATACCGCGTTTGAGGGCTGTGGGGCTGGCACCGGCTGCGACGGCCTTCACGCCTTCCTTGAAAATGGCTTGCGCGAGAACGGTTGCGGTGGTGGTGCCGTCGCCCGCGACGTCGGATGTCTTGGAAGCGACTTCACGAACCATCTGAGCGCCCATGTTTTCGAGCGGATCCTGCAGCTCGATTTCCTTGGCCACGGTGACGCCGTCCTTGGTGATGATCGGCGAACCGAACTTCTTTTCGATGACCGCGTTGCGGCCCTTGGGGCCGAGCGTGATCTTTACCGCGTCCGCCAACTGATTGACGCCGCGGAGGATCGCCTGGCGAGAATTTTCACCAGTTACGATTTGTTTTGCCATGATTGTCTATCTCCTCTTTCGGATTCTCTTGAATGGTTAGTCCGGCAGCTGGCCCCCGATTGCGCGGGAGTTTGCCCCGATTGGATCGGGGCGGGCGCTGTCCAGGAAGTTACTTTTTGCCGCCGGCTGCTTTGGCGCTGGGGCCGATCTTAGCGAGGATTTCGTCTTCCTTTAGGATCATGAATTCCTCGTCGTCGATCTTGATGTCGTTGCCGCTATACTTGCCGAACAGGATGCGGTCTCCGGGCTTAACGTCGAGCGGGATCAATTCACCCTTCTCGCGGCGTCCACTGCCCACGGCGACCACTTCACCCTCTTGGGGTTTCTCTTTAGCCGAGTCCGGGATGATGATGCCACCCTTCACGGTTTCCTTTTCTTCCAGGCGCCGCACGAGCACGCGGTCGTGCAGGGGCGTGATATTGACTGCCATTGTGCAATTCCTCCGATTGTGTGGTGAGTCTTGCGCGCGAGGAGATTCAAGGGTCAGGCGACCGATTAGCACTCCACACGGGCGAGTGCTAATTTAGCACGGCTGGGATGAGTGTCAAGCGAAAACCATGACAATTCGACGCTCACATTTCGCGCACTTCTGCATACATGTAAGATGCTTGTTTTGTGTGCGTTACTAGTTGTCGTGTTTTTCCGACACTTGTGGATTGAGTTGTTTGGGGCGTGAGGCTAAAATTCGTCGCGCGAGGGACTTGTGTGAGTTTGCTTTTTTATGCGCAGCTGATTGGATTGACTGCTGGAACGCTTGTTTACCTTTTCTTGATTGCTCTGATTCTGGGGCATCGCCGGCCTCGGTTGCTCGAGCGACTTTTGTTTTTCGTGATGCTCTCGCTGTTCCTGATTTATGCGGGCGCGTTGTTGGAGATGAACGCGCTGATTCAGTATGTCTCGCCGCCGGATGCGACACGGTTCTTCTACGACGGACTCCAGGCACTCGGCGCGTTTCTATTGCTGCCGCTCATTTGGCACACGCACTACGCGTATGGCCGGCAGGTGCGCAAGTCGCCGACGGGCGTCTTCAGCCGGCCATTTGTTGTCATGTTCTACCTCGTTGCACTGCTTGAGCTCGCAATGGGGCTGAGTCTTCTTTGGGGTGGAGCGCCCGATTTCCGACGTCTGGTGACGCTGCAATTCTTCTTGCAGGGCGGAAGGGGCCTTCTTCCGGTGGTCGCGTTGCTGGATGCCGTATTCGAGCTGAGGGATTGGCGCAAAGCCACGGACAGCGTAGAGCGACGAATGTTTCAGTGCCTGTTCGTCGTTTCCTGCCTGCTAGCTTCGCTGCTCACGTTGCTGCGGATCCATGGAGCGGCTTCAGCGAGCCGCACCGAGGTGATATTAACCCTGGTCATCTTGGCGGGCGTCTTACCCGGCATCGTGCTTGCTTATTTTTTCCTGCGACACAATCTTTTGGAGTACGGGGCGCAGCGGAATTTGGTTTATGCGCTTTCGGCGACGTTTTTGGCATCGCTGTACCTGGCGCTGGTGCGGCGGGTGGGGACTTGGCTGGAACCGGTTTTGCCACCGGAGGCTACGGCTAGTTTTTTGTTGTTTGTGCTGATTTTTTTGTTTGAGCCGCTCGAGCGGGTGATTGGGCCAATCCTGCATCGGCGCATGCGCGAAC
>DATKHV010000047.1:0-29169 GCA_035510055.1 Candidatus Cybelea sp. | reverse complement strand
GATACTTCGGGCACCAAATGACGTGATATTTGCAGCTGTACACGACATTGTTGTTCGATTTGTATCCCAGCATCATGAAAGAATGATACATCTTCGCCTTCGCCTTTTGTTTGCCAATAGATATCTTTTAACAGTCCATCCGTACCGGGAACACATCACACCTTCTATCCCAATGGCTAAAGCCAGGGGCTTTACGGCGCTTTTCGGTAAATCCGCGCTCCCAACGCGCATCTAACTAAAGTTCAAGTATGAGAAAACCGCGCCGCACACCTCTGAGCAACCCGGGAGCTTCTGTGGCAAAATAGTAGGTTCAAAGAGCGCGATTTATGGCCCACCGTACAACATTGGAAGAACAGCGTCCCGCAAGAATGGCGAAGGCAGCCAAGAGTACTGCGGCGGGCAGCCTAGGGAAACCAGCCAGCCACGAAGAGCGTGAGCGCATCTTCGACGCTTTCCGGCGCTGGGGCTATCTCGAAGCCACGCTCGATCCCCTGGGCTTGCTGGAACCGCTGAAGTGCCCCGACCTGGATGCGCTAACCGGCGAAACGGCTGACCAAGCCCGCGGCATCTATTGCCACACGATTGGCGCGGACTTCATGCACTTGCCGGAAGCGGACCGCCGCCGTTGGATCGCCGAGCGCCTGGAAGCTCCCGCAGGCCAAGTCGCTCAGCATAAAATCCTCGAGCGCCTGATTCGCGCCGATCTTTTCGAACAAGTTTTGCAAGCACGTTACCTGGGCACCAAGCGCTTCTCGCTCGAAGGCGTCACCGCGCTGATTCCGCTGCTCGATGCGATTCTCGACGAAGCCGGCGAGCATGGCGCGGAATCCTCGATCATGGCCATGAGCCACCGCGGCCGACTGAACGTAATGGTTCACGCGGCTTCGAAGGTGCCTCACGAGGTAGTCGCGGGCTTTGAAGACGTCGATCCACGCAGCGTCCTAGGCGCGGGCGACGTGAAATATCACGTCGGCGCTACCGGCACGTATGTCACTACCAGCGGCAAGGAAATCGGCATCCACCTGGTTTCGAATCCGAGCCACTTGGAAGCGGTCGATCCGGTGGCGGTCGGACGCGCGCGCGCGAAGCAGACTCGCTACGGCTTGCGCGGGCCCTACGTGGTCCGTTCTCGGGAAATACAAAACAAGGTTGTTCCCATTGTTATGCACGGCGACGCGGCGTTCGCGGGGCAAGGCATCTGGGCGGAGACGCTCAACTTCGCGGACCTGCGCGCTTACACCGTTGGCGGCACCATTCACATCATCGTGAACAACCTCATCGGCTTTACGACACGACCCACCGAGGAACATTCGGCGCGCTTTGCCTCAGATATCGCCAAGCGTCAGTCCGTGCCCATCTTCCACGTCAACGCGGAAGACCCCGACGCCGTCGTGCGCGTCGGCAAACTGGCCACGGAATATCGCGCCACCTTCGGCAGCGACGTGGTGGTGGACCTCATCGGCTACCGCCGACACGGGCACAGTGAAGTGGACGATCCAACCATTACGCAGCCGCTGCTCTATGAACGCATCAAGAATCACGCGCCACTCTGGAAGATTTACGCGGAACGCACCGGCATTGACGCGACGCAGGTGTCCGAGGCCATCCGCAAAGAGTATGAAGAAGAGCAGAGCAAAGCGCGGGCGCTGAAAAAGGTACCTCATCTTCGAAAGCTGCCGGACTATTGGGCGCCGTATAAGCACGGCCGCTACCAGCCAGAATATGAAGTGGACACCGGCTTGGCCCGCGAGAAGCTCGAGGAACTCACCACCGGATTGGTGCGCGTGCCGGACGGCTTTCATCTTCATCCGAAGATCGCGAAACTGCTCGAGCAACGCGTCGAGATGGGCCGCGGAAAGCGCGCCGTGGACTACGGATTCGCGGAAGCGCTGGCTTTTGCTTCTATTGTTTTGGAGGGCCATCCCGTCCGCCTCACCGGACAGGATTCCGAGCGCGGCACCTTCAACCAGCGCCACGCGGTGCTCGTCGATACGGTCACGGAGCACGATTACCTTCCGCTCTCGCATCTTTCTCCCCATCAAGCTTTCTCGGAAATCTATAACTCCTCGCTCTCCGAGGCGGGCTGCCTCGGTTTCGAGTACGGCTTTAGCCGCGACTATCCCGAGGCGCTGGTTTTGTGGGAAGCGCAATTTGGGGATTTTGCCAACGGTGCGCAGGTCATCATCGACCAGTTCATCAGCGCGGGCGAGGACAAATGGAATTTGCCGGCCGGAATCGTGATGCTGCTGCCGCACGGTTACGAGGGCCAGGGACCCGAGCATTCCAGCGCGCGCATGGAGCGCTTCATGCAGCTGGCCGCCGAAGACAACATGCAGATTTGCCAGCCCTCGACCGCGGCGCAATATTTTCACATGCTGCGGCGCCAAGTACGCCGCCAGTGGCGTAAGCCGCTGATCGTCTTCACCCCCAAGAGCATGTTGCGCCATCCGGACGCCAGCTCCAGCATCGAGGAATTCACGAAACCGCGTTTCCTACCATTGGTTCCCGACCGCGAAGTCGAGAACGCCAAGCGTATCCTGATCGCCAGCGGGAAAGTCGGCCACGAGTTGCGCGCCGAACGCCGCCGCCGCAAAGACGCGAATACCGCCATTTTCTTTCTCGACCAGCTCTACCCGTTGCCGCGTACGGAAATTGCCGCCGCTATCGACGAGCATCCCAACGCGCGCGAGATTGTCTGGGTCCAGGAAGAACCGGGCAATATGGGGGCGGCCGGTTATATCTTGCCGCGGTTTGAACGCATCGCCAAAGCCAGGGGGCGCAACTTCCGCTCGGTCAAGCGTTCTGCCAGCGCCAGCCCGGCGACTGGTTCAGCCAAGGCCCACGAGATGGAGCAAAAGGCGCTCATGGCCCTGGCTTTCACAACTGCCAGCGGCGAATAAGCCTTTTTCGGCTTTTACACACCATTCACATTGCTGTAAGCCCTGCGTTATCATGCTAGACCATGCGCCTGCGACAATCAGACGTGTTACGTCAAATCCCGAGTGATCAAAAACTTCCGAATGCCTACCGCAACTCGCCGTCCTACGGTACACTGCCGCCAAGCCGGCGTGCGGTACGCACAACTTGCATGAAACGCATCCTTATCATCGAAGACGATCGCGATATCGTCGAACTGGTCCGCTACAACCTCGCCAACGAAGGCTTTCAGGTCAGTTCTGCCCAAGATGGCAGCACCGGCTTGAGCACGCTGAAAAAAACGCCACCCGATCTGTTGCTTCTCGATCTCATGCTTCCGAAGCTTTCCGGACTGGAAATCTGCCGGGAGATTCGCAGGGATGATGCGCTGAATCGTTTGCCCATTTTGATGCTCACGGCGCGCGGCGAAGAAGCCGACCGCGTCGTCGGCCTAGAGATGGGCGCCGACGATTACGTGACCAAGCCCTTCAGCCCGCGCGAATTGCTGGCGCGCGTAAAGGCCCTGCTCCGCCGTGCCGAGCCGCCCGCCGACGCGCCGCGCACCATTGAGATCGGCAAGCTGGCGATTGATCCGGCGTCCTATCGCGTGAGCTATTCCGGCAAGCCCGTACCGCTCAGCACGCTCGAATTCCGGCTGCTCTACTACCTTGCTTCGCGCCCCAACCGCGTCTTTACCAGGGATCAATTGCTCGACGCGGTGTGGGGAACGGATCGCTTTGTTACCCCGCGCAGTGTGGACGTATACGTCCGGCGCTTGCGTGAAAAGATAGAAGGCGATCCGGAGAACCCTTTGTACTTGAAAACCGTCCGGGGCGCGGGGTATTTGTTTGAAACCCGTGCGGCTTAATCTTTTCTGGAAACTCGGTCTTGCCTTTTTCGCGCTGCTGATCGCGGTCCTGGTCCCCGTCGATTTCTATGCCGAACGGGCTCTACGCCGTAATTACGAGCGCGCCGGTTTCGAGCAGCTAACTTCTGTTGCGCGCATCGCGCTTCGAAGTCCACCACCGGCGGCCTCTCTCGCCGGAAGTTCAGGCAGTGTCGACCGCGCGGCGCTCGCTGAATGGGTCCAGAAAATCGCCGCCAGCGGCGTCCGCGTGACCGTCATCACTGCTGAGGGACAGGTGCTGGCGGACTCGCAATCCGACACCTCGACGATGGAAAATCACGCCAGCCGCCCGGAAATCCGCGATGCTTTCGCCCAAGGCGTGGGCCAGTCCATTCGCCACAGTGTGACCGTCAATCGAGATTTGCTGTATTATGCCGTGCGGCAAGACCGGCCCTCTGGCGAGCCCGCCGTCTTGCGTTTTGCCCTCCCGGTCGCCACCGTGGATGAAGTCCTCGGTTCTTTCCGCCACAGCCTGTGGCTGTCCTCTTTTGTCATCTTGCTGATTTCAGGCGCTGCTTCGCTGCTCGTTTCGCGGAGTTTTGCGGACCGCGTGGACCGTCTGCAGGTGTTTTCGCGCCGCGTGGCCCAAGGTGATTTCCGTCCGCTCGTCGCCGACCCTGGCGGTGACGCGCTCGACAAACTGGCGGTGTCGCTGAGTGAATCGGCGGCGCGCCTGGACCTCACCATCCGCAGCCTGCGGGATGAGCGCAACCTCTCGGCGGCGATTCTGGGCAGCATGGTGGAAGGCGTAGCCGTGGTGGACGCGACGAACCGCCTGGTTTTCTCGAACCAGGGCTTCGCCGAGATTCTTAACCTGGACGTGCCGCCAAAGATCGGCTCGGCTCTCGTCGAATCCGTCAGGCAGACGGAATTGATTGAGGCGGTGCGCAGCGTGCTAAGCGGCGAATCCGCGGTGCACGCAGAAATCGTGACCGGCACCGTGCGCCAGCGGTTTTTCGCGGCTACGGCCACGGCGGTGCGCGGAGGAGAGAAGCCCGGCGCCGTGCTGGTGCTTCATGACATCACGGACCTGCGCAAACTCGAGCGCGTCCGGCGGGATTTCGTCGCCAACGTTTCGCACGAATTCAAGACGCCGCTCACGGCCATCCAGGGTTTCGCGGAGACTTTGCTTGCCGGTGCCATCGACGACCCGCAGAATCGCTTGCGGTTCCTCGAAATCATACTCGAGCATTCGCGGCGCCTCGCGCGGCTTACCGATGATCTCCTGAAGCTATCAAAAATGGATGCCGACCGGCTGGAAATGGAAATTCGCCGCTTGAGCGTTTCTCAATTTGTCGAGAGTTGCATCGAAACGACGCAGCGGCCCGCGGCTGAGAAAAATTTGCGCGTTTCCGTGAATCTGCAGCAGCCCGTGCCGGACATCGCCGCGGACCGCCGCCGTCTCGCCGAAGTGCTGCAAAACCTGCTGGACAACGCCATGCAGTACACTCCAGCGGGAGGCCAGATCATGGTGGGAGCCTCCGCCAATGGAGCGGTGGTTACTTTCACGGTTTCTGACACCGGCATTGGCATCCCGCAAGCCGAGCAATCCCGCATCTTCGAGCGCTTTTACCGCGTGGATGTTGCGCGTTCTCGAGAAGTCGGCGGCACCGGGTTGGGGCTCTCCATTGCCAAACACCTTGTCGAAGCTCACGGCGGGCGCATTTGGGTGGAAAGCGCCGTCGGCCAAGGCTCGCAATTCCATTTTACGGTTCCTATTTTCGACCGGCGTGCTTCGGTTCGCACTCCGCACTAGCTCCGGGAGGGCGAGGCTGCGGCGAAAGTCCTTTCTGGACTTAAGTTGCGTCGTTCTCAGCATTTTCACATTGTTGTGAACAAATTGTAACCAATTCTGAGACACCATTTTGCTTACGAGCGGAAGTGTTGCTTCCCGCCCTCCGCTCCGGAAGGGGACCAATGGCCAGCACTGCCGGACTTACAGAAGTAGTGCTCTACGACACGCTGGTGAACTATCTCGTCTCTATGGCGCGTACCGTTGAAGGCGCCATGAACCGTGCGCTCGATGCTATTGTTAGCCTCGAAAGTTCCCGCACGTCCGCCCTCCCCGGCGAAGTGTTTCTCCTCGAGCCGCGCATCAACGAAATGGAAATTGTGATCGACGAACATGCCATCCGACTGCTACGCCGCGGCTCGTTTTCCGATGATGAAATGCGGCTCATCGTTGCGGCTCTGAAAATCACCAACGACCTCGAGCGCATCGGGGACCTCGCCGTGAATCTTGCTGAGCGCGTCGTCTCCCTTCGCGATATGCAAAGCGCGCAGGTTCCTGAAGAGTTGGCTCCGATGGCCGCCGCCGTGCGCGCCATGGTCAGCAAGAGTCTGGGAGCGCTCATTTTCCGCAACGTCGAAATGGCCACGCTGGTTCTTGAGAGCGACGATGTCGTTGATCAGTACCGCGACCGCATTTTTGAGCAACTCCTCCAGCACATGACCACGGAGCCCACGCTTGTGAGCCCGGGCATGCAATTCATTCTTGCCACCCGCCATCTGGAGCGCATCGCCGATCACGCCACCAACATTGCCGAAGACATCATCTTCTGGGTGCGCGGCCTCGACGTCCGCCACGGCCGCGGCCTCGCCGTTCGCTCCGACGAAGATGACCAGACCCAACATAGCGGTCCGTCTTCTGCCGGCGAATCCGCCATCACTGAGAATTCACACGCCCTTCATTCGGACGTGAAGCCCGCTTGCGACACTGAGCGCGCTTGATCTTCAACGACAGTCCTACCCCGGGGACCGGCGCACCCCTGGCTCCGGTCCCTATCTCCCCTTTCCTGGAATCTCGCAACTCCCTCCAGGCATCCCCTTGACCGCTCCAAGCAGTCCTACTATTGTTATAAATGAGACCACGATGCGCCTCTCTACAGAATTTTCCGAAGCTTCCGCACGGAGGCCATGGCACGCTTGGTTTTGTTTCTTCCTTGCGTTTTTCCTGCTCTACAACCCTTACGTGGCGGGGCCAAGCGCCACCAAGGATTTGAATGTCCGGCATCCCGCCAGCAATCGAGCTACGGTAGGCGCCTCGGAGTTGCAGTACTTCTCCCCCGCGGATGACCGAGACAATCTCACCACGCACGTGACTTCCGCTGTCCTGCCTCTGGTCTCTTTTCCGGAGGTCTCCTCTAGTGCCTTCAAAGCCTTTCCTCAAGTAGTCTCTCCTCCGCAGCAGTTTTTCGGTTCGAGCCTGTGGTTCCGGCCGCCGCCCGCTCGCTAGTCGGTTTTTGTCTCAATTGAACTGAAGTATTTACACAGCCGGATGAAATCCGTCACTCACTTTGTCGTCTTTTAGGCCATCTAATAATTCCGCAGGTGTCTCGATCCCGCCAAGCCCGAAATAGCGGGAGATGGCAGCCTGCCAGGGATATGAGGTTATGACCAAAAAAAAGCTGCTGACGGTAATTGCCGTTTTCCTGGTGCTGGTCCTCTTGGCGTGGCGCTGGGCTACCCGCGGACCGACCGAAGCCGATGATCAAAATCATTCGATCGCGCCTTCGGCAGAGACGGTGGCGGTCGTGGCCCACGCCGAGCGCCACAACGTCGGGAACACGCTGACCATCGCCGGGGAGTTCAAGCCTTTTCAAGACGTGGAAGTGCACGCGAAAGTGGCCGGTTACATCAAAAAGATTTACGTGGATGTCGGCGACCATGTGCAAGCCGGTCAAACCCTAGCGATTTTGGAAGTCCCGGAGCTAGCCGCACAGCTTGCCGGGGCGGATGCTTCAGTTCGCCGTGCCACGGAGGAAATCGGGCGCGCGCAAGGGGATCTCGAGCGGGCCAGGTCCATTCACGTGGCCATGCATTCGGCGTACTCCCGTCTTAGCGATGCCGCTAAGACACGCCAAGGCCTGGTAGCGCAGCAGGAGTTAGATGACTCGCAAGCTAAAGACCTCGAAGCGGAGGCCCAGGTGGCCAGCGCGAAATCGGCGTTATCGGCCGCCCAGCAGGAACTGGAAGTGGCGCAGGCCAATCAGAAACAGATATCCGCGCTTTCAGACTACACGCGCATCACGGCGCCTTATTCTGGCGTTATCACCAATCGTTATGCGGACACTGGAGCGCTCGTTGCGGCGGGGACTTCCACCAGCACGCAAGCCATTCCGGTAGTGAAAATCGCCCAAATCTCCGTCCTGCGTCTGGTTCTGCCCATTCCGGAATCCGTGGCCGGGCAGATTCACCTGGGGGATCCCGTCAAAGTTCACGTGCAAGCCTTAAATCGGGACATTGCGGGCAAAGTCTCCCGCTTCGCGGACTCCTTGGATTTACAAACTCGCACGATGGAAACCGAAATCGATTTTGACAATCGTAACGGCAGCCTCATTCCCGGAATGTATGCGGAAACGCGTCTTTCTCTAGCCCAGAAAAAGAACGTGATAACGGTTCCCCTGGAGGCGGTGGCGCGCAATGGCGATGACACAACCGTCCTGGCCTTGACCCCGGAAAACGTCGTCGAGGAGCGCCACATTCGCCTCGGTCTCGAAGATGAAAAACGCGTCGAAATCTTAACCGGCCTCCACGAAGGCGACCGCGTGGTCATCGGGAACCGCAGCCAATTCCGGAGCGGACAGAAAGTTCAGCCGAAAGAAGTGAGCTCGGCCGCCGAAACCGGGGGAAACTGATGTCCGGCTTCTCCATCAAGTATCCGTTCTTCATCATTGTCGCTTGTTTGCTGATCGCCATCGTCGGTACGGTGACGCTGGTGCGCATGCCGGTTGATCTGTTTCCTCCCATCAACATCCCGGTGGTGGTCGTAGCCACTTTCTATTCCGGAATGCCGCCGGAACAGATCGAAACCGATATCACCGATCCGTTTGAACGATTCTTCACGCTGGGCAGCGGCATCGATCACATCGAGTCGCGATCGCTCCCGGGTGTGAGCCTCATTAAGATTTACTTCCAGCCGGGCACCAATCCCGACGCCGATCTAAGCACCATCTCGAATCTGGCATTGGCCGACCTGCGAAGACTCCCCCCTGGCACTCTTCCACCGGTGGTACTCAAGTTCGATGCTTCCAGCCTGCCGGTCTGCTTGATTACTTTGAAGGGCGAGGGTTTGAATGAAACGCAGTTGCGCGACCTTGGCCAGTACACCGTGCGCAATCAAATCGCCAATGTGCCGGGCGCCTCCGTGCCACAACCGTTTGGCGGCCGCTATCGCCAAATCATGGTGTACGTGGACCCGCTCAAACTGGAGGCCCACCAGCTATCCGTCATGGATGTGGTCCGCACGGTGAACGAAAGCAATCTCATTTTGCCCGCTGGCGATGTGAAGATCGGCCCTTTCGATTACAACCTATACACCAACAGCCAGGTTTCCACGGCGCAGGCGATCAACGACATGCCGCTCAAAACCGTTGGGCAGGCCTCCGTGCTCGTCAGCGATGTGGGAAAAGCTCTCGATGCCCAAGCCATTCAAACGAACATTGTCCGCGTGGATGGTCAGCGCTCCGTGTACTTGCCCATCCTGAAGCAGGGCGGCGACACCAACACCATTGCGGTGGTGGATGGCATCAAGGGCGCCCTAAACAATCTGGTGGATATCCCCAAACAACTCATTGCCAAAGTCGTGTTTGACCAATCCATCTTCGTGCGCTTGGCCATCGAGAACCTGCTCCACGAAGGCGCCATCGGACTGATCCTGACGGCGCTCATGATCCTGCTGTTTCTCGGAAGCGTGCGAGCCACCCTTGCGGTCTTTTTATCCATCCCCCTGTCCGCCCTGGCCGCCTTCATGGCCATTAGCGCCGGCGGAGGTACCGTCAACACCATGGTGCTAGGAGGGTTGGCGCTCGCGTTTTCGCGCTTGATTGACAACTCCGTGGTGGTCTTGGAAAACATTTTTCGGCATCTCGAAATGGGAGAACCAGCCGAGGTGGCCGCGGAAAAGGGCGGCCAGGAGGTCTCCCTGGCGGTCTTGGCGGCGACCTTTACGACCGCCATCGTTTTCTTTCCCGTGATCTTCTTGTACGGAGTCAGCCGTTTCTTGTTCGTGGCTCTGGCCATGGCCGTCGTGCTTTCTCTGCTCGCTTCCTACGTTGTGGCCATGACCGTCGTCCCGCTTTTTTGCGCGAAGTTGATCAAGAGCGCGCACTCGAGCGAGGAGCACGGCGCTCCGGCGGGAGCGTTTGGGAAGATCGTTGGTGGATTCAACGCCTACTTCGAGAAAATGCTGCAAAAATATGACTTCACCCTGGGCCGGGCCCTGCTTCGCCCCATCGCCACCACCCTGGGCCTGGCCGGTATTTCGCTTTTGACTTTGGGGCTTTATCCCATGCTCGGAGTGGCCTTTTTTCCGCGCACCGACCCCGGTCAGTTCGTGATCAACGTAAAGGCTCCCTCGGGCACACGCATCGAAGTCAGCGAGCAGTACGTAAAGCAAGTGGAGGACATCGTCCATCAAGTGGTGCCCTCGGGTGAACTGGGCATGATCGTTTCCAACATTGGAATCACTACTGACTTTTCCTCGATCTACACTCCCAACTCGGCCCCGCACACTTCCTTCGTGCAGGTCAGCTTGAAGCAAGAACACCAAGTTGGCAGCTATGAATATATGAGGCGCGTGCGACAACGTCTGAACAAGGAGCTCCCCCAGCTAAACGCCTATTTCCAGTCCGGTGGCCTGGTGGATGCGGTCCTGAACATGGGTATGCCCGCGCCGATCGACGTTCAGGTCAGCGGCAATAACCTTGATAACGTTTATGCCACGACCACCCAGATTGCCTCCCGGGTCCGTCGTCTGCCCCAAGTCAGCGACGTGCTCATCCCCCAGGATATTGACTACCCCGCCCTGCGTCTGGAAATCGATCGCGAAAAAGCTAGTTTGGTCGGACTCTCCCAACAAGAGGTGGTCGACAACATCATTACCGCTCTCACCTCCAACGGTATGATTGCGCCGGATTATTGGATTGACCCTAAGAGCGGCAACCCCTACCTCCTCACCGTGCAGTATCGCGAAGATGACATCAAAACCCTCACCGATTTGAAACAGATTCCCTTGCGGGGCACGAATATCTCTACTCCGACCACTCTCGATACCGTGGTCAAAATAAAGACCACTCCCTCGCCAACCGAGGTCGACCACTACCAGTTGTTCCGTGTCGTGGACCTGTATGTGGCGCCCAAAGCGGAGGATCTCGGCAAGGTGACCGCTCAGATCGATTCCATCGTCAAGGGCACTAAACTCCCCGAAGGCGTGCGTGTCAACTTGCGCGGTTCGGTCCAGGGTATGCGCGCTTCGTTCAAGAGTTTCAGCTTGGGCTTGATTTTGGCCACGGTCCTGGTTTACCTGGTGCTCGTCGCTCAGTTCGCCTCCTTCCTCGATCCTTTCATTATTCTGCTTGCCGTTCCTCCGGGACTTGCAGGTGTGCTTCTTTTCTTGCTCGTCACGGGGACGACTCTAAACGTTATGTCGCTTATGGGCGTGGTCATGATGGTCGGCATCGTGGTCTCGAATAGCATTCTGATCGTCGAGTTTGCCAGGAATCTGCGTCAACAAGGCAAGCCACTGAAGGAAGCTGTAACCGTGGCTTCCCGGCTGCGTCTTCGTCCCGTCCTTATGACCTCACTGGCTACTCTGCTTGGATTGATACCGATGGCCATGAAACTGGGCACCGGTGCTGAAGCCTATGCGCCGCTGGCGCGATCGATTATCGGGGGATTGTTGGTTTCCGTGGTGGTGACGGTGTACCTCGTTCCGGCCGCTTATCTTTGGTTTCACCTCGGGAAGGAGCCAGGCCTAGAGGAGACCCCGGCATGAGCCCAAGCCAAGAGAGATCGACCGAGCGCGCCCCGGCGTTGTCGACACCGCTTTCGAACAGGAAAGCGAGGGTTTTCCGCTAATGTCTGGTTTCGCCATCCGCTATCCCTACTTCATTATCGTGGTGTGCTTGATCATCGCCATCGTAGGTACGGTAACTTTGGTCCGCATGCCGGTGGATCTGTTTCCGCCCATCAACATTCCCGTTGTCGTGGTGGCGACCTTCTATTCCGGCATGCCACCACAACAAATTGAGACCGACATCACCAATCCGTTCGAGCGTTTTTTTACCTTAGGCAGCGGGATTGACCACATCGAATCCCGCTCGCTACCCGGTGTCAGCCTCATCAAGATTTACTTTCAGCCGGGCAGCGACGCCGACGCCGATCTGAGCACGATCTCCAATCTGGCCCTCGCCGACCTGCGGCGTCTTCCTCCCGGCACTCTTCCTCCGGTGGTCCTCAAGTTCGACGCCTCCAGCCTGCCCGTCTGCTTGATTACGCTGAAGGGCCAAGGCCTCAACGAAACGCAACTCCGCGACTTGGGGCAATACACTGTGCGCAACCAAATTGCCAACGTGCCCGGTGCTTCCGTGCCGCAACCTTTTGGCGGTCGTTACCGCCAGATCATGGTTTACGTGGATCCGCTGAAGTTGGACGCTCACCAGCTTTCCGTCATGGACGTGGTGCGCAGCGTGAATCGCAGCAATCTGATTCTTCCTGCGGGCGATGTCAAGATTGGACCTTACGACTACAACCTTTACACCAACAGCCAGGTGCCCACCGCCCAAGACATTAACCGTATGCCGCTGAAAACTCACGGTCAGGCCTCCGTGCTCGTTCGCGACGTTGGCCAGGCCCTGGACGCACAAGCCATTCAGACCAACATCGTGCGCATCGATGGGCAGCGATCCGTCTACCTCCCCATTCTCAAGCAGGGAGGCGACACCAACACCATCGCGGTGGTGGACGGTGTCAAGAGAGCGATTGCTTCCCTGGTGGATATCCCCAAGCAACTCGTGGCCAAGGTGGTCTTCGATCAATCCGTCTTCGTCAAGCTGGCCATTGATAACCTGGTGCACGAAGGCGCCATCGGACTGTTGCTCACCGGCTTGATGATCTTGCTCTTCCTCGGAAGCGTGCGCGCTACCGTGGCTGTCTTTCTCTCCATTCCTCTTTCGTCACTGGCCGCCTTCATGGCCATTAGCGCCGCCGGAGGAACCGTAAACACCATGGTGCTGGGAGGCTTGGCCCTGGCCTTTTCGCGGCTCATCGACAATTCCGTGGTGGTGCTGGAAAACATCTTCCGCCACCTGGAGATGGGTAAACCTCCCGAGGTCGCCGCCGAAGCGGGAAGCGTGGAAGTTGAAATGGCGGTCATGGCTGCCACGATCACCATGGCCATCGTGTTCTTCCCCGTGATTTTTCTTTACGGCGTCAGCCGTTATCTGTTTGTGGCGCTGTCCTCCGCGGTGGTTCTGTCACTGTTCGCCTCTCGCGTTGTGGCCATGACCGTGGTGCCCCTGTTCTGCGCCAAGTGGATCCGGGTTCCGCATTTGGTTGACGAGCATGCTTCTCCTTCTGACATCTTTGGCAAAGTGATCGCCGGTTTCAACCGTTGGTTTGAGAAACTGGTGGAGTATTATGATTTCGTTCTGCAGCGCGTGCTCGACAGGCCTGTTGCTACCACCATCAGCTTGTCGGCCTTCTCGGTTTGCGCTCTCTTGCTGTACCCCTTCCTCGGACTTTCCTTCTTCCCGCGTACCGACCCGGGACAATTCGTCATCAACGTAAAAGCCCTTCCCGGCAGCAGAGTGGAACTCACCGAGAAATATATCCGCGGCGTAGAAGACGATATCCGCAAGGTAGTGTCTCCCCGAGATTTGGGAATGATCGTTTCCAATATCGGCATCACCACGGATTTCTCAGCCATCTACACCCCCAATTCCGCGCCGTACACTTCCTTCGTCCAAGTCAGCTTGAAGGAAGGCCATAAAACCGGTAGTTATGAATACATGAAGCAAGTCCGGGCGCGCCTAAGCCAGGATTATCCGCAACTCGGAACGTACTTCCAATCCGGCGGTTTGGTGGATGCGGTTCTCAACATGGGTCTGCCGGCTCCTATCGATGTGCAGGTCAGCGGCAATAATATGACCGAGGCCTACGGCGTCGCGGTCCAGATTGCCTCGCAGGTCCGCCAATTGCCAAACGTTAGCGATGTGCTGATCCCCCAGGACATTGACTATCCGGCGCTGCAACTCGACATTGATCGCAAGAAGGCCAGCTTGGTCGGATTGACCCAACACGAAGTCGTCTCCAACGTCATCACCGCTCTGGCCTCCAACGGGATGATTGCTCCCAATTACTGGATCGATCCCAAAAGCGGAAACCCCTACTTGCTCACGGTTCAATACCCGGAGGACGCCATCAAGACGCTAGAAGACCTTAAGCAAGTTCCCCTGCGCGGCGGCAAGAGTACGAACACCACGTACTTAGATAACGTAGTCAGCATACAGACGGTTACTTCCCCCACCGAAGTAGACCACTATCAGCTCTTCCGTGTTGTTGACGTTTATGTCGCCCCCAAGACCGAAGACCTCGGGCGGGTCGCCAGCCAGATTGATGGCATCGTCAAAAACACCGGGCTCCCTGAAGGCGTCCGTATCAATCTGCGGGGTTCCGTCCAGAGCATGCGCTCTTCGTTCTCGAAGTTCGGGTTGGGTCTGATCCTCGCCATTGTGCTCGTTTATCTCGTGCTGGTGGCGCAATTTGCTTCCTTCGTTGACCCTTTCATCATTCTTCTCGCTGTCCCGCCCGGATTGTCGGGGGTGCTGCTTTTCCTTTTGGTCACGAACACGACTTTGAATGTGATGTCGCTGATGGGCGTCGTGATGATGGTTGGAATTGTCGTTACCGACAGCATTTTGATTGTTGAGTTCGCCCGGCAACTACGTGACACCCAGGGTAAGTCCGTTAGAGACGCGGTGGCCACCGCCTCCCGCCTTCGGCTCCGTCCCATTCTTATGACCTCACTGGCCACGCTACTCGGCCTGATCCCCATGGGTTTGAAGCTCGGAACCGGTGCGGAAGCTTATGCTCCCTTGGCGCGTGCCATTCTCGGTGGGCTGTTTGTCTCCATGCTTGTGACCGTGTATCTCGTTCCCGCCGCCTATCTGATCGTGCATGGCAAAAAGGAAAACAATTCTCAGGAGGCGCAAGCGTGATGCGCACTATCCTTGTTTCCAGCATTCTTTCCATTCTCGTCTGCGCGCCGCTTGGCGCCCAGATGCCTGGCAGCACAGTGGCCACTCCCGCTCCGGCGCCCGCGGCCTCGGCTGCGCGGGCACTGACGCTGGCTCAGGCCGAAGCTCTCGCCCTCAAAAACAATCCCCAAATCACGATTGGAAAGTTGCGCGCTCTCGTCGCGCGCCAGTTTGTCCGCGAATCCCGCTCCGCGCTTCTGCCCAACGCCTATCTTAGTGTGACCGGCGTGGACTCCAATCCTGGCAGCCGCCTGGCCGCCGGTTTCCTGAACAATCCCATCCTCTACCCCCGCGCCGCGGCCGGCGCCACCGTGGGTCAGTTAATCACCGATTTTGGCCGCTCCACCAGTCTCCTCTCCAGCTCTGAATACCAGGCCAAAGCCGAAGATCAAAACTCCGCCGCCACCACCGCGCAAATCATCCTCGCGGCGGATCAAGCCTTTTACAATGTTCTGGACACCAAAGCTCTGGTGGTCGTCGCGCAGCAAACCGTGGATTCCCGCCAGCTTTTTGTCGACAAAATAAAAGCCCTTACCGACGCTAAGTTGAAGTCCGACCTCGATCTGAGCTTCGCAAGGGTTGACCTGGAACGCGGAAAGCTCTTGCTGCTGGAGGCGCGCAACAATTACCAAACTTCCCTTGCCGTTCTCTCAGCCATTCTCGGTTATTCCGATGAACAAGATTTCCAACTCTTCGAGGAACAAGCGGCCATCGCTGCCCCCTCACCGGACGTTAGTCCCCTGATCCAGCAAGCCCTCTCGCAACGCCCGGAAGTTCTCGCGCTGCAAGACGAAGTTGCCGCCGCGCAGAAGTTCAGCAGCGCCGAGCACGACCTCCTGCGCCCAACCGTCACCGCGCTCGGTGTTGTTGGTGAAGCTCCCGTTCGCGACAATCACATTCCCAACTGGTATGGCGCCGTCGGCGTGAATATCAACATTCCCGTCTTCAGCGGTTTTCTTTTCAATGCCCGCGCCAAAGCCGCCGATCTTCAGACGGATGTGAATCGTCAAAAGCTTCTCGACCTTCGCAACAACATCGCCCGCGACGTGCGTACCTCCTGGCAAGATACCAACCGCGCCTACGAACGTCTTTCCGTCACCCAGCAACTCCGCGACGAAGCCAGTCTGGCCCTCGACTTGGCGCAGTCCCGCTACAACCTCGGTCTCGGCTCCATCGTGGAGTTCAGCCAGGCCGAACTCCAAAAAACCGAGGCCGACATCGCCGACACCGATGCCAAATATCAATATCGCTTGACCCAAATCGTACTCGCGTACACGATTGCAGCGCCGAAATAAACCTCAAGCCCGGCGGCGAAAAGCGAAAGTCGATTTGGCAGTTTGCGGATATCTCGGTCTTCCTGGCAACCGAGGCAAGGCCGCACGGGTTGTTTTCTTCTGCCTGTTTCTCTGGCTTTCGCTTTCCCCTGCTTGGTCTCGAACGCGACAGCTTCCGTCTCAGAACGTGAAGATGGTTCCGCCTTCGCTTCGGAGGTCACGCCAGGTACGCGCGGGTAGGCCTCTAAAGAGGGGCAACTCCCCGGTAGGACCAGGCACGGCATTGGTCTCGTAAAGCGACTGCTCAAACGCAAACGTAACCCAATTATTTAGCTTGTAGTACAGCGTGCCCGCGTACAGGGGACTCTTGTGCCGCGCGCCACCTGGATTGAAGCGCTCTACGTCTCGGGCCTTCGCGAAATCTACTCCGTAGTGCAGATAAAACGACCAGCCCATGTTTCGGCCTTCCGGGTCGGCGCCGAAGATCCGTGAGAGCGGGAGACCGAGATTGACGAATCCGCCAGCCGCCCGCACCGGGCGTTGCGGCGCGACCACCAGGGCACCGCTGGCATTCGTGCCAAAGACCACGTTGGAAGCGCCGTCGACCGAGGCTACCGTGGCGGTGCCAGTTAGACCCCCGGTGTCGTTGAAGTTCGAGAAGAACTGTCCACCAAAGAAATATCGCAGGTCGCTTCCGGAGTAGTACTTACCGAGTAAAGTAAAATAGCGTGTGGGCAACTGCAACTCACCGGTCCAGCCGTCCGTGTTGCTTGTCACCGTGGCGCCTTGTGGAAAAGCAGCTTTGAATGCTGCCGGAACGGCAGCGGCGAGGACCACCGCCTTACGTTCTCCCTGTTCCCCGCTGAATATAATTTGCGCCGGGGCCACGCCGGGAGCATGGTCGAGTTGGAATTGCGCCGCAATCCGGCCTTCCACGGTTGGCCGAGCGGCGTCGGGTCCCTGCCGCTCACCGTAGCCGAGTTGGTTGGCCAAGTTGTTGGCCCCTGGCACATCGCCCGACGCTGGCAGGACCGCGGCGATTTCGGGCATCAGCTTGAAGCCGCCGAAGTCATGCGTCCATGCAAAGCGCATCTGCGGGTCTCGTTCCCAGAGCGTCCCATACCCGCCACCCAATATCGTCGTCTCCAGCAAATTGGGCAGTGTCGAGGAAGAGAACGGCGTCCAGTCCTGGCCCATCACCGTCGAGAATGTATCTTTTTCGCCGAACTTGTAGTCCAGCCGCACATACGCCAGACGAATCGAGGGCATACTGGAACGAATGGAGGAAAGGTTGCGATTGTCGGCGCGGCTGAAGTTGCCTTCAAAGTCCACCTCCACTTTTCCCGTGAGGGTCAGATTCGGGGAGGGATCCAGCCACTCGAAGTTGGCCCCAAATCGCGAAGCCCGGGCTTTGACGTGAAATTCCGGAGAACCCTCTGGTCCGGTGTCTGTGAGGAAACCGGGGAGTGGAAAATCATCTCCGCCGGGTGAGGAAGTATCATGTATAAATGTCGCCTTGATGAAACCATAGGGCGTGACGTGCACGTTTCCCATGGTAAGCGCGGGCTTCATCTCTCCCTTAGTCAGTCCGTCAACAGGAAAGACGCGAATCGGCGTGATCGCGGGTATCACCGTGGGCGCGGCCGAACCACCCGGTGCTGCCGGAATGCTTGGCGCGTCCGGTCGATTCGTGACTGGTCCGATGCTGACCCCGCTATTGACAGGCACGCGATAGACCGCCGGAATCATACCCACGCTTGGCGTCGTCCCGGTGGAAGCGCTGATCACGGTTGCCATACCAAATGTATGATCGTACTCAGCTTGGCTTATGACCCCCTTTATTAGAAGCAGCTTGGCAAGTTGTTGGTCGGCATCGACCGGAGACTGCGCTTGGCTGATCTGCGCCACTTCTCCTTCGGTCAGAATGCCTTTCGCTTGGAGTAAGCGAACTAGCGGATTCACAACCGGCGAATTGTCCGTCCGCTGTTGCCGAAGCCCGCTTTGGCACCATGCACCGATTGTGAACGAGCATATCAACAGAAACATCACGACCCGAAATGCTTTGATTCTCATCTGGATTATCCCCCTGAAAACTCGCAATTGGAGTGCGAGTCAGATCCTCTAGACGTGAAGGGCCCACAACTTCCCCTACTTATCTACCCATCTGCTGGTTGTCAAGAAATCCTTATTGGATCACCCGGAGGCAAGACACCTGTCGCAGAAGTCGAGGTAGGCACAAACAAAACCCACATCGGCCAGATGATATTGTCGACGCCGGACTCTAAACTGCACACTTATTGCCGAGAGGCATCCACCATCTGCAGCTTGACCCAATTTGCTTTGGCATATACCATTTCGACACCGAAATAAGTCCTTCCTCGCGTATCGAGGGGAAGCCGCCCTTTGGAGGTTTCAGATGGCTCGGTCCTTGCAGCAGCCTGCCAGCGGACGAGACATTCACAAAACACTTTTTTTTCGGCTTGTCTCGGCCTTTGGCTGCTGTTGTTGACTCCATCGAAAAATCTGCAACCTCTGATACGTCAATGGTTTCCCGTGAATTTCCCATGATTGTTACAGGATATTCACATTTGATTGACATAGTTGTAAGACGGGGCCCTTACCTTCAGCCGCGGGGTGGTACGCATTCTTTTCGGTACCAGGTCGAATTTTGCTCCAAAAGAGAGAGGAAATGAAAAAACTAGCTGCACTCACACTGTCGTTGTTCCTCGTTTCCGGAATTGCTTTTGCCGACACACCTAAGGACGCCGACGCTCAGCCTGCCAAAGCTCCGCCGGCGAAGCCCAAAGCTGCCAAGAAGGCTGAAAAGTCCGACGCAGCCATCGCGGCCCAGCTCGAACAGCTTCGGCAGGCTCTCGAGTCGCAACAAGAACAGCTCCAGATGCTGAAGGAAGAGCTTGCCAAGCGCGACCGCCAGATCGACGAAGCGCGAGAAGCAGCTGCGGCGGCCAACGCTCGCGCCGCCGAAGCGAGCACCAAAGCCACCGAAGCCGTAAACTCCACCGCCGAAGTGAAGTCCACTGCAGTGGCGCTCGACTCCACCGTTAGCGACTTGAAGGCCAGCAATGAAGTTCTCAAGACGACTGTGGCCACGGAGCAAGCCGACGCCCAGAAATCCGCCGAAGAGGGCCCCACCGCCATACGCTTCAAAGGGGTCACTCTCACTCCCGGCGGCTTCATCGCGGCAGAAACCGTTTACCGCCAGCGCGCTCAGAGTGCCGACATCAACACCCAGCTCAATGGCATCCCCTACCCTGGCAACGCGCTCGGGAAAGTTTCGGAGAACGTTTTCTCTGCACGCCAGTCCCGCCCCACGCTGCTGGTCGAGTCCAAGGTCGGCAGCGCTAAGCTGACCGGCTACTTCGAAATGGACTTCCTTGGCGCTGGTGTAACCTCCAACAATCGCGAGAGTAACAGCTATGTTTTCCGCCAGCGGCAATTGTGGGGGCAAGCTGCTTTCGACAGTGGGCTTTCCATCACCGGCGGCCAGATGTGGAGCCTCGCCACCGAAAACAGAAAGGGCATCCAAAACCGTGGCGAAGCCTTGCCAATGATGATCGATCCCCAGTACGTCGTCGGCTTCACTTGGCAACGCGCCGATGCGATCCGCGTAACGCAGACCCTGCTGGACAATAAGCTGACGGTCGGCGCTTCCATCGAGGGTCCGCAAACTACCCTCGGCGGTCGCGGCTTCGCCACTTTCACGAACGCTGCTGGCGCTACTTCACAAAACTTTTGGTACTCCGCTCCCGGAATTGCCGCGGGCCTCAACAACCAATTTGACCCGACGGGCTACACGCCGAATAGGGCGCCGGACGCCGTCTTTAAGGCCGCACTTGATCCCGGCTGGGGTCACTATGAAGTCTTCGGCATACTCAGCGAGTTGCGCGCCCGCATTTATCCCTGCGCGGTGGTCAGCGATATCGCAGCCGGAACCGTTGGCACGACCACTTACACTGGCCCACAAATCGGTTGCGCGGCAGCACCGGGAGCTCTGGCTCCTACCGCGGCTGGTGCCTTCAATGACTCCCGGACCGGCGGCGGTGGCGGCGCAAGCTTCCGCGTCCCACTCTTCGCCAAGAAGGTCGAAATCGGCGCCAAGGGTGTCTACGGCGACGGCATCGGCCGCTTCGGTTCTGCGCAACTTCCCGACGTCACCGCCCGCCCCGATGGCACGCTCGCTCCCATTCGCTCCGGCCACGGTCTCGGCATTGTCGAACTTCACCCGGGCCCCAAGCTGGACGTCTATGCCTATGGCGGAGCCGAATATGCTGCTCGCGCCGCCTACAGTGGCTACAACAGCGTGAAGATCACCCCAACAACCATTGCTCCGGCGGGTGGCGGTCCTGTCACGACAACTACGACTGTAGCGCGCTCCATCACTGGCATCGGTGGCTACGGCAACCCTGCCGCCAACAACTCCGGTTGCAGCACGGAAATTCCTCCTGCAACTCAACTCGCGCCGAGCGGCGGCGGAACCTGCGCCGGAGATACCCGCGTAGTCATCGAAGGTACCCTCGGCTTCTGGCACAAAATTTACCAGGGACCGAAGGGGGGCTTTCGCTGGGGCATGACTTACTCCTACTTGACCAGGACCGGTTGGTCCGGTGCGGCCAGCCTACAGCCCCACGCCGTCGACAATATGGTCTTCACCTCTTTCCGCTATTACCTGCCGTAGTTCCGGCAGGCATGCAGCGCTCCGCCCCTCCCCTGGGGGCGGACCAGGGCAGCTCCTCACCGGGCTGCCCCTTTTTATTTGCGTGCCTGACCTACCTACTGCTCTAAACCGCTCATCCAAAAAAGCTTAGCCTGCGCTTACTGCCGCCCGATTCAAGCGACAATGAACTCGTTGTAACAATGCTGTAACAATCAGGGAACATACTTAATTCTCCCGGGAAAAGAGGAAACTCGTTTGAGACGGAGATGAAACATGAAGCGAATCGCAGGATTGCTTTTGGTGATTCTCGCCGTTGCTGGTGGCGTTCTGTGGGCCGCTGCCGCGCTCACGATCACCGGTGCCGGTGCAACTTTTCCTTACCCCATGTATTCCAAGTGGTTCGATGAATACCACAAGAAAAATCCCAATCTCGAGATCAACTATCAATCCATCGGGTCTGGTGGTGGCATAAAGCAAGTTACCGAAGGCACCGTGGATTTCGGCGCTTCCGATGGTCCCATGAACGATGAACAACTTAAGTCCTATCAGGACAAACACGGTTTCGCAGTCCTGCACTTTCCAACCGTGCTGGGTGCTGACGTACCGGCTTACAACATTCCGGGCGTGACCGTGGAGCTCAATTTCACTCCGGAAGCCATTGTCGGCATCTT
Organism: Candidatus Cybelea sp.; assembly: GCA_035510055.1. Lineage (GTDB taxonomy): Bacteria > Acidobacteriota > Terriglobia > Acidiferrales > UBA7541 > Acidiferrum. Next base: position 7,690 of record DATKHV010000047.1, on the reverse strand, counting down.
TCTTGGGAAAATTACGAAATGGAATGATCCCGCGATTGCCGGCCCCAACAAAGGTGTGGCTCTCCCCGCGAATGACATCGTAGTGGTGCACCGGTCGGAAGGCAGCGGCACAACTTACATCTGGACCGACTATCTTTCCAAGGTCAGCGAGGAGTGGAAAACGAAAGTCGGCAAGGGTGCGTCGGTCAATTGGCCAGTGGGTCTGGGCGCCAAGGGCAATGAGTCGGTTGCCGGCACCATCAAGAACACGCCGAACTCTTTTGGCTATGTGGAATTGATTTACGCGATCCAGAACAATATGCCTTACGGCCGCGTTAAAAACTCCTCGGGCGTTTTCATCAAAGCGGAACTTGCGAGCGTCACGGCCGCAGCCGCCGGCGCGGCCAAGAACATGCCGGATGATTTCCGCGTTTCCATTACGGACGCTCCGGGCAAGACGGCGTATCCCATCGCCAGCTTTACTTGGCTCTTGATTCCACAAAAGTTCTCCGATGCCGCCAAGCGCGACGCCATCAAGGGATTCGTGAAGTGGATGCTGGCAGACGGCCAGAACTACACGGAGGCGCTGGCCTACGCGAAGCTTCCCAAGGAAGTCGTCACAAAGGAACTGAAAGCTTTGAATAGCGTCCAGTAACGTGGCCACGACCACCACCACGGTTCCAAGCGCGGGCCCGGTTGCGGGCTCGCGCTCGTTTCTTTCCCGCCTCCGCGAAGGCGATGAAATCGCGCGCATCATCACTTTTTTGTTTGCTGCGTCGGTTGTGCTCGTTACCATCCTGCTCGTTTTCGAATTGTGGCAAGACTCCTCCCCTGCCCGCCATAAGTTCGGCTTCGATTTTTTCCGCACCTCCGTCTGGGATCCCGTCTTCGAGCAGTTCGGTGCTCTGCCTTTCATCTATGGCACGCTCGTCACCGCGGCGATTTCTCTGCTCATCGCCGTGCCCCTGGGCATCGGCGCCGCGATTTTTCTGGCCGAGTTGGCCCCCGCTAGGGTTTCCGACACCCTCGAATTCTTCATCGATCTTCTCGCCGCCGTTCCCAGCGTGATTTACGGCGTCCTAGGCATCTTCATCGTGGTTCCGCTGATGCGCCAATATATTCAGCCGGCTCTCAAACATTCTTTGGGCTTCCTGCCGTTCTTTCAAGGCCCCACTTATGGCATCGGCTTTCTGACCGCCGGCATCGTCCTGGCCATCATGGTCATTCCCTACATCATTTCCGTATCGCGTGAAGTGCTACTCTCCGTCCCTCGCGATCAGCGCGAAGCCGCCCTTTCTCTCGGCGCCACGCGCTGGGAATCCACCTGGAAGGTTGTTGTTCCTTTCGCCCGCGCCGGTATTTTTGGTTCCATTTTCCTGGCCCTTGCTCGTGCCCTCGGTGAAACCATGGCCGTGACCATGGTTATCGGCAATACCCCCAAGATCAGCGCTTCTCTGTTTTCTCCTGGATATTCCATCGCCGCCGTAATCGCCAACGAATTCACGGAAGCCACCGGTGATCTCCATACACAAGCTCTGATCGAGCTGGGCTTGGTGCTTTTCATCCTCACCTTTATTCTCAACGGCTTTGCACGCTTGCTGATCGTCGCCACTTCGCAGCGCGGCAGCGGGACGGCCCATGTATGAGCCCTCGTCTCCGCTGGCGCAAATTCGTGAGCGGCTTCATGCTGACCATGACCGGCGTGTGTGCCCTGGTAGCCGTTTCCGTCCTTTTCCTGATTCTCGGTTATCTCGTCGTTCATGGCGGGGCCTCCATCAACTGGAACTTCTTCACCAAATTGCCCGTTCCCGTTGGCGAAACCGGCGGCGGTATGGCCAATGCCATCCTCGGCAGCGCCAAAGTGCTTTTGGTTGCCTCCCTCCTGGGTGTTCCCATCGGATTTTTTGGCGCCATCTATCTCGCTGAATTTAGCGGCGGCGTCATCGCCTTCGTCGTTCGCTATGCCGCGGACTTGCTCAACGGCGTGCCCTCCATCGTCATCGGCATTTTTGCATTCGCCCTGGTCGTTCATCCCTTCAAGCACTTCTCCACGCTCGCCGGGGGTTTCGCTCTTGGCCTGATGATGATTCCCATCACCCTGCGCAGCACGGAAGAGTTTCTGCGTTCCGTGCCCAACGCTTTGCGCGAAGCGGCCATGGCCCTGGGCGCCAGCAAATGGAAAACCGTCGCCACCGTCATCGTCCCCGCCGCTTATCGCGGCATCTTGACCGCTATTTTGCTGGCCTTCGCCCGCGTCGCCGGCGAAACCGCTCCCCTCCTCTTTACCGCCCTGGGCAATCAATTTTGGAGCCCCGGTTGGACACAGCCTACTGCTTCCCTCCCGGTGATGATTTATACTTATGCCCTCGCTCCTTACGATGATTGGCACCGGCAGGCCTGGGCCGCCGGTCTTGTTTTGCTCGGTTTGATTTTGATCATTAACATCGTCGCCCGGGCGATTCTTTCCCGGGGCATTGCGGTTCCGAGGTCCTAACCAATGCACGCTACTGTGAGGCCAGCAGTGTCCGTGAACATTCCACCCATCGCTACCGGCGCGGCGTCGCGAGAGGCGGCGGCAGCCCTCTCTATGCGTATGAGCCTCTCCAAGGTCAATTTCTTCTACGGCGCCAAACAGACCCTCTTCGACGTCAGCTTGGGCATTGCCACCAACAAGGTCACCTCTCTGATTGGCCCTTCCGGCTGCGGCAAGTCTACCCTGCTTCGCACCCTCAACCGCATGCATGAGACGGTGCGCGGCGCCCGCCTCGAGGGCGAAATCCTCCTCGATGGCCAGAACATTCTTGCGCAGGATGTCACTGCCCATCGCCGCCGCGTCGGCATGGTTTTCCAGCGCCCCAATCCATTTCCTAAGTCCATTTTCGACAACGTCGCCTACGGTCTGAGGATCAACGGCTCAAAAACTCCCATTGCTGAAGCCGTCGAAAAAAGCCTTCACCACGCCGCTCTCTGGGACGAAGTCAAGGATCACCTTCACAAGTCCGCCTACGAACTTTCCGGCGGCCAGCAGCAGCGCTTGTGCATCGCCCGGGCCTTGGCCGTCGAACCCGAAGTGCTCCTTCTCGACGAACCTTGTTCCGCGCTCGATCCCATCAGCACCGCGAAAATCGAAGAACTGCTCGTGCAGTTGAAAGACCTCTGCACCATCGCCATCGTCACCCACAATATGCAGCAAGCCGCCCGCGTGAGCGACTTCACCGCCTTCCTGCTCATCGGACAGCTCATCGAGTTCAGCCCCACGCCGCAGCTCTTCACTACGCCCGGCGATCCGCGCACGGAGGCCTACATCACCGGCCGCTTTGGCTGATGCATTGTTCTCTAAGCGCTGTTATTGTTTGTCATTCCGGGCGCAACGAAGAGTCTGCTTTTCGGCAGTGAGGAATTACGGGAAGGGGTTCATGGAACGCCACTTCGAAAAAGACCTGAACGAAATGAAAGAGCGCCTGCTCTGGATGGGCAGCCTCGCCGAGCGCGCCGTTCATCAGTCCGTTCACGCTGTCCTGGAATCCGATGAACAGCTCGCCAAGCGCGTCCTTGCAGAAGAAGACGCGATCAACGAGTTGCAGATGGAAATCGACGATCGCGTCGTTCAGCTCCTCGCCCTTCACCAGCTCATGGCCATCGATCTTCGCTTTGTACTGGCCGTCTCGCGTATCAACAACGATCTGGAGCGCATCGGCGATCAAGCCGTCAACATCGCTCAGGGAGCGCTGCGCGTCCTTCGCCACCCGCGCGTCAAGCCCTACGTCGATCTCCCCCGCATGAGCGAGCTTGTCGAAGAGATGGTCCGCAACGCTCTCAACGCCGTCGTCCGCCGCGATGTCGAACTGGCGCAAAGCGTTCTCGCCACCGACGACCAAGTCGATCACTACCGCGATCAGATTTTCCGTGAATTGCTTACCTACATGATGGGCGATTCCAGCGTGGTCTTTCCCGCTTTCGAATTGATCCTTGTCGCCAAAAACCTCGAACGCATCGGCGACCACGCCACCAACATCGCCGAAGACGTCATCTACCTCGTCCAGGGCCAGGACGTCCGCCACAACGTCGTCGACCGCCGCTAGCAAGTTTCCAATTTGAAAATTTGAAGACAGCAAGTTCAGTCATCGTGACCGCTCGGCATACGCCTGACAGATATTCGATCGCGGCCGCAAGAAAAACCGCGCCGCCAGCGGTGCGGGCCGGCGGCGCGGCAGAGGGAGTTTTAGTTCCAGCATTTTGGCAGCGCTCTGTCTTCACGCTGGTCGTGAAGTCCCGACCGCGCCTCTAGTCACGGCGAACCCTGAGACTGATCGTCGTCGTGTGGCTCAGAGAGCCCGAAACACCGGTAATCGTCACTGTCCTCGTTCCGGTGGTCGCCCTGCTCGTCGCCGTCAACGTCAGCGTGCTTGTGCCGGTCGCCGGGTTCGGACTGAACGCCGCGGTAACGCCGCTGCCCAAGCCGCTGGCAGACAGCGTGACGCTCCCGGTGAAGCCGTTGGACGGCGTGATCGTGATCGTCGTGCTTCCAGAAGATGACCGATTGATGGTCAAGCTGTTCGGTGAAGCAGACAACGTGAAGTTGCCGGACGCCACGCCGGTCACGGTCAGAGAGACCGTGGTCGTTTGCGTAATGCCCCCACCCATGCCGGTGATCGTGATGGTGTAAGTGCCGGTCGCGGTCGTCGAGGCCACCGTCATCGTCATGGTCGAGCTGCCCGAGCCCGGTGCGGCGATGGATAGAGGATTGAAACTTACCGTCACGCCCGCCGGCTGGCCAGCTGCGGACAAGCTGACGGCCGAGTTAAAGCCACCGGAGATGGCGGTCGTAATCGTCGATGTGCCATTGTTGCCCTGGACCACCGAAACCGACGAGGGCGAAGCAGAAATGGTGAAGTTAGGAGTCGTGGTCGTGGGGGCCAAGGCATTGATCAGGCCAGTGCCTTTCGGGCTGCCCCAGCCGGTTGCCAAATCGTAGCCGGTTGTTGCTGAATAACCGTTGCTGCCGCTCGTGACGTCATGGAAATCGGTGGGATAGCCCGACCCCAAGCCAAGCTGATAAAGGGCCGGATTAATAAAGCCAAGCCTCGAATTGCCGTTGGCAATTGCCTGTTGATTCGCCAAAGCTAGGTAGCCGGCCCACATGGGGGCTGCAAAACTGGTCCCGCCATAATAGTTGGCCGTGCAACCGGACTGGTCGGCGCAGACATAGAAAGTAAAATTCGCGTTTGCCGAAACGTCCGGGCCGTTGCGGAGCGTCTTGGAACAGCTCGAGCACCCGCTGGCCGCGGCCGTCTGCCAGGAGGGAATCGCATACCTATCCGGCGAAATGCCGCCGCCACCGTCGACCCAGGCGGTCTCCGAACTCCAGGGACCGCCGGCGCTGCTGGTCGTTAAGTCCGTGCCGCCGACCGACGTGACATACACGTCATCGGCCGGGTAAATCGAGGAGGACGTCCCCCAAGCACCGCTGTCGCCGGACGCTTGAAACAAATTCTGGCCCTGCGCTGCGAACTCCTGGAAATACGGGTTGTCGACGCTGGGGTCTGCCGGACTCCACGTCCACGAGGAGCTCAGTTGCCCGTTCAGCGGACTGGCCGTCGCCATGGCGTTAAAAATGGCTGCATCGCTCGATCCCACGTACATCACGAGGCTCGACAGCCCCGGCGCCATGCCCAGCGCTTGTGTCATATCTAAGGTCTGTTCGGTGTCATCGCAGAGGGGATACACGCAGCTCGTGCTGGTTCCGTCCGTGGAGAGCAGCGTGATCGGAACATGATTCGTTTGACCGGCGCCCTGGAAGTAGGTGTTCAGGTCGCTCAAATCGGTGCCGTAATACTCCAGCAGTCCGAGCGACTGGCCGCTGCCGGTGAGGGCTGTTCCACCGTAGTAAGCTGCCCGCATGTCGCTGCCGAGAAACGAAGCCGACGGACCGGAGCCGGTCGTCGCGTTGCGCTTTACATTTGGATTCTTCTCTAAGCCAGCGGGGCGCGGTATCGAGTAATTGTCCAAGCCCGCGATGCGCCACAGCTCGACCGAAAGGTTCGGCATGGGCTCGCGGTCCGGAGCGTAGAAAGTTCGGCCTTCGGTAGGATGCTGATAGACGCCCATGTTCACATGGAAGGCGCTCTCAATGTCTCCCACCGTCCCCCAGACGTCCACGTTCACGCGATTCGGAGAGGTGCCCACCACGCTCAAGCCATTCTTCTCCGCGAAATGAATCACCTCGTCATAGTCTTCCTTACTCGGGCCAAACTGAGCGGTGAACTCTTCCACTGTGAGGAACTTACGGAAAGACGGGCTGGAAGGATTGTAGAGATTCTCTAGGAAGTCATCTAACTGTGCCTGGTTGCGAAGAGGCAGCACAAGAACAAGCCGCATGGACTGTTTTGCGGGGAGCCTCCCCATGGATTGCGCCTGCCCGTTAAGGATCACCTCGCGCACATGGCGCGTCATTGGAGACTGCGCCAGGGCCTGGCCTTGCACGACAAACAGCAATAGAGCTAAACACACCCCTCCGTACCATTTCGCTGATCGGTTCATCAGTTGGCTCCTTTCGCTTTCGAGATCGGGGACTCTCTTCGGAGGCGACAGGGCTACCGCGCTGCTTTTATCTAAAAGCAGCATCCGATTTATACCCCGGATTCGCGCATCCTACGCTTCCGCTGGGCCGGACGCAACGAATTTGCGCCGAATTTGCCGCCGAATTTGCCGCCGGTGTCAAACCTCGTTAGAAATGTCCCCCAAGGCGTGCTGACATTTGCGTTCGATCCAGCAACAGCTGCTTTCTTCTTTCCTTATGGCCTTCCCGCCGCGGATGGTTCGGGGCTGGCTTGCTTCTTCTGTGCTTGGCAGGCTCGTGGTGCGCACTTGCCTTTGGGGCCGGGACCACGCTCGGCCGCATCGCCAGATCTTCCTACTCGATGCGTTCATTCCTGTAGCGCACCTCGACGGCTCCATCCTCCCACTCACATATCAGTGCCTTGCTCTGTGTCGGTCCGTACCGCCGGTTCTGCAGCTGGAGTTGCAGAAAATGCCCGCGGTATTGCACCACCCAATCGTTGCTGATCCATCGTTCCGTCTGTAGCCCCATGGTCAACGAGTCGATGGAAAGGAGTACACTACCGCTGCCAAAAAGGAGAACTCACTTGAGAGCGTCCACGTTTTATCGCCTAGCCTCTGTTCTGCTGCTGCTTTTTGACGTGGGACATACGCTTGGCTTTCGCCAATCCGATCCTCAATGGGGAGTGGACACGCTGCTTGTCTCCCTGCGGTCAATTCACTTTGACGTGCAAGGGTTTAGCCGGAGTTATTGGGACCTCTTTGTTGGGTCCGGATTCTTTGTCTCCGTGTTTCTTCTATTCGCGGCGGTATTGGCGTGGCAACTCGGCGGTCTTTCGCCAGAGACTTTGGCGCTCATGCGCGGCCCTGCCTGGGCGCTAGCTCTTTGCTTTGCCGCCGTCACCGTTTTATGCTGGATATACTTCTTCGCGCTACCCATCATTTTCACATTCATGATTACCGTGTGTTTGGTTGCCGCGGCCTGGCTCTCGGGAAAGTCGAGTTGATTTCCTCATCCTACCGCACCGAGCGGCTTTCGAGTTTTCTGCAGTCGAGCGCAATCCAGCCGTCCGCACTAAGGGCTAGCAGAGAGCAGCCGCACGCCGCCAGCGTTCAGCAGCGCAAGGAGCGTCAGCAACGCCACCAGGGAACC
>DATKHV010000046.1:0-128419 GCA_035510055.1 Candidatus Cybelea sp. | reverse complement strand
CGAAGAACATGCCGGAGCGCTGCGCTTCTTCCGCGATCGCGTCCTGGGCCTGGCGCTTGGTGCCGACGAACAGGATCGTGCGGCCATCGGCCGCGAGGTCGTGGACGAACTGTTCCGCGTCCTTGTACGCCTTCGCAGTTTTGGCGAGATCGATGATGTAGATCCCGTTCCGCTCGCCGAAGATGTAGGGTTTCATCTTCGGATTCCAGCGCTTCGTCTGGTGTCCGAAGTGGACGCCGGCCTCGAGTAGATCCTTCAACGCGATCCCGTTCAAATTGCCTCCATACTCACTGAACCCACAGCGCTCACGCTTATCGTTTGCTGAACTGGAAGCGCTTGCGCGCGCCCTTCTGTCCGTACTTCTTGCGTTCCTTCATGCGTGAGTCGCGCGTCAAAAATCCATTCTTGCGCAGCGCCGGCCGCAGTTCCGGATTGAACCGCGAGATCGCCCGCGACAATCCCATGCGTACCGCGCCCGCTTGTCCGCCCACGCCGCCGCCGTGCGCCGTCACTACGACGTCGACTTGGTCGGCAATATTCGTGAACTTCAGCGGTTCCGTGGCATCGTGCTTCCACGCGTGATTCGGAAAATATTTTTCGACTGTCCTATGATTAATGGTGAACTTCCCGCTTCCGGGACGAAGGAACACGCGCGCTACCGATTCCTTGCGCCGTCCCGTTCCCAGAAACCAAGTTTGTGTGCCCGAGATGGGCGTAACCGTCGAACCCAATGTTCCTCCTCGCGATCGATGACTGCTTGGCAGCCATCTCGATACCCCTCCGCAGAGCCGCAAATTACCGCTCGGCTGCCTTGCGGAGCAATCTCACACTTCACGCCTGCTTATTCCCCACTAAGGCACCACTTAGAAGGAGCAGCTACGTGCGGAAAAAATCTTTGCTACCGCGCGACCCGCTTGCGGCTTTTGCCCCGAGGGGCTAGCCCGCAAGCCCCACTAAACTACTATGGCTTGCGGCTTCTGCCCGGCATGCCGCGCCAAGCCTGTGGCGTCCCGGTATATGCGCAATTTCTTGGCGCGCCGCGCGCGCAGTTTGTTCTTCGGCAACATACCGAGAACCGCTTCGCGGATCATCCAGTCCGACTTGGACTCGCGCAACCGCTTCGCCGGCACTTCCTTCAACCCGCCGGGATAACCGCTGTGCGAATAATAGACTTTTTGCTCGACCTTGTTTCCGGTCATGCGCACCTTGTCCGCGTTAATGACCACCACGTGGTCGCCCGAATCCAGGTACGGCGTAAAGCTGGGCTTGTCTTTGCCCATCAGCATGCGCGCGACCTTGGTCGCCAGACGCCCCAGCACTACGTTGGTGGCGTCCACTACAAACCAGTTCGCGCCCACCTTCAGCGCTTCGGCCTCTTCACCCTTGGCTACATACGTCCTCATTGCGCTCAGTCACACCTTTCCCTGTAGAGACAAACTCTAATCTTAGGGTTTGCTTTCCGCTTTGTCAACGAAGAGTTTGACCTTGCCCTCCCCCAGTATTTGGGCGCTCTCGCGGGGTATTCGGATCACCGCGAGTTTCAATGCGGCTCCCCTTCCCGGCGAGATTTATCAGCGCGGTGAACTGTCTCGTGGCACTCCGCGATTGATTGATCATTTTCGGAAGTCAGACAGACGGAGTGATTCCACATGGCCAGAGCGACTCGGCATTCCGAACGCGGAGCACAGCGACCATTTCTCCCACACGACAGAAGAAGAGGATCGAGGATGGCAAGAAGAGAAACGAGCTCTGCTTGTTAGGGCGAGAAGGCGGGCAGAAGCGCCACTCCACGACCCTGCGCGAGTCGCGCGAGAATTTGCATTAACCGTTTTTGTGCCTGTTGCTGCCAGCGCGGATCGGAGAGCACATACAGAGCGATCGATAGCACGCTGAGGACTTTGCGGGTGCCGTGGCGAGGCGTACGCCGCTCTCGTTCAAAGTGGGCTCGTAGCCTTTCGGCGAGCGGATCGTTCCCCAGCAACAGGACGATCAAATAGGCGAGCGTGAATCCCATCAGGACTCGCAGCAGGCGCTCGGATTTGTCGACCTGAAGGTGCAAACCGCGCAGCCCCAGGTGGCTCTTCCAATCGCGAAAACACTGCTCGATTTGCATGCGTTGCCGATAGAGGCTGACTACTTCTTCCGTAGGGAGCCACGAAGCAGAATCCGGAGGCACGATTAAAAACCACGGTTCTTGAAATCCCTTCTCGCGATAGACGATCACGTCCACCGGTTCGGCTTTTTGACTATGGTAGAGAACATGGGCATAGCGAATCGCACAGCCCATGCGATGGGGAAGCCGTCCCAAACTCAGCCGTCGCCGGCGGCCCTGCACTTTGGTCTGCACCAGAACTTGGCGACGAGCGCGGATGACGAAGGGCTGCCGCCCTTGGTTTAGGTCCTTGATTAACTGCACGCGGGCGTAGCCGCGGTCGAAAATCAAAATTGGTCGTACGCCGTGGGGAACGGCCAACTGCAACCAGGTGAGCAGGTAACGCTCGATAGTGTTTTGCGAAGGCGGATCGACCTTCTTCCAAGGATATTCAAAATCCACCCAAGCCACCGGCACGGCTCGCCCTTGAAAGGGGATGGCGGCATTGACAACCTCAACGCCATTCACGCTGGTTTGATCGACCAGCACGATCACCCAACGAGGTGGCTTCTTCCCCAAGATCACCGCCAGCATGCACTCGGCCAGGCTGGAAGCGTCAAAGAACTTACATTTGAGAAAGCGCGAAAGCCATTTATAGCTGCTCTTAAACTTTTTGCCCTCGGGGAGCACGCGGGCGATGGAAGTGAGATGCAGCCCGCCATAGCCAAAGCGGACGCTCAGAGCCAGCTGGAGGAAGGCGCAAGTCAGCCGGGCGAGGTTCTTGCGCACCGTGCGGCGGAGGCAGGGAAAGTACGACCCGATGAGGGCACAGACGGAGGCATGGAGTTCGTGATAGTGTTGCATCATTAATGATGAAACACAACAAATCCAAAAAAATAGTCTAAGGGCCCGCACCTAACAATTCGTGATTTAGCTCGCAAATCGCTTCCAACTTGGCCCGCAACTTTCGGTAATTCCGCAGCCACCGCTGGACTTGCTCCTTCTGTTCGGCGTGAATCGTAAACTGGCGCGTCCGCCCTCCGGGATAGCCCACCGTGAGGACCCACACCCGGTGACCTTCTCCCCGGCGGCACTTCAGGCAACCCCGGCGATGGAAGATCCGGCGATCCAACAGCGAACCCCGCAGGATCTCGGTCGGATCGGGCAGTTCGCGGAGGAGTTGCTTCCGCGCATCGCGAACTTGCTTTCTGTTCATCAATACTAATGAAACAAAAAGACAAAGCCCCTGTCAAGACTTTTTCCAAAAAACCGCCCCCCAAAAACTGGGGGAGGGCAAGAGAGTTTGACACGAAGAGTTTGTGCCAGAGTTGTGCTTGGGCAGCCCCGGCAAAGACTTCTGCGCGTGGTTGCCAGGGGCCCTAAGTCGTCTCTTCGGCTGGTAGCTTGAACCACGCCAGGATAAAAAGGAGTAGCGTCACAGCGAGAAATGAAGTGGGTACAATAAAAAAATAATACAGAGAGACCGCGGTCATGGCGGCCAGCCAGATAATATTGACCAAAGCGGCCCGCCGGAGAAGGCTTGCGCGCTCGCGCGTCAGCACCAGATCAAAGATTCCGAAGCCGAGCGCCGCCGTCATGAAGGAAATACTGAACCCACGCAGCAGGTCGCCCATGCTGCGCATGGACCCTAGCAGATCGAATTTGTAGCTGGACATCAGCTGCAGCAACTGCTTTTCCGTGTCATTCGCGGGAGCCAGCTCGCGAATCAGCGAGAGTGAATGCACTAATCCGACGATCAACAACGCCACCGCACCTGTTTTGAACAGGCGTCTTCCCCATTTGTCTGTCATGCCGCGAAGTTATATCACGAACCGCGCGCCATTTATCCAACGATAGCCTGCGATAGAGGCGTCCAAACCTGCATGGGAGTTGGGGTGCGGTTGGCCCACGCGTAGTACGGAATAAATGTTAGCGAGACAGTGTTGGATTTTCGAGGCCCACCGGTGTAGCGGAAGTACAACTGGCGCTGCTCGGCGGATTCTCCGTAAGCGGAGCCGACATGGCGGAGCAAAATTACGCCGCCGAGCAGGTCCTTGCGAAATTCTTCCTGGAATGGAGTGCGCGCATTCTTGTCCAGATTGAGCGCCACATTCTTCAGCGGCAGCCCGGCGGGCTGGTCGATTTGCTCCAGGCAATAGACAAGCGGACCGCGCTGCACGGCCACGCGGCCATTGTTTTCGAGGACCTGCGAGTTGGCTTCGAGAAGCTGGGGTTTCATATTGAATTGCACGCGGATGACGTCGCCGTCGGACCAGCGGCGCCGAATCGGAAGATACTGGCCGGGCGTGGCGCCCGAGACAGTTTTCCCGTTGACGGTGACTTGCGCGGTGTCCGTCCAGCCGGGGATGCGAACGAAGAATGTGAATTCGGTGGGTTCCTTGGGCGTGACGGAAATTTCCACGCTGCCATCCCACGGATAATTCGTCTTCTGGCGGACTTTCAAGCCGACCCCGTTTTCGAGATGCCCGTCCAGTACCGAGTTGTCAAAGAAGTGGAGATAGAGGCCTTCGCTGCTAGTGCTGTAGAAATATCCTGGCAGAGAAGCGAAGGTGCGCTCCAGATTCGGCGGGCAGCAAGTGGTATCGTACCAATCGTTGCGAATTTTGTCGCCGCCGGAAGGATCAAACGCCAGCGGATTGCGATAGCAGTAAAGCGTGCCGTCAAGCGACATGCCGGAATTGATGCCGTTGTAGAGGGCACGTTCCATCACGTCGGCGAATTTGGCTTCACCCGTAGCGGCAAGCATGCGCCAATTCCACATCATGTTTCCGATGGCGGCGCAACTCTCGCCGTAAGCGCGGGCATTGGGCAATTCGTAGGGATCACCGAAAGCTTCACCGTCGCTGCGCGCGCCAACTCCTCCGGTGACGTACATCTGCGCGGAAACGAGATCCTTCCACAAAACGTCCAGGGTCTTCCAATAAGCGGGATCGCCGGTTTCCAAATAATAGTCAGTCGCCCCACAACAAGCGTACATGGCCCGCACGGCATGACCTTCCAGATGCGTTCGTGAAGTGAAGGGCTGGCCGCAAAAATGATAGACGTAATCCCAGGGCTTGACCTGAATTCGCGAATCGCCAGCGAGAAGATAACCCGCGAGGTCGAGCTGCCGTTGGTCACCGGTCATTCGATAAAGCTCAACCAGTGCCAACTCCATTTCCGGATGGCCGGAGAACAAAGGTTTCTTATCGGGACCCGGACCGAATTTGGGAAGAAGAAAATCGTTTACAAAACGGATGCCCGCGTCCAGCAAGGTGCGCTCTCCGGTAGCCCGATAGTAGGCGATAGCACCTTGCAGGAAGTGGCCCATGTTGTAAAGTTCGTGGCCCCACTGCTGGACCTTCGGGTCCATTCGTTGAGAAGCATGCTCGCCGACATAATAGGTGTTCAAGTATCCGTCGGGCTGCTGCGCTGCAATGACATCCTTGGCGATTCTTTCGACATCCGCGCGAAGTTCGGGACGATCACCGGATTGCAAAGCAAAGCCGGCGGCTTCCGTCCATTTATAAACGTCGGAATCGGAGTACACTGGGCCGCGCTGCGCGGCCGCGCTCTTGCCGATGAGGCGGCGGAAATTGTCCATGCGGCCGTTGGCTTCCAGCAATTTCTCCATCGAGGGAATGCTTTTGTTGACGTTGACATCGCGGCGTTGCGCCCAGAAGCCGCTTTCGATGGTGACGGCGTGCACCGGCACGTTTCGGAGTTTGGCGTACGGCGACTTGGCGAGGTTGAGGATGCCCTGGTCGCGCCAAGGCGGATTCGTCGTGAGCGCGACAGAAGACTGGCCAAGGTCTTCAGTTGCTTCCCTACCGACAGCGGCTAAACGGGTAAGGAATTCTCGTCCAGGCTGGAGGCAAGAAACAGTGGCGGCCGACATTGCCGACGAAACGAACTGGCGCCGAGAAACTCCCGGTGTGTTGCTCATCGCTTTTCTCCTCTCGCAGCGCTCCCGCTAAATCGCTGGTATCGAAATCATAGCGCTGACCTATATCGTGCTGAAATCATGGACTCCGATTCCAGCCAGACGCCGTAAGGGGGGGATTTAGGGTTTCGGACCGTCAACATTTTGTTGAATAAAACCTCTGCCGAGCGCAGGATACCTAAAAATTTCGCTTCTCAAAAGCCGCATTTTTTGCTATGATTTTTTGATAAGCGGTGTCCCCCCGTGGTCGGTTGGCATGCAACGAACTGATCTCGACACGCCCTTGTTGACCATCCCCTCAAGCACGGAGAGGACCTCGTCCCGTTTCGTGCGGCTTACCTGCTCCGGAATTCTGATCATCTCCTGCACGATTTTTGGCTTTACGCAGTGTTACGCGCAAGATGTCGCCGAAGCCGCGCGCCAGGAAAAAGCCCGGAAAGAAAATCAGCAGAAAAAGCCAAAGCACGTTTACACCGACGAAGATCTACAGCGTGCGCAAATCCTCACCCCCGAGGATCGCGCGGAAGTGCAAGCAAAGAAAAACCAGCAGCCAGTCCCAGGCGTGGAAGCACCTCCAGAGCCCGTCGATGCGCAGGCTCTCCCGGCCGACCTTCCTCTCGGTGACCTCGCGCGCCAATATCGCAGAATGCGAGAAATGCTCCGGCTTGAACAGTCGGCGGAGTTCCATCTGCCCTTTGCAGAGCCCGCGTTGGCTACACCCAAGCCTTTGGAAGTCGGTACACCTGAAGCTCCCGCGCCCGGCGCGCCCAAGCGTCTCGTGGCTCCGGCGCGCCCGATCATTGTCATTCCCGCAGAGCCTCGAATCGAGCCGTTCCAGCCGCCGGTGAAACGCTCGCCGTTCGAGCGTCCGCGCATTTATTTGGCGGGACCCTCGCGCTCATCTGCGAAGCGCGTTACGGCTCCGCAGGCACCTGCGGTTGGCGAAAGGCCTTCCCGACCGTCAACCACACTCACGCTGCCATCGAAACCAGCCGCGCCCGCGCCGGACCTTAACGTTATGCCCTCGCCACGGCTGGCACGCCACGCGACGCCGACTCGACCAGCTGCCCCTATCGTTAGCAATGCGCCTTCGCGCGAATCCGTCTTTTCGGCAAGGCCTTCGAAGCCGACGGCTCCGGAGCTTGACTTTTCGGTGATGCCCGGGCCTCGGCTGACTCCTCACACGACGCCAAGTCAGCCGGCGGCACCCAGTGTTCGCACGACCGGTTCGCGCCCATCCGGTCTCTTAGCCATGCCGTCGGGCCCAGTCGCGCCGGCGCCGAACTTCGCTGTGATGCCTTCTCCCAAGGTGGCCACTCACGTTACGCCAGGGCAGCCGGCGGCCCCGGTCCTTCGCACCGCGCCTTCGCTCGCCTCTGATTTGTCAGTAACACCGTCGGAACCTGTCGAACCCGCGCCGGACTTTTCCGTGATGCCGTCGCGGCCGCTAGTTCCTCACGTAGTGCCGGCACAGCCGGTGCCGCCCGTTATTCGCTATGCACCCTCCGGGCAAGCGGCTCTTGCCGTAAACCCTTCCGAACCTGCCGCTCCTGCCCATGAAGCGAAGCCTTCGGGCCCGTCGGTAACTGGCCTGGAACCTGCGAAGCCGATTTTGCCTAGCGCACCTGCCGCCCCCGCCAAGCTGAGTGTCGTGATCGTCAAGGCGGGAGATTCCTTGTGGAAACTCGCGCAGGAAAAGCTGGGCAAAGGCCTTCGGTGGCGCGAAATCCTAGCCGTGAATCCTGAGATTGTGAATGGCAATCGTATCGTAGCGGGCTCGCAGCTTAATTTGCCCGCAGTGACTTCTTCCGAGCGGACGGCAACCAGCGTCGCCGTCGAGAAAGGCGACACGCTGTCGCAAATCGCGCTCGCGCGATTTGGCCATGCCTCGTATTGGTCTTGTATCACCCGAGCAAACCCCACGCTGCGCAATCCCAACATGATCATCGAAGGCCAGCTTCTGGCGCTGCCCGCCAGTTGCAAGCCATAGACTTTCAGGGCGTCTCTTAACGCCGGACCCTTTAATTTCCCATAAAACTTCTTCGATATTTCGGAGGCCCATTCCGTTTTTGGAAGGGCCGTCCGCGCTTCGGATGTGCCTGCACTAAGGTAAACCGATAAGGCGTTGATAGGACGCGCTTTCCGAGCAAGGGGGGACTGATTCCATTCTGGCACTGGGATTGCGAAACGACCGGGGGCAAGGATCGCACAGTTCGCGTGGGTTACACACTCAGGAGGATTCGAAATGGAAGTTGCATCAAAAAACTCGCTAGGTAACCGCCGTTTTTTCTTTCGAGCGTTCCTTTTGGCCGTCCTTTCGGGTGTCTTGGGAAGCAGCGTTCTGGCGCAGTCCACGGCAACTTTGAACGGCACGGTAACGGACCCCACCGGAGCGGTGGTCGCAAACGCGAAAGTCGTTGCGACCAACCAGGCAACGGGGGTCGAGACCGCGACAGAAACGGACACAGCCGGGGCCTACCTCCTCCCCTCTTTGCCAATCGGAATTTATCGCCTCCAAGTCAGCGCCCCTGGTTTTCAGTCGTCAATCATTTCCAATCTCAAGCTCGATGTGGCATCTGCCGTCACGCAAAATATTCAACTGAAGGTCGGCGAAGCAACCGAAAAAATAGAAATCACGGCCGATGCCGCGCTGCTAGAAACGGCTTCAAACAGTATGGGGCAGGTCATCAATGACAAAACCGTGCAGGACAATCCGCTAAATGGCCGTCACTTTACGGATCTCAGCTTGCTTACGGCCGGCACTATCACTCCTCCGGCCAACGGTTTTCTTTCCGCACCGCTGCGCGGCCAAGGTTCTTTCGGCATCAATACCGCCGGACAGCGCGAAGACACCACCAACTGGCTGGTCAATGGCATCAATTTGAATGATCCAGTGCAGAACCAGATTACCTTCCAGCCGCCCATCGACACTCTTGCGGAGGTTAAGATTGATAACGCGTCATTCCCCGCTGAGTACGGGCGGAATTCCGGCGCCATCGTGAACATGGCCACGCGCTCCGGCACCAATCAGTACCACGGCGAAGCCTTTGAATTCCTCCGCAACAGCGCCCTCGATGCACGCAACTTCTTCAATCCGGTGGGAGTGGTGCAAAACCCTTTTAAGAGAAATGATTTTGGCGCGGATTTCGGCGGTCCCATCAGGAAAAACAAGGCGTTTTTCTTTCTCGCTTACGAAGGCCTGCGGCAGCATCAGAGCTTGACGGTGTCCTCGACCGTCCCGAGCCAAAATGACCGCGCTACCGTCAGCACTCCCGCGGTCGAGAGCCTGCTGGCCCTAGTTCCTTCGGCCAATCAAGTTGGCAGCGGCACGGCGGGGGTTCCCGCCACTTACAACCTGTTTGCCGGTGGAGCCCTGGCCAACGTGGCTTTGAACCAGGGCTCCGCCGACGTGGATTACGATCTGAGAGACAGGGATCGCCTTCACGGCTATTACGTCGTTCAGAAGGATCTTCGCCAAGAGCCCACGGCCGGCGGCGCAATCAATGCCGATCTCCCCGGGTTTGGCGATACGCGCTCGGGGTTCCGCCAACTTGCCACCGTCAGCGAAGACCACACTTTCAGTTCTGCGCTGGCCAATACCGTTCGCATCGGGTTTAACCGCATCCATTTGACCTTTACTCCCAATGCGCTGCTGGATCCTGCTGCGTTCAACATCACCTTACCCGCGGGTTCCCCGGTCGGTTCCGGATTGCCGTTTATCAACGTGGCAGGAACGCTGGGGTTTGGCGGCCCCACGGGAGAACCACAGGGGCGCGGCGATACCACCGCTGTATTGAATGACACTTTGAGCTGGCTCAAAGGTCGGCACACCTTTGCATTTGGCGGGGAAATCCGGCGCGCCTATAACAACAACATTGCGGAAAACGTTGGTAGTTTTAATTTCACTTCCTTTCCCAACTTCCTTGCCGACAAATCCAACGCCTTCACCGACCAGCTCGGTTCCGGGAACGACAAGATCCTGCAACCGTCTTACGACGTTTTTGCCCAGGATAGCTTCCGGTGGAAACCGAACTTCACTTTTAACATCGGTCTCCGCTACGCGTGGAACTCGACGCCCTCGGAAGCCGCCGCTCGCTTTACGAATTTCGACGTGCCGAGTGGGACGCTGGTTTCCTCTCCGCAGCCATATCAGACCAACAACAAGAGCTTTCAGCCGCGCGTCGGATTCGCCTGGGATCCTTTTAAGAATGGCAAAACTTCCGTGCGCGCCTCCTACGCGATCATGACCCAGGATCCCACAACCAACATCGTCACCGGGCTCAGCTCCAATCCACTTTTCGCTCTGCCTCTCTCAGCGAGTTCGGCAACGAACTCCATCACACTGGAGCATCCCTCCGCCGCTGTCACGGGCGTCAGCCTAGGCCCCTCCGCCGTCAACTCCAATTTCAAAGACATGTATGCGCAGGATTGGACCCTGGGCGTGCAGCGCCAGATCACTTCCACTCTCGGACTAGAGGTAGCCTACGTGGGAGTGAAGGGAACGCACTTGCAGTTGACGCAAAACGTCAATCAGCCGTTTGTCACCAACGGATTCTACGCGACCGTGAAGCCCTTCCCGACTCTTCGGCTGACCAGCGCGGTGATTCCGGCGCAATGCCAAGCTCCCAATCCGGCTTGCGCTTTGAACACCATCAACCAGGTCAATAGCGTCGGGAACTCCAACTACAACGCTGTGTGGGCCACCATCAACAAGCACTTCTCTCATGGCCTTGAGTTTCTTGCTTCCTACACCTACTCGAAGTCGCTCGATTACAATTCGCTTTCCACGGGAGAATCGCTGGTCCTTCAGAATGCGTATAACCCCCGAGCCGACTACGGCCCGTCCGAGTTCGATGTGCGAAATCGCTTCGTCATGAGTGGTTTCTATGAACTGCCGTTTAAAGCCAACCGCCTAGTCTCAGGATGGCAGTTCGGCTTGACGACTCAGGACCAGAGCGGAAGTCCGCTGAATCCCACACTGGCCATCGGTCCCGGACCTGGAATCTCCCTTACTGTTCGGCCGGATCGCTTGAGCGCTGTCAGTGGTACCGGCAATCCCAAGCAGTATTTTACCGACCCTGTTCTCTGTGAGCCGTTCAACGGGGCGCCGCAGGGCGCCACGCCAGCCATTCCGGCCTGCGCCGCGACGCCCAACGCAGCCTTTGCAGTGCCTTGCACTTTCAACAGTACTCCCACCGCCCCGGGCGGCAGCACTTATCTCGTGGTTCCGGGAAGCTGTCATCCGGGCAGTCTCGGCCGAGATGCCATTATCGGTCCGAACTTCCTGAACACGGATTTCTCGCTCACCAAGAACACCAAAATTACCGAGCGATTCAATCTCCAGTTCAGGACCGAGTTCTTCGACCTTTTCAATCACCCGAATTTCGGCAACCCGGTTCTTACCGCCACCAGCGGCTCGTTCGGCAGAATCCTGAACACGCGCTTCCCGACCGGCGACTTCGGTTCTTCCCGGCAAATCCAACTGGCACTGAAGCTCACGTTTTAGTCGCTTTCCAAGTTTCATTTCCAAAAGAGGGCGGGCTTCGATCCGCCCTCTTTTTATATGCCTCATTGAACTGCCGGCGGCAGATCTCTCGCCGGGCCTAAACTTCGGCTTTTCGGATACAATAGAAGCATGTTTTGCGCTTTTTTCGTGAGGCCTAGGTGATTCACCCGAACGTCTTTCACAACGACGCCTTGCTGCCCATCGAGAAAGTCCGTCTTTCTCCCGGACAGGCTGGCCTGATCTGTGGCTGGGGAATCTTCACCACGCTGCGCATCTCGAAGGGAGAAGCGTTTGCCTACGAGCGCCATTGGCGGCGCCTCGAAAAAGACGCCGGGATCACCCGCCTGCCTATGCCTTACACGGCGGCTAAAGTGCGGGTGAATTTGCACGAGGTCATTCGCGCCAATAAAGCGACCGAAGGTTGCGCGCGCATCTATCTGGTCTACAACACCGTGGGCTTCTGGCAGAGCGACGAAAAGCATCCTCAAGTGGATCTCATCATTTACACTTCTGGCCTGCCCGAACATCGCGAAATCGTGCGGTTAGCCATTCGCGAACATGGCCGTCACGCCGCTTCTCCGATGGCTGGCGTAAAGAGCATCTCCTGGCTCAATAATGTTTGGGCGGTGTCGGAGGCTGTGAAGGACGGCTTCGATGAAGTCGTCATGCTAAACGAGCGCGGCGAAGCCGCCGAATGCACTTCCGCGAATATCTTTGCCGTGAGGAATGGGAAAATTCTCACGCCGCCGCTTAATTCCGGCTGCCTGGAAGGCGTCACCCGCGGCATCCTGATGGAAATTGCGCCGGAGGCCGGCGTTTCCGTCGTCGAACAAGCGCTCCGTCCGGAAGACCTCTACTCCGCCGACGAAGTCTTTATCTCGTCCACAAACCGCAATCTAATCAGCGTCGGCGAAATCGCCGGCAACAAAATCCCCGCTCGGGGTCCGGTCTGCGAGCGCCTCAACGACCTTTTCGACGCCTACGTCGCCGACTACGTCTCGCGGCGGCTGGTCTCGGCGGCCCGCTAGGAACCCAGCCCTAAAAATAGACAGCGCCATCGCGCCGCTGTAAGATTTGGGTGTCTTTCCTCCACGGACTTTTATGTGGCGCGCACGTCATAACTTACGGGTATTTCGTTTTGTTGTCGCAATCCTGGTGGCATTTTCACTAGCACCCTTCTACGTTCTTTATTCCACCCAGAATTCGGCGATGGCGCTCGACGGCACGGCGTCCGATCCTTTCCAAGAATCTCGGGGAAAGCTCGTGGTTCTGGTCTTCGTCCGCACGGATTGCCCGGTTTCGAATCGCTACGCGCCCGCTATCCAGCGCATCAGCGCCAAGTACGAAGGCCAAGCCGCATTCTGGCTGGTTTACCCGGATAGATCCGAATCGGCGGAAAAGATTCGCCAACACGAGCGCGAGTACAAATACAAGCTTCCCGCCCTGCGCGACCCACAACTCGTTCTCGTGAAGTTGGCCCAAGCCCGCGTTACGCCGGAAGTCGCGGTGTTCGACGCCAGCCGCCATCTCGCCTACCACGGCCGCATTGATAACTTGTACCAGGATCTTGGCCGTGCCCGTCATGCGCCCACCACTCACGAGCTCGAAGAAGCCATCCAGGCCGTTCTCAACGGTCGTACCCCGCCCGCGAGTGCGCCAGGTGCAGGCTGCTTTATTTCGGACCTCGAATGACGCGATCCGTTCGAACGCTCATGGTGATTCTGGGGATTTGTTTCGCCGTGGCCGCGGCTGCCAGCCAGAAGGATGCAGTTCCTGCGCGGCTCCCGGCAATCCCGGAACAACGAGTCACTTTCAACCGCGACATCGCGCCGATCCTCTATCACTCTTGTGCGATGTGCCACCGTCCCGGAGAGGCCGCTCCTTTCCCCCTGCTGAGTTACAAGGACGCAAAGTCCCACGCCCGCCAAATCGCCGCGGTTACGCAGCGCCATTTCATGCCCCCTTGGCTGCCCGAGCCTGGTGAACTGAAATTTGCCGACGAACTTCGCCTCACCGCCGGGCAGATCGCCCTCTTTCAGAAGTGGGTCGATCAAGGCGCCGAGGAAGGCGAACCCTCCGATCTCCCTCCCGCGCCCAAATTCGTTGCCGGCTGGCAGCTCGGCCAGCCCGACCAGGTTATTAAGGCGGAAAAGCCTTTCGTGCTCCCCGCAAGCGGCTCGGACATGTACTGGAATTTTATCTTTCGAACTCCCGTCGATCGGACGCGCTGGCTGAAGGCC
This sequence comes from Candidatus Cybelea sp., assembly GCA_035510055.1. Lineage (GTDB taxonomy): Bacteria > Acidobacteriota > Terriglobia > Acidiferrales > UBA7541 > Acidiferrum. The sequence goes on along the minus strand of DATKHV010000046.1, from coordinate 114,638 downwards.
ATCGAAATCCGCCCCGGCGACAAACGCGTCGTGCACCACGCCAACATATTGGTGGACCGCGCCCAAACCGCGCGCCGCCAGGAAGCGCAGCCCGGAGCCGGATTCGCCGGAATGGAAATTAAGATCGCCTCCGAAACCTTTGATCCCGACAGCCACTTCTTTTTCTGGAAGCCCGGCACCGTGCCACTGCCCGAACCGGATGGCATGTCGCTCCGCCTAGACAAGGACACCGACCTGGTCCTCAACATCCACTTGCAGCCTTCCGGGAAACAGGAAGCCATCCAGCCTAGTCTTGGCCTGTATTTCACGGAGCAGCCCGCCACACTTCATCCCGTCCTTCTTCAACTGGAGAACGATCGCCTGCTCGACATCCCTCCCGGCGATAAGAATTTCCTGGTCATCGACGATTTCATACTTCCCATCGACGTGGACCTTCTAGCGATCTACCCCCACGCTCACTATTTAGGAAGGGAAATGCAAGCGTTGGCCACATTGCCCGACGGCTCGGTGAAAACGCTCATTCATATCCGGCATTGGGACCTGAATTGGCAAGCGGTCTACAGGTATGCGAGTCCGGTGGCTTTGCCCAAGGGAACCACCGTCACCATGCGCTATATCTATGACAATTCCGACCAGAACACCGCCAACCCAAACGATCCGCCGAAGCGCGTTGTTGCCGGCAACCGCTCCAGCGACGAAATGGCCCATCTCTGGCTGCAGGTTCTGCCGCGCGCTTTGCCCGACTCCGCGATTGATCCGCGAAGGATCTTGCAAGAGAGCATGGCCCGCCACACGATTGAAAAGAATCCGGCCGATTTCGAAGCCCAATACAATCTCGGCGCCATGCTGCAGGCTCGAGGCGCGTCCGATGAAGCGCTCCAACACTTTGCTCTGGCTGTTCGCCTTCGCCCGCAAGACGCCGTCGCCAACAATGCGCTCGGCGCTGTTCTCCTCGCTACTGGCCGCACTGCCGAAGCAATTCTCCATTTCTCCGCGGCGCTTACACTACAGCCCGACAATTTCGACGCACACTACAACCTGGCCAACGCTCTGGCTTTGCAAGGCCAGTTCCGCGAAGCGATTGTGCACTATGGCGCCGCCATCCGCTTGCGTCCGGACGATGCCAGTGCCGAGGCTAATCTGGGAGCGGCCCTGGCGGAGGCAGGTCATTTCCCGGAGGCGAAGCTGCACTTGGAACGCGCCTTGCGCATCAACCCCCAGCAAGAACTGGCCCGCGACAATCTCGCGGAAGTCAACCGCACTCTGAACAATCCGCATCCGTAGCGCGCTAAGGAATGCTCTCGCGCAAATGCTTCGGGAAATCCAAGGCGAACTTCATGTAAAGTGAATAGAAGAGAGGACACGAGTTTTTGAGGAGTGTACTTAGCGACGATGGTTTGGGGAATCGGGCTCTAAATGGCTAGCGACCTAAACTTGACCGCGGTTCGAACTGCGGCTCCAGCGGAAACTGGCGAGAAGACCGTCTTCAAGATTCTTCTGACCATCAGCTTCTGCCACCTCCTGAACGACACGATTCAGTCCTTGATGCCGCCGATTTATCCGCTGCTGCAGAAAACCTTCCATTTCAATTACTGGCAAGTTGGACGCATCGCCCTTACTTCGCAGATGACCGCATCGATCCTGCAGCCCCTTGTGGGTCTCTATACCGACCGCCGCCCGAAGCCCTACTCACTGGCCTTCGGGATGGGCATCACTATGATCGGACTGGTGGGCTTCGCCATGGCTCGCAGTTACGGCACGATCCTGACTGCCGCGGCGCTTGTGGGCGTCGGTTCCGCTGTGTTCCACCCGGAGTCCTCGCGCATCGCGCGGTTGGCCTCCGGCGGACAACACGGCATGGCGCAGTCGTTATTCCAGGTGGGCGGCAACGCCGGTTCTGCCCTGGGCCCTTTGATGGCCTGGGCGTTTATCAGTGGGCAATCCAGCATTGCCTGGTTTTCGCTGCTGGCGCTGCTCGCGATCATCCTGCTGACCAACATTGGCAACTGGTTTCGCAATCATCCCTTGTATCTTCCGAAGCCCATCACCTTGGATTCCCCGCAACTCGCGTCCATGCATTCCGGTTCTCCCCACCGGGTCCTGGCTCCTAAGAAAGTTGCTTTCGCTCTGGCCATTCTCGGAGCGCTCATGTTCTCAAAGTTTTTCTATCTCGCCAGTTTGATGAATTACTATACGTTTTATCTGATGGGCAAGTTTCACGTCACGATTCAAAACGCGCAGTTGCACCTTTTTCTGTTTCTAGCGGCGGCCGCTGCTGGAACCTACATTGGCGGCCCAGTAGGCGACAAAATCGGACGCAAATACGTTATTTGGGTTTCCATTCTCGGCGTACTACCTTTCACTCTGCTGCTTCCCTATTCCAACCTTTTCTGGACTAGCGCACTCAGCGTGGTGATTGGGTTTGTTATAGCCTCGGCTTTTTCCGCCATTCTCGTTTACGCGCAGGAGCTCATGCCCGGAAGAATCGGAATGGTCTCGGGGTTATTTTTTGGCTTGGCTTTTGGCATGGGCGGTATCGGCGCGGCGCTCCTCGGCAAACTCGCCGACCTTACCGACATCAACTTTGTCTATCGCGTTTGCTCGTTTCTCCCCGCCATCGGCATCCTCACCGCCTTTCTTCCCAACCTCGAACCGGCCAGGATCAAGACACCCGCTCCGCTTAAAGCGACCTCCTGACAGCCGCCCCTTCGGGCCACATCAGCAACGCCTCGCGCGTGTTACAATTCTTCGCCGAACGCCCCATGCCTGATACCATACCTCTTTCCGGCGAAGCAGTTCTTGAAGTCGTCTCCCCGGACGGCGCGCGGCGCTACGCCCGCGTCACCCAGACGCCGTTTATGATCGGTCGGGGCGCCGAGACTGGGAATCACTTGCAGCTCTCCGACCGCCGCATCTCCCGCAATTGCGCCGCGGTAGTTATCGAAGCCAACCATTTCTATATCGAAGATCGCGGCCAGCGCCGCGGCCTCTTCGTCAACGGCGAAAAAGTGGATAGCCGCGAGTTGCAGGACGGCGACTCGATCACTTTCGGCCTCGACGATTCCTACGAAATCATCTTCCGCTCCGGCAAGGGCTCGGAGGAAGATTCCCTTCCTCACCTCCTCACGCGCATGGAGCACATCACCAGCTCCGAGCCGGCCGGCGGGGGGCTGGTCAAGCTGAAGCGCCTGCTGGAGGCAACCTCTCTGCTGCACTCGCAACTCCCGCTTGACGTCGTCCTGGGACACATGCTGGACCATGCCGTTTCCGTCACCGACGCGGATCGCGGTTTGCTCCTTGAAGCCGATGCCACTGGCGCGCTCAAAGTGAAACTCGCCCGGCGCAGCGGCGGACTTCGTCTCCCTCCGGAAAGCCTCACGCCTAGCCAGACCGCTATCCAGCTGGCGATGAAGCAGCAGTCTCCCGTAATCACCGAGGATCTAGCGCAAGCTGACGTGGATTTGCAGGCCGCGCAGAGCATCGTCGCGCAGCGTCTCCGTGCCGTCGTGGTGATTCCACTTTTCGCCATGTTCCGCGCCAACACCCAGGAATCCATGGTGAACGTCAAGCGCGGATATTTTCTCGGCATTCTCTACCTGGATTCGCGTCGTCCCGCGGCCTTCTCCAAACTCGATCGCCAGATTCTTGACGCTCTCGCCGCCGACGCCGCGAGCATCCTCGACAACGCCCGCCTCGTCGAACGCGAACGCGAGCGCCAGCGCCTCGAGCAGGAGATCAACATCGCCCGAGACATTCAGCAGGCACTGCTCCCGCGCGATTTCCGCGAGTATCCCCACCTCGCCGTTACCGGCTTCAATCTTCCCTGCTTGTCCGTGGGTGGAGATTACTTCGACGTCTTCCCGCTGAGCGATGGCCGCACCGCGTTTCTCATCGCGGACGTCTCGGGTAAAGGACTCGGTGCCGCGCTTCTCACCACCATGCTGCAGGGCGCGCTTTCCGGGATGACTCTCGGCACCGATCCAGCACGCGTCTTTAATCATGTTAACCGCTTCTTGTGCGATCATTCGGAAGTCGGCCGCTACGCCACCATGTTTTTTGGGACTCTCGATCAGGAAGGCCATCTGGAATTCATCAACGCCGGCCACCCCTCCCCCATCCTTATTCGCCGCGGCGTCGCCGAAGAGGCTTTCACCGAGGGCTCTTATCCCGTTGGCCTCGTTCCCGAAGCCGAATACACTGCGGTTTGCCTGAAGCTCCAGCCCGGCGACACGCTGGTGCTCTTCAGCGATGGCGTTACGGAAGCGGCGGATCCTGACGAACAGATGTTCGGCACCGCGCGCCTGAAGCAATTGCTGACCGGGCAACTCGAGTGCCCTCTCGAGCAAATCCAGAAATGTGTTCTCGAAGCCGTGGAGAATTTCTCTCGCGGCGCACATCAGGCTGACGACCTCACGCTTCTCATCGTCCGCTACCGCGCCACTGCGGCCGCGGCCACCACGGACACCGACGTCCCAGCGTCCGCTTCATCTTCCAGCTCCGCCGCTGCCTCCTCCGCGGCGCCGTAGGCTTGGCTCTCGCAACTTTCCGTCCCATAAATCGCCCGGCCCGCCGGACGAAGGCAAACTGCGGAAAGAAAAGCGGGAACAGCGATGAGAGAAAATTCAACCCTTTCTGTGCAAGGCTTCGCCACCTCAGAACGTTATAACTCCGGGGTCTTGCCCGTTACGGTCTGCGGACCACCAAGCTAGTGTGGAAACGCAAAAGGCACGGGTCTTTTCAGCACGGCCAGCACGTCGCGAGCCTGCGAGTTGGTGGGATCCAGACGTAAAGCATTCTCCGCGTCGGCGCTGGCCTGCGACAACTCGCCACGCCTATAGCGGAGGGCCGCGCGGTTCGACCAGGCCCGCGAGTATCCAGGGGACAACTCGATATCCCGGTCCAAGAGCTTCAGGGCGTCGTCGTTCTGTCCGATCTTTATGAGATGCGCCGCCAGGTTCACCGACCTGAAATCGAAGTAGCCGCTGTCCTCTGCGGTCAGGGACAGCGCTTTCTTCAGTAAGCGGCTGGCCTCTTGATCATGGCTAGCGCGGGATTCGGCAAGACCACAATATTCCAGGACCTCGGGGTAGTCCGGGTAGATGCGGAGGGCAGTTTGGAATTCCACGTTGGCTGCCTCGATTTGGTCGCGCTGCAAGTACTCGCCGCCCAGATTGGCGTGCACTTTTGCGCTTGCGGGCACGACCCGCACGGCGGACGAAAAAAGTGTGAAATTGTCCCGCCAATCCCGGTTGCGGACCATCGTACGCGCCCCTAAAGCCGCCACAAGAATGGCGAGCATCCCCCAAGCCAGATTTCGATTGCGGTTCTTAAGCCGGATCCAGATCAGGGCAACTAGCAGGCAAAAGCCGGCTGAAGGAAGGTAGGCTAGCCGTTCACCCATGATCGTTCCCGTCGGCACGAGAAGGTTCGCGGTAACTGCAAAACCAGCCGTGTAGATGGCTCCTGCCAGTACCCATTCGCGCTTCTTTGTCCACATGGCCCAGATCCCCAGGGCGAGTACGAAGCCAGCCGCGACAGCCGCAGGTGCGGTATGCCGCCAATCCCTATAGAGCAGAATTGCATTATAGGAATAGTCGCAGGAAAGCGTGCCCGGATAGACTTGGAGGCCGAGATATTTCCATGCCACGCGCAAGGCGTTGAGAATCCTCCATTTGGCGGGAAGGTTGGCGAGCGGATTGTCGAGAAAATTGACGCTTCTTGCGCCAAATCGGCCTCCTTGAACCTTCCAAAGCAAGGCAAGGTAGAGGCCCGCGACGCCCGCGATCCAGCCGTAGCGGTGAAGCGGCTTTAACTTGCCGCGCGCATAATCGCCGACGAGCACCAGCGGAAGAAACACCACCGCCGATTCCTTCGACAGCAGCGCCAGCGCAAAACAGAGGAGCGCGAAAATAGGCTGCTCGTTCAAGTGCAAGAGCCATGCCCCCAGCAAGAATCCTGCCGCTAGCAACTCCGAGCGTCCCACAATGGAAGCCACTGCTTCGGTGTGGATGGGGTGCACCGCAAATAACCAGACGGCAGCCAAGGCAGCCGACGTTCCTCCGGGCACTGGTTCGAGAAGCCTTCCGAAGACCAGGTACAGCAGCAAGATCACCGCGGCGTGCAGCAACAGATTAAAGAGGTGATAGCCGAATGGTTGGAAGCGGCCGGCCTCCCAATTCAATGTAAAGGTGGCAAAGGTTACGGGGCGAAAAATGTTGTTGCCTTTGGTGGCCTCAAATAGTCCTTTCAGGGAAGGAGCGGTCACCGCCGGGTTGCTAAAGATGTACATGTCGTCGTCCATGGCGAAGTTGTTGAGCAACGCGTTCCCATAGACGAGCATGGCCACAGTCAGAACCAGCCCGATATGCCATCTTTTATTCATTCCGTGCAAACCTTCCGGGACCATTCACCAAACGCCGGGAACTTGGTCCGCGGGGGTGCCGCCAAGCCGCCAGGCCTCACGGGAAAATGCGTTTCCAACACCAAGAGGGGATGAACTGGCAACGGCAAGGTGGAACCGCGGCCAATCGCGAGAAATTATGGAACGGCTTTCTGTCCCAGTGCACGTGGTTCTCAAAATCTAGTTGGCCAACTGAGCAACCTTTTTCTCCGCTAGGATCCAGCCATGAACTTGGAGCACTATTGGAAGCTTTCTTGCGTTCTTGGTTTGCGTCTGGAGATCTTTTCGCAGGGCAACAAACGAAAGGGCGAACGCCTTAATCTTCGGCCTTCGCCCTATTTCCCTAGCCCGGAGCTTTTCAACTTTCGCCGAAAAGCTCGTGCAACCGCGGCGAGAACTTTTCCTGCTCTCGCTTTTTACGCGCCGAGGTCCTTGAGGTCGTCCTTGGCCTGCTGCTCGGCGTTCTTGGCGCCGCCTTTTGCGTCCGCGTCGGGATTCTGCATATGAATGGCCTTGTTCAAGTTCTGCGCTTTCTCGCCGTCAACGGCCTTACAACCGGTCATATCGCCGCTTGCATGTACGCCAGTAACACTGGCGCGCAAACAATTAAAATCCATTCCAAGATTGTGGCTGGCGTGGAGCGTGGCGAGGCATTCGTTCAGTGCCGTGAACGCCGCGCATGCATCGGTAGCGTTCGCGTTGACCGGCAGTACGCCTTGAGCCTGCAGTTTCGGCGTCAGCTTCTTTTCGATGTCACTTCGGCTGGCGTTCGCATTGGCGGAATCTTTGGAGCCCTTGTCTCTCTTCACCCACTTGATGGGATTGAGGGAGTGGGAACTCTGCGAACCCGAGGAATTCGAACTTCCCTGTGCGGCAGTGGAGGCGCCTGCGCCTGCGGGACCTTGTGCCCCTGCGCGCTGTGCGCCCACGGCCAGGAAAACTGAAACACTCAGAATCAGCACGGCTACAACGAACAGCGATCTTTTCATAGTGACTCCTCAGTGGAAAGTCTGGAGGGCCAGGCTGGAGGGCCGCCTCACCTTCAGTAAGCCACAAATGGTAAGTCAGTGCGCATCCTCGAAATGCCGGTACTCCCCCAATCAGTCATACTGGCCATTCGAACAGGTTCCGGGGAAAGCTCGAGATTGCTTTTCAGCAATTTGCAGGGCCTGGCTGTCAAATTATCAAAGCGGCAGAGCGCCGTTCAGGATTTGATTTTGAGATAGAGGCCGTAGATCGTAAATCCTAGGCCACCCAAGAAGAGCAGCGGCGTGAGGTACTCGGTCACCAGAGGCATCACCGGAGCGGGCAATGGAATTTGAAAAATTGGCGCGCCGTAGCCGCCGGCAAAATAATGAACCACGGCTCCGAGCAGCATGTAGAGCAGTCCGCGGCGGATCTGGCTGTGGCCATCGGAACTGGAAGCGGTGCGACTCGAGAGCTGCAACTGGGGAACCGCCTCGCGGCAAAAAGGACACTGCATCAAGTGAGCGGCCATGCTTTTGCCGCAAAATACGCATCGGCGCGTCGCCCCGGCCGTTTTTCCCATGACGCTCATACGCTTCGCCAGTTGCCCCTCATCTAGGCTAGATTCGCTGCTACTCGGTCGTCAAGTGACATTGTCGCGAAAAGTACATCGTTGTTTCGAAACCGGTGCTATGAGTTATGCTTCGGTCCGCTCCGTCAGCCCGGATGGAGGCCCGCGAAACCCAACCATGATGAACCGCGGCCAGTAAATGGGACCATCGAAGATGCCCGTGCGGTCAGGTGCCTTTTTGCAAACGGAAAATTGGCCGCGGGCTTAACGTCACCCTGAACTGTGCTAAAAAAAAGTGTTACCTAACAATAGTCTATTTCCATTCAAATACTCGCGAGACAGAGCTCTTCGCGACCAAGGAGAATTGATGATATCCCCCTTCCCTAGAAAGATTCGGGCGCTGCTCGCCCTGGTTTTTGCATTCTTTGCGTCCTGCGCCGCCGCTTCGCCGTCTTTGGCACAAGACAAGAAAATCGCCCAGAAGAATGGCGTGGACATCTCAAAAATGGGAGCCTACCGTGCCCTGGCCCAGCACATCTATGGGGATTTCCAAAAAGGCGACCTCGCCGCAGCGGCCGAACTCAGCACCGTTCTGGAAAGAGTCTGGGACAAAGCGGAAGAGTACGGGGGAGACACCGCCCTGGCGAGGACCAACCGCCAGCTCTTCGAGGAAATCGACAAGGCCATGGACCAGTTCATCAACCCTCTCACGGAAGGCAAAGGCAAATCGCCCGATCCGGCCAGGCTGAAGGCCGCGTTCAACGCTTATCTGGAGAAATTGAAGCTCGCTGATTAACCGGACGGCACAAGATCGCGAAACAAAAGGAGGCCCATCCCTGGGCCTCTTTTTCTTCCCCTCGAAGTCCTTTCGGCCAACTGTAAAAACCTTGCCGCTGCTTCCTGGTGTGGTCTACAGTTCGCGAAGAGCCGAGGCCACAGGCATGCTTGCGGCGCGCATCGCCGGCAGGAATCCGCCGATGAGACCCATAACCAAAGCGAAGACGATTCCCTTCGCTAGCAGCTCGGTCGTGATCTTGAACGCAAAAGCCACGTGCGAAAATGTCTGCAAGTTCATGGCACCCGTCGTGAGCCCGTTCAGAGGCAGCACCGCGATGCAGCCGACCAGCCCGCCGACAAAAGCGATAAGCAGCGCCTCGATGACGAACGAGAACACCACGGAGGGTCCGCCAAATCCGAGCGCGCGCATGGTGGCAATCTCTCGCCCGCGTTCCGCCACCGCGGAATACATGGTGTTGAGCGCGCCAAAAACGGCGCCAATCGCCATGACCGCCGCGACCAAGCCGCCCAGTACGGTAATCAGCGTGGTCAAGCGATTCGACTGCTTCGAGTAGTAGTCGATCTCGCGCGTCACGTCCACGTTGAGGCGCGGATCCGAGGTGGCTGCGTCCTTCAATTGCTGGAATGCGGACGCCGAGGTGAGATGCACGGTTATGGATTGGAAATAAATGTCCGGGCGGTTGAAGGCTGGCCCGATCAGGTGCGCGTCGCCCCAAATGTCCGAGTCAAAAGAGCTGCCGCCTGCGTCGAAAATGCCTACTATCTTCCAGTTCACGCTGCCTAGGCCGATGGTGTTCCCAAGAGTCAGCCCGGCATACGATGCGTTCGCATTTTTCCCGACTACAATTTCGTTGAGCCCCGGCGCAAACATTCGGCCCTGAACGATCTTAATATTTCTTCGAATCTCCAAAACATTCTTGGAAACCCCGCGGACTTCAACATTTGCGTCCGTTCCCGTCGAAATGAGAGGTATGGGGGCAACCAGCACCACCTCGGATGTCACCAGCGGGCTACCGTCCGCCCCTCTCGCGATTCCCGGCTCGTCCTGGATGATCTTGACGGTGTCGATGGTCACCCCGCCGGTCATTTCGGAGGTGGCCCCGGCACGCATGATGATGGCGTTGTCTTCGGACCCGGAAGATACCAGAGTGGCTTTGAACCCCCGGGCCAGTGACAACATGGCTACGAACACTCCGACGGTACCAGCGATTCCCACGACCGCGACAATCGCCGAACTCCACCGCGCTTTCACGCTCCGGAAATTGTAAATGACCGGAATAGCCACGTCACACCCTCCTCAAGGCATCCACAACTCGCATCCTCATCGCGCTAATGCCTGGCAAAAGCCCGCTGGCCAGCCCAACGGCCACGGCTAAAACGACGCCGAGCCCCAGCGCTGCCGCTGACAGCAGCAACGGCGGGAGCAGTCCGTTCAATTTGGCGCCCACGACCGGTATGGCCAGGAACGCCAAGCCCAGTCCAATCAATCCGCCAAACAAGGCAATCACCAGCGATTCCGCCAGCACGAAGAACAGCACGAAACGGTCGGAGAACCCTATGGCTTTCAGCACCGCGAGTTCGCCGGTGCGCTCTCGGATGGATATCGCCATGGTGTTTCCGGTGACCAGAAGCAGGGTGAAAAACACCACGCTGCCGATGGTGGTAATCAGTAGCTGGATATTCCCGAGCTGCTTGGCGAAACCGGCTTGGAAAGCCGATTCCGTTTCCGTCTTGGTTTCGTAGGACGAGTTTCTGAACCCGTCATCAATCGCTCTCCCCACTCGTACCGCGTCGTCCGGCGAGTCCAGCTTTAGGACCCACCAGCCCGCTTGGCCCTTGATGGCATCGGGGACATTTTCGTAGAAATAGTCCCACTGCAGCCAGAACTGGCTTTCGTCGCCGCCTTCCTTATCATTCGTATAGATTCCATCGAGATTGAATTCCCAGGTTTTCGTCGGGCCGTAAAGCGCGTTTTGCAATGGAATGCGATCGCCCACTTTCCAGTGGAAGCGGTTGGCGAGGCTCCGGCCGGCAATCGCGCCTTGACGGTCGCCCACGAATTTCTTCCATTGGTCGTCGGAAACGCGCATCTCGGTCATCACCTGCCGCTGATTCTCCGGATCGATGACGAATTGCGGGAAGAAGTTCTTTTCGTCCTGGTACACGCCACCGAACCAATTGTTGTGGGTCACATATTTGACGCCCTTGATTTGCCGAATCTTGTCGCCATAGGCCAGCGGCATGGTATTGATGAGGCCGACGCGGTTAATCACCACCAGGCGGTCCGCGCCTGCCAGTTCGGTGCCGCGGCTGAACGCACTCCTGACGACCGCAAGAAAAGTAAACAGGAACAGTGCGATGGCAAACGAGCCTACCGTTAGCAACAGGCGAACCTTCTTGCGAAAAAGATTGGCAAAAATCAATCGCCTGAATTTCATGCCGCACCTCCGGCCATCACTGGCTGCGCCGTTTTGCCCCCCTCGACGAGCACCCCTTTCTCAAGATGCAGTGTCGTGTGCGCCCGCGCCGCCACCACCGGATCGTGCGTGACCATCAAGATGGTCTTGTTGTACTTACCCACCAGTTCATCGATCAGCGCCATTACTTCGTCCGCGCTTTTGCGGTCCAAATCTCCCGTTGGCTCGTCGCACAGCAGAAACGTGGGATCGGACACGATCGCACGCGCAATGGTCACGCGTTGCTCCTGCCCGCCGGAAAGCTGCCGTGGATAGTGCTTCATGCGGTCGGACAGCCCGACGACCCCAAGAGCCGTCTCTACGTGCCTGCGCCGGTCGGACTTGGACAGTTTCGTCAAAAGCAGCGGCAACTCCACGTTCTGAAACGCCGTCAGCACCGGAATCAAGTTGTACATCTGGAAGATGAAGCCCACGTGGCGCGCGCGCCACTGCGTAAGCTTGCTCGCCGACATGTGCGTGATTTCATCGCCGTCCACGGTAATGCTGCCGGCCGAAGGCACATCGAGACCGCCGAGAAGATTGAGCAAGGTTGTCTTGCCAGAACCGCTCGGCCCCATGAACGCCACGAAGTCGCCCTTGTCGACGTCCAGATTCAGACCTTGCAGGACCTGAATCTTTTCACCGCCGCGGCTGTACGTTTTGTTCAAACCGCGCACTTTGATGAGACTCGTTCTATCACCGCGACCATCCACACGAATCATGCTTTTCTCCTACTGCCGGATTTCCACCTTGTCACCATCACGCAAATTCTCGGGCCCTTTTACGACTAACGAATCGCCGGGCGAAACCCCCGCCAAAATGGCCACATCTGTGCCACGATCCAAGCCAAGGCTGACCGCGCGCCGCTCGACTTTCCCGTCGCGAACAAGAAAGACGAACGCAGCGCCCGCGTCTGTGCGAACCGCGCTCTTCGGTACATAAGCCTTGGCTTCCGGGCCTTTCGTCGGCTTCACTTGCTGCGGCCCTTCGAAACTCACTTTCACACCCATGTCGGGCAAAATGAAATTGTACTTTTCGAGGTTGGGAATCGAGATGCGGACCTTGACGGTCGCCTTTTGCCGGTCCGCCGTGGGAATAACCGTGCGAACTTTTGCCGGAATTTCTTTGTCGGGATAAGCGTCCAGAATGGCCACCACGTCTTGCCCGTTTTCGACCCTGGCAATATAGGATTCACTGACGTCCACTTCAAATTCGTTCGAGTGCATATCCACGATCGTGGCGATGCCGGTGCGCGTGAAGCCGCCGCCGGCGGAAATTGGCGAGACCATCTCGCCAACCTGCGCATCTTTGGAAACCACGATGCCCGCGAACGGCGCCCGAATGGTGCAATTATCTACTGCCTGCTGGGCTTCCCCGATACGCGCTTCCGCGGCCTCCACTTGCTGCTTGGCCAGCGCGATTTTGGCTTTCAAGCTGTCCGCAGTCATGGTCGCGTTGTCTAGAGCTTCTTGCGTCTGAACGCCCGCCGCTTTGAGTTGCTCGGCACGCCGAAGCGAGATTTGAGCATTCTTCAGTTGGACTTCAAAATCGGTGATGGCGGCATCCGAAGAATTGCGATCGGCTTTCGCGGCATCCAGCGCGCGCTTGGCATCCGCGTCATCCAAAGTGGCGAGAAGCTGGCCTTCCGAGACGCGCGTGCCTTCATCGAAAAAAACGCCGGTAACCCGCCCGGTGATTTTGGCTGCGATCGTGGCCCGCCGGCGCGGCGTCACGTAACCGCTGGCGTTGAGCAACGTCTGCCGCCCGCCGGAGTCCGCCTTCGCAGCTGCTACTACCTCAACGGCAGGCTTTTGGCTCCGAAAAGCGTAGGAGGCCGCGACGATCCCGGCGAAGATGAGGACGGGGATGGCCGCATACATTACACGCTTTCCCAATCCGCTCTTGGCGCGCTGCCCGTCGTGGATGCGGAGCGAACCCAAGTCGTGTTTTGGGGTATTCACCGGAGTCGCCATTCGCGCTCCTGCTCCTTCTGGTTTTTGATCCTCACTGATACCTACGGTTTGCAGCCTCTAAAAATAACAGATGATGGAGGCAGAGTTGGGGTCACACCCATTCTATCGCGGCAGAGGCATTTCCGGTGAAGAGAGTCAGCACCTCCAGGCCCGGCCGAACGCGTCCCCCAGAAGTTCCGTGGAAAGGGGTGGCGCCATTCCATTAGGGTAGAGAAGACTCTTCCCGAGAGTGTGGTCTTCCGGCTTTTTCTCTCCTCCGCCTAAGCTGCCGCACCGTGCAGAACCTCAGGTCGGGCGTCACATTCCTTTGTGACGGATGTCACCGCTCCCTTGGTAGGTTCTCGCGATAATGAAAATGTGAGGTTGTGAGGATAAGGTACAACGGGGACAATCCTGGTACCAAGCGTACTGGCTTTCCCTGATGCACCAGCCGATTTGCGGTCAGCCAAACGGTTTGCCCCCAGCCTTTGGAGGTTTTCATGACTACGGACTTCGCGGAGCTTATCCTTCCATCTATTTCCACCGAGGGTCATTTGTCTAAACAAACACCGCAGGACCAGTACCGCGCCAAGCTAACCACCCCGGCGAAGGCCGTCGAAACCCTCTTCGATGGAAGCATCTTATGCCTCGCTCTGGGTATGGGCATGCCCTCTGGCTTGGCCATGGCAGTCTCTAACCGCGTTCTGGCTGGCAATCTCAAGGACCTGAACCTGTACTACCAACACTCCATGAAATACAGCGCCGAGACGCTCATCCGGCCAGAAGTCCTTTCTAAAGTAAATGCTCGGGTATTCTTTCTAGGTGAACCCGACCGCAAGATGGTGGAACAAGGCATTTCCGAGGGCCGGAAATATCTCAGCTATGTACCGTGCAACTTTTCTCAGATTCCTCGAGCGCTCACCGAACACATGCGAGTGAATACCTTCGTTCTGACCGTCTCCCCGATGGATGCTTCCGGCCATTTCAGCCTAGGCACCAACAATGACTATGCCTCCACGCTAATCCGCCATTGCGACAGGGTGATTGTCGAAGTAAACCGGAATATGCCCAGAGTGTTCGGAGACTCGCTTGTCCACGTCTCCGAAATTCACGCCATCGTGGAAAACCACGTTCCCCTCCCGGAAGTGCCGTACCAGGAGCCGGACGCAGACTCTCTGCAGATTGGCAAACTCATCGCCGATGAAATTCCCGACGGCGCCACCCTACAACTGGGAATCGGAAATTTGCCAAATGCCGTGGCTCACTATCTCGAAGACCGCCACGACCTGGGAATCCATTCTGAACTCTTCAGCCACGCCTTCGCTGACTTGGTGCGCTGTGGCGCCGCCAATGGCCGGAAGAAAACCCTGCATCCCCGGAAGCACGTGTTTACGTTCGTTTTAGGCGACGCTGAGACTTGCGCTTTCATCAACGACAACCCTTCCATGGAAACTTATTCGTCTAGCTACGTGAACGACGTCCGCATCATCGCGCTCCACGACAACATGATGAGCGTAAATACCGCTGTCGAAGTCGATCTCTATGGACAGGTCAACGCCGAGTTTATGAACGGGCATCAATACAGCGGATCCGGCGGGCAATTTGATTTCGTGAAGGGCTCTTCGCTATCAAAGGGTGGGAAGTCCTTCATCGGCTTAAAATCCGCCGCCAAAGGCGGAAGGATCTCCTGCATCGTGCCGCGCGTGCAAATGGCCACGGATGCCCGGATGGACGTCGAATACATCGTCACGGAGTACGGCATCGTGAATCTGCGGGGAAAGTCCACCAAAGAGCGCGCTGAATTGCTGATCAGCATTGCCCATCCGAATTTCCGCCAGGAACTTGCCGATCGCGCCAAATCGATCAATCTGATTTAGATGCTCTTGCCATGCTGCTGGATAGCAATAATTTAGCTCCCGGACAACTTTTTTGCCGCTTCAAAATCACTGCTTGACAGTCTGACTCGCAAGCTTTATGAAGGAGTTTCCGCGGGGACCATTCCCTACCGTATCCTCCCGCGGTTGGGGGTTTCTGTATGAGCCCGACCCGCCGTGATTTCCTGAAGTTAACGACCATCGGTGGAGCTGCCGCCGCTCTATTTGGTTTCGATTTGAAGCCAGCCTACGCGCAACTCCGAGCCCTCAAGATTGCGCGCGCCAGTGAGACACGCTCGACCTGCCCCTACTGCGCGGTAGGCTGCGGCACCATCATCTACACAATTGGCGACCGCGCCAAAAACGTCACCGCGCAGGTGGTGCACGTTGAGGGCGACCCCGATCATCCTACCAACCGCGGCACGCTTTGCCCCAAGGGTTCCTCGCTGCAGCAGGAGATCATGAACGACCGGCGCTTGCTGAAACCCCTAGTGCGCCGGCCCGGTGGCACCGAATGGCAGGAGATTTCCTGGGACGATGCCATCAACGAAATCGCGGCGCGGGTGAAAAAGACGCGCGATGAAACTTTCATTGAGAAGGATGCGGCGGGACACACGGTGAATCGTCTGGAATCCGTCGCGTGGATCGGCGGCTGCACCGACACCAATGAGTTTAACTATCTCGTCGTGAAATCCATGCGCGCCCTGGGGGTCGTGCACCTGGAAAACCAGGCCAGAGTTTGACACGGCCCCACGGTCTCAAGTTTGGGACCAACGTTCGGACGCGGGGCGATGACCAACGGCTGGGTAGACATGAAGAATACCGACATGATGCTCATCATGGGCGGTAATCCTGCCGAGAACCATCCCTGTGGATTCAAGTGGCCCGTTGAAGCCAAGCGTACGCGGAATGCAAAGATAATCTCGGTCGACCCGCGCTTCACGCGCACCTCCGCGGTCGCCGATCTCTTCTGCCAGATTCGCGCCGGCACCGACATCGCTTTCCTCGGCGGCGTCATTCGCTATGCCCTAGAGAACGACCGCATCGCGAAAGATTACCTGGTCAACTACACCAATGCGGCGTTTGTCGTCAAAAACGATTTCAAGCTGCCTGGCGACACCGATGGGGTGTTCTCCGGCTTTGACGCCAATTCGCTGAGTTACGACAAGTCCACATGGAATTACGCCGGGACCGGCGGCCAAGATGCGGCGCATCTGCCGCAAAAAGTCGAATTCGATCTATCGCTCCGGAACTCCAATTGCGTGTTCCAGCTTCTGAAGAAACATTACTCGCGCTATACGCCGGAAATGGTCGAGCGCATCACCGGCATTCCCAAGGAACAGTTCCTCAAGGCCGCGGACCTCTATACTTCGATTCGCAAAGACGGCGACATGAAGAAAGCCGGCACGATTATTTACGCCGTCGGATGGACGCAACATTCGTTCGGCACCCAAATCATTCGCACGGCGGCGATTTTGCAGCTGCTGCTCGGCAATGTGGGCCGCGCGGGCGGCGGTGTCAATGCCCTGCGGGGGCACTCCAACATTCAGGGCGCCACGGACATGGCCGGCCTTTTCGACTCTTTGCCCGGCTATCTGAAAGTTCCGACGCCCGCGGACACTTCCTTCGACGTCTGGATGAAACGCATTACTCCGACGCCGTCGAAACCGGCTCCGTGGGATTCGTTCAACTACTACGGCAACACGCCGAAATTCGCCGTCAGCTTTATGAAAGCCTGGTACGGCGATGCGGCCACGAAACAAAACGGCTGGGCCTTCGATTATCTGCCGAAGGTCGACCGCAACTATTCGTGGACCTTCCTCTGGGACGGCATGTACAACGGCACCATCAAAGGCATGCTGGCCTTTGGGATGAACGGCGTAGCGATCGGTCCCAACTCAAAAAAGAACATTGACGCGCTGAAAAAGGCGGATTTCCTAGTTGTCGGAGAGATTTATCCGGATGAGACCAGCGAGTTCTGGAAGTCGCCCGGGATCACTACGGACGAGATGAAGCAGATTCAAACGACCGTGTACCGTTTACCTTGCGCGGGTTTTGCGGAGAAAGACGGCTCGTTCACCAATTCCGCGCGCTGGCTGTTATGGAAGAATACGGCGGTCCCGACGCCGGGAGATTGCCGGCTGGACCAGGCCATCGTGGCGCAAATTTTCTTGAAGATCCGCGAACTCTACAAGAAGGACGGCGGCAAATTCCCCGATCCCATCTTGAACCTGACCTGGAACTACAGCGACCCTTGGAGTCCGCCTCTTGCCGAAGTGCTGAAGGAAATCAACGGCAAGGCCCTGGGCGACCTAGAGGATCCCGCCACGAAACAACAAGTCAAGGCCGGCCAGCAACTCCCCGGTTTCTCCTGGCTGAAAGATGATGGCACGACATTGTGCGGTAACTGGATCTACTCCGGCTCATTCACCGAAGCAGGCAATCAGACAGCGCGGCGCGATCCGGCAGATCCTTCGGGTCTCGGTATCCATCCGGGATGGGGCTGGTCCTGGCCCGCGAATCGCCGCGTGCTTTACAACCGCGCGTCGTGCGACGTGGACGGGAAGCCCTGGGATCCCACGCGAAAACAAGTCTGGTGGAACGAAAGCACCCAAAAATGGGTCGGCAACGACGTACCCGACTTCAAGGCCGATTCCAAACCCAAAGATCACATGGGCCCCTTCATCATGAATCCGGAGGGCGTAGGCCGAATCTTTGGCCCGCTTTCAGCCTTTGCGGATGGACCGTTCCCCGAGTACTACGAGCCGGTCGAGAGTCCGATTGACAATCCCCTTCATCCGGCGCAAACGCACAATCCCGTGGTAAAGCGCTTCAAGACTCCGGAAGACAAATACGCCACCTCGAAGGACGGTTACACGATCGTCTGTACTACTTATCGCATGACCGAACATTATCATTACTGGACGAAGAACAATCCGATGAACGTGCAGCTGGTGCCGGAGCCCTTTGTGGAAATCCCTGCTGAGTTGGCCAGCGAGATGGGCCTCCAGGGGGGAGAAAAGATAAAAGTGTCTAGCATCCGCGGAGATTACATTGCCAAAGCGATGGTCACCAAACGCATCAAGCCCATGATGATCGACGGCAAAAAGGTCTACCAGATCGGGTTCCAAATTCATCAGGGCTATCGCGGAATCGAAGAGGATCAAGGCCGGGACGCAAGGACGCTGGCAAATCTGCTGACCCCGACGGTATTTGATCCTAATGCTTACACGCCGGAATTCAAGGGCTTCCTGGTGAAGCTCGAGAAAGCGTAGAGAGGCCATGAGCCAGGAAACACTGCGCATCCAGAAAATTTCCGGTCACGCGGGGACCGTTCCCGGTGAGGACACCCAGCGCCAATTTCAAGTCTGCAAACTCATCGACACCACCACTTGTATTGGCTGCAAGGCGTGCGAAGTCGCTTGTATGGAGTGGAACGACCTCCCCTTCGGCGAAACCGTCTTCGGTAACACCTACCAGACCATGCCGGAGACGCGCTGGAATTATTGGAACCTGATCCTCTTCAACGAGCACGAACGCGACGACGGCACGCTGATGTGGCTGATGCGCAAGAACCAGTGCATGCACTGCGCGGAGCCCGGCTGCCTCGCCGCGTGTCCCGCCGATGGCGCCATCGTCCAGTACACCAACGGCATCGTCGATTTTCAGCAAGCGAATTGCATCGGCTGCGGCTACTGCATCACGGGATGTCCGTTCGACATCCCAAAAATGAACCCGCAGACCAACCGTGTTTTCAAGTGCACGCTGTGCACCGATCGCGTCAGCGAAGGTCTCGAGCCAGCGTGCATCAAGTCGTGCCCGACGGGCTGCCTGCACTTCGGCAGCAAGGAAGATATGCTGGACCTCGCCGGTAAACGCGCGAAGCAACTCCGCGAGCATTCCAATTTTCCGAACGCTGGTGTCTACGATCCAAAAGGTGTCGGCGGCACCGGCGTGATCTATGTTTTGCACGACGCCACGAACCCAGAAATCTACGGCGGCCTTCCGAAAGATCCGCACGTCCCGTGGACTGTAAAGCTCTGGAAGGGCCCGCTAAAATGGCTCGGCAACGTCGCCATGGTTGGCGGATTGCTTGGCCTCTTCGTGCACTACCTCCGCTACGGCCCGAAAGCCCGCGAGGAAGAAGACATCAATCCTGGAGGAAAATCGTGAGCCCCATGGAACAAGTCATTCCCCACGGTCACGTCCTCCGCTACACGCTGAAAGAGCGGCTAACCCACTGGATCGCCGCCGGGGCTTACATTTATTTGCTGCTGACCGGCTTGGCATTTTGGTCTCCGTGGCTTTTCTGGATCGCGGTAGCCCTCGGCGGCGCGCCGGTATCCAGAATGTTCCATCCTTGGGCCGGGCTGATTTTTTTCGCCGCTGTCTGGCAAATGTACGCCATGTGGGCCCCGCAAATGAAGCACACCGACGTCGACAAAGCCTGGTGGGCCGCGGTGAAGTACTACAGCACCAATCAAGACGACAAGATGCCGCCCGCCGGCCGCTACAACGCCGGACAGAAATTCCTCTTCTGGGGATTTTTCTGGAGCGCCTTGGCTTTGCTGGCTAGCGGACTCGTGCTGTGGTTCCCGACCTACATTTCATGGAACTTGCGCTTCTTGCGCTACATTTCCGTCCTCGTTCACCCCGCCGCCGCGCTTTTCACCATCGGTCTCTTCCTAATTCACATCTACATGGGGGTGTTTGCCGAGCGCGGCGCTTTCGGCTCCGTCATTCGCGGCGACGTTTCGATCGCCTTCGCCAAACGTTACCACCCCGGTTGGTATAAAGAAATCGTGGGCCAATCCTCCACGCCGCACAAATGACCACAACCTGGTCGGCTGGCTCCGAGTACGCCCCGCGCATCCTTCGCGCCGAGCGGCTGTCCTCGCAACACGCCTTTGCCGCTGAATTTCTCAATTTCTACAAGCACATAGCGACGTTTCAAGAAAAGCTTCGCACTCAGGTGGCGGCTTCGAGTGGAGCGAAATCGAGCAGCGCCCCGGCAGCCGACCTGCGAGCCCGGCTCGATCTCTCTGTCCTTCTTCCCCACTTCCGCGGTTTTCTCTCCATGATCGAACAGCACGCTCCTCCCGCGCTGGCAAATTCCGCCCATCAGATGTCGCTGCTATCGTCGGATTCCTGGATTGCCAGCCTCGAAGCCTACTGGCAGCACGGCGGGAAGTACGACCAGCAAGTAGGAGCCTTCGCCCAGTTCCTCCCCCGAGCGTTCCTCCAGCCGTACGCCGAGTACCGCGCCGCGCAATTGCCGCGCGCTCCCATGGTGATTACCATACGGGTTTGTCCGCTATGCGGTGCGCGTCCCGTCTCGGGCGTGCTGCGAGTGGAAGGCGAGGGCGGGAAACGTTTCTTGCTGTGCTCCTTTTGTTCCGAGGAGTGGGAGTTTCGCCGGATTCATTGCCCCACCTGCGGCGAACAAGCCGAAGCCAAGCTCCCCGTCTACATAGCCGAACAATTGCCCCACATCCGCGTCGAAGCCTGCGATACCTGCAAGTTTTATCTCACCACCGTCGACCTAACCAAAGACGGCCACGCCATCCCGCTCGTCGACGACCTCGCAGCCATCCCGCTGACGTTGTGGGCCCACGAACACGGCTACTCCCGCCTGCAACCTAATCTCCTAGGCACGTAACAACTTTTAAAGACAGGTCATCAGGCTCGGGTCTTACTCTTTCGCCTAAAGAAGCGTCTTGCCAGCAAGGTATGGGTCAGCAGACCGGCACACCCTCCACAATACACTCGGGAACAGCACTGGGAATGATCCGGCTCAACTTCCAACCCGCGGCCGCAAACAAGTCGCGGAATTGCTTTTCAGTCCGCTCGCACCCGCCAGGAAAAATCAGCATTTGCAAATCGAGGAACTTGCCCGGAGCAAAATCGTTCCCCGGCTGAATCACGTGGTCCACCACAAGGAGCTTGCCACCAGGATTCACGCCCTTTCGGCAGGCTTTAAGAATATTGATGCACTCCTGATCCGGCCAATCATGAATGATGTGTTTCATGATGTAAACGT
This sequence comes from Candidatus Cybelea sp., assembly GCA_035510055.1. GTDB lineage: Bacteria > Acidobacteriota > Terriglobia > Acidiferrales > UBA7541 > Acidiferrum. The sequence goes on along the minus strand of DATKHV010000046.1, from coordinate 93,581 downwards.
CGGCGCCCGCGGGAACCGTGGAAAACATATCCCCGGACGCCAGCGTGCAGCGTTCCATCATCGGCTTGAGCGGCCCGTCCTTGGCGCCTGCCACAACGTGTGGCATATCGTAGAGCGTGCCTTTCATATGAGCATTCCTCGCCAGGATCGTCGCCAGCAGCAATCCGTGCCCGCCGCCCACATCCACGATGGAACGAGTCTCTGTGAACGAATAAGCGTCGGCCACTGCCGGACCATCAATCGTGGACAAGTCGGTCATGGATTGCTGGAAGAGTTTCCCTTCCTCGGAGTGCTGCTCAAAAAATTGAAAGATGGGCACGCCGTAAATCTTGTCGAGGGCTTGCTTTCCAGTACGCACGCAATAAGCCAGATTGGACCAGCCTAGTCCGTGCCAGTCTCTGCCGTGCATCATAGCGAAGGCTCGCAAGCTGGGATTTGCGTTGCTGCGCAGCACGGCGGAAAGTGGTGTTTCCGAAAATTTTCCATCTGCGCCTTCAGAAAGCACTCCTACGCAAGCAGTCGCGCGCATCAGCCGATAGAGCGCCTGCGGGTGCGCCCCAATCTGAGCGGCAAGTTCCTCGGCTGACCTCGGCCCGTGCTCGACAAGATCGGGAATGCCCAGCTGGGCAAGGCAAGAAAGCGCGCCCACAACGAACGCGCCATTCAACAGTTGAAACATGCCGTCCTGCGCAGGCGCCGTCTGACCCTTTGCAGTCGTTGCCATCGTTACGTTCATTTTGTCCACCGAATCTTAGACGGGGTTGCGGGGTAGCCCACATTGTACACTCGAACCGCCCTAGTGCATGAAGCAGCTGCTAGCGGGTGAAGCGCTTTTAAACAACCCTAGTCGTCCCCAGTTCTGATCTTTATTTTTCAACCATCAACTGTCGACCTCCTCCGCCTTTCCCCCGCTACCAGTGAGCTCTACCCCTTTGTTTTCTTCACTTTGCAGAACCCTTCGAACGACTCCGTAACTCAAGCGAAACGGCTTCATTCCTACGATAATAGCGAATGGCAAAATGTTCTATTCCCTCCTGACCATCGGCTCGCGCGGAATGGTTGCAATCAACCGTCGCTTTACGGCAAGCTACCGGACGCTGTTCCGAGGAGTTCACCATGCGTCATCATTCCCCAGCCTGTTTCGCACTCGCGCTGACTCTCAGCTCCGTTGGCGCTCGCGCTCAGTCCACTCGCCCGGCGCTCCCGCCGCTCACGGTCATCCACGCGGGCACGTTGATCGACGGCCTGAGCGAGGCTTCGCGCAAAAACCAGCTTATTTTCGTGCGCGGCGAACGTATTGAAAAGGTGACAGACGGTTCGGCCGCGATTCCGCCGGGAACCAAAGTAATCGACCTCTCCGGGGCCACCGTGCTGCCCGGACTGACCGACGCCCACACGCATATTTTCCTTTGGGGCGAGGACCCTGCAAAAGGCGGCTACGACGCCAATATCTTGAACGCGGGAATCGCGTTGCGCGCGGCGCGAGCCACTTATGCGGCGCGACGGGCATTGGAGCAAGGATTTACCACCATTCGGGATGTGGAGACGGAAGGCGCGGGCTACGGCGACATCGAAATCAAGCAAGCCATCGAAGAAGGAACGATTCCCGGGCCAAGAATTTTTGGCGCGACGCGCGCCATCTCAACAACCGGTGGATACAACCTGGAAGGCTACGCCCCAGAACTGGAGATGCCCAAGGGCGTGCAAATTGTCGATGGGCCAGTCGAAGCGCGGAAAGCCGCCCGCCAGCAACTGGAACATGGTGCGGACTGGATCAAGGTCTACATGACGCACCGTTCCTGGCTGGACAAGCAGGGGAACCTGGTTTCGCAGCCCACCCTCACGGTGGAAGAGTTGCAGGCCATCGTGGACGAAACGCACGGTTGGCAGAAAAAAGTAGCTTGCCACGCCTACAACGGCATCGGATTACAGCGGGCCCTCGATGGTGGTTGCGATTCCATCGAGCATGGACTGGAAATAACGGACGCGCAGATCGCGCAAATGCAGCGCCAGGGGACTTGGTATTGCCCCACGCTTTCGGTGTATTTCGGCGACTGGGCCGACCCGAACTCGCCGGCGGGAAAACGGGACCGCGCGCGAGCCGCGGTGCATGAAATCAGTTTCAAGAAGGCGCTCCAGGCCCATTTGAAAATAGTGTTTGGAACGGATATGGGCGGCATTCCCTGGACCGAACCCATCGCGCAGGAATTTAAGCGCATGGTCTCTCTAGGAATGGCGCCGATGGACGCGATTCTATCGGCAACGTCGCGGTCCGCCGAAATGCTGGACATGAAAGGAGAAATCGGCGTCATTGCTCCCGGTGCTTTCGGCGAAGTGATTGCCGTGTCAGGAGACCCGCTGAAAAACGTGGAGGAATTAGAGCACGTGAAATTTGTAATGCACAACGGCTCCATCTTCAAGAACGAGCTAGCGAAATAAGTGAGGCCGTTGTAGTGGCCGGTCTTCAGACCGGTCCTTCTCTTGTCGGCTGTCAGTTCTCGACGCGGACGCCTTTCCAGAAAGCGATGCGGTCCTTGATTTGAGCGGCAGCCGGCTTCGGTTCCGGATAATACCAGGCAGCGTTGTCGTTGCGCATGCCGTCCACTTCAACGTGGTAGTAGTGAGCAATTCCCTTCCAGGGACAAACCGAAGTGTGATTGCTGGGTTTCAGGGCTTCCTGTTTGACGGCTTCGGGCGGGAAATATTGGTGGCCTTCGACAACGACAGTCGCGTTGCTTTCCGCGATGATTTTTCCGCCCCAAGATGCTCTGGCCATTTTGTCCGCCTCCGGCGCCAAAGAATTGCTGCTGATTAGAATATCGCCGGACCGTTCGATCTGTCCAAAGGATTGGATGCGCAAGCCGCAAGGAACGGTTCACAAATCGGTCTGCAACTTGAAAAAGCGCCGACCCTCGAACTCGGGGAACCAGCGCAAAGGGGTGTGCTACGGGGAAGGCGGCCGCGGTTTGCTAGAATCAAGCGCGAAAAGGGAGGACAAGCAATGGTCGAACAGAATTTTGCGAATCACGGAAAGACTGTGCCGGTTTTTCATTTCTTTGCGATACCGGTATTCGTGGTCAATTTTATTTGGTCGCTGATCCGGTTGTGGCACCTGGGGATTTCTTTCGAGGGAATCTTTGGAGTGATTCTTGCCGCGGCTCTGCTCGTCCTGGTTTTCGAGGCGCGGCTGTTTGCGCTCGCGGTGCAGGACCGCGTCATTCGTTTGGAAGAGCGGCTGCGCTACGCTCAGATGCTACCCGCGGACCTGCAAGCCAGAACGTGCGACCTGACGATCGATCAAATTGTGTCGCTACGGTTTGCGAGCGATGCGGAGTTGCCGGCGCTGATGCGAAAAGTCCTGGACGAAAAGCTGGCGAAGCGCAAGGCCATCAAGCAACTGATCAAGAGTTGGAGGCCCGACTACCAGCGGGCGTAGCGGCGCTCCGTGTCGAGAATTTGATCCGGGCCAGCTGAGATGCTTCGCTTCGCTCCGGATGACAACCGCGGCGGCCTTGGGACTGCGGCGGTTGGGGAGACGGGCCGACTCAGTCAGCGCGCGGTGGCAGCGGCCGCGGCGCCTTCGATCTCGGCGATTTCTTCGGAGGTGAGCTTCAGTTCGCCGGCGCGCATGACGCCTTCCGCTTGCTTGGCGTTGCGAGCGCCGACGATGGCGCCGGTGATCGCGGGATGGCGCAGCGTCCACGCGATGGCCACTTCACCGGGAGTGCGTCCGTGGCGCGCCCCGACCGCGCGCAGGCGCTCGACAAGTTCCAAGTTTTTCGAGAGGCGCGGCTCGCTGAATTCCGGATTGCGGCTCCGAAAATCATCAACCGGCAGAGCCGCGGCTCGTTCGCGGGTCATGGCTCCGGTAAGGAGTCCAGAAGCCATGGGCGCGTAGGAGATCACGCCGATGCCGCGCTTTAAGCAATAGGGAAGAGTCTCGGCTTCGATCGCGCGGCGGATGACGGAGTAGGGCGGCTGCAGCGAAGTGACCGGAGCAATTTTTTCGGCGCGCTGGATTTGCGCGGCGTTGAAATTCGAAACGCCCATCCAGCGGACCTTGCCCTCCTTTTGCAAGGCGGCGAGCGTTTTCCAGGCTTCTTCGATGCCCGGCTGGCCCTCGTCCGGAGGCCAGTGCATTTGATAAAGATCAATCGTTTCGACTTGCAAGCGGCGAAGGCTGTCTTGGCATTCGCGGCGAATGGATTCGGAGCTAAATTCCTTGTAAACCTTGCCTTGCTCGTTCCAGCGCAAAATACATTTGGTGAAAATGTAAGGCCGCGGCCCGCGCCATTCCTTCAGCGCGCGCGCAACGACTTCTTCGGAGTGGCCCAGGCCGTAGACGGCAGCAGTGTCAATCCAGTTGACGCCCAATTCGAGCGCGCGATGAATCGCGGCGATGGAGTCGGCGTCGTCTTGGGGGCCCCAAGCAAATTCCCAGCCGCCCCCGCCGAGGGCCCAAGCGCCGAAGCCGAGGCGCGTAATTTTGATGTCGGAATTTCCTAATTTTCGCGTTTCCATCTAAACCTCTTTTTAACTCGCGCGATGTTCCTACGGACCTAGCGGCCAGCCGGATTATTTTATCGTTTTCTTGTTGGATGAGGGTAGGGCGAAAAGGTTAGAAGGAGCCGCAAACGGATGTCACATTAATAATTACTCGGAGAGAGAATCAAAGAGGTAGCTAACCAAGACAGTTTCAGCCGTATGTTTCGGACGAGGTGCGGAACGATTGAGATCCTGGGAGTTCGACTTCGTCAAACCTCCGGATGACCGTCATTTGTTTACGCCCGGGCATGCGGGACGCAGCATGCTGCGCCCCTGGAGTTAACAAACGAACGGCGTCCCGATCGTACCAGGACGCCGTTCGAGAAACCGTTTGAAGAAATCAGTCGCTAAAGGAAAGCGAAAGCTAAATGGTTTTGGCAGCGGTTGCGCCGGCTGTTGCGGAAGTGCGGGCAAAAGAGTGGCCGCCGGATTCCTTTTCGGGGCTCTTGTCGATCTCGATGGAGCCTTTGAAGTAGGCGCCGTCTTCGATCATGATGCGGGAAGTGGTGAGATCACCATTGACCGAACCATCCTTCTTGATTTCAATTCTGTCCTTCGCGCGAAGGTTGCCCTTCACGTTGCCATACACCACCACCTCGCGGGCAATGATGTCGGCGGTTACTTTAGCTGAGGGCCCGACAGTCAGCTTCCGCTCATCGAGCGTGATCAGTCCTTCGACCGATCCGTCGATCAACAGATCTTCGTTGCCGGAGATCTCACCTTTCACTTGCAGGCTGGCCCCGAGGCGCGCCGTGGCGCGGTCGGCGGTTGCACCCAATGGACGCATCGCATCTGTACTCATCGCGGGTTTATCCTCCCAAGTCGCCGAAGCGGGCTTCGACGGCTGATTCGTTGGTAAATTTTTGTACTCCGGTTGCCCGGCTTGCGGTGCATCCGGTTTTTTATTGCCCCACATCGGTCCTCCCAAAGGCGCTTCACGACCCCATGCAGATTTCCGGCCGGGGTACTGCAAACTGTATTCCTCGGAAATGCTCGCGGCAAACAAAGTGTAAGGGCATCGTTCCAGACAGTAACTAGACTTTGGGACAGGTGAAGCGGGGCTGGGTGGGCAGTACGGACGGATGGTGCGGGAAGGCGGGGGAAATGTAACGCGGAGTGGGGGGCGGGTGATCCGTGCCCCTGGGCTTCCAACCCTTCGAAGCCGAGCACAACTTTTCTGTCACGCCATTCCTGACTCGGATTTTAGACCTGGAGCCTCTACTCATGGATTCGAGGCAGCGCGCATCACTCCCCAAGGCAAATTACTGCTAGGAGCTTGGTTTCTCGGGGACCGGCTGGGAGGCGACGAAATCGCGTTGGAAGCGGGTGGCGTAGGAATCGAGGAGCTGCTGGATGCGTTCGGGGCTTTGGGATTTGAGAATGAAGCCGGCGTGGTGATATTTCGTGACGCGGTAGACGATTTCGGGATCGCTGTATGCGGACGTGTCGGGGTGTTCTTGGCGAGCGAGAGACAGGATGACTCCGGCGTAGTCGCGCCGCAAGGGGGGAAGCTGGTAAGGCTGCTTCCCGGCTCCAACTTCGAGGCGCGCCCACTCGCGCCAGAGGTTGACGCCGGTGGCGGTTTCGATGACATCGGAGATGTAGGCGCCGCCGACGCGTGCGGCGACCTCGATGAAATAGAATTTGCCGTCGGCTTGGGAGTGGAGGAACTCGGCATGAGTGACTCCGCGCGGCAGGCCGAGCCCTTCGAGCAGATGGCGATTGATTTCGAAGAGCGATTTGGTTTCTTCGGCTTCGCGAGGAAGAGTGCTTGTGGTGAAGACGCCGCCTTGATGAGAAGTGTCGAGCGGCGGAGTGCCATAGGCATGCGCTTCGACAAAAACCACTTGCCGGTCGGAAACAATACTATCCACGTGAAACACCGCGCCGGGAACAAATTGCTCGAGCAAATAAAACGATTGCTGATCGCCAAGCTGGTCGAGCCAGTGCCATAACTGGTCGGGGTAATGAATCTTCTTCATGCCAATGCCGGAGGCTTGCGAACGCGGCTTGAGCAGCCAGGGATTGGCAACGCGGGACATGAATTCGCGAAGCTGGTCGTAATTGAGGACGGGGACGAATTCGGGGACGAGGATGCCAACTTCGCGAGCGCGGGCGCGCATGGCTAGCTTGTCGCGGAAGTAGCGAACGGTGGTGAGGCCCATGCCGGGAATGCGAAGATGCTCCCGGAGGGCGGAGACATTCTCCATGTCAAATTCGTCGAGAGCAACGATGCGATCGATGAAATGGGATCTGGCCACGTAACTTACGGCATAAATCAAACTTTGCAGCGGAAGGTCTTCGGGCATCGTGAAGACTTCGTCGAGGCATTCGAAGGGCCAATCGGCGTGGCGAAGTTTTTCGACGGTCAGGAGCAGAACGACGCAGCCCATCGCTTTGCAGGTGCGGATGAATTCCTGGCCTTTTTCGTAGGAACTGACGCAGAGAATGGTGAGAGGCCGGCTCTCCGGCATGCGACGCCTCCTCGGAAGCGCAAGACTCGAGCGCGGATTATACAGCGGGCTCGCGCGCGGGATACAGGAATTGCAGAAACGGTCCGACGCGCTGCGCCCAAGCCAATTCGTTGTGCGCGGCACCTTCAATGACTTCGTAATGTAGATCGTGGCCGAGCTTCCAGCCTTTTTCGAGCAGCACGTCGCGAAACTTTTCGACTTGCGGCACGATGCGCGGACCTTCGCGCGTGCCGATGTCCAGCCAGATGCGCGGGCGCGGCTCGATCACCGCGGTACGCGCGAAGCGGTGAATCACTTGCTGGTTCCACCATACGGATGGGGAAAGCGCGGCGATCTTCCCGAAAATGCGCGAATGCTTTAGTCCGAGGTAGAGAGAAACGAGGCCGCCGAGCGAAGAACCGCCGATGCCGGTGTGTTGCGAGCCGGAAAGCGTGCGGTATTCGCGATCGATAAAAGGCTGCACTTCTTCGATGAGGAATTTTGCGTAGCGGTCGGCGCGGCCGCCACCGAGTTTGGGAACATGAGTGGGAGTGTATTCGCGAATGCGCGCCTTGGTGTTGTACATGCCGACGATGATGAGCGGAGCGACCGTGCCGGCGTGAATGCCACGATCCGTGGTCTGGCCGACGTGCCAGTCCTGCCCGGGGATGAAGGAAGTGGCGCCGTCGAAGAGATTCTGGCCGTCATGAAGATAGAGGACGGGAAAATGGCGCGCGGGCTGGTCATTGTAGTGCGGCGGAGTGTAGACGATGAGGTCGCGCTGGTTGCGGAGAAAGCGCGAGCGGAATTGTTCGTGTTTACGGAGCTGTCCGGAGCTCACGGCGCGATGGTCACCAGGAGATCTTTCGCTTCGACATGCTGGCCGGAGATCACGAGAATTTTCACGAGGCGGCCGGAGATGGGCGCATAGATATTGGACTGCATTTTCATGGCTTCAAGAGTGAGAAGTTTTGCGCCGCGTTCCACGGTGTGATTCGCTTGCACGGCCACGCCGCTGATGACGCCCGCGGTCGGGGCGCCTACTTGGCCGGGGTCGGCAGGATCGGCCTTGGGATGAGCGCGTTCGACCACACGAAGGGCGCGGTCGCGGACATTTACCTCGCGAGGCTGGCCGTTCAGTTCAAAAAAGAGCGTGCGGGTGCCGTCGGGATGCGCTTCGCTGGTGGTCAGAAACTTGATGATGAGGGATTTCCCGGATTCGATTTCGACCGTGATTTCTTCACCGGACTTCAAGCCATAGAAAAATGCGGGCGTAGGCAAAACGCTGACGTCGGAATAGGTGTGGCGAAATTTGTCGAACTTCGTGAAAACGTCAGGATAGAGCAGATAGCTCAGCAGGTCGTCATGACGGAGGGCATGGCCGAGTTTGTTCTCGAGCGAGCTTTGCTCGCCCTGAAAATTCACTGGTTGCAAATTTGCGCTTGGGCGGCCACCAAGAGGAGCTTCGCCGCGCAAGATAATTTTCTGCAATTTCTTCGGCCAGCCGCCAGGAGGAACGCCCAGGACGCCGGAAAACAGTTCTACGACAGAATTGGGAAAGGACACGTCGTGTTTGTCGTCGAGCTTGAGAACGTCAGCAGGACGCATCTCTTTGGCCATCAGGAAAAGCGTCATGTCGCCGACGACTTTGCTGGAAGGCGTGACTTTGACGATGTCGCCAAAAAGCTGGTTCACTTCGGCGTACACTTTTTCGGCTTCGCGCCAACGATGACCCAGGCCCATGGCAGCGGCTTGTTCACGCAGATTGGTGAACTGGCCGCCGGGAATTTCGTGCTGGTAGAGGCGCGCGGAGCCGGCCTTGGGGCCGGAATCGAACGGGAGGTAGTAGGTGCGAACGGTTTCCCAATAATCGGAGCACTCGTTAAGCGCCTCGATATCGAGCTGCGTGTCGCGCGGGGTGTTGCGGAGCGCTTCGACGATGGAGTTAAGATTGGGCTGGCTGGTGCCGCCGCTCATGGCGGCGATGGCGCCGTCGGCGACGTCGACTCCGGCGTCGGAAGCTTTCAGCACCGCGGCGGAGTTGATGCCGCTGGTATCGTGCGTGTGAAAGTGCACGGGAAGGGCGACTTCTTCGCGAAGCGTTTTCACCAGTTCAAATGCCGCATAGGGCTTGCACAAACCGGCCATATCTTTGATCGCGAGGAAGTGCGTGCCCAATTTTTCAAGTTGCTTGGCCATCGCTACGTAGTACTTGAGCGAGTATTTCGGGCGGCCTTTGTCGAGAATGTCGCCGGTGTAGCAAATGGCGGCTTCGCAAACGGCTCCGGTTTCGAGCGCGGCATCGATCGAAACGCGCATGTTCTCGATGGAATTGAGCGAATCGAAGATGCGAAAAATGTCCATGCCCTGGGCTTGAGCTTCGCGGACAAATTCGATGATGACGTTGTCGGGATAGGAGGTGTAACCAACGGCGTTGGCGCCGCGAAGAAGCATCTGGAAACAGATGTTGGGGATTCGTGCGCGCAGCTCGCGCAACCGTTGCCACGGATCTTCGTGCAGAAAGCGCATCGCGGTGTCAAATGTCGCGCCGCCCCACATTTCGAGGCTGAATAGATTCGGCAAACGATGCGCGACGGCGCTGGCGGTGGCGAGCAAGTCAAACGTACGGACGCGCGTAGCCATCAGAGACTGATGAGCGTCGCGAAAAGTTGTGTCGGTAATCAGCAAGCGCTTTGCTTTTCGCGCCCAGGCTGCGAATTTCTCCGGTCCGAGTTTTTGTAGTAGCTGCCGAGTACCTGCGGGCGCTTGGCCTGCTGGCACCGCCGGAAGACCCGCTACTTCAATCTCTTTTGGAACCTCCTTCCCTTTCACCTCCGGACTGCCGTTCAAAATCACGTCGCCAAGATAGGAGAGCAGCTTGGTGGCCCGGTCGGCGCGGGTGGGGAGCCGGAAGAGTTCCGGCGACTCGTCGAGGAAAGAGGTAGTGACTTCGCCGGCGCGAAACTTCGGATGGTTCACCACATTTTCTACAAAGGGGATATTCGTTTTCACGCCGCGTATGCGGAATTCGCGCAGGGCGCGGTCCATTCGCTGGCAAGCTTCGGGAAGATTTGCGCCCCAAGCCGTCACTTTGACGAGAAGCGAATCGTAATAGGCCGCAAGCATCGCGCCTGCATAGGCGGTACCGCCATCGAGGCGAATTCCGAATCCTGCTGGAGAACGATACGTGGAAATTTTTCCATAATCAGGAGCGAAGTTTTTCTCTGCGTCTTCCGTGGTCACGCGGCATTGCAGAGCCGAGCCGTTCAGGGGAATATTTTCCTGTTTCGGCAGCGCCATCGGCGGATCGTGCAGCTGGTGACCTTGCGCGACCAGAATCTGCGAACGCACCAGGTCGATGCCGGTGATCATTTCGGTTACGGTGTGCTCCACTTGGATGCGCGGGTTAACCTCGATGAAATACCACTTCCGCGAATCAACGTCGTAGAGAAACTCAACCGTCCCGGCATTGCGATAATTGGCCTTGCGCGCGAGTTGCACAGCGCCATCGCAGAGTTCGCCGCGAATACTTGCCGGAAGATTCGCCGCCGGCGCAACCTCCACGACTTTTTGGTGGCGGCGCTGGACCGAGCAATCGCGTTCGTAAAGATGCAGCAAGTTGTCGTGATGATCGGCAAGGATCTGCACTTCCAGGTGCCGCGCGCGCGGCAAGTATTTTTCCAGAAAGACGGATGCATCACCAAACGCGGAGCGCGCTTCTCCCTGAGCTTCTTCGAGTAGGGCATCGAGTTCCGCCGCGCCATGAACGACGCGCATGCCACGGCCACCGCCACCCATCGCCGCTTTCACAATGACGGGATAGCCGATTTCCCGAGCAATCTTTTGCGCCTCTGCGGGCGACTTGACCGCATTCTCGGTTCCCGGCAGAACAGGGACTCCAGCGGCGGCGGCCAATCTTCGAGCGGCAGTTTTATCTCCCAGCAATTCGAGCAGATTCGGAGGCGGGCCCACGAAGATGATTCCGGCCTTTTCGCAAGCGCGGGCGAGCGCCGGATTCTCGGAAAGAAAACCGTAACCCGGATGGAGGGCATCGACGCCCTTTTCTTTCGCTAAGGCCACGATTCCGGCGATGTCCAGATAGGCTTCCACGGGGCCCTTGCCGGCGCCGACCTGATAGGCTTCGTCAGCCTTAAAGCGATGCAGGGAGAGACGATCCTCTTGTGAATAGATGGCTACGGTGCGCAAGCCAAGTTCGTTGGCGGCGCGAAAAATGCGTATAGCGATTTCGCTGCGATTGGCCGCCAGCAGTTTGCGGATTGGCTTGATTTTCTTCATCTAGAGAGCGATCAAACAGCCGCGCGAAATTCTACATTGTTTCATGGCGACGAAGCGACTCAGTTGCAGTTTTTTCGATAGATCGAACCAATTATTTTTGTGAAGTGCGGATAAAGATGCCCGTTGAACGGTCGCCAGGACCCCGGGCTAGCCGATCGGCCCGGCATTCTTATAGCATTGCAGTTGAGGACAGTGACGCAGCTTAGGCAGCATGCCTGAGAATAAAACAAAACCGCCCTTCAAGGCTTAAGGATTCATGGCTTAAGGAGCGGCTGCGCAAAGCGTATGGGCACGCCAAAATTGGACCCGCCAAATCCTTTGACGACCGCGAACGTTACGCCAATCACTTCTCCGTCGCGATTGAATAGCGGACCGCCCGAGCCGCCAGAAGTGGTCTGCGCATCGTAGACAATTTTGTCCGGGAGAACGTCGCCGATATGGCCTTGCGTCACCAATGGGCGAATCAATTTACGGCGCAGGAGCTCGTTGACAATCTCCGTCGGATTTCCGCCGGTGCTTTTGGCGATTTCGTTGACGACATCTTCACCCGCTCGCGCCAGAATCGCGCTGATGCCGGTGGCATAACCCAGGGATAGCAGCGGCTGGCCGCTGACCGCGGCTTCCTTGCGCGAATCCAGCTTAAGGACCGGCCTTTTCAACGACGAGAAATCACCTTTCAAGGTAGCGAGGTCGGCTTGTTCGGATATGTCGGAAATGCTTACGGGAATGCCTGCGGCCGAATCGGGAAAATAGCCAGTGAATTCGGCGATGGACGGGCCAAGCCCTTGCGCTGAAATAGAAGCGAGATCCTCATTTTTCCACCATGGTTGAGCGACGTGGTGATTGGTGAGAATGCGGCCCTCACCGACGAGGAATCCCGTTCCGAAGAAATCGGCGCGAACTTCCGGCGCGCGTCCTTCCAAGGTATACACCGGGTTGCCATCGCTATCATGCAGTGGCTCGCCATCCGGATTGATCCCCCCATAACGCAGGGGGCGTCCCGAGGCCCGGTCGACGAAAGAAACGGATACGTGGAGGAGACATACGCTCGGTGCATAAGCGCGAATCACTTCTTCCGCGGACTGCGATTCGGCCTCCACTCGTTTCAGCCTTGCCGTAGTTTCCTCAAGCTCCTTCTGAAGCGAGGACGCGTTAGCGGGCTCGGCACCGGAAATTTTCTGGCGTAATTCTTCCGATTGCTGCGTGAGTTGCCGCTTTTGAACTGTTACATCGGACTTTTCAAGCTCGGCGCGCGCGCTCCGGGTATCCGCCATCAATTGTTCCTGACGGTGAGCCCGGCTTTCGAGCTGGGCAATAACAGCGTAAGCCTGGTTCGCTTCCTTGTTGGCGCGCCGCGAATACAACAGAAAAATTCCCGCGATCACCAGGGCAATCGCAAAAAGAGCGGATACTCCAATCTTTAGGGCACGCTCCAGAGAAAAAGCATCACGGGTCATTTTCTCGGTGACGGCCAGCGCCTGGAAAGCCGTCTGCGCCACCTCGCGGCCCTCATCGGCGATGCGAGTTTTGTCACGCAATTCATCAAACGCGTGTTTTTCCCGCAACTGGACGCGGATGCGCGCCAGCAATTCCGCCGGCTCCCACGGCAATGTGAGCACCTCGTCCGCCCCGAGATCAAGGCCGCGCGCCCGCTCCGCGGCCCTACCCTGAATGAGCAGAATCACGCGCGTACCCGCCGTAGCCGCGTTTCCTTTGACTTCGGTAAGGGCATCGCAGCATTGAATGTCAGCCAGGTCGGCGGAGAGCAGGAGGAGGTCAACGCCGGCATCCCGCACAAACTTGAATCCTTCAGCCTGCGACGAGGATGTGGCAACCTCGTAGCCAGCCGAACGCGCCAGCTCCTCGAGTTGGCGGAGCGCGGCCTGGTCTGGATCAACAATCAGGATGCTTTGGCGTCTGTCGGACAAGTTCGCTTCCTCAAATGTTTTGGGTATCCCGTCGAATCCTCTTCACTTCGCAACTTCCCCGGCGCGACGCTCCGGGGAAGCCTATCGAGAAACCACAACATTCATCTGATGCACGCCAGTGGATTCTGACACAAACAATGTATCCGCAGAAATAGGGGCACGAAGCCCCATCGGGCCGAGCGACAGTTGAGGCTGCTCTGGGGAAAAATCCAAACGATGCAAAGTTAGTATTTGCGAAGGACGCCGATGACACGGCCCTGAATCTTGACATCGTTCGCGGCCACCATGATGGGAGCCATTTCCGAGTTTGCCGGTTGCAGGCGAATCCTTCCGGGGCCTTCGCGATAAAAGCGCTTCAGGGTTGCATCTTCTCCGCCAATCAAAGCCACGACGATGTCACCAGCATTGGCGACCTGCGTTTGCTCGCATACCACAAAATCTCCGTCCATGATGTGATCTTCGATCATGGAGCTGCCTTTGACCTGCAGCACAAAGGAATTGCCGCCACGCGCAAAGTCGCCCAGTGAAATCGTTTCGCGTTCCTCGACGGCTTCCAGCGGGCGCCCCGCGGCGATCCTCCCCACCAAGGGTAGCTCCTGCACCTTGCGATCGCTGACTTGATCCTTGACCGACTTGGGCAACTGGATGATCTCGATGGAGCGGCTTTGATTATAGCCGCGGCGAATGAATCCCTTTTTTTCGAGCGTGGTGACGTGCTTGTGCACGGTGGCCAGAGAAGTGAGCTTGAGACCTTTGCCAATCTCTTCAAAGCTTGGCGCGTAGCCATGCTTGGTCTCAAAGGCCACCAGGTAATCGAGAACTTCTTTTTGCCGTTTGGTCAGAGCCATGGACCCCTCCACTCGCTAAAGATTTCCACAGGCACTTTAGGCGAAAAGAAAGCGAACGTCAAGCGGAAGTTTTCTGTTTGTTGAATAACGCACTGCTATTTGCGCCTGCGTAAAACTACTCTCTCCTAAATCCGTTTTTCACCTGATTGTCATGTCTCTGACTTCCACGGAGAGTAGCAGGGAAATTTCCAGCCGCTTTGCTTCGCTCCGCGGCCTCCGCGAGAGGGTTTTTGTCGGAAGCGAGATTGGGAAGTAGAAGAGTTCCTCCACGGGGATGGAGCAACATGGCAAGTTACCCCGGCAAGGGGTCTGGCGCGAACGCTGTCGGCACGGGGCAGGCTCTTTTTCCTGCTTCGGAAAAAAACCAGCGCCAAGGTGATCGTGTTTTGCTGACTTTGCCCATTCGTGTCTCTGCTGATGGGAAGAAAGGCGGTAGCGATTTCCTTGAGGAAGGGCAGACCGTAGACGTCAGCCGGCACGGCGCCACCGTCGCGCTGGAACGGGAGTTGTTCGCCGGCCAGATCGTCAAGATCCAGCGAGTCGGTGTTGACAAAGAGGCCATGGCTCGAGTCGTGAGCCGCATTGCAGAGCGGTCCAGGGGCTATTTGTTCGGGTTGGCTTTGCTCGACGCTTCTGTAAATCTGTGGGAAATTGTATTTCCGGTGGCCGCGGATGGGGAGAAGGCCGTGCTTCGGGCTTTGCTCCGCTGCATAGCCTGCGGCCGATTGGAGGTGTCTTACCTGAACGAATTCGAGACTGATCTTTTCCTCCACCACCACTGCATTTCCCGGATCTGCGCGCAATGCGGTGGATGGACGACGTGGACCCGGCCGTACGGCCATACTTTGCCGGAGCTTAACGTCCCAGACGAGGCCAATGGCCTCCACCCGAGGCCACGGCACCTCTTAGCCCCTGGAACGCACAATCTACGGTCGCATGATCGCATTCAAGTAGAAGCGGTTGGGTGCGTCCGGCATTCCGCTCTTGGAAACGAAGTTGTGCTCGTCAAGGATTTGGCGCGTGGGGGCCTGAGTTTCTTCAGCACCAGTATTTACCCGGAAGGTTCGCACGTGGAAATGGCCGTTCCCTACACTTCCAAAGCTCCGAACATCTATGCGCCTGCCAGGATCATTAGTTCGCGGAAGTGCGCGGACAGAGATTTGCTTGAATACGGAGTCGCCTATGTCTTGTAATTGCCGTCCGGTCAGCCCTCGACACTAACCGAAGTATCTTTTCGTCGATTCACGCCGCGTCCCCAAGCCAGTTCCTTGTGTGTCCTTGTAAATAAGACACATATTTGCTTGAAGGTGCCCTCCCCCCTCCGCGCCTCCGCTGGTGTGATATCCTTGTACCCGTCGGCTCCTGGCGGGCTGCCGCTACAATCATCCTTTTATCGCACCGCCTCATCCTTTTGATGATTGAGCCACACTCCCCGGGGGACAAGGGGAGTTCAACAATGTGCGGAGGTCCGGAACCAGAATGTCTACCCTTGCAGAAATTCCACCGGTAAAAACTAAGCGCGAAGTGCTAGATCAAGCGGTCATACGCTTTGCGGGAGACTCCGGCGACGGCATGCAGATCACCGGCAGCCAGTTCACGAATACTGCCGCGCTTTATGGCAATGATATTGCCACGTTCCCGGATTATCCCGCCGAGATTCGCGCTCCTGCCGGCACGATTCCGGGGGTCAGCGGGTTTCAGCTGCACTTCTCCTCGAATGAAGTCTATACGCCGGGCGACGCCATCGACGTGCTGATTGCCATGAATCCGGCGGCGCTGAAGGTTAACATTGCTGACCTGAAGGCCAACGGGATCCTGATCGTCAACAGCGATAGCTTCAAAGAGGGGGATCTGCGCAAAGCGCAGATGACCTCGAATCCCCTGGAAGATCATTCCCTCGATAAATTCCGGTTATTTCCCGTCGAACTCGAGCGGCTCACGCGGCGTTCGCTCGAACATCTGGGCCTTGACGCCAAGTCCATGGACCGCTGCAAGAATTTCTTTGCGCTGGGCATGTGCTATTGGCTTTACAACCGTTCGATGGATCCGACGGTCCGCTGGATCGAGGACAAGTTCAAGAACAAGCCCCTGCTCGTGGAAGCGAACAAGCTCGCGTTGAAGGGCGGCTATTCGTATTGCGAAGCGACGGAAGCGTTCCAGGTCAGCTATGAGATCCCGCCGGCGCAGCTCACCCCGGGCTTGTACCGAAGCATGAGCGGGAATCAAGCGTTGGCGCTGGGCTTCGTTACGGCGGCGCAGAAATCCGGGCTGCGGCTTTTTCAAGGCAGTTACCCGATTACGCCCGCTTCAGACATTCTGCACGAACTCTCGCAGTACAAAGACTTTGGCGTGATGACATTTCAGGCCGAGGACGAGATTGCTGCCGTCACCTCGGCGATTGGCGCGGCGTATGCCGGCGCGCTGGCGATCACCACGACCTCGGGCCCCGGGATGGCGTTGAAGACCGAAGCGATGGGTCTCGCCGTGGCTGTCGAAATTCCGCTGGTGATTTGCGACATCCAGCGCGGCGGTCCATCCACCGGTTTGCCGACCAAGACCGAGCAAGCGGACCTGCTCCAAGCGCTTTTCGGCCGCAATTCCGAAGCACCGATTCCTGTGCTGGCCGCGTCGACGCCCGCGGATTGCTTCTGGGTGGCCATCGAAGCCTGCCGCATCGCCGTCAAGTACATGGTGCCGGTCATTGTTCTGTCGGATGGCTACCTTGCCAACGGCGCGGAGCCTTGGCGGATTCCGGACTTGAGCGATATTCCGGATTTCCCAGTGAAATTCGCGACTGACCCAGTTACCTTCCTGCCTTACAAGCGCAACCCACAGACTTTGGCGCGCCCCTGGGCCGTTCCCGGGACTCCCGGGCTCGAGCATCGCATCGGCGGACTCGAAAAGCAGGACCCCACGGGAAACATCAACTACGAACCGCTGAACCATGAAAATATGGTCCGCATCCGCGCTGCAAAGGTCGCGGCGGTCGCCCAAGACATTGCTAACGTGCTTCCCGCTGGTGATCTTGAAGGCGATTTGCTGATTGTCGCGTGGGGTTCGACCTGCGGCTCGATCACCGCTGCCTTGAAGGCGCAACGAGCCAAAGGACGCAAAATCGGCCACTTGCACCTCCGTCACCTCAATCCACTTCCATGCAATCTGGGTGACATTTTCAAACGCTACAAAAAGATTCTGGTCCCCGAGCTGAACATGGGCCAGCTTCTGTGGGTTCTGCGTGCAAAGTATCTTGTTGACGCCGTCGGCCTGAACAAAATTCAGGGCCGGCCGTTCAAGCAAGCGGAACTGGAACAAAAGATCGAAGAGATGCTGGGACTCTAGGAGAACCGACCATGGGAACCGCAACGCTGCCGCCGCCTCTGACCAAGAAGGATTTTCAGACCGACCAGGAAGTCCGCTGGTGCCCAGGCTGCGGAGACTACGCCATACTCTCCGCGGTGCAGTCTGTTTTTCCGGAGTTGGGTATCAAGAAGGAGAATTTTGTCGTCGTCTCTGGCATTGGGTGCTCCAGCCGATTTCCGTACTACATGAATACTTTTGGGTTCCACACCATTCACGGCCGCGCCCCCGCAGTGGCTACGGGCATCAAAGCCATCAACCCGGATTTGGAAGTCTGGGTGGCCACCGGCGACGGCGATGCTCTTTCAATCGGCGGGAATCACACCATTCATCTGCTGCGGCGCAATGTCGGCGTAAAAGTTCTGCTCTTCAACAACAAGATCTACGGTTTGACCAAAGGCCAATATTCGCCGACTTCCGAATACAACAAGAAGACGAAATCCACGCCCTTTGGCTCGCTAGACCGGCCGTTTAATCCCATGTCACTGGCCATAGGTTCGGAATCGACCTTCGTGGCGCGTTCCGTCGACGTCTTCCAGGGGCACTTGAAAGAAACGCTGAAGCACGCCGCTGCGCACAAAGGTTCCGCTTTCGTGGAGATTCTGCAAAACTGCAACATCTTCAACGACGGCGCGTGGTTCTCCTTGACCGACCGCGATGCGCGCAGCGAGCACGTTATGCAACTCGAGCACGGCAAGCCATTGGTTTTCGGCAAGAACCGCGATAAAGGTATCCGCCGCAAATCGGACGGTGACATCGAAGTTGTCCAGCTTGGCAATGGTGTCACGGAGAGCGATCTCGTCGTGCATGACGCGCACCACCCGCGCCCGTCCTATGCTTTTCTGCTCTCGCACATGGAGCACCGCCCCGGCTTCCCCACGCCTATCGGCGTTTTCCGCGCTTGGGACGACCTCCCGCGCTACGAAGACGTGATGAATCAGCAAATCAAGGACGTCATCGCCAAGCGCGGTCCCGGTGATTTGGCCAAGCTTCTTCGCGCTGGCGACACTTGGGAAGTGAAGTAGCCTTAGCTTCGGTGAAACTAATGTAGCCGAGTGAAAACCCTTAGAGCGCTGTCGCCCCCGGGCGCGGCGCTTAGATTTTGGTAAGGCCTGTCCCTCGGCTGGAGGCCCGGGGGTCTTCCCTCTGTGTTGTTTTCTGAGTCGCCCCGCCCTTCTCCGCTTTTCTGCAAGTCCTTTGTTTTCAACTCCTCAGCAATCAAGGCGCTGCGACATGATGCGACATTTTTCTTCTGCGTCTGCTTGGCGTTCGTTGTCGCTTGTGCAGCGTTTCCGCACTGCGTAGGGTCATCGCATGGAGCGATTTCCAGGTTCATGCCGGAGCGCCAGAAGGACTTGAAGGAGGGCATTCATGCTTTACCAACGCTTTCACGCCACATTCGTGGGAATCGTCGCCACGCTGGTGGACTCCATCCTTGTCGCGGAATTGGCCGGCTACTGGCTGCACCGGCTTCTGCACAGTGACAAATTCCCCGCCCTCAGCCGGGGCCATTTGATCCACCATTTTCTGATCTATGGGCCCCGCCAACCCATGCGCGCCGGGCAATATCACGGCGCGACGAATAACCGCTTCTCCGTCGGCAACGTAGGCCTCGAGTGGCTGGCACCTTCTGCGATCATTCTCCTGTTTTGTTGGGGAGCAATGGCTTTGCTGGGCGTACCGCAGGTGTACCAGCTGCTTGCGCTTTGCACGCTGCTCGGCTGGCCCATACTGATGTTCAGCTACCTGCACGACAGGATGCACATCGAGGACTTCTGGATGAAGCGCGTTCCTCTGCTCCGGGCATGGTTCCTGAGAGCCAGGCGGTTGCACGATATCCATCACCGCAGCGTGGACAACGAAGGCTACATGGACGCCAACTTCGGCATCGGTTTCTACTTTTTTGACCGCTTCTTCCGGACCATGGCCAAGCGCCATCGCTCGTTCAACTGGCAGGGCTACCAAGCAGCGATTGAGCGCTACGGACTGGAGGAAGCGGACCTCTTGTCGTTGCGGGGCTGCAGCAAGGCGCTGTTTCACCGAGAGCCGGCTAGGAAAAGGGACTCGCACAAAATTTGAGTTGCTGCGATTCGCTAAATCACTGTTCCTCCCCGCTGGGAATAGCTCCGCGCAGGCGCTTCTGAACAGGGGCTCCTCTACCCTTCCAAGCGTTTCCTGCGATTCCTATGCATCTTTGACATTTCGATTGTGCAACCCCGTAAGATTTGCTACATCAAATAAAGACTAAGTTTCGACGCCGCTTATGGAAGACCTTTCAAAACTCGGCTCCTTCGCTCTGATGGGTGACGCCGATCCCGTCCCCCAGAGCCTGTTTCTTTCTCACCCGGAACAGGCCCAGACTCTGGCCCTGCTTTACGAAGTCAGTCGCGAAGTCACGTCCATTCTTGACCGCGAAGAGCTGCTGAGTCGCGTCGCCGAGCGCATTAAGAAAATCGTGGATTATGACGTTTTAAGCGTCATGCTCTGGAACGAGCAAACCCAGCATCTGGAAACCATATTTGCCAGGCGCTGCGGCGACTCCATTCCGGCGCGCATGAGCGTTCCGCTGCACAAGGGTCTGACTGGTACCGCCGCCGGCGAACGGCGCGTTCTGCGCGTCAATGATGTCAGCGACGACCCCCGCTACATTCTCTGTGAGACGGGCGTTACCGTGCGTTCCGAGCTGGTTGTGCCGCTGATGCTCCGTGACCGCCTCGTCGGAGTTCTCGACCTCGAAAGCTCCAAACCGCACGCCTTTACTCTTGAACACGAGCGCATGCTTTCGACGCTGGGTTCCTATGTTGCCGTGGCGCTAGAAAACGCACGACTGTACCAAGAAGCCAGGGAAAGCGAGCGTCGCTTGCGCAGCGAGCTGGACACGGCTCGGGAGATTCAGCGCCAACTCCTGCCCACCGGCGCGCGCGAAGTGCCAGGCCTTGATTTGGCGGCCGCGTACGTTCCCGCGCGCGAGCTAGGCGGAGATTTCTACGACTTTCTGCCTTATGGACAAGGCCGCTTGGGATTCACGCTCGGCGATGTTTCCGGCAAGGGAACTGCGGCGGCGCTCTACGGTTCCTTGGCCATTGGCACCGTTCGGGAAATCGTTGTCGATCACGCCTGCGGGCCGGCTTGTATGCTTGCACTTCTGAACCAGCGGCTGCTCGGCGCGCGGCTTGATTCGCGATTTATCGCCATGCTGTTCGCGGTTTACGACGCCTCGACCCGGAAGCTTACTCTCGCCAACGCCGGCGGGCCGTATCCGCTGCTGGTCCGCGACGGTGAGGTGCAGGCCGTGCGGCTGGAAGGCGTGCCGCTCGGCCTCATACCCGACACTGAATATGACGAGACCACCATCGACGTGGTGCCGGGAGACGTCATCCTCTTTGCTTCCGACGGTATCCTGGAATCGGCCAATGCCGACCACGAAGAGTTTGGTCCCGAACGCTTGACAACTCTTCTTTCTACGATTTCCCCGAGAGATTCAGCGCGCGAAATCGCCGACCGCATCCTGGCTGCGACCGACGGCCACAGCGGCTCGGGCATTGCTCCGCACGATGATCGCACCCTGGTTGTGCTGCGTGTGATCGACAACACATCTTCCGACTTCTCGAAACTCCCCATCATCTATTGATGGAAGCGCGGCCAAAGGAAACCCCGCAACCCATTTGGACAGTTTTCGTGTTGCCGACATGCGCTTTGAATCTCGTCTTTCGCTTCTTAAGACATGACTCTGTTCGTGGAGGCCAACAGGCCCAAAGCCTTGACATAGTCGGCAAACCCTCCGACACTGGCATAGTCTAACTATGGCACGGAGGCGCAATTTGTATCGAGATGAGATTCTTCCCGGAACACTCTATTTGTTGGTCTTGAAGACTCTAGCGCGCCCCGACAAAATGCACGGTTATGAGATCGCCAATTCCATGCAACGGACATCGGAGGACGTTCTTCAAGTCGAGGAGGGGTCGCTGTACCCAGCGCTGCAACGGATGTTCATCAAGGGGTGGGTGACCACGAAGTGGGGCACAACGGCGGGAAACCGCCGCGCTCGGTACTACCAACTGACGGCAGCGGGCCGCAAACAATTGGCCGTCGAGAGGTCGCAATTCGAGTGCGTCATCGGTGCAATCACACTGGTCATTGAAGCGGTGTGAGAGGAATTCCGACATGAACTGGCTGCGAGAACTCGCGAGGCGGATCAGGATGCTTGTGAATCGCCGCCAATTTGATGTGGACCTCGAGGAGGAGATGCACCTGCATCTGGAGTTGCGTCAGCAGGACCAGATCGAGTCCGGTATGAGCGCAGACGATGCACAGGCTGCAGCACGACGCAGATTTGGCAACGTAACTTCCCTGAGGGAGCGAAGCAACCTGGCATGGGGCTGGGAATGGCTCGAGCACCTGACCCAGGATTTACGATTCGGCTTGCGTATTCTCAGCAAGAATCTGGTCGTCACGTTTGTCATCGTACTTACCCTCGCTCTCGGCGTCGGCGCCAACACCGCTATCTTCGGGCTCGTGAATGGCATTTTATTACAGCGTCTGCCCGTGCCCGCGCCGGAGCAAATCGCCGCCCTAGTGATTCAATCCGGCGAATCTTCTCTTGGAGCGCTCGGTTTTTCTTATCTACAATTCGTGGAATTCCGCGAGCAAACGGCAACGATCTGCGAAGTCTTCGGCTCGGCCACAGCGTGGCGCTTGAACTTCACCGCCGAAGGCCACAGCGATACTCTTACCATAGGCGGCGTCAGCAGTAACTATTTTTCCGCGCTCGGTGTGAAGCCGGCTCTCGGCCGGCTGGTCCTTCCCGGAGAAGGCGAGCACCCCGGCGAACCAGCCGTCGTCGTCCTCAGCTATGCCTTTTGGCAAAAAAGATTCGGCGGCGATCCGCAGGTGATCGGCAAGCCAGCGCGTGTGGGCGGCAAAACAGCAACGATAGTCGGCGTCATGGAGAAAGAATTCCGGGGACAGTTCTCCGTCTTCGAGATGGACGCGTACGCTCCGCTCAGCACAGCGTTTGACGAATCTTCAGCCAGCAACTTTTGGAATAGTCGCGACATGCATTTAATGCTGGTTCTTGCCCGATTGAAACCTGGCGTGACTCTCGCCCAGGCCCAGAGCAGGTTCGACGTAGTCTCGCGGCGGCTTGCCGCACAATATCCTTTGACAGACAAAGATTTGAAAGTGCGGGTGATGGATGAGCGGCTTTCGCGTCCAATCCCTTACGCCAACAATGCGTTCATCATGTTTTCTGGATTGTTTTTAATCCTCGGCGCCCTGGTCTTATTGCTGGCCTGCACCAACATCGCAAACATTCTCATGGCGCGCGCTTCGGTTCGTCGGCGCGAGATGGCCCTTCGCGCCGCTCTCGGCGGCGCACGCTCTCGCCTCCTCCGGCAAATGCTTACGGAAACGCTGCTCACGGCCCTGCTCGGTGGAATTGCCGGAGTAACGCTTGGCGCGAGTTTGAGTTACTTGGCCAGCTCCACCCATCTCTCCAACATTCCGGTTCGGCTGGGTTTCGGTTTTGATTGGAGAGTTTTTGTCTACGCGCTCATAGTGGTGATCTTCACCGCGATTTCCGCCGGCCTCTCGCCAGCTCTTCACGCCACTCGCGCCGATGTCAATACCGTGTTGCATCAAGGCGGCCGCGCGGACGCCAGCGGCAAGGCCCGGCACAAGGTTCGCGGCGACCTAATGGCGGCGCAAGTTGCGGGCTCGCTCACGTTGCTCATCGTCGCCGGACTTTTCGTACGCAGTCTGCGCGCTGTCGAGCGTATGGACATAGGCTTTGACCCAAACCAGCTTTTGAACGTTACGCTCGACCCTTCCGTCGACAATTACACCCGAATACAAACGAATGAGTTCTATCGCTCTCTCGAAACAAAGGTTCGCACGCTCCCAGGAATCCAATCCGTCAGCCTCGCCGCGTCGGTTCCTATGGGCAATACTCTTGGTAACCAATCGGTCTACGTCGAAGGTCGACCCGTGCCATCTGGTCAACGAGCACCCGGAGCTTTCTTCAACAACGTCGACCCACCCTATTTCGACACACTCCGCATTCGTATCATCCTCGGCCGCGCTTTCACAGACGCCGACAGTGAAACAGCTCCGCTCGTCGCGATTGTCAATGAGACGATGGCTAGGCGTTTTTGGCCTGGAGAAGACCCCCTAGGCAAACGGTTTAGTCTGATCAGTGATGCCGGCCCCTTCGTCGAGATCGTAGGCGTTGCGCGCGACGGCAAATACCGCATTCTCGCTGAAGACCCGCAACCTTACTTTTATGTCCCTCTCACGCAGCACTTCACTTCGCAGCGTACCCTGCAGATTCGTTCCTCGATGCTTCCTGAATTGCTTGCCCCCCTAGTCCAACACGAAATAAAGGCGCTCGATGCCAGTGACCCCGTCGAGGAAATCCAAACGATGAAGGAATCGTTGGGCGGCACATTGGGGTATTTCATCTTTCGACTCGGAGCGTCGCTCGCGGCGGCCATGGGCCTGCTCGGATTGCTTCTCGCCATCGTCGGAGTCTACGGCGTAGTTTCCTATGCCGCAACGCAGCGCACGCAAGAGCTCGGCGTTCGCATGGCGCTCGGAGCAAGCCCGCGCCAGATTCTCGCACTCCTCCTCAGGCAAGGCGCGCAACTAGTAGCCGCGGGCTTGCTCTTCGGCCTCGTCGGCGCCTGGGCCCTCACGCGCGTCATGTCCCACATGCTTGTCGGCGTCAGCCCAAGCGATCCGCTCACCTATCTATCTGTAGCCGCTCTGCTCTCTTTCATCACGCTACTGGCCTGCTGGATTCCCGCGCGCCGGGCCACGCGCATCGATCCAATGGTCGCGTTGCGTTACGAATAAATCATGGTTCTTTCGAGCCACAAGCGAACCATGAAAATAGCCGCAACATGTCTGTTGAAAGTAACGAGGTTATGGCTATTTTCGAAGGAATAGAATCTCCTTCCTTTCGTATGCACGACCGAATACTCATGGATCGGAAATCTCCTCGGGCAACCGGAAATAATCGCCACTGCTTTGGGCGCGCCGTGACGGGCAATTTACGGATTGCTTTAATGTGACTCGTTCGGGCTCGGGACAATGACGCCGGCTTGAATCAGCTCGGGGTTTTCCAATACCGGCAGCCACTTCGCGCGCACCGCGGCGAACCCCGGCAAATTCTTCTTGGAAACGGGATCGGACGGGGGCAATGCAAGCTTCTCGAAATTCTTATACTGCCCCTTTTGCAGTATGCGGAAGTCGAGGTGCGGCCCCGTGGAAAGCCCTGTGCTCCCCACCAAGCCGATGGTCTTGCCGATTTCCACGTGCTCGCCGTTGCGCACAAACATCCGCGACAAGTGCAAATACATGGTCTCGTAGCCGTTCGGATGCGCGATCTGTACCATGTTGCCTTCGCCGCCCTTGCGGCCCGCGAACACCACACGGCCACTTCCAATCGTTTGGACCGGAGTGCCTACCGGAGCGCCATAGTCCGTGCCCATGTGAGCACGATAAGTTTTCAGAATAGGATGGAAGCGCGCCTTGCTGAAGTGGGACGTCACCGACGCCCCGAATTTCAGCGGCGACCGCAGAAAGGCCTTCTGCAGAGACTTGCCGTCGGCTGAATAGTAGCCGGGCCGCCCTTCCGGATCATGAAACAGCAATGCCCGGTATTTCTTCCCGCCGTTCTCGTATTCCGCGGCGAGAATTCTCCCGTACCCAGCCGTCTGCCCATTGGCATATTTTTTCTTTTCTAGAACCATACGAAAAGTGTCGCCTTTGCGCGGATCGGTGTAAAAATCGAGGTCGTAGCCGAAAATTTGCGCCAGCCCCATCGCCAGCTCCGCGGATTCTCCCGCGTCCTTCACGGCGTTGAAAAGCGAATCGTCGACGCGGCCAGTTACTGCGGCGACTTCCATCTTCGATGGGATTTCTCTGATCTGCGCGCTGAAGCCGAGATCTTCGGGGACAATCCTCAGCATGCGGTCGGCGTCAATCTTGTAATCGATCTCGCGCAACGTTCCTTCCACCGAGCGCCCCACCGTGATGGTATTCCCCGCACGCACCTGGCGCAGATTGAATGCGCGTTGCGCGGCAGCCGAGGCGTTGGCTGCTTCTTCGGCGCTCAATCCGAACTTCTCCAGCGCCACCGTAAAATTCTCTCCCGCGGGGACTCTCTTTTCGGTCGGCAAAACGACCTGCTCACGGATCCGTCCCGCTTCCTGCTTCGCCAGCTTCACCTGGTGATCGAATTCCGCCGCGGTGGCCAGCCGCCGCTGGAACACATACCCCAAAGTTGCCACCCCGCCAACGCATACCAACAACACTAAGAACAAGAAACGACGATTCACGATTCCCCCAAACCCACTCGCTGCTGGTGCTCGTCAAAAGCTGCGTTTCCTAGAAGAAGCGAAGTCTCGCTTGGCGAAGCAATACTCTTCACTCTTTGGTCCCCCATGCCAGTTCCCGTCAAATGCGTTTCGCAACCGGTGCGCTCAATCGTCCAACTGGCAAGATTTCGCCTTTAGCCGGGATTTGTCCCGTGAAACGAGAAACGCTGCGGAGAGAATACTCCGCAGCGCCGTAAAACCAGTCATAAAAATTCTATGTTGCGTCAGTTCCCGGTATTGACCGCCGCCGTATGCGCGGAGTCCACGAAATAGTTTTGTTCGCGTAACTTCCGGTAGATCCGCCCCGCGACAACCGCGGCCATGGGGCCTTTGACGCTGCGTGTGTTCCCACGCAGCAAAACGGCCAGCGCGATTTTGGCGTGCGCATCGTCGGCGTAGGTGATGAACCACCCGATTTTCGATGGCGTCGTGTGGTCGTCGCAAGTCCCGGTCTTGCCCAAGGGCATCTCGTCGCCGCCCCGGTCGAAACTGGATTTGCCCGTGCCATACAGTACCGCGGCGAGCATGCCTTCGCGCAGCTCCGGAAGAATCGCCCCAATATTCAATTCGCGCTTCACGCGCGGCGTGAAATTCTCAACTTCTTCCTGGGTATGCGGGTATTGTAGGTAATAAAGCGTTCCGCCGTTGGCAAAAGCCGCGGAAAGCGCCGCGAGTTGCAGTGGCGTCACCTGGATTCCCTCGCCAAAGCTGGACATCCGCGCAACTCCGCCGTAAGCCGGGGGTGCGGTCGGAAACGATCCCGGATGTTCGTCAGGCAGGTTGTACCCGGCGAGTTCGCCCAGGCCCAGAAGCCGCCCATACTTGGAAACCGTCTCGAATCCCATGCGCGATCCGAGTTGCTCGAAAAACACGTTGTTCGAATGCGCCATCGCTTCCGTCAAGTTCATGTACTTGCGGCGTCCCACTTTGAGCATGGTGTCGCGCGTGATTACGTTTTCTTCCAGCGCGGCAAGGGCGATCGTCGGCTTGATCGTCGAGCAAGGAATGTAGCCGTCCCCAAACGCAATCTTCTGATTCACCACAGTGAGGATTCGTCCGGTACTTGGGTCCACGGCGACGACCGCTCCATTGTACCGGCCGAGCGCGGAAACCGCGGCTGCCCGAACAACGGGATCATCGTAGGCGGCATCATCTTTGCTGAAGGAATCCGCAAATGTTGGGACTCCACGGTAGCGCGTGACGTATCGGTGGGCACGCTTTAACGGCGTTCCGGCAGCTGGCGCTGCCGGCAATGGCATCGCGCAAACCACTGCCATGCATATCGCAAGACTGGCTTTTCCGAACTGCTTCACCGTTCCCACCTTTTCCAACCGTTCTCTCGACGACCGGTCAGCCCGCCCTGCCCACAGAAAAAAAGGCCTGGGGTCAGAAGTTTTACCTTACACTGTCGGCAGGGTCAACCAACATTCACAAAAACTGTACGTTGCCGCCACTGCTCCCTCTATCGGCGGGCCCATCAGAGAGACGATATGCATCCCATCGGCCAATTAAGCGCTTCGTTCATTTGATGCGACTTAGCTCTGGCCCGAGTGGAAATCTCTGCTCCCAAGAGAAACACTATCTCTCAGAATGAGACATAATTTTAGACTCTTGGACCCCGTAGGCACAATAGCCGACTAGCACCAGTACTCACTTATGTGCTTTGTTTTGAACTAGCTGGCCGCCAGGTCAGGGGCCTGAACCTTCGTCCGGTTGGAGACTTCATCCGAGGGCGCAAGCAAACGTGCCTCGTCGCAAATTAAGAAAAAATTGAGGCTCCCGCCGCCGCAGGTGCCCCGGTACATCAATCAACTAACTTGGCTACCGCGCCGGTCGTGCTTTAGCCGCATCTGCGCCGGCAACCGCTGCCGAAGCCTTCATCGGCGGCTTCTCCGCTGGTGCCGGAACGGCGTGCCCGTTTGGCCCAGGCGCAGCTGCATTCGAGTGCCCGGGCATCGGGATTTCCATCTTTTTCCGCAGCACACTTTCCAGCTTGTCGCGGATATCCTTATTTTCCTTAAGGAAAACACGCGCATTTTCGCGGCCCTGTCCCATGCGCTCGCCCGCAAAGCTGATCCACGTCCCGCTCTTCTCAAGCACGCCCTTATCCACGCCCAGATCGACCAAATCCCCTTCCCGCGAAATTCCTTCGCCGTACACGATGTCGAACTCCGCTTCGCGGAACGGCGCCGCCACCTTGTTTTTCACCACTTTCGCCCGCGTCCGCGAGCCCACCACTTTGTCGCCTTCCTTGATGGCCTGAATCCGCCGAATATCGACGCGCATCGACGCATAGAACTTCAGCGCCCGCCCGCCCGTGGTGGTCTCCGGATTGCCAAACATCACGCCAATCTTCTCGCGAATTTGGTTGATGAAAATCAGGCAAGTCCGTGACTTCGAAACAATGCCGGTCAGCTTGCGCAGCGCTTGCGACATCAGCCGCGCTTGCAAACCCATTTGCGGGTCGCCCATGTCGCCTTCCAGTTCCGCCTTGGGCACCAGCGCCGCCACGGAGTCCACTACAACAATGTCCACGCCGCCCGAACGAATCAGCGTTTCCGCGATTTCCAGCGCTTGCTCGCCGTTGTCCGGCTGCGACACCAGCAGGTTGTCCACGTCCACGCCCAGCTTCCGCGCATACACCGGATCGAGCGCGTGCTCCGCATCGATGAACGCCGCTTGCCCGCCGAGCTTCTGCGCTTCGGCGATCACGTGCAGCGTCATCGTCGTCTTGCCGCCCGATTCCGGCCCATAAATCTCAATCACCCGCCCACGCGGAAATCCGCCGACGCCCAGGGCCGCGTCAATCGACAAGCATCCGCTGGGAATCACACTGACGGGCACCAGAACATCCCGGCTGCCCAGGCGCATGATCGCGCCCTTGCCGTGGTCCTTTTCAATCTGCGATATCGCCGCTGCCAGCAATTTCTCTTTCTCATCTGTCATTTCTCACCTCGGTGGAGGAAATTGGAAACTTGGACCTGCCCGCCGCAGACGGGCTTACCTTTTGCAACTGGGCCTACCTTTCAGGAGCGCACCTGCGGGGCCGCTGGCCGGAGCTCCGCGCCGGGAAAGCGCTTCGTCCCTAGCAAGGTGCCCGTCGGGCCGGCATTCTCTTGCGGGCCGCTCCTGCCTCAGGGACGTAACGAAGTGTGGAGTTTACCACTCGGTTTATCCTTGCGCCATCCCTTTTGGGGCCACTGCGCTGTCTCCCTAGAACTTTGTCCCAAGTTCATTGATTAGCTTAGAACATCACTCTAAAGACTGCACTCCCGGTACCTGTTGAAAACTGCGAGAGGCAAATTAACACGCAGGCGAACAAAAAGCAAACCATATTTTTTGCTTTATGTTCGCCCCGCGGATGCGGCGGCTGGCCGCCGCTTTTCCTACCGGCGCCAATCTACGCCCCCAATCATCGCACCAACCTAGGCGGGATACGCGTAAAACCCCCGTCCACTCTTCCGCCCCAGCCACCCCGCCGCCACATACTTCTTCAGCAGCGGACAAGCCCGATACTTTGGATCGCCCAGCCCTTCCTGCAGCACCTGCATAATGTCCGTGCAAACATCCAGCCCAATAAAATCCGCCAGCTCCAGCGGCCCCATCGGATGATTCATTCCCAGCTTCATCACCGCATCGACTGCTTCTGCCGTAGCCACCCCTTCCATCACGCAATAAGCCGCCTCATTGATCAACGGCATCAGCACGCGATTCGATACAAACCCCGGCGCATCGTTTACCGCCACCGGGGTCTTGCCAAGTTTCTGCGCCAACTCCATCGTCGCGGAAAACGTCCCCTCGCTTGTCTGCAATGCGCGTATCACTTCCACCAGCACCATCATCGGCACCGGATTCATGAAGTGCATCCCCACAAATCGGTCCGCACGTTTCGTCAACGCCGCCAGCGTAGTCATCGAAATCGACGAAGTGTTGCTGGCAATAATCACCTCCGGCCGTAAAATACCGTCCGCCTCCCCAAGCACCGCCCGCTTAATCGCGATCTTCTCCGGCACCGCTTCGACCACAAAATCCGCCTCCGCAATCGCCCCCATCTCCATAACCGGCTGCAATCGCCCTAATACAATTCCCTTCTCCGCCTCCGCAATCTTCCCTTTCTTAATCTCGCGGTCGAGATTTTTCCCAATCGTCTCCATCCCGCGATCAAGAAACCGTTGCTCCACGTCCCGCAAAATCACCTTATACCCGGCCCGCGCAAACACATGCGCGATCCCATTCCCCATGGTCCCCGCGCCCAGCACCGCCACCGTATTGATATCAGCAAGATTCAAGAAGCCTCCACCGAGAACGCCAGCGCCAACGGAAACACAGAACCAGCGGAAACGTCAAGTTGCCCGCAACTTTGGCAACAGTTGAGTTTGGACCGTTGGAACTCTTGTATCGCTGTCCGCTCACACGTACATCTCGGCCGCTAGTCTCAGCATCCGTAGTACCATATTCGATCCGCAAAACGATCACGGCGATGGAGAAGGAGAAGCCCCCATGAAAGCGAGAGCGACGAAGCTGGTCCGGGGTGCTGGAATTCTGATGCTTCTTCTGTTGATATCTGAGCCGTTGCGCGCACAAGCCGCCGTCGCGCTCGCGGGGACCATCACCAACCAATCAGGGGCTGCCGTTCCCAACGCCAAAATATCGGTCAAGAATGTCTCCACGGGTCAATCTACGGAGACTCAGGCCGATGCGGCCGGCCTTTACAGCTTTCCGAACCTCCTGCCTGGGGATTACGAGGTTTCCGCCTCAGCCGAAGGATTCCCGACTATGGTTACTAAAGTGACGCTCACCCCAGAAGCCCAGCAAAGGATGAATTTCACTTTGCGTGCCGTGCTTTCGTTAGGGGACCTCGGCTTCTCCTCCACGCAGACCCAGGGAAGCGCGCAAGATCAGGCCAGGCTCGACAAACGATCTCACATGCTCAAGATCCATCAGCGCCTCGGTTTGATAGATACTGTGCCTCTGGTCGCCACCGTCATTGCGGGTGCCGGCGCTGGCGGCAAGCAAACCAGCACGTCCGATCGCTATCTGCATCTTGCACTTGGTTCAGTGACGGGAGATTTGTATTTCCTCAGCGCTTACTATGCCATCCGCGCGCCTAGGATCGCGGGAACCCAAGCGCGCGGGCCCATCCGTCTCCACAAGGCTCTGGCGTGGATTCACGGCCCAGGAATGATTCTTACCCCAATCCTGGGAGCCATGGCGTTTGATCAGAAAAGCAAAGGGGAGCGGGTTCATGGAATTGCGAAGGCTCATGGAGCGGTGGCCATCGTAACCGCTGGGGCATACGGCGCCGCTATTCTATCCGTTTCCTTTAAGTGGTAGCGGGAGCTTTGATGAACAAAAAACTATTTATAGCCCTTTTGTTCCTGGCGTTTCCAGCGCTTGCCCAGACGGAAAGCCAATGGGTTCTCGCGGAATCCACTCTCACTTATCACGTGTCGCACCCCTTGCATCAGACGGATGGCGTCAGCCATGCGGCGCGCGGCAAGGGCGTTTGCCGCTCCGGACAATGCGATTTCCTGATAGCGGTGCCCGTTAAATCGTTTGATTCAGGCGACAGCAACCGCGATCTTCACATGCTTCAGGCGACGCGCGGCGGGGAATTTCCCATGGTTACCGTGCGCACTAGTTTGCCCCAAGAAGCTTCCGCTTCAGCATCTATTTATGCCGATTTGGAAATCCAGTTTGCCGGTCAAACCGCCAAGTATAAGCAGGTTCCCTTCGAGCAAACCAAGCTAGGAAGTGACACGAAGATATCCGGCACAATTCCGGCCACCCTCTCGGATTTCAAGATCGAACCACCGTCGCTCTTAACGGTCGCGGTAAAAAACGAAATACCAGTCCGTGTGGAAATGACCTGGCGCAAAGAGAAATGACCCGGAACTCGGCGAGCTACCTTTCGGTATCACGGGTAATCGGAACTTGCTAACCGTTCCTTATCGCCTCTTTGGGCAGTTTCTTCGCGGAACCTGTTGAAGCCAGCCACGCGGCAAGCGTAGCGAACTTTTCGTCCTGCGACCATGGCGCGCCGACAGATCGCCCAAGCTCGGTAACGCGGCGCATCAGCTCATCCGGCTTGGTACGCAACACCTGTCCGGCGCGACCCAAGAGTTCCTTCTCTTTAACTGTAAATTCGCGCAGGCCGCAGCGCGCGCCCGCATAGAGCAGTGCTTCACGAAACAGTTCGCCGTCCGCAGTGTGAATCAACGCATGGGAAGTCAGAATCTTCTCCAACCCAGGAAGCGTTCTGCCAGAAGCCAGCAGCAGCCCGCATCGCGTGAGTTTCACTCCCTGCTCTTGCGTTTTGGAGGCAATCTCCCGGACGGCTCCGCAAGCCAGCTGCCGCGCCTCCGCCTGCATTCGCGCAATAAACTCGCGTGCCTGCCCCAGCAGCATTTTTCCCGCGGTGTGATACGGCTGCCGGAATTCATATGTGAAAGTATCGACGAGATGAACTCTTTGCCTCGCCAGCACGACTGGTGCGCCTTTCTCGACGCCTACCGCAACAGCCGCGGCCCATCCCGAATGCACTCGAAAACCGAGAGCCGCATTTTCCATTTGCGCCTCAATAAGAAGAAAAACAGAAAGAACGCAGGAGCAACAGAGAGAATCGTTCAAACATCTTGCTTTCCAAGCAAATCCTTTACTTCCTTTGCCTCCTTTACGTCCCTAGTCCGGCGGCGCGGCTTCTACAACCTCCCGCACAATTTCCCGCGCCCGTTTTTCATTCCCCGCTGAAACAAAAATCCGCGTCTGCTCCCCCACAATTTCCAGGTGAATGGGAATTTCGTTTTCCTGCATCGCCGCGGTAAGAAACTGCGCGATCCGGTCGTCCGTTCCATGCCAAACTTCCGCCGTCGGATGCGTTTCCGTTGCCACCACCAGCGGCGGCTCCGACGCAACGACTCCGTCCTGCGCCGGAATCTCCAAATCGGCGGGCTCCTCTTCCAGTAGTTTTTCAAGCACCTCTTGCGCCGCCGCAAGATCGGTCGAGAGCACGGCCACTTCAAATCCAAACCGCGGCTTCCAATCGATCGGCAGCGGATCGGCCGTCGGCGCCACTTCATCGTCGCCCAGCGTCTTGTCCGAAAAAGGAATGTCCGCCACTTCCAGCTCTTCGAGCAATGCCGCGTGCATTGCCGGATCCTCACCAGCCCACAACAAAACCAGCGACCCCTGCGGAATCGGTTTCGTTGCCATGGCCACCTCCTCTTCCCATCAAGCCGAGTCTACTCCTTCTCAGGACCCTTCCGCATTTTACGCGGCCCCCACTCCCAGTCCGCGCCCCCCAACTCATCCCGGCGGGCCTTCCATGACTTCTCTTCACGTTTTCTTACCTATCCCTTTTCCTTTCATACTCTTGCAAACTCTTTTGCCTTCTATGGAATATCAACTCTTTTGTTTTCAAGCAGATCCGAGCGCTTTGCTAAAAGCACCCGGGGGTGGGGTGTCCTAATCCCCGGCCTCGGCCCTGTTCGCTCCTCTCGGTTCCGCTTGCGTCTTTTCCGCTGCCCCACCCGTATACCAGTTAGAATGAGCGCCACGTTCTCATGTTTGACGTCACAGCGGTCCAGCCTCTTGGGGACCCCGGCCATGCCGGGTCCAACCCTGTTCTTTTCCACGCTGATGGGCGATGAAGCCAAGTCCATCGCGCGCGGTTTGCAGCGCCGCGACCCCGACCTGCTCGACCGCCTAATCGAGCAGTATCAATACCGCCTGTTCCGCTACCTCGTCTATATCACGGGAAACAAAGAGCGCGCCGAGGACTTTTTCCAGGAAACCTGGATCCGCGTTCTCGAGCGCGGCCACCAGTACGACGGCAAATCCAAATTTGAAGCCTGGCTGTTCGCCATCGCCCGCCACTTGGTCATCGATTGGCAGCGCATCAAAAAACCGCAAAGCCTGGACACGCTGAGCGGTCCGGACCAGGAGCATCCTTTGCAACTCGCGAACGAAAAGGAACCTTCGCCGCTCCACCAGGTGCTTAGCCAGGAGACGGAACAAAGCGTTCAAGTCTCGCTGCAAAAAATCCCCGCCATCTACCGGGAAGTCCTGGTCCTCCGCTTCCAGGAAGAATTGCAAATCGAAGAAATGGCTGGCGTGCTCAGCGTTCCGCTCTCCACCGTGAAATCGCGCTTGTACCGCGGCCTGGAAGCCCTCCGCGGAGCGCTCCAGGGAGGTGCAGCATGAACAAAATGTCGAACGCCCCCGCATCGCGCGCGCTTGGGCTCGTAGGGACGCAGCTTGCTGCGCCCCAGCTTGAGGTGATCGCCACATGAGCGAAAACGTCCACCACCGGGCCCTGCAACTGATCGCCCAAGCGCGCGTGGAAGAGATTGCGCAAGCTGACGGCACCTGGCTCCGCGCGCACCTGGAAGAATGCGGCTTCTGCACCGAGCATGCGCACCAGACCGAGCGCGCTTTGCGGCTAATGCGTTCCGCGGCCATTGCTCTGCCGGAAGGACTTGCCAGCCGAACGCAATTCCGCGTGCGCTTGCGTGCCCAGGAATTGCGCGAGCGCGAACCGAAACGCCGCGCGATATGGCTGGCTTGCGCCGTGTCTTGGGCCTTTGGAATCGCCAGCGCTCCTTACGTTTGGCGTTTGTTTCGGTGGATGGGAGAGCGCACCGGAGTTCCCAATTTCGTTTGGGAGCTAGGCTTTGGCTTGTGGTGGACGATTCCAGCGCTTTTCTTCATCGTTGTCGTTTTGATGGAGAAGCTGGGCGGCCGAAGCGAATCCGATTGGATGCGGCAAAGCCGGTAGCGAGAACGAGTCGAAAGAGAGGAACTTTGTGTCGGACTATCAGCAAAAAATAGCGGAAACGTTCAGTGAGAGAAGGCGGCTGAACCAGTTGCGCAAGCGCAAGGAAAACCTCCGCTTCTGGAATGAATTGCGTATCATCCCGCGCTGGCTGTTCGTGCTGGTGGCCATGCTGTACGTGCTCGCGTTGGTTATCGCACTAACCGTCAACATGGCCCAGAGTCACGATCCCAACGGAAACGAGATGTTCCCGCCCGAACTACGGGATACCCCGGTCCTGGCCCAGCTTGCGCTTTCCGGCTTGGTGACCCTAATGTCGCTGTTCTTGGCGAGTTTTCTTTTCATGATTGCTTACGTCAACCGTGACGCCAGTCGCCGCGGCATGAACTCCGCCCTCTGGACGATTTTGGTGATCGTCTTCTTGCCCACTTGGGGCCTCATCGGCCTGGTGATCTATCTCTTGATGCGCGAGCCATTGCCCTACCCCTGTCCGGAATGCGCGACCACGGTGAACGCGCGCTTCAACTTTTGCCCCAACTGCAAATGCAACCTGCATCCTGCCTGCCCCCAATGCAAGCGCGAAGTCGGCGAGCTGGACAAATTCTGCTCCTACTGCGCCAGCGATTTGTCATCTGCTTCAAGCGTTCAGAAAAGTGCCAAGAGCGAGGAGACTGCGATCAATTCCTAACGAAGAAACGAGTTGAGAGCGGGTGCGCAACAAGTTGGAAACCTTTGCTGCGCTCCTTGCCATTCCACAAACATCACGCGACCAAGTGACCTACATCACAGAGAACTTTTCCCCCGACCGCTAGGATGAGCGTGGATTTTTTCCATGAAGACAAGGGAGAGCACTCGCTTTCGCGGCAAACCGTGAACGAAGTTTTCTGAGGCCCGATAATTTATGTTCGCCAACTCCATTGATTGGAATAAAGTCCGCCAAGAATTGAGGGCTAGAAGAACCAAGGTATATGACCGCTTTATGAAAAATCCCGAGGAAATCCGCTTGGCCATCGAAATAAAATTGCTCGACGACGAGATTTTGGATTGCGCGGATCACGAGAAATACGAGCAGCAAGCTCAAAAATAATCTCGGGAAGAAGATTAGTAGCGTTCCACTGCGAGGGTGACGGCGTTGCCGCCGCCGAGGCAGAGAGCAGCGATGCCGCGCTTCAGGTTGCGGCGCTGCAATTCGTACAGCAGGGTAACGAGAATGCGCGCGCCGCTCGCGCCGATAGGATGGCCGAGGGCGACGGCGCCGCCGTTCACATTGACTTTTTCGGGATTCAGCTTGAGCTGGCGCGTCACGGCGATAGCAGCGACGGCGAAAGCTTCGTTGAGCTCGACGAGATCGACGTCTTTATCGCGATTCCATCCGGTTTTCGTCAGCAATTTTTCCACGGCATCGACCGGCGCCATCATCACCCATTTCGGCTCGACGCCGCTGACGGCTTGCGCGACGATTCGCGCGATCGGATGTTTGCCCAGGCGCGAGGCGTTGCGCTCACTGGTGACCATCAAGGCCGCCGCGCCGTCGTTGGTTCCGGGGGCGTTGCCAGCGGTCACCGTGCCGTCTTTTTTGAAGGCGGGCTGCAATTTTGCCAGC
Organism: Candidatus Cybelea sp.; assembly: GCA_035510055.1. Taxonomy (GTDB): domain Bacteria; phylum Acidobacteriota; class Terriglobia; order Acidiferrales; family UBA7541; genus Acidiferrum. The sequence continues at coordinate 57,400 of DATKHV010000046.1, read as the reverse complement.
GCTTCGATGCTGGTGTCCTCGCGCGGCGATTCGTCATATTTAATTACGATGGGATCGCCTTTTTTCTGCGGCACTTCCACGGGGAGAATCTGCGCTTCAAAGAAACAGGATTTGCGGGCGCGGACGGCTTTCTGGTGGCTTTCAAACGCGAACTGGTCCTGCTCTTCGCGGGTGATTCCATATTTATCGGCGACGAGTTCTCCGGTCATGCCCATGTGAAAATTTTCGTACGCATCCCAGAGTCCGTCGTTGATCATGGCATCGACGACTTTAGCGTCGCCGATGCGAAAGCCGGTGCGCGCTTGCGGCAACAGATAAGGGCAGTTGGACATGGATTCCATCCCGCCGGCGACGACCATTTCCGATTCGCCAAGCTGGACCGCTTGCGCCGCGAGCGCCACGGCTTTCAACCCGGAGCCGCAAACTTTGTTGATGGTCATCGCCGCAACGCGCGGCGCGCAACCGCCCTTTAAGGCGGCTTGCCGCGCAGGATTTTGTCCAAGTCCTGCTTGCACGACGTTGCCGAGAATGGCTTCGTCAATTTGCTCGGCGTCGAGGCCGGCGCGGCGAATCGCTTCGGCAACGGCTTTGGCACCCAGTTCGGGCGCGGAAAATCCGGCGAGACCGCCTTGAAATTTTCCGATGGGCGTGCGCACAGCCGAGAGAATGACGGGAGTTTCCGTACTCATGGTAAGCCTCCGGCGGAACAACGAACTTCATTATAGCGCGACGCAAGCAAGGAGGCTCGGACGGTACAGTCGTGCCAAGCAGGGGCGCAGCACGCTGCGCCCCGAGGTCACGAAACCGGGACTAGTTCGCGGCGGCTCCGGCTGCGCTGGGCTGAGCTTCGTCGGCGCTGGGGCCATACAGGCCGGGAACGGCGACGTTGAGCAAGCGGAAATAGACGGTGAGCTGCGCGCGATGATGGATCAAGTGGTTGAGGCACATTCCGCGGATGCACGCCAAGCGGGGCATGGTGAAAATTTCCTGACCGCCAGCCAGCAGCTTCCAACCCTTCATGATGTCGGCGTCGCTGACTTTAGCCAAAGCAGCGCGCGCCTCGGCACTGCCCTTATCAAAAGCGGCGAGAAGCTGCGCGCGATTCTCGATTTTCGGCGGCGTGTAGGAAGGACCGTTCACGGGAGCGTAGTCCAGCTCTTCGGTGTTGATGGTCATGGTGATCCACTCGGGTACGGTTCCGACGTGCCCGGCGAGCCAGCCGAGTGTTCCGGATTTCTCGTGCGGTTTCCAGTTCCATTTTTCGTCGGGACAACGTTCCAAGACTTTGCGGGTGTTCTGCATTTCCTGGTCGAACTCACCAAGCATCATTTGTCCAATGGTCATGACATCCTCCCTTGCGGTAATCGAGATGCGGAGCGCAACGATCCTAGGCGAACAAAAAGCGAATTGTCAAGAACTTTTTTTCAGCCCGCACTGAAACTTTTTTGCGCCCCGCGAACTCTGCTCTGCAGAGTTGCGCCCAGGACCAAATGGGTCATGTGGCACCTTTGTGAGTCCTCCGCGTTCATCTTGACAGCGCGAAGAAACGGAAGAAAATGGCGGCATGGCGCACCAATTCACCACCTCTTATGTGAAAGACTCCATTGATCTTTTTCGCTACTACCAGAATCTTGCCGAGCGCGCGATGGTGCAATGTCCCGAAGCGGCGTTGTTCGCGACGCTCGATGCCGAATCCAATTCCATCGCCATCATCGTGAAACACATGTCAGGAAACATGCGCTCGCGTTGGACCGATTTTCTGACCAGCGACGGGGAGAAGCCGGACCGCCATCGCGACACCGAATTCGAAGAACCACCGAAGACGCGCGCAGAGTTAATGGAAATGTGGGAACGCGGGTGGAAACTCCTCTTCGCCGCGCTGGAACCGCTCAGCGAGGCGGATGTCGAGCGGGCGATCACCATTCGCACGGAGCCGCACTCCGTCATGCAAGCGATCAATCGTCAGGTGGCGCATTACTCGTATCATGTGGGGCAGATCGTTTATCTGGCGCGGCATTTCGCTGGTGAAAACTGGAAGACCGTCACAATCCCGAAAAGGAAATCGGCAGAGTTCAACCGGCAGGTGGCCGCGGGTGAGAAGTCGCAGCGATAGAGGGCCGACCATGGACAACCGGGCCGAGCTTGTATTTCGCCTGACGCAGGAGTCAGATGGTGGTTATTGTGCCGGGTGTCTGATGGAGACTATTTCTACAGAAAGCGACAACTCCGGAAGAATTGGAATTCATGATAAAAGATGCCGTGAACGGCTATTTTTTCGATCACCCGAGACCTCGATCCATTCCCATCGAATTAGATAAACAACACTCGTTTCCCCTTCAAGGAAAAATCCGCTACCCTGCTAGGCGATGGCCACTTTGTTTGCCATGGAGCCGCTCGGGGAGAGCGGGCTCGAGCTGAATGAAGCGCAGAAGCGCGCGATCACGCATGGCCAAGGGCCGCTGCTGGTGATTGCCGGCGCGGGAACGGGAAAAACGCGGGTCATCACGGAACGCATCCGGCACTTGCTGGAGACGGACGCTTCTCTGCTCGGGGAAAACATCCTGGGTTTGACGTTTACCGACAAAGCCGCCGGAGAGATGAAGGCGCGAGTCGTCAAAGCCGCGGGAGAGCGAGCCAAAGAAGTGACGCTCAAGACCTTTCATGCCTTCTGCGAGTCACTGCTGAAAGACGTCGACGCCGATCATGTGATGCTCGACAAAGTGGACCACTGGATCCTGCTGCGGCGCAATTTGCACCGGCTGCAACTCGACCGCTACCGCCGGCTGGCCGAGCCGGGGCAGTTCTTGAGCGATTTCATCGAGTTTTTCTCGCGGTGCCAGGATGAACTCGTTTCCAGTAGCGACTATCTCCGCTATGCCAAACAGCTTGCCGCCGAACTCGAAGCCGAGCGCGGCCAACTCGACGAGGACACACTCGGTGAACGCGAGGAAGCAGTTGCCCGCGAACGGGAAATTGCGCGCGCTTACCAAGCGAGTGAAGAATTGCTGCGGGAAAAGAAACGCTCATCTTTCGGTTCACTGATCACCGGAGCCGTAGAGCTTCTCGAACGCGATGCGGCGCGGCGCGCCGTCCTGCAAAAGCAGTATCGCTACATTTTGGTCGACGAATTCCAGGACACGAACATCGCGCAACTGCGCCTGCTGGAACTTCTGGCCAACGAGAACAGGAATATCTTCGCTGTGGGCGACAATGACCAGGCCATTTACCGCTTCCGGGGAGCGTCGTTCGGTAGCTTCAAACTTTTTCTGGAGCGTTTCGCGGGATGGCGCGAAGGCGAAGACTCCACGCTCTTTCGCGTGAGCTTGACGGAAAATTACCGCTCGACGCCGAATATTCTGCGGGTCGCGAGCCAAGTGATCGGCATGAACACGGCGAGTGCGGATTTTCCAAAAAAAGTGCTCACCACGAACCGGCCAGAAGGCGAAAAGATTCGCGTGGTGGAACTCGCCGAAATCGAGGACGAGGCGCGATGGGTGGCCGGGGAAATCCAGCGCATTCACCGCGCCGGCCGGCGGTGGAGAGATTTCGCGGTGCTTTACCGGGCCCACGGCCATCGCAATGAGCTGGTGCGAGAACTTTCGAGGCGCAAAGTTCCGTTTGTCATCTCCAGGCTGTCCATCCTGGAACATCCGCTGGTAAAAGATCTGATCGCGTACCTGCGCCTGATCGCCAAGCCCTACGACGACATTGCGGCGGCGCGTGTGCTGGCGGCCCCGGCGTGGCGGCAGTCCCCATCCGACTTGGTGCGTTTGGCGGAGCGCGGACGCAAGAATCGCAAGAAGATCTATGACGAGCTGCAGACCAAGCAGGCGAGCCTGCCGTTCGAACCTGCCGCGAACGAACTGAGCGAACTGCTGGACTTGCTCTCGGAACAGCGCAAAACGATTCAACGCCGCACGGCGGCGGAAGTACTCGACGAGCTCCTCGAATGGCTCGAAATCTACGCGCGCGCTTCAGAGCAAGACCGCGCTTATGTGAGAAGGCTTCCGGAATTCGTCAAGGAGTGGGAAGCGAAAAGCGAGACGCGCGGCCTGAGTGAGTTTGTGGAGTATCTCGAGTACTTCGACCAGGCGGGCGGCACGATTTGCCTGGAAGAGGACGCGCCAGGCGACGCGGTCCAATTAATGACCGTTCATGGCGCCAAGGGCCTGGAGTTTTCCCATGTATTTGTGCTGCGCGTGAACAAAAACAAGTTTCCGCAGCCGGAGCGCTCCCATGTGTTCGAGTTCCCGGCAAAACTGATGAAAGAGGGGGCTCCCGAGGTGCATTTTCACCATCAGGAAGAGCGCCGGCTGTTCTACGTGGGGCTGACGCGGGCCCGGGACCGGCTGACCATCACTTCGCTGGCGGAGAGGAAAGGAAAGGTGCCACCGTTTATCGAGGACATCTTGATGGACCCGCGGGTGAAGCGGCGCGATGTGCTGCAACTCGCGCCCAAGGTCGCGCCAGCGCCAGCTGAAGTCTCCGGCGAAGCGCAGACGGAAGAGGCACAGGATTCCCTCTTTGCGCCCTCAGGCCGAGCTAAAGTTTTCTCGCGCATCGCACAGTGGGCGAAGACCTTTCATCCGCCGTCGCCCGAGCCTCTGCAGCTGCATCCTTCGGCGGTCGAAAGCTATAGGTCTTGCCCGCAAAAGTATCTATTCTCGTCCTTGTGGTCCTTGCCGGAAGGCGCCAAGGCTACACTGACATTCGGCCGTGTTATGCACGGCACCATCCGCCGGATGATGACGGAGTTCAAAAAAGGCAACCGCCTGCCGTTCGACGAAGTTCAGCGGGTTTTCGAAACCGAATGGTCCAAGGCGGGCTACGAAGACGAATACCAGGAGGGAGAGTACAAGAAGGACGGGCTGGAGCAACTGCGGCATTTTCATCAGGCAGCGCTGGAGCAGCCGGTGATAGTGCTGGAACTGGAAAAAAATTTCGAGCTGCCGGTAGAGAACAACGTCATTCTAAAAGGCCGCATTGACCAGGTAAATTCGCTGGGGCGGCGGGACGTGGAAATTGTCGACTACAAGACGGGCAAGGCAAAAAAGGATTCGGATGCGCAGAAAGACCTGCAACTGAGCATCTATGCGATCGCGGCGAAAGAGATTTTTGAGTGGAATCCGGTGCGCATGGTTTTCCATTATTTGCAGGACAATCACCGCCAAGAAACCACTCGAGACCTGAAGCAGCTCGACGAAGCGCTGCGCGTGGTCCAAGAAACGGCGGCGGACATTCGCGCCGGAGAATTTCCCGCCAAACCGGGATTCATTTGCCGCAATTGCACTTACAAACCGATTTGTCCGGCGCATGAAGAAGCACTGAGCGCCTCTTAGGAATTTCCTGGGATTTTCCCGGTGGAAGCCAGTAGGGAGGGCAGCCGTGAAGCGCAAGAACATTTATTGGGTGCTTGGCATCCTCGGTGTGGCCATACCCTACTCGCAATTCGTTCCATGGTTCACGGAGAACAGGCTGAATCTCGGCCTTCTGGTGCGTCAGCTCTTCGCCAATCGGATTAGCGCGTTTTTCGGGTTGGATGTACTCATTTCGTCGGCAGTGCTCTTGGTGTTTATGCTTGTCGAAGGAAAGCTGCTGCGCATACGGTTCCGTTGGATGCCGATTGCCGGTTTATGCGCCGTGGGAGTCAGCCTGGCGCTGCCGCTATTTCTGTATCTGCGCGAACGCGCGATGGAAGAGCGGCAAACAACCGTTTAGCGCGGCGTGCCACCAGCGTAATAGCCTTCGCGGGCCAGGATGGTCAGGCCCTCGCGCTTTACGCGCACCTCGATGGAATGGTACTCGGCGCCGCGGTCGGTTCCGCCGGGGGCATAGGCCAGAGTGTATTGGTTGCGGGCTTCTTCGGTGACGCGCGCGTAAAGCTCTTCCATCGCCCGGCTCTTCAAACCATAGTAAACGTCGCCGCCGGTGTCGTGCGCGTATTTGGAAAGGCGTTCGAATCGCCGGTCGAAATAAGCGCTGCCCACGCCGATGGCGTAAACCGAGATGTTGTAACGCAGCAGTTCTTTGAGCACGGTGTCGTAGTTATTCACGTTGAACTTCGCGCCGTTAACGCCGTCCGAAATCAGAAAAATGACTTTGCGCCGCTGGCGCTCCGGGTCGCGGTCCTTGAGCAATTGCGCGGCGGCGTACACCGCATCGTCCAAAGCCTTGGTCGGCTGTCCTTTGATGTTCCTTAGCGCGCCAGTGATGTTCGGCGCATCTCCGGTGGCGGAATGGCCGTTGATGGAAGGCCCGGTGCCGATTGCCGGGCTCGAGGGCGACACGGAGGGCTCATCGTCCAAGTGCGTGCGTTTCAACTCGCTGAGGAGCTTGTCCTGGTCGCTGATGAAGCCTTTGCCCTGGTGGAAAAACTGGTCGAAGCGGCAGATAAGAGCTTCGTCGTTCAGGCTCAGACCCAGAACCACCGCCCGCAAGCTGTCTGTAACTTGCTTGGCATCCTTCGATTTCAAATCGTTGTCCACTAGCAAGACCATGGAAATGGGCGCAGGCTCGGTTTGGAAGGAATCGATTTTCTGTTCGACATTATCCTCAAAAATCCGAAATTCGTCACGCCGGAGGTCCGGCACTAGACTACCGGACCTGTCCTTCACGGTGACCGGCACTACCACTTCGTTGACCGGGACAGTGATTCTGCCCTGCCGGCTCGGTGGTGGAGGCGCTGGACTGTTCTGCGCCGGAACTGGCGGGGCGGTGGCCGGTTGCGGGGCTTGCGCGCGAAGCTGGACGAGCAGGAAAGCGAGTAGCAATCCGCAAACCAAGGGAAGGATTATTCGTAGACTTTTCATGGTCCTCAAGCCAAACTTCCTAGTGAAATTATCCACGCGGGTGATTTCGGCCACGCATCCATCGCGCCGCTTCGCTGCATCCTAAAGGACGGCAGTACCCGCGGGTTTTTTCCGGCCGGGTATCACTCGCTAGAGGAAAGTATACATGCAATCGATGCATAAGCTTTTGATGCAATGTGTGACCGCAACGGTTGCGGTCAGTTTGGCCGTTCCTGCCATGCCTCAGGAACCCGTTGCACAAGGCGGCACCATCAAGTCGCAGGTCAACCTGGTGAACCTGTTTGCCACCGTGCGCGACAAGAACAAAAGGATCGTGCCGAACCTTAAGCAGGAAGACTTCAAGATCTTGGAGGACAATCAGGGCCAGAAGATCTCGTTCTTTTCGCGGGAGGTGGCGCTGCCGATTACACTGGCCCTGTTGCTGGACACCTCCGGCAGCGAGCAGAACAATCTGCCTGCCATTCAGGATGCTGGCAGCCAGTTCATTTCGCGCATCATCCGCAAAGGCGATGAAGCGCTGGTCATGTCATTCGATTCCAATGTCGATCTACTTTCGGATTTCACGGACGAACGCAGCCAACTGGAGCGCGCCATTCGCAGGAGCCGGATCAACGTGCCGGATCAGGGATCGATTGGGTTAAATCCGGGTCCGATCGGGTCGCGGCAAATCACCGGCACCGCCCTGTATGACGCGATTTACCTGGCGTGTGGCGACAAACTGGCCACGGAAGCGGGACGAAAAGCCATTGTGATTGTGACCGACGCGCAGGACGAAGGCAGCAAAGTCAAACTGGAAGAAGCGATTGAAGCGGCGCAAAAGACGGACACGGTCATCCATATCCTGCTCGTGGTAGACCCGCGCTATGGCGGCAACACTAGCGTGGCGCACAAGTTGACGGAAGAGACTGGCGGACGCACGATTTTCGTCCGCTCGGAGAAGAAGCTGATGGAAGCGTTCGACGAGATTTCCGAGGAACTGCGCAGCCAATACACGCTCGGCTACTATCCGACAAACACGGCGCTGGACGGAAAATTCCGAAAAATCAAAATTGAAACGGCCGACCACGACCTGAAAGTGCTCGCACGAAAAGGCTACTACGCGCCGAAAGGATGAGCCTTCCAAGTATTGGGCGGCAACCGGGAACGCTCGCTTCGCGGTAGACGCGATGTCTTCGGCGTTGCCGCCCAATGGAGACCGAAGCAACTAGAACAACTCTAGATTCTCTAGATTAATGATGCTCGCAGCAGCCGCTTGCGGCGTCTGTAGCCTTAGCGGGTTGCACGTACTCTGCCTGGGCGTCCACTTTGTACCCGGCGTCATATTTGTCGTGGTGGCGGACCCAAGCCATCCCGTGCTTCAGGCCGGCCTCGTCGCGCCCCTTGGGCGTAATGTCGAGCCAGTTGTACGCGCCAATAAGGATGTCTAGCCCGCGGGCATAACTGGAATACGTGTGGAAGATGTTGCCAGCGGCGTCTTTGAAGAAGACGCTGGTGCCTGGCCGTTCCTCGCTGGGGAATTTCTGCATGGCGTAGTTGTAGTAAACCTCGCCTTTTTCCCGCTCCTCCTTGGCCATCGACACCTGATAGTCGTAGTTGAAGTCGCTGCCGTTGGACGAGACCCAGTGGAAGCGCCAGCCCATGCGCTTCTTGAACGCTGCGATTTCCGCCAGCGGCGCGCGCGAAACCACTGCCAGTCGCACGTCCCGCGCGGCAAGATGCACCACGCTGCCGTCGATATGGTCTGCAATGAACGAACAGCTCGGGCACCCTTCCGCCCATCCGGGGCCAAGCATGAAGTGATACACAATGAGCTGGCTTCTGCCGCCGAACAGATCGGCCAGCGTTTCCTTGCCCTTGGGCCCATCGAACACATAGGACTTCTCAACCTTCTCCCAAGGAAGCTCTCGCCGTTGGCGGCTCAATTCATCCCTTAACTTCGAGAATTCCTTCTCTTTTTTCAGGAGTTCCTTGCGGGCCGCCAGCCATTCGGCCGCCGACGCGATTTTAGGAAGGGTAGTCTTGCTTGTTGCCATGATGCGTTCTCCTCTCCTTAATTTCTCTGGGACTAGGCAAACGGATTTTCGTCCGCACTGGGTCCGTATATCGACGGCACGGCAACATCCAGTATCCGCAGGTAGGTAGAAAGCTGCCCGCGATGGTGATAGTTATGATTCATCAGGATCGCGCGAATGAATCCGAAGCGCGGGATAGACATCAGGACTTTGCCGTTTTTCGTCAAGCTCCACGTGGACAAGAGCCGGGCGTCGTCCATCTTGTTCAGCGTATCCTTGGCACTCGCGAGGCTCTTCGAGAAGGTGTCCAGGACTTCCTGGCGGCTTTTGGGCTCCGGCTGAGAAAAGGCCGGGGCTTCCATCGTGTCTGGTGCCGCTGCCGCAGCGACGCTACCCGGCACGGACGCAATGTGCAGGGCCAACTGGCCCAGAGAAAAGGCTTTCGGGTGGGGTTTCCAGGAGAGTTTGTCTTCGGGAATTCGCTCCAAAACTCGCTTGGTCGTTTTTGCTTCCTGATCAATTTCCATCAAGATGGAATCTACAAGTCTCATAACGGTTCCTTCCTCTCGTTAAACAAACTTGTCCCGCGTTCTCGACGTCCACCAAAATGATCGATCTTCGGACCTGAACCTTAGCCACCCGCTGCTTGCGTCTTGGGCGCCGGCGCGGCTTGTTGCATTTGCGCCAGCATTTTACGAATGGCTTCGTTGGACCCGGGGCTGCGCTTCTCGCGAAACGCTTCCAGGTGGTTCGAGTGTTTTTCCAGGTTGGCGAGGAAGTTTGGGCTGCTGAACATGGCGCGCCAGGCACTGATCACCGGCTTCACCTGTTCCCAGACGACCCACTGTTCCCCATTGCTTTCGAAGAAGAACTCTTCGTCGATAAGCCCGCGGTTTACGATGCTGGCCACCATCTCCCAATAACCAAGCACCATGCGCATGTAGACGTTTTCCTTGCTGCCGGGAGGACACACGCGCATCAAGTCGTCGGCATTCTTTACGTGGAAGTTTGCCCCGAACCAGTCGCGCGCTTCTCTCAGTTTGGGCTCACGGCGCTCTTCGTACAGCCGCAACATCAAGTTCACTTGCTCGTTCGTTACTTCTCCCATGTTTCCTCCTTTGGATTTTGGTCTTGGACGGATTTCTTTGTGCCGTTCTTGGCGCCGAGCTTTTTCGTCACCACCGCGGCTAGCCCGCCGGTTGCCATGACGCTGGCGATCGCCGTCGCCGCACCCACTAGGCACGCTGGACACATAAACTCTTCCCTCGCCTTCCGGCGGCGCTCAGTGCGAACGCGCCGCTTCCGCTCGCCTCCGCACGGCTTCATGGATGTAGTTCCAGCCACCCGAGACTCCCTTGCGGTGTTCTTCCAGAATCAGCCCCAGCGCCGTGTGATGAAAGGCGAGCAGCGTTCCTCCGTCTTTTTCGCTCAAGCGGTACTGCACATTGGATACTGCCGGGTAGGACATGAACAACGGCCCCGTAATCTCAAGCAACGTCGGGCGCTTGATGGCCTGCACCACTCCCCAGAAGTGGCCGTTATGGTCGCCCAGGTCGCGGTACCACCGGCCTCCGGGCCAGGCTTCGAGCTTCATGGGCATCGCTCCCTTCTCCGGAACCTCGTTGTATGGGCCCAACTGTTCGAGCAGCGCCGCGAAGGTCTTATCCAGCGATGCGCGTACGTGGATTTCCTCCGTGATGCCCAGCGTTAAATCCTCAATTCTTGTTGCCGTCGAGATCATTTTTCCTCCGTGGAACAAAATCTGGGCTCGCATTGTTTGACGGATTGTTTTTTCCCTCGGCGCGCTCCTTGATGCGGCTTAATTGGTGACGCCAGAAGCGCTCAAATGTTTCCGTCCACTCGTGAAGCGGCCGGATGGCCTGGGCGTTAGTCCGATAGTACATCCGTCGTCCGTCGCGGCGGACATGGACTAAACCCACCTCCAGCAAGACCCGCAGATGCTTCGACACCGAAGGCTGCTCGAGCCCCAGCAAATCGACAATCTCGCCCACCGGCCGCTCCTCGAGCGCGAGATAGTTCAGAATCTCCCGCCGCCGCGGCTCCGCCACCGCATTAAACGCATCCGAAGTGGTCGCCGCGCGCGCCATGCCCACACATTACATTCCCATATAGGAATATGTCAAGCGTTATTTTTCCTCCTACTTTATCGCTCCCTTCCCGGGTCCTCCCCGTCTCCCAACACCAAGACTCTTGACCGCAGCCCCGTTTGGCGATAGTTTCACGCCTAATTTCCCACATTCGTCGTTGATTCCAAGGAGGCTGCGCATGGTTCCGCTCACTGCTCTTTTGCTCCCGATGCTGCTCTCGGCCATCATCGTCTTCGTGGCCAGTTCCCTCATCCATATGGTGCTCGGGTATCACCGCCGCGACTACAAGCAGCTCCCGGATGAAGACAAACTTCTCGCCGGCCTTCGGCCCGCGGGCTTGCAACCGGGTCTCTATGTTTTCCCGTATGGCACGCAAAAAGATATGAAATCGCCCGCCATGCAGGAAAAATACAAGCAAGGACCGGTTGGGACGCTCACCGTGTTCCCCAGCGGCCCGCCCGCCATGGGGAAGTTCCTTGGCTTGTGGTTCGCCTATTGCCTGCTCGTCGGATTGTTCGTTGCTTACCTCACGGGGCACACCGTTGCGCCCGCAACAGACTATCTGGCCGTGTTTCGGGTTGCTGGCACCGCAGCGTTTATGTCCTACAGCCTGGGACCACTGGTCAACGGCATCTGGAAGGCGCAGCCTTGGAGCAATGTCTTCAAGGAGTCCTTCGATGGCTTCATCTACGCCCTGCTGACCGCCGGCACCTTCGGCTGGCTCTGGCCGAAGTGAAGGCACGCTAAACCCTGTCCTGGTTAGGATGTCCCAGGAGACTATTCTCAATCGAATCTACTAAAAGCGTTATCACATCAATGGGAGCGCGATTCGGGAAGCGCGGCGAGTGCCGAACCTTTGGTGGCAGCGTTACGGAATGAAAGCAGAAACCAAACTCGCCAGGCAAAAGAAGGCGGCACGGAAGATCGCAGAAATTATGCATCGTCCTTGCAAAAATTCTCGACAGCAGTACCAGAGAAACGGATTCAGGCCATTTGAGAAGATCGCAATTGGTTGCAAGATGAACGGTCGTTAACGGCGCCCCGCTTTCACGCCCAGTTTGTAAAACCTCCACCGCCAATGGTCATGGACATGCACCCGGCCCTGACAATTCTGCCTACTTTTACTGGCGTGGCCCCGAATCGATGTGGCCCCGAATTAATTGACCCCCATCCCGCGACCGTTTACCATCCTTTCTTCATTCCGCGCCTATGATCAACGAGACCATCGCGCACTATCGCGTCCTCCGCAAGCTTGGCAGCGGCGGCATGGGCATCGTCTACGAGGCTGAAGATTCCAAGCTCGGCCGGCGCGTGGCCCTTAAATTTCTTCCCGAAGGCACCCAGCGCGATCCGCAAACCCTCGAACGCTTCCTCCGCGAGGCCCGCTCCGCCTCGGCCCTCAATCATCCCGGCATCTGCACCATTCACGCCATCGAAGATCACGATGGGCGCACCTTCATCGCCATGGAATTACTCGAAGGCCAGACCCTCGACAAGATTGTTCCCCTCGGCGCCCTTCCGATTCCGCGTACCATCGACATCGGGATCCAGCTTGCCGACGCCCTCGACGCCGCCCACAAAAAAGGCATCCTTCATCGCGACATCAAGCCCGCCAACATTTTTGTCACCGAGCGCGGCATCGTCAAGATTCTCGATTTTGGACTTGCCAAGCTCCTCCCCGAACACCACGCCAACTTTGGGGGTGAGACAACGCTCAACGACTCCGAGACTCTGCTTCTCACCAGCCCCGGCACCGCCGTCGGCACGATTTCCAACATGTCTCCGGAACAAGCACGCGGCGAAGAACTTGACCCTCGCAGCGATCTCTTCTCCCTTGGCGGGGTGCTCTACCAGTTGACCACTGGCAAATTGCCCTTCCCCGGCAGCACCAGCGCCGTCGTTTTCGACAACATCTTGCACCAGGCTCCAGTGGCTCCCGTTACCCTGAATCCCGAAGCCCCCGCCGAGCTCGAGCGCATTCTCAACAAAGCCCTCGAAAAAGATCGCGACGTTCGGTACCAGGTCGCTGCCGAATTGCGCGGCGATCTCAAGCGCCTCCAGCGCGAACTCGATTCCGGAAAAGGCACGCCGGTCACCTCTTCTTCGGGCCGCATTCCGGCGCGAGGGTCTATTCCTGCGGGCCCGTTGGCCGAGCCCCCGCGTTCGCCTTCGAGCAGCTCCGTTCTGATCGCTGCCGCCGGCAAAAACAAACTCGGCGCTGGCCTCGTGCTTGCAGCTGCTCTACTCCTGCTCGCTGCAGCTTCCTTCGGTATCTACTCCCTCTTGCCGCACAAAAAGGAATTACCCGCTGAAAGAATGTCCATCGAAAACCTCACCAACAACGGTCACGTCTCCTTGGCCAGAATCTCACCCGATGGAAAATACTTGCTCCACGTCCTGGACGAGAATGGGCTGCAGTCCCTATGGCTGCGGCATATCCCCACGGGAAGCAACACGCAAGTGATCACGCCCGCCGCCACGCGCTATAGCGGCCTCACGTTTTCCCCCGATGGCAATTACATCTACTTCGTCCGTCGCGATGACTCCGACCAAGCGAACGCTGCTCTCTATGAAGCCCCTATGCTGGGCGGAACTCCCCGTCTTCTCATCAAAGACGTGGACAGCCCCATCGCCTTTTCACCCGACGGCCAGCGTTTCGCCTTTTTGCACCAACACGGCGATTCCGCCGCCATCGACCTGAAGATCGCCCGCCGCGACGGAACGCTCGAACGCGACCTCTTTCACCACCAGGAAATGCTCACCGACAGCCTGACGCTTTCCTGGTCCCCGGATGGCAAGACCATCGTGATTCCTATCTCTCAGCCAAACCCTCACGATCTCGGCGGGTTCCTGGCCGTGGATGTAGCAAGCGGCGAGACCAAGCAAGTAGCCATCGCGAAAGATCGCATCTATCTAGAGCCTTCGTGGTTTCCCGATGGTGGCGCTCTTCTGGTCTCCGCTGCCACCGCCCCCACTGGCTTTCTTCGAGATCAGCTCGGAATTGTTTCCTTCCCGGGCGGCGATTTTCGCCTCTTGACCACCGACACGAATGATTACGTTCATCCCAGTATTTCCGCAGACGGCCAAAGCATCGCCGCGAGCCAGGTCCATGGGAAATTTGAAATTGCCGTCGCTCCCGCTAGCGCACCCGAAAAATTGACTCCCATCAAACTCGCTTCCAACCTGTCCACCTGGGGCTGGGATTGGACTCCGGATTCGCAACTCCTGGTCGTCCAGGGTCCGGACATTCGCCTGGTGAATCCGGCGGGGGGAGAGCGCGTGGTTTTCTCCGAACCCCGATATCCCATGCATGAGGTGACCTCCTGCGGGAACGGCCGCTACGTTGTCTTTCGAACGCTCCGCCGGTCGGGCGGCGCGGAAGCGAATTTCTGGCGCGTCGATTCCAACGGCAGCAACTTAACGCGCCTCACTTTTGGCCTGAACGAACGCGTGCCCGCTTGCTCCCATGACGGCAAGTGGTTGTACTACCTTGACGCCGCTGAAAATCATTTTCTCAAACGAATTCCCATCGAGGGTGGTTCGCCGGAAACGATCATCAAATCTCCTTCGGTTCCCTATGCGCTCTCTCCCGATGGCCAGACAGTCGCTACTCTCGAAGTCCGCGAAGCGGATCATACGGTCATGCTCGCTTTGTATTCCCTAGTGGATGGAAAAAAATCGGCGTTCGAATTCGATCCGCGCGGCTTGCCCAGCCTTGCCTTCCTGCCCTCGGAAAAAGCCCTTGCTTACGTGGTGCGCGAAAAAGGCGTGGATAATTTCTGGATCCAGCCGCTGGACGGAACCCCCCGCCGGCAACTGACGCATTTTACGGCGGAACGAATCGCCGGCTACGCGTTTTCGAAAGATGGCGCACAACTCGGGATTAACCGCGGGCACGCCGAATCCGACGCCGTCCTCTTGCACAACGTTTCTCGCTAATCGTTTTGGGCTTTACCTAACGCTTGTCAACGGCATTTCCAAAAGCAGCTTATTGTGGAGCTCCGGCGGGAGGAGCCGGTGCGACCGGCACGTTGGCGTTCGCGCGCGCAAAATAACCTCGACGGGCGCGCACTTGGTAGCCCTTATGATCAGGAACTTCGATGCGAATCTTATGGTAGCGGCCATCCAGCACGTAGTTCGTCGGAAGATACGCGATGGAATACTGGTTGCGCAGTTCGTCGCCGATGTCCTGAAACGACTGGTCCAGATCGTCCACGTGGTAAGGGAAAAACGCGCGCCCGCCGGTTTCTTCGGCCAACTCCTGGAGAATTTTGTCCCCGTCCGTCAGGTGGTATTTCCGGTCGCTCGCTTTGTTCGGATCGGTCTGCGAGAGGGAAACCCACTGCGTGCTGGTGCTAATGGCGTAAATCACCACGCTGGTGCGTTGCGCCATTTCGATGGCATCTCCGCGCGTGTGCGTCGATAGGTTGTCCTCGCCATCGCTAATCAGAATCATCACGCGGCGCACCACGTCCGGCTGATCGCCGGGCGGACGCGGAGGATGGCTCAATTCTTTGACGCAAGCGTCATAAATCGCGTCGTAGATCGCCGTGCCGCCCCCCGCGCGCGTCCTGGCAATCTGGTCGCGCAAAGCGCCCGTATCGCTGGTGAACGCTTGGACGATTTGCGGCTCGTCGTCGAAGGTCATCACAAAAGCTTCATCTTTGTTGCGGCGCAGCACGCTGTATAGAAAATTGATCGAAGCGTCCTGCTCGAACTTGACGCGGTCGCGGATACTATTCGAGGTGTCCAGCAGCATGCCGATGCGCAGAGGCAGGTCCGTTTGTTTGCTGAAGTAACGGATCTCTTGTGGAGTCTTGTCGTCCCAAATTTTGAAGTCCGCCTTTTCCAATTCCGGTACAAGCTTGTTGCGGCGGTTGAGCACCGTGAAGAGCACGTCCACAAGGTTCACGACCGAAGTTAGCTTTTCGTCGCTCTTTTGAGTTGTTTCTTGCTTCGGCGCTGGCGACTGTACCGGCGCGCTCGTTTGCGTCTTCCCTTCAGGTGGGGAAAGCGGTTGCTTGGTATCTGGTGAAGATTGCTGCGCCTTGTCCGCGAGCGGAAGAAGTAGAAATGTCAGCGTCAAAAAGATCGAAATAATTGTTCTTCGCATTGCTATCGATTATAGGTATCCCGCCAGCGCAGCGTCAATCTGGCTCTGCGATACTCCGGCGGCGGCCGAGAGTTCCTGCAAAAAGCCG
This sequence comes from Candidatus Cybelea sp., assembly GCA_035510055.1. GTDB lineage: Bacteria > Acidobacteriota > Terriglobia > Acidiferrales > UBA7541 > Acidiferrum. The sequence continues at coordinate 41,270 of DATKHV010000046.1, read as the reverse complement.
CGCAATTCCCCCGGCAAGGCGGCGCGTACCTCGATCCATGCGCCTGTCCGCGGCTGCGCGAAGCCGAGCTTCGCGGCGTGCAGAAAGTTGCGCTTGAGCCGCGGCAAGGTGAGCTTTCCAACCCGCAGTTCGTTCGCCGCTCCATACAAAATGTCACCCACCACCGGATGCTTCAGCGCCGAGAAGTGCACGCGAATCTGATGCGTGCGCCCGGTGTGGAGTTGGACTTCCACCAGTGTCGTGTTGTCGATCTTGGCGAGGGCCTTCCAGTCCGTGCGCGCCTCCCGCGGATTGGCGATGGCCTCGCCGCGCCAGGATTTTCGCAGCGTGGTCATTCGTGTGCGATAAATCGGGTCGCGCCCAATGGCCAGCTCGATCCGACCTTTCTTCTCTCCCAGTACGCCCTCGACTAGCGCGATATATGTTTTCTTGATAGCCCGCTGGCGAAAGGCTTCCCCGAGTTTTGCATGCGACGCGTCGTTCTTGGCCACCAGAATCACTCCCGAGGTTTCTTTATCCAACCGATGAACGATTCCTGGCCGCAGCGGATCGCCAGCCTTCGAAAGCGCTTGCCCGCGCCCCAGCAGGGCGTTGACGAGTGTGCCGGAAACATTTCCCGCCCCGGCGTGAACGGTCATCCCGGCGGCCTTGTTGATGGCGATAACGTCTTCGTCCTCATAAAGCACATCGAGTGGAATCGCTTCGGCTTCGGCGTGCGGCGCTGGCCGCGGGTGGGCCACTACGCTGACGAGTTCCCCGCCATGAAGTTTCTGCGAAGGTTTCAAGGATTGGCCATTGACCAGGACGTGGCCGTCGTCAATGAGTTCTTGCACGCGCGAACGCGAGAGTTCCGGGCAGTGTGCGGCCACAAAGCGGTCGAGACGTGTCCCGGCGTCAGTAGATAACGCCAGCAGTTGATGCATCTCCGGGTGGGCTGCGCCAGGCACAGTCAGATTGTAGCAAGGGCAATAGCGGGCAGGGCGTGAACTACATGGAAGGTGGGCAAGTCACGCTGGCGCACAACCCCACGAGTTGCGTAAGCCAGGCTGCCTTGGCCTAGGATGAATGTGTTGACGCGTGTCCTCCGTTTACCATAGCACCGAAAGAGTTTGCCGTCCGTGTCGTCCCGTTGTACGAAGCCGCGATCGTCGCTAGAAGTTCCGAGAAGTACGGGGGATGGGTTGACCGTGAAAGTTGCAGGAGCTGGCTCCCGCTGGGATGAAGACGCTCCGAAGGCACCTGGGCCGCGTCATTGTTGCTGGAAAGCGCGACCGTCGCTGGCGCCTGCCGGAGCTGGTGCGCTCATGGTAGCCCGTGCCCGTGGAGGATTCTAAAGACCGCCCATAACGCTCGTCGGGCTTAGCGAAACCAAGGGGAGGGAGACGGCCGCAGGAACTGCCGTGCTTCGGTGGACTTCAAACTCTAGCGCCGGAGTCCGAAATACCTGGTCGCACTTCCTGATTCTCCATTCATTACTTTCCGGCTCTCCGCAGGCTTCCTGAAGGCCGCCTACCCCCGCTACGTATGCTTTAGTAGCAGCAGAATCACAATCGGATGGATGCTCTCTAAAACCACCATCAGGGGATACCTGAAACCGCGAGCCGGCCACAGAGTATCGAACGCCTAACCCTTCCAGACGTACTTCCCGCACGGGCAAGGCACCGTCTCCATGGGATGTTTCTTAGCCAGCGGCTGCCGGCAAACGGGACAATTCTTGCGCCACATATTCGACCAACCGTTTCCTCCCTTAACAAACTGCAACTTCTCCTGGTACGCCATGCTCAGCGATCATGGCGTAGTATTCTTCCCACTGTTGCAGCGCGGTCAGCAGCTCAAGCGTTTTTCCATAGGCGGCGATCGCTCCGGTTAGGTTGTAATATTCCGGAGACTCCTTAGCCACCCACCGTCTCCGTATATGCGCATCGGCCGAGAGTTCCAGGATTCGTTCCATCCCTTTGTCCATGACACTTGCGTCCAGTTTCATCATTGGTCGGGCCTCCTTCTGATACAAAGGGTCTAGCCCGCCACCACCCCGCATAAGGGAAATCCTCGAATCTTCGACCGGATTATCCTGGAGCATCCCGACAGGTAGTTTCCCGTGGTTTTCCGACGCCCATGCCCATGTGCCCAGGACGAGTTAGGGGGCGGGGGCCCCAAATCAAGAGGATGGCCTGCTGTTCGCCTTCGGCTTCACTCGCTGCCAAGCTTGCCCAGGAACCAGCCCAGCGGAACAATCAGCCCTAGCCACGGGATGCTCCAATGACGATAAGCGCGGACGTAGAGTGTCCCCCTCGACTACAGCGTTCGTGAATTCGATTGGGTTGCTGCGGGATGGCGGCCAAAGAGTATGTCAAACAGGATCAGAACGGCGCCAACAAAAATCGCAGAATCCGCGACGTTGAAGGCGGGGTAGCGGTAGGTGCCGAACCAGACTTCGAAGAAATCCGTAACGGCGCCATGAACAATGCGATCGGTGACGTTGCCGGTAGCGCCGCCAAGGAGTAGCGCGAGACCAGCGAGCGCCCAAGCGTTGCTGCTCTGGCTAGTCACCAGCAGCCAAGCCAGCACGCCAATGACGGCGATCGAGCCGAAAATCAAAATCAAGCGTGTGCCGGTGGAGGCGGAATCGGAGAGGATGCCGAAGGCGAGACCGGGATTGCTGCTGTGTACGAGATACATGAAATTGTGCATTAGTTCGTGGCGCCAGCCTTCCGTGGTTTGCGACTCGAACCAGGCTTTGCTGGCGCGGTCCAAGAGAACGACGGCGAGAGTGAGCCAGAGCCAGCGGAGGCGAGAAGGAAGAGTCATGAAGGAATGGAGATTAAGGAAATAAAGGAGGTAAAGGAAGTAAAGGAATCTGGGAAGACCGCGTTGCACTCGTGGTAGCGATTGCGGTTAACGGAAAAGCGGCAGCGAGCCGCCACACACCAAAACGAGTTGGGACTAGGGTACATTTTCAGTTTACCGCCACGTTTGCGGAGCCGGCGGATTCGATTTCGGCGAGGGCTTCGCTGCAACGCTCGCAGACCTTCGGGTAACGATCGTTTTCCCCGACTTGGATCGAATAATTCCAGCAGCGCTCACATTTGGCCCCGTCGGCGCGCTCGATTCGGATGGTCAGGCCGGGCAAAGTTTCGGCTGGAACGGAAGCCGGAATCGCGGCCGAATGCACTTCGACCTGGGAAACGATGAATAGCGCGGGAAGAAGCGAGCGCTTTTCTTCGAGAAGCTTTTGAAGTGGGGCGCCATGCGGATCGACGTGGAGCATAACTTTGGCTTCGAGGCCGCCACCGATGACTTTTGCGGCGCGGGCTTGTTCGAGGGCCACGAGTACGGCGGCACGGACCTGCGCGAGGCGTTCCCACTTTTCCGCCGCGTCTTTGGCGATTCCGCAGGCGAGCGACTCGGCTTCCGGGAAAAGTGTCAGGTGCACGCTATCCGGTTCGCCATTTAATTTCGGGATGTACTTCCAGATTTCTTCCGAAGTAAAGGTGAGAACGGGGGCGGCCAGGCGAACCAGGGAGCTGCTGATTTTCCACACGGCGGTTTGCCCGGAGCGGCGCGAATTGTTTCTGGGTGCTTTGGTGTAGAGGCGATCCTTCAGCACATCGAAATAGAACGCGCTGAGGTCCACAACGCAATAGTCGTGAATGGCGTGGTAGACGCGGTGGAATTCGTAATTCGCATACCATTCGCGGCATTTTTTGACCAGCTCGGCGGTGCGGTCGAGCATCCAGCGGTCGATTTCCTCGAGCTGGTCATTGGAAAGAACATCCTGCGAAGGATCGAAATCGCCAAGATTTCCCAAGGCAAAGCGGAAAGTGTTGCGAATTTTTCGGTAGGCTTCGCTGAGCTGCGTCATCACGCGCTCGCTCATTTTTACGTCGGCCTGGTATTCGACCGAACCAACCCAAAGGCGAAGCAGATCCGCTCCCCACTTTTCGCAAATCTCGATGGGATAGAGCGCGTTGCCAAGCGATTTGGACATGGGGCGGCCCTGCTCGTCGAGTGTCCAGCCGTGAGTGACGACGCCGCGATAAGGGGACGCGTCGCGCACTCCGGTGGCCACCAAGAGCGAACTGTGAAACCAGCCGCGATATTGATCGGGGCCTTCGAGATAAACGTCCGCGGGCCACTCGGCGCCCTTCAAAACGGAAAGGTTCGAAGAGCCAGAATCAAACCATACATCGAGGATGTCGTTTTCCTTGCGCCATTTTGTTGCGCCGCAGGAGCAGGTGGTGCCCGCGGGCAGCAATTTTTCCGGACTGTGACGGTACCAAGCGTCGGCGCCTTCTTCTTCAAACCATTTCACGACATTGCGAAGCGCTTTGAAATCCTCGAGGCGCTTGCCGCAACCTTCGCAATAGAAAACGATGATGGGCACGCCCCAGAAACGCTGGCGCGAGACGCACCAGTCCGGGCGCTTCTCGATCATTTCGTACATGCGGTCTTCGCCCCAGGCGGGGAACCATTTCACCTGGTGAATTTCTTCGAGAGCTTCCTGCCGGAGCGTCTTTTCTTTTCCGTGGGCGGATTGGTCCATTTTGATGAACCACTGCTCGGTGGCGCGGAAGATCACCGGATTGTGGCAGCGCCAGCAGTGCGGATAGCTGTGTCTGTAATCGTGATGGCCAAGAAGAGCGCCGCGATCGCTGAGCAGTTTTACGATGATGGGATTTGCGGTGAACACGTCCTTGCCTTTGTATTCTGGCAATCCTTCGAGGTACACGCCTTTGTCGTCAAGGGGCGCATAAATCTCGAGTCCATATTTCTGGCCGGAAATAAAGTCGTCGGCGCCATGGCCGGGAGCGGTGTGGACAATGCCGCTGCCCTGATCAAGCGTAACGTAATCGGCGAGAATGCCGGGCACCTGAATCGGCAGGAAAGGATGCTGAAATCTCATGCCATCGAAATCACGGCCTTTGAAGGTGACGCGAATTTTGGCTTCCTTGATGCCGGACTCCGATTGGAGAGCAGCGACGCGATCAGCGGCGAGCAACAGAGCGCCTTTTTCAGTTTCCACGACGGCGTATTCGAAATCGGGATGAAAAGCAAGCGCGCGATTGTGAGGAATGGTCCAAGGCGTGGTGGTCCAGATGACCGCGCTGACATCGGGTCCGATTTTCGGCGCTGCGCCTCTGCCGCCAACGACCGCAGCGAACTTCACCCAGATCGAAGGGCTGGTGTGATCTTCGTACTCAACTTCGGCTTCGGCAAGGGCGGTGCTGTCAAAGAGGCACCAGTACACCGGCTTGCGGCCGCGATAGACGTAACCTTTTTCCATGAAATCCAGAAAAGCGCCCGCTATGGTAGCTTCGTATTCATGGCTCATCGTCAAATAGGGATCGTTCCAGCGGCCGAAAATGCCGAGGCGCTTGAAATCTTTCTTGTGTTGCTCGACGTAACGAATCGCGAATTGCCGGCATAGCTTGCGAAATTCCGCCGGCGGCACTTTGCCCTTTCCGCCTAGTTCTTTTTCCACCTGAGTTTCAATGGGCAGGCCGTGGCAATCCCATCCCGGCACGTACGGAGCGTAGTGCCCGGCCATGCTCTTGGTTTTAACAACCAAATCCTTTAGGATCTTGTTCAAGCCGGTGCCGAGATGAATTTCACCGGTAGGGTAGGGCGGGCCGTCGTGCAAGACAAAGAGCGGCTTACCTTTGCGGGCTTCGAGGATGCGTTCGTAGATGTTTCCTTTTTGCCAGGCTTCTAGCTGCTTGGGCTCGTTTTGCGGCAGGCCAGCCTTCATGGGGAAATCGGTTTTCGGTAAATTCAGCGTTTTCTTGAGTTCGAGTGGTTCGGCCATAGGGTTGCGCGCTCGGATAGTTCCTTAATCAACCTGCCTTTTTGGACCTGCATGCCGTCCTTTGGTTCAGGTGTACGGCGCGAAACATCGGAAAGCAGTGTAAGGACGTATGTTACAATGAATGTCAGTCGGTGTCAGCCGCTTGGGGCGCGCAACCTTTCCCGGCTAGCGCGAATCATAGGGATAAGTACACCGAACGCAGGGTATCTGCGTCTAAAATGAAGAGGTAACCGGTGCCCGGTAACTTTATCAATTTGCTGCCGCCTGAGCTGACCAAGCCGAGAGTGTCTGGAGCAGCACCAGAACGTGCCGTTTCCGTGCCTTCCTCGGCGGTGCCGAAATTCGTCAAGCCCGATATCCTGATTCCCGATAATTTCTGGTCGAACCTGAAGCAGTTCCTTGTCGAACGCCCCGTCAAGGTGCGCGAGCGCTCGGACGCCCCGTTCACCAAGACATCGTTTGGAACGGGCCTCGGAAGTAATCTAGCAGAGTTCTTTAAATCCGGCCCGGCTTATAAGAGGCCTGTGAACAGCAGGCTGGTAGTAGCATGGGGATCGAATTTTGGCGGGTTTGGGACGCGCATCAAGGAGTTTTTCTCGCCGCCGAAGCAGGCGCCACTGCCCTTCGCAGTAAAACCGATAAGAGTGAAAGACATTTGGTCGAAGGATGAAAACTTCGGCTGGAGCCAAGGTATCGCCGTGGGATTGCACGTGGCGGTGATCGGTCTGCTGGTCATCCCGATTTTCACGAATATGCTGCCTGCATCCACGGAAGCAAAGAACAAGCTGGTTAACGTCACGCCACTGGACATTTCCCCCTACGTAGCCAAGCTGCCCGCAGGAAATGACAAAGCCGGAGGAGGTGGCGGAGGAAACAACCACACCTTGACGCCGACATCGAAGGGCAAGCTACCAAAATTCTCTTACACCCAGTTCACCCCGCCGCAGGCAAAGATTGAGAATCTGAATCCCAAGCTGGCGATGGATCCTTCGTTGCTGGGGCCTCCGGACTTGAAAGTTCCCAGTCCCAACATGGCGAATTTCGGTGACCCGCTGGCGAAGAGCGTCACGGATTCTCTGGGGAATGGGAATGGGACCGGCATCGGCAGCGGTTCCGGCGGGGGCCTTGGACCGGGAGAGGGTGGCGGCACGGGCGGGGGAGTTTTCCGCGCCGGCGTGAACGGTGTTGGAACGCCGACTTGTTTCTATCAACCGGCGCCTGAGTATTCCGAGGAAGCCCGCAAAACGAAGTATCAGGGCGCGGTGGTGGTTGAGGGCGTAATTAACCTGGATGGCCGAGTGACCGACATCAAGGTGGTAAAGGGTGTTGGGATGGGACTCGATGAAAACGCCGTGGCGGCGGTGAAAACGTGGCGCTGCAAACCAGCGGCAGGCCCCAGCGGCAAACCGGTTCGCACGCTGGTGCCGATTGAAGTGACGTTCCGGCTCTACTGATAGCATCCTTGCTGCGGCGTCACGCGCCGCCGATGGCCGCAGCGTCGGGGATGGCACACCCTAGCGACGGCGAAATTCAGGCGGTACTTTTTTCAGGCAACCAATTCCATTTCCTTTGCTTCTCATCACGCGTTCGCTGCCTGCCTCTTCGAGGAGTGTGGCCAAATCTGAGGCTGGCGCGGAGGCCTGCCCATGCACGATCCGGTCACGCGTGATTCTTCTTCCTTTCAATCATCACAAGATTCCTGGATTCATCGCGTGCGGGATAATCTCCGCCAAGTTTTTACGCCGGTACGAATATTCCCTTCTTCGGCTAATGGCGCGCCTTTCGATCTGCTGCGTTTTGGCAGCTCGCCACGTGCGAGACGGGCGCAGAGCGTGTCTTTCCTGACGCATGCGGCGATGATTGCGGCACTAGCTTTGCTGGTTGTACATCCGATAAAGCGCACCGACGGTCCTGGCAATATCCCGACAGTCCTAGAACACCTTACGTTTCCATCGCACTTTTTTGTAACGAATACGGGCGCAGCGCCCGATTCCGGAGCTGGCAGCGGAGGTGGCCGCGTGCCCATTCCAGCGACAATGGGGAATCTGCTAGCGGCTTCATCCATTCAGCTAGTCCGGCCGTCCTTGCCCTCCAAGCAGGATGTACAGCTGCCAGTCCCGCCCACGATCTTGGATCCGACGGCCGGGCCTATTCTGACTCCGACCAATAGAATCGGTTTGCCGTGGATGAAGGACGATACCGGTTCGCCGGGACCGGGGGACTCCAACACGATTGGCAACAGCAACGGGCACACCATGGGCGATGGTCCTCTGGATGGACCAGGCGGGGAGGGTGAGTCTTCAGCGAAATACCGTGAAGGCGTGACGATGCCCAAGTGCGCGTACTGCCCCGATCCGCAATACACGGATGCGGCGCGTGAAGCGAAGCTACAGGGAAAAGTGACGCTGCGAGTTTTGGTTGGCGCGGACGGACGCGCGGCGCAAATTCGGATCATGCAGGGAATCGGGTTGGGGTTGGAGGAACGCGCCGCCGAAGCCATTCGCGGGTGGAAATTCGTGCCAGCGCAAGATGCCGGGCGCCGGGCTGTTCCGGCTTGGGTTACCGTCGAAGCTATCTTCCGCCTGTTCTAGACAGTACTTCATGGGCGGAGTAGCATTTTCAACGTACCTTACGATTTCGCCGAAAACGAAGATGCGCCGCAACCGCTGGCTGCTTCTGAGCGCGGGGGCCGTCCGTCGCGCAAATTTACGCGAATCGATGTTGTGGATCCGCCGAATCCGCCTGAGAATCCCCCCCGGTCGCGCCCTTCCATTCCGGTGCCTCGCTGGTTGCTTGGTTTTGCTGGCCTTGTTCTCTTCGCAGTGTTTCTCGGTTTGCTTTTCTTCCTTTTCGCACGCTACAACTGAAGCCATATGGCGCTTTTCTTATCAGCAGCGCGGCTGACGTTGGCGGCAAACGTGTACCAGTTGCGGAGTCTTGCGCATCACCATTCCAAGAGACATACTCGCGCGACGAACTCTCCGATCAGGAGGCCGGTATGCACGCGACGAGGCGCAGGTTTGTCATGGTGATGGCTGGAGTGGCTGGCGTCATCACGGCGGCGAATGGCTGGACGTTCGCGCAATATCCGCCAACGCCGCCACCGCCACCGAAACCGGCGGAGACGCCGAACCCGGCGGAGATGCATTCGAATCCGCAAGCCGCGGCCGCTGCAAAACGAGCGCAGCTGCAACAAAACGAGAAGGAATTCCGCGAAGGAGTCGAGCGACTCTACCAACTCACGGGCGAACTGCGCGAAGAAGTCCAGAAGACTGTGACCACTGACGTGCTTTCGATGCGCATGGTCAAGAAAACCGAAGAGATTGAAAAGCTCGCCAAGGTCCTGAAAGCCAAGGCCAAGGGCGGATAGCCTTGCGCCGAGGTTCCGCAAGTAAGTCCGAATAGATGCGCGGATTAGAATACCCGGGAGGGAACTTCTGCCTCTTGTTTTTCCATTTCTGTTACGATTTCGGAATGAGAAAACCAGCAGTTATCACTATGACGGCCGTGATGTGCGCTCTCTCTGTTGCGAGCGGGGCGCGGGGGCAGAGCGATCCCGGGGCAATCGAAATCTTCGCACGCATCACGCCGACGGGGGCGCGGCCGGAGCCGGTGCGTCAATTCACGTTTTACGTGCTTACCAAGAGTTATATGGACATCGTGAAGGAAGTAGAGGAGAAAGATCCCGTCCCGCCGCGCGACCAGTTTATTGAGGGACTCAAGGTTTCTCCCGAGCTGCGCGCGTGGCTGAAGGGCCATGACGTTCTGGACCTGGAGCAGCCGGACATGGATAAGCTCCTCACGCCGGACGACATCCTCACCGTTCCGGAATTTCTGCTGGCCTACCAGCGTTCGAACAGCGGAGGCGTGACGCAAGGAATGCCGAAGCCAAAATACGTGGAAAGCGACAAGACGGATCAACCGGAGAAATATGAGAAACTAAAACAGGATTATCTGGCGGCTTTGAAGAAATTCATTCGCCAGCACCCCACGAGCATTTCTGGCGTCGAGCTGGAGCTGGAAGGCGTGAATCCGCAGCACCAGTGGGCCGCGCTGCAGAACGATCGGCGAAAGCGTGTGCAGCGTGTCGCCCCAGACGTGGCACAACTTAAGTTTCTGGTAGCGAAGGCGGACACCGATCTCGAGGGGCATGCTTTGATCTCCGGCCTGGTTCCAGGCGACTACTGGATCAGCTCGCTCAATCTGGACGCCAATTCCGGCGATATGCGAGTGCGCTGGGATGTTCCCGTAAAAATTGAACGCAGGAAAACCATTCGCGTCGAACTATCGAATCTGAACTCCATCGACGTGCGCAGCTCCGCGCCCTAGCGCGCTTGAGCGCTGACATGGGGACGCCCCTTCACTGGATTGCGTTCAATCTCTTCATCGTAACAGCGATTGCGCTGGACCTGCGCGTCTTTCACCGGCACCCGCACAAAATCGAAGTGCGCGAAGCAGCGCTCGCCAGCTTCGGCTGGATTTCGGTTTCCGTCCTTTTTGGGGCGGGAATTCTTTATTTCCGCGGACCCCAGCCGGCGTTGGAATTTTTTACTGGGTATTTGATTGAAAAAGCGCTAAGCGTTGACAACCTATTTCTTTTTCTGGTGATATTTCGCGCTTTCGCGGTGGATGAGCGGCTGCAGCATCGACTGCTGGAATGGGGAGTGATCGGCGCGCTGATCATGCGCGGGGCAATGATCGCGGTGGGCGCGGAGTTGATCGGACATTTTTTCTGGGTGATGTACCTGCTGGGAGCTTTCCTCGTTTATGCAGGCGTGCGCATGCTGTTCCTGCATCGCGGGGAGATTCGCCCGGAGCAAAGCAGGATCTTTCGATTCGCAAGCCGGCAACTGCGTATAAGCCACGACTATCACGGGGAACGTTTCTTCGTTCGCACGGCGGGCCGGTTATTCGCGACGCCGCTCTTTCTGGTACTGCTAGTGGTGGAAATCACGGACGTCACGCTGGCGGTGGACTCTATTCCGGCGGTGTTTGGGATTACCCGCGAGCCGTTTATCGTTTACACCTCGAACGTGCTGGCGATTCTCGGGCTGCGGGCGCTCTATTTTTTGCTTGCCGGAGTCATCGACCGCTTGCGTTTTCTGGATGAAGGGCTGGCGATCGTCCTGGTATTTATCGGTGGAAAGATGATCGGCGAGCGGTGGCTACACATCCCCGTGACGATATCCCTGGTTGTTGTGGGGGGCGTGCTGCTGATCGCGCTGCTGGCATCCGCGCTGATTCCGCCGAAGAAAAACCGCAGCAATCATTCTTCTTCGAACATCAGTTCATCGACGTAACACCACATCCAGTTTTCGCCCGGCTCCTGCGAGCGGACAATGGGGTGTTTGGTGGCGTGAAAATGTTTTGTCGCGTGCTTATTCTTGGAAGAGTCGCAACACCCGACATGGCCACAACTGAGGCAAAGGCGCAGGTGCACCCAGGAGTCACCCATCTTCAGGCACTCTTCGCAGCCCTTGGTTTTTGGTTTGACGCGTTTGATCTGATCGAGATGAGTACAGCTATCGGCCATTTTTGCCCTCCCGCGAAATTCACATCGCTGCTTGAATGGGAATGCGAACCTGGAAGCGCGTGTCGCCAGGAACGGATGTGACGCTAATTTGTCCGCGGACATTTTTGATGATGCGGTTAACGACGTCGAGGCCCAGCCCGGTGCCCTCGCCGACGCCTTTGGTAGTGAAAAAAGGATCGAAAATGCGGGATTTGACCTGGGGTGAAATGCCAGGGCCATTGTCGGCAATTTCGACGAGAATGAAATCGTTTTCGCGCGCGACGCGAATGCCGAGTTTGCCGTTGCCATTCATGGCGTCGGCGGCGTTGTCAATCAAGTTGGTCCAGACCTGATTCAGTTCGCTGCCGCTGGCCATAACCTTGGGGAGGCCGGGAGCGTAATCGCGGGTAACGGTGATGCCGCCCTTGAGCTTATGGTGCATGATGGTGAGCGTGTTTTCGATGCTGTGCTGGATGTCCACCTCCTGCATCGACCCTTGATCCATGTAGGAATATTCTTTAATGGCGCGGATAAGATCGGAGATGCGCGCCGAGCTGTGCTCCAGTTCCTCGGCGATGCGATCCATTTCCAGGAGCGTGGCAAAGCGAGTGAGTTCGGAGCCGACGGCCGCGCCAGCAGCGGCAGCGAAACGCTCCAGGTGGGCGTCAGCGAGATTGGCATCGGCGAGGTGAGAAGCGAGCTTCCAAGCTTCGGGTACGTTGTGCGATTCCAGCCAGGATTGGATGGCCTCCTCGCGCTCGACGCGCGCGAATTCGTCCTTGAATTGAGCGGCCGTCAGCGAAGAACGAATTTCCTCTTCGGTTTGCGCGAGCTTCGCACAATCGTCGGGGCCGATCGTTGTGCTACGTGCGGCGGCGCGAAGGCGGACCAGACAGTCACGCAGGGCCGCGGCGGAACGGCGGGCGGCGGCGGACGGATTGTTCAGCTCGTGGGCAAGTCCGGCGGAGAGTTTGCCGAGCGAGGCGAGTTTTTCGCGCTGCTGCTCGGCTCGGGTAACTTCGCGAATGCGGTCGGCTAATAGACCGACCAAGCGGCGTGTAAGCTCCGGCATTCGGTGGAAGAGTTCCGGGAAACTGGAAGCAGGAAACACCAGGAAATGTGTGGGCAGAACGGCGCGGCCGGTAACGCTCACAATTTTCAGGCGCGAGAAAGGAAGCATACCAGTGACTTCTCCGCCGCGCACCGTAAAAACAGGGCCGTCGGGATTACCGTGTTCACTGCGGGCACGCATTTCACCTTCGAGCATAATGAGCATGCTGTCGGCCGGCGCACCTTCGCGAACGATGATATCCCCCACGGCCGCATGGTGTTCTTTGCATTGGGCCACAAACCAGAGCAGATCGTCCGACGCCAGGTCCGCAAACACTTGTATGGTAAGGAGCTTTCGTACGAGTTCTTCGGCTGAGGATGGCGCGGAGTTTTCGGTCATGAGCGTTCGGCGCTCCACATTTTTTCGGTCATTGAACTTTGGCCAAATACTGATGCATGAATTGCACGACGACGGCGCCTTCTCCCACTCCGGAGGCCACGCGCTTGACGGAACCGTGGCGCACATCACCGACGACAAAAATACCGGGCACGTTGGTTTCGAGCAGACCGGGGTCGCGGTCCAGAGTCCAAGAAACCGGCCTCTTCCCTGCGTGCAACAGGTCCGGGCCGGAAAGGATGAAGCCGCGGTCGTCGCGCTCGATCGCGCTGCCGAGCCATTCGGTCCGCGGCTGGGCACCGATAAAAATGAACAAGCTCGTAGCGGGAAGCTTTTTTCTTTCTCCCGAGGGGCTGCACTCGACAGTAATTCCCGTAAGTCGCGTTTCGCCTTGCACCTCGACCACGCTCGCTCGCGGCCAGAGTTCGATGTTCGGCGTTTTTTCAATTTGTTCGATCAAGTAGTGGGACATGGTGGCAGCCAGCGAAACTCCGCGGACCAGCATCACCACTTTCTCCGCGAACTTCGAGAAGTGCATGGCGGCCTGCCCGGCGGAATTCGCGCCGCCAATGATGTACACGGTTTCGCCCTTGCAAGCTAGTGCTTCGGAGGTTCCGCCGCCGTAGTAGACGCCCGCGCCTTGCAAATGCTCGATCCCGGGGACATCCAAGGTTCTCCATTGAACGCCCATAGCCAGCAGGAGCGCATGACAGGAAATCTCGGAACCATCGGAGAGTTTCAAATAGCGGTAGGGGCCGTCGACTCGAATACCGACAGCCTCTTGCGGCGAGAGGATTTCCACCCCGAAGCGGCGCGCTTGGGCTACGGCGCGGCGTGCTAGGTCCAGTCCGGTGAGTCCGGAAGGAAAGCCGAGATAGTTCTCAATGCGCGAACTGAGTCCAGCTTGGCCCCCGGGAGCTTCGCGCTCCACGATCACGGTACGCAAGCCTTCGCTGGCGCCATATACCGCCGCGGCCAGCCCTGCCGGGCCTCCTCCTACAATGGCCAGGTCGTAAAAGTTAGTCTGGGCATGCATGCGCAGGCCAATTTTGTCAGCGACGGCGGGCAAAGGCGGCTCGGGGAGACGAGTGCCGTCAGGAAACAGAATCAAGGGAAGTTTTTCCGCTTCCGGCCCGAGCGAATCAATGAGCCCGCGCACCTCGGCATCGCTCTGCGCCAGCTCCACATCAATCCATTGATAGGGCACCTGATTGCGCGCGAGGAATTCGCGAAGCTCATAGGAGCGATTCGACCAGCGCGTGCCGAGAACGCGAATACCCTCGTAGGGAGGACGAAACGAAGCGGTCCAGTCATGCAAAAGGTCGTCGAGAGCGGGATACAGCTTTTCCTCGGGAGGATCCCAAGGCTTCATCAAGTAGTAGTGCACGCGAGCTTCGTTGATGGCCTCGATCGCGGCGTTGGTATCGGCGTAGGCGGTTAGCAAGGCGCGCTTGGCGAGAGGATGCAGCTCCATGGCTTCGGCGAGGAAATTCACGCCGTCCATTTGGGGCATGCGCTGATCCGCCAGCAGCAGGGCCACCGGGTTGTTGCGGGCTTTTAATTCCTTGAGGGTGGCCAGGCCGGCGCTTCCCGAATTCGCGCGCATGATACGGTAGCGATCCGAATAGCGGCCGCGCAAGTCCCGCTCAATGGCCCGCAAGACTTCGGGGTCGTCATCCACGGTTAACAAAACTGGCTTCGGCATATTCCTCAGATGCGCCGCGGGTGGTTTTCGATGCGCTTTAAGAGAAGGGTGGCTTGCCTGCTGCTTCTTTTCGTGCCGCCCTCAAGCTACAATTCTTGGCGGTTCCATGTCCAGCCCTCTCGCTCAATCGATCGCGGACCTTTCGTCCGCGGATGCAGCCAAAAAACTCCTGGCCGCGGGTGAAGTGTACCGCCTGGGCCGAGCGACTGCCGGATCTGCCGTTGCCAGCTGGTGGGCCGAGAGTGAACTCTCGGCGCTACTACTGGGGCCCAGCCCGGACATAACGGTTGGACTCGCGGTGCAACGCGACACGTTTGGGCACATCCGAATCGCCAATGGTACTCCCAGGCTCGCGCAGGTTCCTCCGGACCAGGACACCGAAGAATTTGAACTGCATTTCCCGGAGGGAATTTCGTTGGACATTTTGACCACGCGAGAGCCTGGCGGCGACGGAGCCATGGCAAAATACTTGGCTAAGTTTGGAGAGGGCATCCAGCAGGTGGAATATCGCTGCGCCAATGTCGACCGCGCTTCACAAATTCTAAAAGACAAATTCAAGCTTGGTTCCGTCTATCCGGAAACGCGCCCTGGGGCGGACGGGACGCGCGTCAATTTTTTCCTCGTCAAATCGCCCGATGGGGGCAGAGTGCTCATCGAATTGTACGAATTGCCCTCCCGTGGGTAGATGCCGAGTTTGGCGATATCAAATGTTTTTGCCTGAATCCGGTTTTCCCCCATCCGTTATTTCCGTCCAAGCCCGCAGGACTTCCGCGACCGTCCAGGCCTGCGCGATGCAGCCGCGGGGAGTGAAGGGAGGATCGCCATCGAATATTTCACTTAGCGTGCCGAGGCCGCTCGAGTAAATCTGGCGGCCGAGCGGTTCTAGGAAGCGCAGTGACGCTTCGCGATCGTGGTAGACACGATAGTGAGCTAGCGCAAAGGGGCCGAGAAGCCAACCCCAGACGGTGCCTTGATGATAAACGGCATCGCGATCGCCAGGGCCGCCACTGTAATGGCCGCTATATCCTGGCTCGCCCGGCCCGAGGCTCCGCAATCCGTGCGACGTCAAGAGGTGCCGCGCGCAAACATCTACAACGGCTTTTTGTTGCGCGGTGGTCAACGGGCTCACTGGCAAGCACACAGCGAAAATCTGGTTGGGCCTGAGCGACGAGTCATTTCCGATTCCCGGTGAATCGATAACGTCGAAGCAACAATTCCGATCCGCGTTCCAGAACTTCGTAAAATTTTCCTTCGCTTTGGCCACGCTCTTTTCGTAAGCGTCGCCGGCCTTTCCGAGCCCCTTTGCAAAGCCGGCCATCGTTTCCAAGGCATTGATCCACAGAGCGTTGATCTCCACGGGCTTTCCAATGCGGGGCGTTACCACCCAGTCGCCGATTTTTGCGTCCATCCAGGTAAGTTGCACGCCGGGAGCACCGGCGTAGAGCAGTCCGTCCGCTGGGTCGACATGGATGTTGTAGCGGGTGCCCGTGACATGCGCGTCGATCATGCCGTTAAGAATCGGGAAAAGTTTTTGCAGCGTAGCGGCATCCTGAGTCGCCGCGAAATACTGCCGGATGGCTTCGAAATACCAGAGCGTGGCGTCGACGGTGTTGTACTCCGGCTCGTCCCCGGCGTCCGGGAAATTGTTGGGGAGCATCCCGCCATCTGCGTAGCGCGAAAACGCTAAAAGGATTTGCTTGGCGGTATCGGCGCGGCCAGTGGCCAGAGCTATTCCGGGCAGCGCGATCATGGTGTCGCGCCCCCAGTCGGCAAACCAGTGATAGCCGGCGATGATGCTCCGGCCCTCGGGCTCTTCTGTAAGGGTGCGCTTGACGATGAATTGCTCGGCGGCCAGGATGAGTTGCCAAATCCACGAGGGCACGGCTTCAGCAAGCGCTTCATTTTTCGCTTGCCATTCGTGGAATAGTTTTACGTCGTGATTGGCGCGCTCCGCGCGGGCGGTTTCGCCATCGAGCGACGCCCGCGCTTCCGTGGTTGCCACAAACGTGACGCTGGAACCGAGTTCGAGTGTGGTGCGAAACAACGCGGCGAATAAGCGGTCTTCGCGGTCGCTCAAGCCTCGCTCGGCTTCGGCCGCGTAATAGTAACCGCGATACCACTCGTGTCGCGGCTCGCAATTGCCTGCGCCGCTCTTCAAATAGAAAGGGGTGGCCCCATCAAAGGCAGCTATTCGTACGCCATGCTCTACCGCGGCGACGTTCATGCGCCAGTTGCCTGCATCCGTCAAAGAATGGAAGTCGCGATAGTTCACTAGCGCTTTCAGATCCATTTCGAGCGCGTTGCCGGCGCGCACTAGCGTGTACTGAATGAATGTGGTGTTTTCGCCCTGGCACATCCAGATACGCTTTTCAAGAAGCGCATCGTCCAGAGCATAAGTCCACACGGGCATTGAGCCTTCCAGGTGAAAATCCTCAAGGGACAGGAAGCCCTTCGGATCGATGGCGCCGCTAGCCCAGCGATGGGTGGCCAGAGAGAAATCCGTGCCAGCATAGTGGACGATTTCGTCGATAGCGGAGACCAATTGCACGCGGCCCACCGGCGGCCGCAAAGCGGCAACCAGCAGTCCGTGATAACGGCGCGTCTGGTTGCCGGCGACGGTGCCGGACGCGTAGCCGCCAATTCCGTTGGTGACCAGCCACTCGCGCGATTCAGCCGCGGCGAGGTCGCCACAAATCTCGCGGCCAAACTGAATTTCCGCTTGTTCTGACACCAGCCGCTCCTTGTTGGCTGAAGTTGCTACTTCTCGCTGCCGTCCGATGCTCTCATTCAGATTCAATTTGCTATTCGAAAGTTTCAACTATCTCCGTAGACCGGGATGACGGCGCGGTGAATGACTTTGGCGTCGTCACTGCACAAGAACAGAATGACGCGCGCGAGGTCCTCGGGCTTCGGCCATTTCGAGAAGTCTGCCGAGGGCATGGCTTTGCGGTTTGCTTCGGTATCGATGATGCTGGGGAGAATCGAGTTCACGCGTACGCCGCTGCCTTTCAAGTCGGCGGCGAGAGAATCCATCAGGGCCACGGCAGCGGATTTTGCAGCCGCGTAAGCGGCCGCGCCGGCAGCATGATCAAACGCGGCCTTGGCAGCCACGTTTACGATGGCTCCGTGGCCTTGCTTTAACATCGTGCGCACCGCGGCACGCGATAAGGCATAGACCGAACGGAGGTTCAGCGCCAGCATTTGATCGAAAACTTTCGACTCCAGTTCCCACAACTTCGTGCCGCCGGCGTAACCACCGACGGTGTTGACCATGGCGTCCAACCGGCGATACTTCCCCACGATCTTCTCGACCAGTTGACGCACGGCAATTTCATCCGTGACATCGACGGCGTGGCCTTCCAGTCTCGGCCCGTTTTTTCCCGCCGCGCTCTTCAAGGCATCGAATTCTCCCTGCCCGCGAAAGGTAACCGCGACTTTGGCGCTTTCTTCAAGGAATGCCAAAGTGACCGCACGACCCAATCCGCCAGTGCCTCCGGCCACCAGAACTACTTTGCCATCGAATTTAGGACTCATGAACATATCTCCGGAGATCGCCAAGCCTAGCGGTTCAGCCATTTAGTCATAAGAAATCGATCTTTATCCTGATATCCGCTTCGCCGGTAGAGTTCAAAAGCCGGATCGTTGCCGCGGTCCACTTCGAGATGGATGGCGTTCACGCCCAGCTCGCGGGCTCTCTTTTCGAGAAAGGCCACTGCTTGTTTGCCGTATCCACGGCGGCGGAAAGCAGCATCGATATATAGCTCGTCGATAAACGCGTCGTGACCGTGAAACTCAAAGCTGAAGCCGATGGTCAGCACCGTGTAGCCGACCGGCGAGCTCCCTTCGAGGAGAAGCCAGAACCGGCCAAAAGCAGGAAGGGACAAGAATCGGCGGAAGGTGGCGCGCGCCGCCGGCTCGTCAAACTGAATCTTTCCCGGCTCTTGCTCGGCTAGTTGGCGCATCATGCCCAGGAGAACCGCTTCGTCCTGGAGTGCGGCTTCCCGGATTTTGAGTTCTGGCACGTTACTCACCGCTTTGTTCGATTAGTTTTGCGACCAGGCCGGTCCAGCCGGTTTGATGGCTTGCGCCGATCCCGGCGCCATTATCGCCGTGAAAGTATTCGTAGAAAAGGATAAGGTCGCGCCAGTGCGGATCGCTCTGAAAGAGCTCAGTGACGCCTGCCACCGGCCGGCGTCCATTCGAATCGCGGAGAAAAATGTGAATGAGGCGCCGGGAAATTTCGGCGGCTACCTGCCAGAGATCGGATTCGCTGCGGGAATGTGTGGGGAACTCTACTTTGAAATCCTCCCCGTAGTAATGGTGATATTTTTGCAGCGATTCCACGAGCAGATAGTTGACCGGGAACCAGATGGGTCCGCGCCAGTTTGAATTGCCCCCGAACAGGCCGGTCGTGGATTCGGCCGGCTCGTAGTCAACGCGATTGGTATTTCCGTTCACGTGAACTTCGTAAGGATGGTCCTGGTGGAAGAGCGAAAGAGCGCGCACGCCGTAAGGCGAGAGGAATTCCGTTTCGTCCAGCATGCGGGAGAGCACGCGCTTGAGCTGCTTGCGATTCACGAGAGAGAGCAGGCGGCGGACGCCACGCGCGGAGCGCTGCGTCATTTCGATGTGTTCGGGCACGTCCGGATGATTGTCGATGAACCACTGCATGCGGCGCTTGAAGCCCGGGAGGCAGTCGACGATTTCCGGCTCAAGCGTTTCGACCGCAAACAGGGGAATCAGACCGACCATGGAACGGATTTTCAGGAAGTGTTCTTCGCCATTGGGGAGCTTCAAAACGTCGTAGAAAAAACCGTCCGCGTCATCCCAAAGCGACTGGCCACCGAGGCCGAAATCATTCATAGCGCGGGCGATGTAAACGAAATGCTCGAAAAATTTGCTGGCGACGTCTTCATAAGCAGGGTCTTCCTTCGCCAATTCGAGGGCGATGGCCAGCATGTTCAGGCAATACATTCCCATCCAACTGGTGCCGTCGGACTGTTCGAGGTGGCCACCGGTGGGTAGAGGCGCGGAGCGGTCAAAAACGCCGATGTTGTCGAGACCCAGGAAGCCGCCCTGAAAGATATTCGCGCCGTCCGGATCCTTGCGATTCACCCACCAGGTGAAATTCAAGAGCAGCTTGTGAAACACTTTTTCAAGGAATCCGCGATCGGCGACGCCGCGAACACGCCGCTCGATTTTATAAACGCGCCAAGCGGCCCAAGCATGGACGGGCGGGTTCACATCTCCGAAAGCCCATTCGTAGGCGGGCAACTGGCCGTTGGGGTGCATGTACCATTCGCGCAAGAGAAGGACGAGCTGTTCCTTGGCAAAATCCGGATCAACGAGCGCAATCGGAATGCAGTGAAAGGCCAAGTCCCAGGCGGCATACCACGGATACTCCCATTTGTCCGGCATGGAAATAATGTCGTCATTGTAAAGATGAGTCCAATCCTTGTTGCGGCCCTGCCAACGGCTTTCCGGCGGCTTGGGGCCAGCAGGATCACCTTCGAGCCAGGTGCGAACGTCATAGTGATAAAACTGCTTGGACCACAGCATGCCGGAAAAGGATTGCCGCATCACCGCTTTGGCGTCGTCGGAGAGCTCGTTCGGGATACGGGAGGCATAGAACTCTTCGGCTTCTTTTTGGCGCGCCACGAACAAGCCGTCAAATCCGGCGCCAAAATCGTTCGTTCCGGGAACCCCCTCGGCACGGTCCTGCGTGCCCGGCGAAACGAATCCACCCACGGTGCCTGGAGCTATGTCCATTCCGCCGAGGGGCTCGAGGTCGGTGAGCCGCAGCTTGAGCGTCACGGACTGGCCGGCTTCTAGCCGCAAAGCATAAAGCGTGGCCATCTTCGTTCCCATTTGATCCGGATTGACCGCCGCCTTGTTGCCACGAATCACGTATTCGTGGAAAGCGTCCTTCACGTACGGCGAGCGGTTTCTACCACCGAACAGACGCGCGTTGTTCGTCTCGTTTTCCGTGAAAAGCAACTCGGGCTGGCCCGCGCAAAGCAACCAGCGCTTGCCGTATTGCCAGTGCTGCAATTCGACGCAAGCGCTCCCGGGCACGCTCGTGCCTTTGCGTGCCAACGGGCGGCGCAAGTCCTTACCCCAGGACCACGTGTTGCGAAACCAAAATTGTGGCAGCACGTGCAGCATGGCGGCTTCCGGCCCGCGATTCACCACCATGATTCGAATGAGCATGTCATCCACGTCGGCCTTGGCATACTCCACGAAAATATCGAAATAACGGTTTTCCCTAAAAACACCGGTGTCTAGCAATTCGAATTCCGGCTGGCCCCGGCCACGGCGCTGATTCTCTTCGAGCAAACTTTCATAGGGAAATGCCGCTTGCGGATATTTGTAGAGCATACGCATGTAACTGTGCGTAGGCGTGGAATCGAGGTAGAAGTAATACTCCTTTACGTCCTCGCCGTGATTGCCTTGATTTCCGGTGAGGCCAAAGAGCCGCTCTTTCAGCATGGAATCGCATCCATTCCACAACGCCAGTCCGAAACACATCATCTGATGGCGATCGCAGATCCCGCCGATGCCGTCTTCTCCCCACCGATAGGTGCGGGAACGCGCGTGATCGTGCGGAAAGAACTCCCAGGCGGTGCCGCCAGGGCTGTAATCCTCGCGGACTGTTCCCCATTGGCGCTCCGAGAGGTAGGGCCCCCAGCGCTTCCAATGCTTCCTGCGCGTGCGCGATTCCTCGAGACGGCGGTCTTCCGTAGTCTGGATTCGTGGCATGGTCGGATGGCCCTCTGCCGAAAGTTCCACGCTATAGTCGCACTTTTTGTTGGCGGAGGCATGCTCGCGCCCAGGGAGACGTGTCCGTTCCGGCAAGTATGACAAGCGCTGAGGCTGGCCGCAAACGGCTACGTTGAATTTCTATGGGGTGGCGGGGGCTGCTGGGGCGGCGGCAGCCCGGGCGGGCGGCTGGGCGGAAGAGCGCAGCAGGGTGATCTTGGTCCCGGTCTGGTCGATAGTGAGGGCCACGACGCGAACTTGCTGGCCACGTTCGCCGACGAATGCGATATCGTCATCGGAAATGTGCGAATCGCGTAGCGCCTCGGGTAAGTTCTTGGAACCGGCGTCCTGACGCCTGAATTCCGCGCTCAAGTGCTCGACATACCAGGTGGCAACGTACTCGCGGGCAGAGTTCGTATGATAGGTGCTGGAGATAACCTGCGGCTGTTCGTCACCAGCTGGAACGTTTCCTGCGGCGGCGCCAGAAAGTACTAAACTCGCGCCGGGATAAACAGGGAGGCCGGGGCCAACTTCGTTAGCCTTTTCGAAGCGGAACTCGCCAAGAGGTGTGCGCACGGTCTTCTTGTCACTGCTAGCGCGGAGCCCGAGGACATTAATCACACGGGAGGCCATCAACATGCCGCCGCCAAGAAGAACGCAGAACCCACAGGTCATGGCAATCATCATGAAGAGAAGCGATTTGGAAGAAGGAGACCCCGCGGAAGCTGAACTCGACTTTGCCATGACGTGCTTTTCTCCCCTCAGTACAGGATTGTGCGTGGCTCCTGATTATTCCACCGTGTCCGTTGGGGACACGCGGACCGCCCTGAAGCGGCAGTCCGGCGCGCAGCTTACTGGCTTGGCAGCAAGAGTTGCGTAAATCCCGTCGTGTTGACGTCGCGGAACATCGGTGTCCGCGGCGGCAAGAGCGTAGGATTCAGAAAGTTCACATCGAACTGGTATCCGCGGGTCGGCGGGCTGTAATTGTTCCCCCCCGAATTGAACAGCCCGGTCGCCTGCCGGCTATAGAACAAGCTGACGATGGAGCCCTCATAGAACAGGGTTCCATTCCATTTTTCAAGGAAGCGCAGGAAATTGTGGACACCGCCATCGGTGCCAAAGTCCTGGCTGCCATCGATCGCGGTGTTATCCCAAGGTGGAATTTGAAACGAAACCTGCTTTCCGGCAATAACACCCGTTCGGACATAGGTCGTTGTGCCGCTACGATTGAAAGGAGTATTGAACGGGGAAGCGAAGGAATTGACGTCGTTCCAACTAGCCGAAAGAATGGTAATGGCATCCCCAACCACAGACGTGGCGACGCTGGCATCTGCAAAGCCACCGCCCGCCGAATTGGCGTTGAAGTCGCCCTGAATGTATACCGGATTTTCCGTCGAGATGCTCAGACCACAGGAGATTCCACCTATGCACGTGGGCAAGCTAATAAGGCTGCCATTCACTAGTTTGACGGCCCGGCGGAACAGGGCATTTGGATTCTCGCGTGCTTCACTGGAATTGTTCAGAAAGGCTCTTTGCCATGGGAAGTTGCCTGTTGAACCGGTGGCGCAAAGCGGGTCAGGGGTAAGTACCGTGGCAGGGTTGGCGAAGATGGTTGAGGCCGTGGAAACGCCCGTGCTGTTGATTAGGCCGTTTGGAAAGGTAGTTTCACCGTAGGTAGCTAAAACACCGGAACCAGCGGGATCCTCAGCCGATGGTCCTCCGGTAGCGGGCGCGGGCTCCATCTTGTTATCCGGGCAGCCCTTTGGGTCTGCGGAATTAACCACGTCAAAGTAGCCATACTCTCCAGTTTCGTTTCCGGACGGTGAAAGTGGGGGCCAGCTGCCGATCGCCGTCCCGGTGGGGAGATAGTTGCCGCGGCGGTCGGAGACATAAACGACGAAGTTGTTGGGAGCAACGTTGGGATCTTGTGTGCTAGGACCGGAAGTACCAATGGTTCCCTTGAACCATTTCGCTAGGTTGCCGACGTCGATTTCGACGTAGTTCATGATGCCGCCGAGGGTGACTTGTTTGTTGAGAAGTGGCTGCTGCTCCCGGTTGTAGCCTTCGCGTGTGTCAAAGAGTGTGTTCGGCCAATAGTCCCCTGGAAGCAGCGGGACGGTCGTTGCGTTGACGCCGCAGGGCCCGGTAGCGCTCGCATAATTTGACGGATTGTCGCGAACACGTTCGAGGCGAATCACAGCATTGGGATGCGGGTCAGGACAGGTTGACGGAGCGACCTGTGCGCCCGGGAGTCCCGGCAACGTGGGAGGAGCAAGCGAGAAAGGATTCAGGTTGCGCCCGGCATAGCCGAGACTCAAGATTTCCTTGGTCACGTCGGAGTAAGTGCCACACGGGCTGCCGTAGGCAGTCTGAGCGTCAATTTTGATGAAACCAGTGATGATCGGAGTTCCATTGCCAGTAGTTGGGCCAGGCTGCCAGTAACCATCGCTAGGACTGTAGGTCCCGCTTGCCGCTCCGGAGGCCGCCAAGGGCAGCTGCATTGTGCCGGCAGCGGTCATAAGCGTTTGCAAGGCTTTCGCATCCGCTGTCGACCAGCTCGCGACAGGCAGCGCGAGGTCCGCCAAGTTAAATGGCGCGCCGCCGCTGACACAGTCCAAACCACTGATGTCGGACGCATTATCCGAAAGCAAAACCCTCAAGCTAGCCTGAGAAAAGTAACGCTCGCCAAGGACGCCGGGATTTGCGCCTCTTTCGCCAGCCACGGGGCGGCGGATCATGTCAATGGGCTTGGAACTGCCGTTGCCAAGGAGCACGA
The DNA here is from genome assembly GCA_035510055.1 of Candidatus Cybelea sp. GTDB lineage: Bacteria > Acidobacteriota > Terriglobia > Acidiferrales > UBA7541 > Acidiferrum. Next base: position 17,265 of record DATKHV010000046.1, on the reverse strand, counting down.
TCGTGAGGTTCAGTGGCCTCACGCCACTCCGGAGATTGCCGTTATAGGAAGCGGTAATGGAGGGCCAGTTGGGGTTCTTTCCTGAACCCAAGCATGAATTCAAGCTCCCTTGGCCGAATCCCAGCGCTTGCAAGGAACCACCGCCAGTAGTGATCTCAACGCTGCCGGGATGCCTGCCGCTGGTGGATTCGGGGTTCCCATTCGAGAGACAATCGCGAAAGATATCCTTGCTGGCCGTAACACCGCTCCTTAGCCACAATTGGTCGGCCGACGTTTGCGTGGGCGTCGCGCCCGCCGGTCCGCCACTGTCGAGAAAAAGATTTCCGTTGGTGTGAACACGGCCGCCAAAGTCAAAGTTGGGGCCCGCGAAGAAACTCAGGTCCGTGTCCGAGTAAATGCCGAACTGGAAGAGCGGGATGCCAACAGTCTGGGTGGTCCGCACTAGTTTGACTTCGCCACCCGTGTTGGTGCGAGCAGCGACAGTCAGCGTATAAGTCGTCTCTAACGCGCTCATGCCTTGAAACGCACTAGAGCCCGATTTGATCTGAGCGAACTGCGATAGGGGATTGCCGTTGTTGTCCTTAGGGTAGTTAATCGTATAGGTGCTCTGTCCTAGCACATCCAGGTAGGAAACCCCGGTGCTGGAGGGAAGGATTGGGGGATTCAAGGCAATGGCATCGACTTGTGGCCCTGTCGGAGCATAGGTGGTGCCGAACAGAGCAGCGAGATCGGCGGTGAGCTTCTCCATACCTGATTCCGCGCCATAGAAAGCGCGCAGCTGGTCGCGGTCCATACCGGTCAGCCGCTGGCCTTCAGTGACCAGAAGCATGAAGCCGACTACCATGGCGGACATCAGCAGCAGCAAAAGCAGCGTGGTGATGAGGGCAATGCCCGATTGTTTTCGCATGGTTGTTCCCCCCGATCTCATCGTTCAAGCTCCTCGCTATTTATAGTTATTGAAATACGCCATGCTGCGCAGAGCGACTTGGGTAGCCTGGTTGGTCCGTACATATTGGCCAGTGGTTGCCGCGAAAGTAGTGGAACGCGCTCCCAGGTAAATATTGACCGAGCGAATCTGGTTTTCGTTGTCCCCGGTAGGGGCTGGAACGACTGGCACTGCGGATTGGTTCACGGGATTCGTGGTGCCATCGTCAAAGTTGAACGCAAACTGGAGGTTTTCGAAGGTCTCCGCGACCGTTTGCGGGGTGTTGAAGTTGACGGCACGCATGAGGCGCGGATGCTTGGGATCGGTGGTGGTATCCAGATAATAGGTGATCATCCAAATGCGCGTGCAATTCGTAGGCGGGTAGGTTCCGGTGAAAGGTGAATTCTGAAGTTGTTTAATGGTTCCGGAGGCTTCAGAAGTGGTACGGCCGTTCAAGTTGAAAGCATCGCCGGCGGCGAAATTCAAAGTCTGGCCAGAAACACTGGTGACGGTCTGCAAAACGCCGTTGGGATTGTTGGCGTTGTAAATCATCAGCAGGTCGCCCGGATTTATAGGAATTCCGGCCGCACCAAGCGTCACGCAGTTGGGATCAAAGGTGATCGAAGATCCATCAGCGGCAATGGATCCGCCCGGACAACCGGAGCCGTTGATCTGCTTAGCGTCCATGGTGGCGAGCGTGTTGTCGGCGTACGTCACGGTGATGATGTCGGTGTTCGGACCGGAAGTCCCGTCAGGGCTAGTAACGATTGGACCCAAGCTCTGGCCGGGTTCGATGGCCGGCAGAATGACGTTGCAGCCCGCATTTGCGGAATTGGGGCCGTTGAAAGTCAAGTTCAGCACGGTGGGGGGACGATTGACTCTACCGCCGATGTTGCAACCGGCTGCGTTGGTGGTGTTGGGGATGGAAATGCCGCCAGTGGGTATTCCCGTGCCCGTCTGGATGAGATCCTGGACGATTAGGTTAAGTCCGGCGCGCATGTTGTCACTCATGTCCGAAGTCTGGGTGACGTTGGTGTTGGCCTTGGTGGAATCACGGAACATCATCACCGCGGCCGCCAGCGCCACCATGGTTATGGCCATTCCGATGATTAGTTCCACCAGTGTGAAGCCGGACTTTCTCTTCATAAGCTCCTCAATCCACGATCACGAGAATTGCGCCACATAGCTGACCAGGGTGTACTGCCGCGTCAGCGATCCCGCCGTATACGTTAAGGTGATCGTGATTTGCCGAAGGCCCGATTCGCCTGCAACGTCCGCGATGTCGATCGTGCGCGTCATGTTCTTCAGAGACATCACGATGTCATCGGCAGTCCCCAGGATCTTGTCCGGGCCGGGGCCCAGAATCACTGTGTCCGGATTGGCCGTATCGTCGTCCGCGGTTCCATAGAGGCCGTCGGGACCCGCGGCCAGAAGCGGTTGCGGTCCCGGCAGAAAAACTCCGTCGCTGGCCCCGCCGGTGCCAGTTACGTTGCGGATATTCGTCCACACCAGCAGTTTGGCGTCGCGTGCCGCGAAAATCGTCTCCACGGCTTCTTCGGCCTTCTTTTCGGCGATATAATCCAGTTGCGTCATGTTCGCTACCTGTATGCCCTGCGCGTAGACTGCGGCCAGCGACAAAATGCCGAAGGACAGGATTACGATGGCGATCATCGCTTCCAGTAGCGTGAACCCCGACTGTGCGTTGCTCTTGCGCCCGTTTCTCAGCATGGCCACCCTCCCTATTCCTGCCATTGCGTGCCGTCCCAGTGGTATTCACGCACGCGGCCCGTGGAGCCCAGAACGGTGATGGCGCGAGCCGTCGAAGCTCGGCCGGGGATTCCCAGGAACACCGTGCCATTGACCAAGGTGTTTCCTCCATCGATGAAGGCTCCATTGGTAGTAAATTTCATGAGCGGTGGCCCGCCAGAAGCTCCCGCAAAGTAGACTGGCGCGCTATTCCCGAAAGCCATCGGTGTGTCGGGAATTCCGGAGAAGGTAACGTATTGCGCTCCACCTTCGAAGGTATAGGTAGTCGGAGGAGGCGGAGTGCCCGCAAGCCAAAGTTCGGTGATCGTGATTTGGTTGTTCCCCACAAACTGCACTTGGACCTCGCGGCGGTGCGCGATGGCTTGCTCGCGCGCTGAGCGCAAGCGATAAAGCAGCTGGTCCATAGCTGAATTGGCCTTAAAATTCGGCAGGATGCTCCCGTAATTCAGAATCGCCATCCCAAGAATGATGGAAATGATGGCAATGGCGGTGAGGATCTCCAGCAAGGAGAAACCACCTTGCCACCGGTGCGAGCACTGCTTTTTCATTCGCTTACTCCAAAATTCGTCCCCGTGGAGTGAGGTTGACACTAATGGGACAGCACGTCCGGACCCAACGAGCTTTCTCATATAAGTTATTGAGGTCAAATTAGTTAGGTAGCAGATGTAGGGCCCTTGACCGAGGTGCTGCTGTTACAAAAGGTTACAAACCACGTAGCGAACGATGAGGCTAGAAGGGGAGCCAGGAGTTGCGACTATGAATACAAGGGGCCAGCGTCGGCGCACCATTCAGACAATTCCGCAACGCTATCGAATGGCCCCTGCAAGACGAACCGCCGATGGTAAAGCAATAAAGCACGTAATCCGGCGAGTTCCTCGCCTCCTCCTGCCCTTCCCGGTCCACCGTGCAAACAGCTAGGCACCACGTTTCCGTGGCCGGTGTGCTGGACACCAACGGCGGAATTAACGGCCAGGATTCTTCCATGCAGATCGCCGATCCCAAGGATCACTTCACGGGTGAATTTGGCATCATTGGAAAAGACAGAAGCCACCAGTGAGCCTAATCCCCGGCGGGTAATTGCGATGAGATTTTCCAAACCGTCGTATGCAATCAGAGTCGCTACCGGACCGAAGACCTCGACGTCATGCACGTGTTTTGCTTTGATGCCATCCCTGCAGGCGAGAAGTGCTGGCTGCACGAAGGCGGATTTTGCGGGGTCGGCATCGAGCGGCTCGAAGTTCTGGTCACCGCCGAAGAGTACTTCGCATTCTTCCTTCAACTTGGCTAGTCCCTCCAGGCACGATGACTGCTGGGCTTTGTTCACGACCGGCCCCATCTTTGCATCGGGGTTCCTGGGATTCCCAACTTTGACGGCCCTCAAGCGTACCGTAACCACATCGCTAAAGGCTTTCAGTTGCTGACGCGGAACCAGCACACGCCGGATGGTCGTACATTTCTGTCCGGCTTTGAGGGTCATCTCGCGGACAACTTCTTGCGCGAGGAGGTCGAACGGCTCCGTGCCCGGAGTGCCATCAGGTCCCAAGATTGCCGAATTTATGCTATCTGCTTCAATGTTGAGACGAACGGAACGACGCAAGATGTTTTCGTGAGAGCGAATGCGTGCGGCAGTCTCAGCCGAGCCAGTAAAAGATACCACGTCCTCTTCGCGAACATCGTCGAGCAACTCCCGGGCGGATCCGCAGATGATGGAGATCGCGCCAGTGGGCAAAATACCTGCCTTGACAATATCTTCGACCATCCGGTGCGTCAGCCAAGCCGTTGGGGAAGCGGGTTTCACGACGACCGGGACACCCGAGAGCCAGGCAGGCGCAGCCTTTTCGCAGAACCCCCAGGCAGGAAAATTAAACGCATTGATGAAAACAGCGGCGCCTTTCGACGGCATCAGAAAATGCTGCCCCATAAACACGCCGCTCTTGGACAGTGGAATGGGCGCCCCTTCCTTCAGCATTTTCCCTTCCGCCAGCGCCCGGCCGATTTTTGCGTAATATTTCATGGTGTAAATACCGCCATCCACGTCGAAAGACGCATCGGCCTGGTTCGCTCCCAAGTTCAAGAGGGATAGACGGAAATACTCGTCACGATTTGCGGCCAGCACTTCGGAGATTTTGCCCAACAATTCGGAACGCTGGGCATAGGTAAGTTGGCGCAGCGCTGGTCCGCCTTGAGTGCGAGCAAAGGCGAGAGTGGCTGCAAAATCAAGACCCTGGGAAGAGATATTCGCTAGTACCTCTCCAGTGACCGGATCGATTAGCATTTCACCGGCACCGGTGCCTTCGCTCCACTGACCCGTCACGTAGTTGGGCAGCTTCATGGGTGGCCCTCCGTTGATTTCTTCATCTTAGACTGCTTCGACAGCAAACGAAGAATCGCTTGTACAAGCCGAAGTGCTGAACATGCATCCTCGAATGGGGCATATAATATTGCATGTAGCGTTGCCGTAGGAGGATCTCGTGGACGTAGTCGCAACTCAAGAATCCCAAGGCAAGGTGGAAGCGGTCGATTTCCAGACCGATCCTTCGCGATATAAGCATTGGCGTCTCACGTTTGACGGTCCGGTGGCAACGTTGACCATGGATGTCGCCGAAGATGGCGGGATTCGTCCGGGCTACAAACTGAAATTGAATTCCTACGATCTGGGCGTGGATATCGAATTGCACGATGCTTTGCAGCGCATTCGATTTGAACATCCAGAGATTCGTTCCGTGGTCATTACCAGCGCGAAGAACCGCATTTTTTGCTCCGGCGCGAACATTTATATGCTCGGGCTGTCTTCGCACGCCTGGAAAGTGAATTTCTGCAAATTCACAAACGAGACTCGGAATGGAATCGAGGACGCGAGCACACATTCAGGATTGAAGTTTCTCGCCGCCTGTAACGGAACCACCGCGGGAGGCGGTTACGAGCTGGCACTCGCCTGCGATGAAATCATTCTCGTGGACGACCGTTCCTCGGCGATAAGTCTGCCGGAGCTCCCTTTATTGGGTGTTTTGCCTGGAACGGGCGGACTCACCCGCGTGACGGACAAGCGCCAGGTACGGCGCGACCATGCCGACATCTTCTGCACTAATCCAGACGGCGTTCGCGGCCAAAGAGCCAAAGAGTGGCGGCTGGTCGATGATGTTGTGAAGCCGCAGCAGTTTGCCGAGCAAATCAGACAGCGCGCATTGAAACTCGCCGAACAAAGCAATCGCCCGGCCGGTGCAAAAGGCGTCGCTCTGAATCGTCTGAATAAGACTACCGATGAAGCTGGTTGGCACTACGGATTTGTCGAAGTGCAATACGATCGCGTGGCTCGCACGGCCACCATTACAGTCCGTGCACCCGAGTCGGTTTCCGAAGACAGCGTGGAAAGGGCTATTGCGTCAGGCGCGAATTGGTGGCCTCTGCAAATGGCGCGCGAACTGGATGATGCCATTCTGGCTTTACGTACTAGCGAGCTGGATTTGGGCCTTTGGATGATCAAGACCGCGGGAAATCCTGACTCTGTTCTTGCCACCGACGAATTCATTTGGAATCACCGAGATAATTGGTTTGTTGGCGAAGTTCTCGGAATGATACGGAGGACGTTTGCACGGATTGATGTTACCTCGCGTTCCCTCTACGCGATTGTGGAACCGGGTTCCTGCTTTGCCGGCACGCTTCTCGAATTGGCGCTGGCCGCCGACCGCATCTATATGCGCGATTCACAGGAAGTTGGAAATACCGCAAACATGACGCTTTCCAGGATGAACTTCGGCTCGCTCCCGATGGTAAACAAACTTTCCCGGGCCGCGGCGCGCTTCTATGGAGATGGCGCCCAAATCGACGCGTTGCGCGCCGTAATGGGCAAGAGACTCTCCGCGCACGAAGCGCTCGATGCGGGGTTGGTTACGTCCGCACCCGATGATCTCGATTGGGAAGACGAAATCCGCCAAGCGATTGAATCGCGTACCGCGCAGTCGCCGGACGCCTTGACGGGGCTTGAAGCAAATCTTAGATTCGGCCCGGGGGAGACGCTGGAGACGCGAATCTTCGGCCGCCTCTCCGCATGGCAAAACTGGATTTTCATCCGCCCGAACGCCGTCGGTGCGAGCGGAGCACTGAAGGTGTACGGGACGGGTGCACCTGTGAAATTCAACTGGGAAAGGGTTTAAAAGTCCGGCGCAAGGCCGCATTTCTGAGGAGATCGTCATGATTAACTACACAGAAAAAATTCCCAACAACGTGGATTTGGGACGAGACCGCGTCCTGCAGCGCGCCCTCGAACATTGGCAGCCTGCCTACATGGGCTGGTGGTACGACATGGGGCCGAATGAGAGTCACAACTACGAGGTGTATCTGCGAACGGCCATCAGCGTGGAGCCCGACGGCTGGGCGCAGTTCGGCTACGTCAAGATGCCGGAATACCGCTGGGGCATTTTCTTGCAGCCGCGCGAAGATAAGCGCGAGGTGAATTTTGGGATTCACAAAGGGCAACCTGCTTGGCAAGAAGTCCCCGGCGAGTATCGCTCGACTTTGCGCCGTGTGATCGTCACTCAGGGCGACACCGAGCCCGCTTCCGTGGAACAGCAGCGCATGCTGGGAGCCTCATGCCCGTCGATGTACGATCTACGAAATATTTTCCAGGTGAACGTCGAAGAAGGGCGTCACCTGTGGGCCATGGTGTACTTGCTGCATCGCTACTTCGGGCGTGATGGCCGCGAAGAAGCCGAGTCCTTGCTCGCCCGGCGTTCTGGAGACGCCGATAATCCGCGCATTCTAGGCGCTTTTAACGAGCCGACGCCGGACTGGCTGGCTTTTTACATGTTCACGTTTTTTACCGACCGCGATGGCAAATTTCAACTCTGCGCGTTGGCGGAGTCTGGCTTTGATCCACTGGCGCGCACTTGCCGCTTCATGCTGACCGAAGAGGCGCATCATATGTTTGTCGGCGAAACCGGAGTTGGCCGCATTATCCAACGGACTTGCGAAGTGATGAAGGAAAACAAAGTCGAAGACCCTTCCGATGTGCGCGCACTAGGCGTGATTGACTTACCGACGATACAGAGGTACTTGAACTTTCACTACAGCGTGACGCTCGATCTCTATGGCTCGGATGTTTCCTCGAATGCCGCGAATTACTACACCAGCGGACTGAAAGGGCGCTTCCGCGAAACCAAACTGAATGATGATCACGTTCTGACGGACGCGGAATACCCGGTATCCGAAGTGCTGGGCGGAAAAACCGTCACCAAGAAAGTGCCGGCGTTGACGGCGTTGAACGAACGGCTGCGCGATGACTATATCCAAGAGATTGCCGATGGAGTTGGTCGCTGGCAGCGGGTGATTGATAATGCGGGCATTCCCTTCCGGCTGACCTTGCCGCACAAAGGCTTTCACCGCGAAATCGGCAATTTCGCGGGGCATTTGATAAGTCCGGAGGGCGAGGTCTTAACCGAGGAAGCTTGGAAGAAGCATGCCTTCGAGTGGCTCCCGAGTTCCAAGGATTATGCGTATGTGCAGTCCCTGATGAGTGGACGAGTCGTGGAACCAGGCAAGTTTGCGAATTGGATTGCTCCGCCGGCGCGGGGGATTAACAATCAACCTTTGAACTTTGAGTACGTTCGATTTAATTAGTGGCCCGAGTGAGGGTGCAAGCTTCGGCAAAGGACGGCCCGGCTCTGGAACCGATCATCGACATTCACATCCACATCATGCCTTACCACATGATGAAGCCCTCGGCGCTGGAATTAATCAAGCATGGGCGCAGAGACTACGCAGATGTGGAAAGATATTGCAATGATCCGAAAGCGTTCCTGGCATTCTTGGACTCGCTGGGAGTCGAGCGCTCTGGATTGATCAACTACGTCGCGCCAAAGATTATCGGGTTCACACCGGAAGTAAATGATTGGAGCGCAAAGTATTGCCGCGCCGCGCCGGATCGTCTCATCGCCTTCGGCGGGGTGCTTCCCGGAACCGTTCGCGACCCAGGCGCGGAAGTGGATCGGCTCGCCAAGCTGGGGATTCGCGCCATCAAAATGCATCCCTCCCACCAAGTGCTTTCGCCGAATGACTATATGGACGGCAATCGCGGCTTGGCAGCGGTCTACGAGCGAGCGCAAGCCCACGGCATGCCGGTCATGATCCATACCGGAACTTCGATTTTCCCCGGCGCGCGGAACCTGCACGCGCAACCGATGCTGTGCGACGATGTGAGCATCGACTATCCAAATCTCGTGGTCATTCTCGCGCACGGCGGCAGACCGCTGTGGATGAACGAAGCGTTTTTCCTTGTCCGCCGGCATAAGAATATGTACATGGATATCTCCGGCATCCCGCCGCAGAAATTGATGGAATATTTTCCGCGTATCGAGGACATAGCAGACAAAGTTTTGTGGGGCACGGACTGGCCGGGCCCGGGTGTACCGGAGATCAAAGGAAACATTGACAAATTCAACGCGCTCCCGATTGGGCCGGCGGCGAAGCGCATGATTTTGTACGACAATGCGGCGCGGCTGTTTCCGCGTTAGACTATTTTCAGCAAAGGGGCACGGCGGCCGTGCACGGCGCAATCAGCCCGGCCGTTTACGATTTTCGCAATAGTCCGGCAAGACCCCGGCGAGGCGATTGAATTTGACCACATTGCCCAGGGCATCGCAAAAGACGGCTCACCTACGATTCACGCTGAACGGTGAGGAGACCGACGTGTCTTTTGCGCCTTATAAGACTTTGCTGGAAGTTTTGCGCGAAGATCTTGGCCATACCGGCACGAAGCATGGCTGTGAACTCGGCGAATGCGGCGCATGCGCGGTTCTTCTGGACGGCAAGCCAGTGCTTTCCTGCCTGGTCCTGGCGTTGGAATGCGGTGGAAGCGAAGTTCTAACTGTTGAGGGCCTCGGTGAAGATGGGAAGCTGCATCCCTTGCAAGACGCCTTTGCCGATCTCGGAGCGGCACAATGCGGCTATTGCACACCGGCGATTCTAGTAACCGCAAAGGCTCTGTTGGATCACAATCCTCACCCCACTCGTGATCAAATTCGTGAAGCGATTTCCGGAAACCTGTGCCGTTGCACGGGCTACTTGCAAATTTTCGAAGCCGTCGAAGCGGCCATGCTCAAAATCGCGGAGCAAAAGAATTCCGGAGCGTGAACGGCGCACCGGGCACAAGAATGCTTGCCGAGGAACACGCATGCCGAATGAAAAAGATTCGCGAACGATGCCTGCCGGCGCTCTTAAAGCCGATGGCGACGGGCTTCGCGTAATTGGCGTTCCTCGCCGCAGAGTCGATGCCCGCGCAAAGGTGACCGGCCAAACGCGCTTCGCCGACGACATTTTCCTGCCGCGTATGGCTCATTGCAAACTGCTCCGTTCTCCACATCCCCATGCCCGCATCCGAAAAATCGACACCAAGCGCGCCGCTGCTCACCCCGGAGTGTATCTGGTCCTCACGGGCAAAGACGTTCCTATCCATTACGGAATTCTCCCCGTCAGCCAGGACGAGCAAGCGCTTTGTGTCGACCGCGTGCGTCACGTCGGAGATCCGGTCGCCGCCGTCATCGCCCGCGAGGAACTTACAGCTTTCGAAGCGCTCGATCTAATCGAAGTCGACTACGAAATCCTCGCGACAATTTCCGACCCCGAGGAGGCGCTGGCGACTCCCGAGCCAAGAATCCACGAATACGGTGAACAGGGAAACATTCATAAATTTGTGGCCCTGGAATTCGGCAACGTGGAAGAAGGTTTTGCCGAAGCCGACGAAATTTTCGAAGACACTTTTTTCTTTCAAGGAAACACCCATCTTCCGATCGAGCAGCACGCTGCGGTGGCTACGAAGGATCCTGATGGAAAGCTCACCATCTGGTCCAGCACGCAAACGCCCCACTACGTACACCGCGCGCTCGCAAAGGTCCTGGAAATGCCGGGGGCGCATATTCGGGTGATCGCCACGCCCAACGGCGGCGGCTTCGGCGGAAAGAGCGATCCTTTCCATCACGAAATCGTTGTAGCCAAGGCCGCTCTCATGCTCGATCGGCCCGTCAAAATCTGCCTGACGCGCGAAGAAGTTTTTTATTGTCACCGCGGCCGCCATCCGGTGCTGATGAAATTCAAAACCGGCGTAAAAAAAGATGGCGCGATCACTGGCATGCATCTTCAGACGTTAATCGATGGTGGCGCCTACGGCTCCTATGGAGTCGCCAGCACGTTTTATGCGGGCGCATTGCAAACCACCACGTATCACATTCCGCGCTATCGCTATCAAGGCTGCCGCACTTTCACGAACAAGCCCCCCTGCGGGCCCAAGCGCGGACACGGCACTCCGCAGCCGCGCTTCGGCCAAGAAGTTCAGCTCGATAAGATCGCGGAGAAGCTAAAGATTGACCCCGCCGATCTGCGCCTGCGCATTGTGGAATCTCCCAACGCATTGACGGCAAATTTCTTCCGCCTGGGGACCGTTAATCTTGCGGAGTGCATTCGCCGCGTCGTCAAAGTTTCCGGCTGGAAGGAGAAATTCCACAAACTCCCCGAGAGCCGTGGCCTAGGCCTCGCTTGCTCCGCCTATCTGACTGGCGCTGGCCTTCCCATTTACCGGAACAAAATGCCACACTCCGGAGTTCAGCTAAAGTTCGATCGTAGCGGCGGCGTCAGTCTTTTCTGCGGCGCCACGGAGATCGGCCAGGGTTCTGACGATGTTCTCGCTGGAATCGTCGCCGAAGTTCTAGGAATCGACACTTTCGACATTCGGCTTTTCACCGGGGATACCGACCTCGGCCCCGTGGATCTTGGCTCCTATTCGAGCCGCGTCACTTTGATGGCGGGAAACGCGGCGTTGCAAGCTGCGGAACGCGGCAAAGCAATTATTGCGGGCGCCGTAGCGGAAAAACTGGAAGTGCCGAAAGAACGCCTGCGCTTTGCCGGCAAACGTATATTCGATTCCGCGGCGCCTGAAAAGGGCGTCACTTTTCAAGAAGCCGTGTGCCTCGCAGAAGCTCGCTTCGGCACCATAGGTACGGTGGGCTCTTACACTCCGCCGAAATCTCCCGCGCTATACAAAGGCGGCGGCGTAGGGCCCTCGCCCACCTACTCTTATTCCGCGGCCGTCGTCGAAGTCGAAGTAAACCAGGTCACCGGTTGGGTTACCGTCCCTAGAATCTGGATCGCGCATGACATCGGTCGCGCTCTGAATCCGACCTTAGCTCGCGGCCAAGTTGAAGGTAGCGTCTACATGGGTCTCGGTGAAGCACTGATGGAAGAGCAAGAGTTCCGCCGCCTTCCAAAGAGACTTTCTCATGCCCTGGTGCACAAATACCCTTCCATCCTCGAATACAAGAGTCCAACCTCGCTGGACATGCCGGAGGTGATCACCGAGCTGATTGAAGAACCTGATCCTCGCGGCCCATTTGGCGCCAAGGAGGTTGGTCAAGGCCCGCTCCTGCCGATCATGCCGGCGGTGGCCAACGCCGTCTACGACGCGATAGGTGTGAGAATCGATGAAATCCCCGTCACTCCCGAAAAAATCATGAAGGCGCTAGCGGAAAAGAAGGCGGGCCGCGAACCGCGTTTTGGACCAACTCATTTTCCGGATATCCATTGGCCTGAAGCATTGCGCGTTCCTCCTCCCTGGGAAGGAGGCGATGGCAACGCGGTGAACGATGTTCCCCGGCGTGAAAAACTTCGCCGCGAGAAAGAGAAGGTGCTCGCGCCATGATGCGCCTTCCTTTATTTGAATTCCGTGCTCCGCGCTCGCTCGAAGAAGCCGTGCGCATTCTAGACAGCGAGAGGACCAGCGCCATGCCGCTCGCGGGCGGTACGGACCTTCTGCCCAACATGAAACGCCGACAACAGGAGCCGCGCACGCTCATGAGCCTTCGTCATATTGAAAACCTGAAGAGTGCCGCATTCGGCGCTTCCGGTTCGCGGCTTGGCGCCTGCCTTACGCTTTCCGATATCGCCGCAGACCCACGCTTCCGAAATGGTTTGACGGCGCTGGCGCAAGCCGCCTCTTTAGTGGCCACCCCGCAGATTCGCAACCTGGCCACCCTCGGCGGGAATATCTGCCTGGATACGCGTTGCAATTACTACGACCAAAGTTACGAGTGGAGAAAGTCCATCAATTTCTGCTTAAAAAAAGACGGCACGACCTGTTGGGTCGCTCCGGGAAGTTCGAAGTGCATGGCCGTCTCCTCGACGGACACGGGGCCAGCCTTGATGGCCCTAGGAGCGCGAGTCCATCTGGTGTCGCGTTCCGGTGAGCGCGAAGTCCTTCTATCCGACCTGTACAATAACGACGGGATCGCTTACCTCAAGCGCAGGCCGGATGAGATTCTTTCAGAAATACTGCTGGATTCTTTACATGGTTGGAGGAGCACCTACTGGAAACTCCGGCGCCGTGGCTCATTTGACTTTCCCGTGCTCTCTGTCGCGGCCGCCGCTCGCTTCTCCAAACAGAACATGGTCGAGGACGTTCGCATTGTCATAGGCGCAGCTGCCTGCCGTCCGCTGGCCGCTTCGGACGCCGCGAAATCCCTGCTAAGCCGTCCTTTGAACCAGCAAGCCATCGAAGAAGCCGCCGCACTTGCGGCTCGCATCTCCAAGCCACTCGACAACACGGACTTCGACATGACCTGGCGTAAGAAAGTGACAGCCGAATTCGTCACCTACGCGCTGCGCGAGTTGCGCGGCGACGATGTGCATGCCGAACGCGAGAGCTTCACGCGTTATTCGTTCGAATAATCACCGAGGCGTTTCGCGTGCGCGGTTCCCCGGGTTTTTTCCGATTTCCCAAGAACCTGGTATCCTCCTAGCTCTTCTTGTTTTGCAATGACGCGGCAGCTGCTTGCCCACGCCGGGCCACGGACAAACCCAATTATGACCTCGGTAGGAGGTTTTTACGGCTGGAGGCTGGTTTTCACTCTTTGGCTTCTGGATTTCCTCAACATGGGATTCCCCCTTTACGGCGGCACGGTGATCAACACTTATATGTACACGTTGCAAGCTATTCCCATGAGCCGCAGCGCGTTCGGGATAGGATTTACGATCCTGAATGTCTTCGTCGGTATTCCTTCGATCCTAGTTGGCGCGTCCATCGTCCGCTGCGGAATCCGCAAGACTTTCGGCATCGGGTCGGCGCTGATATTTGTTGGCGCCCTGTGGCTGTCCCTCATCGCCGCGAAGCCTTGGCACTATTGGGTGGGATTCGGTGTGTTCGTTGCCACGGGAATCAGTTTTGGGACCATCATCCCCGCCGCGACGGCCATCACGCGTTGGTTTAGCCGCTATCGCGGTAGGACCATGGCAGTGACGCTATCGGCCTCGGGATTTGCGGGCTTTTTTGTTGCGCCGCTGATCAACCGCATGCTTACAGCGAATGGAGGAAATTGGCGGGAAGCGTGGCTCATGGTAGCGGGAATTTCTATCTTGTCCGCGATCATTGCTTTTCTCTTTGTGAAGGAGCGTCCCGAAGATTTCGGCCAAATGGTAGACGGCGGCCCGGGCGCGAAGCCATCGGCAAGCGAAACCGCAGCAAGTGAGCGAGTAACGAAATTTTTGTGGGAGCCTCGTCAAGTTTACGCGACATTTGCCTACTGGATGATTCTCGTCGGCGCCATCGCGTGCCAGTTTCCGTTTTTTTTCTTCACCGCCCACTGGCTTCTGCATCTGAAGGGCCTGGGCATTGCTCCGGCGGACGCCGCATGGGCGATGGGTCTGTTCACCTTAGGCTCCGTTCTGGGGCGGTTGGTAGGCGGCTCGCTGATGGACGCCATGGAAGGTCGCTACGCTTTCATGCTCGGCTTGTGCTGCTATTTTTTGGGATCATTCTTGGCCATCCGCGTTTCTCCGGAAGCGTTGTGGGTCGCCTACAGCGCCGCGATTCTGTATGGAACGGGTTTTGGGTGGACGTTCATTTGCCTGAATACCGTCACGGGGCACTACTATGGCCCGGCGGCTTTTCCAAAGGTGAGCGGAATGATGCTGGTGCTTGCCGCTATTTCTTGCTCGCCGGCCGGCTATTTGGGCGGCAAACTCTTTGATTTGTATCACAGCTACAGTTTGGCTTTTGAGGTGAATTCGGCCATCGCCGCGATGGGAATCGTAGCTCTATTTTTTGCGAGAATGCCGGAGTTGCCGGAAGCGGGCAGTCCCCAGAGCCAGGGAGTGAGCACAGCAAAAGACAGCGCTCAAAAAATTGGCTGGGAGACTAGGATTCGAACCTAGATAGCCAGATCCAGAATCTGGAGTCCTACCGTTGGACGATCTCCCAACTGATTGAAACTACTAGGTTTACAACTTCTAATGCTGCCTTGGGCGACGAACTTTCACTATCTTTTCACCGTTGGGCACCAGACCTTTGACACAGGAACAGCCGCTTGGACTCGACGCATGGCGTCCACAACGTCTTCGGTGTCCATGATGTGATAACGATCAAAGACGGCCCGCGTCTGGTGTCCAGATATTTTCATAGCTACCTTTTCATTCACGCCAGCCTTCATCAAATTCTTAATCGCTGAACGACGGAAATCGTGAATGACGAGGCCAGTATAACGTGGGTCCGCTTTCCCTTCAACTTTGGTCAGTGTGCCAAGCCTAACAGAATCAAAGTTGTGGTCTATGCAAAGTGAGCGTGGACTGGGCGGACACCGGCGCTGATCTCAGCGATGCTGATATGACTGGCACTGAAGTTTATGCGGCCAACGTCAACAAGAAGACGAAGCTCTTCGGTGCAAGGATTGATCCTGACTCCGAGCTTGCTGAGATGTCCCAGGCCATCACGACCGCAAGACTCAGACGATCCGGTGAAGGGCAATCCCTGGACAACCTCAGCATTCCCTCCGATCTGATTGCGCTCGTTACCGACATCGAAGCCACGGCTAGGAGACTTTCTGGGAACGGACAGACCCTCTGGCTAAATCTTCTTCTCGGATGAATGGCCATAGCTCCCACTTGCCAAGGCCTCTCATTTCTTTGATGTACCGATCGGCTTTCTCATCAGCTCTCTTTCGAAGGCCAATCTTTCTGAGAATGGCTCGCGAAAAACTCCACCACTCAATGGTTGGCCATTCGTATGCGAGATCGCAATTGAGAAAAGCAATACATCGCTCAAACAGCTCCCTCGCCTCAGGGTCGAGCCCGTGTTTGCCCATGAGCTTGTGCGTGTGGCGATCATCCCAGTAACCCCATAATCGTTCGTAAATAGCTACGACCGCCCGATCCTCCTTCTCCGGGACAGGGATAGTTGTTAACAAAATCGTCGTTTGTAATTTCGCTTGCCAAGAATTTCTCTATCAGCTGTCGGGCAAGATCGCGTTTCCGAGCGCGTCGTTTAAACGCGTGGTGTGGCTGTGGCGACTATTCCGGCCCCGGAATAGGAGGCACTATGCCGACCTCCGGATTATGCCGGGCGAATGGGGAATGAAACCGCCGATGCCCACATATAAAGGGTGCTGCATGCATCTCTCGGAACTTTCACCCGGCATAGTTTCTGGTGGTTATAGATTCTTGAGGAATGCCAGCAACTCGTCCCCGGCCTTGTAGCGACCAGGCTTTCCCTCGGGCGGCGTGGTCTTTGCCAAGATAGCTTCCTTTAGAGCGAGGTTCGCATCAAGGTAGACCTGTGTGGTTTCAACCGATTCATGCCCCAACCAAAGAGCGATAACTGCTCGATCGACGCCTTCCTGCAACAACTCCATAGCCGTGGTGTGACGCAGAACATGTGGGGTGACACGTTTTTTGCGGAGAGACGGAACGGCCTGACTGGCGACCGCTACGTGCTTGTCAACTAGGTCTTGCACACTGTCCGAGCTTAGACGACCGCCGCTGGCGTTGGGAAATAACATTTCAGTATTACGCCTTGCTGGCTCCCCCAGCCATGCTTTCAGCACAGCCACGGTTGTCTTGGTAAGCGGTGTGCATCGCTCCTTGCGCCCTTTGCCCATGCAGCGAACATAGGCTCCCGTGTCGAGGGCCACGTCATTGCGCTGCAGGCCGGTCAGCTCTGATAAGCGCAAGCCTGTCTGCACGGCCAACAATAATAAGGCGTGGTCACGACGTCCAAACCAGGTGTTTTGATCGGGGGCCACTAGCAAAGCGTTAATTTCAGGCCGATCAAGAAAGTGGACTAAAGCACGTGCATGGCGCTTGCTTGGCATTGCCAACACGCGTTGGATTTGCGCGGAAAAGGAGGGCTCTTCGTAAGCGGCATAGCGGAAGAAAGAGCGAATCGCAGTCAACCGGAGATTTCGACTTCGGGCCGTGATACCTCGATGCTTTTCCAAATCCTCCAGAAACGCAGTGATCAGAGGTGCATCAATCTCCTCAAAAGCTAAGCGGGAGGGCGGCTTTTTCAGGCGCTGCTGCGTGAAACGCAGAAGCAGGCGGAAGGTGTCGCGATAGGAACCGATGGTGTGAGGACTCGCCTGCCTCTGTTTCATCAGGCGCTGAGTAAAGAAGCCCTCGAGCAAAACGGCGAGAGTGGCGGTGGGCTTCATGCTTGCTCCTCCCACCGCTTTTCGAGGCGCTTCACGACCAACCCCATCAGTTCGGGGCAGGCCGTCAAGTACCAGTAGGTATCGCTCACATGAACATGCCCAAGGTAGGTG
>DATKHV010000045.1:0-12119 GCA_035510055.1 Candidatus Cybelea sp. | reverse complement strand
AAAAAAGTGTTTCTCGCGCGACGAGACAAATCCGTACAGCGCCAGGGCGTCTTCCCGCACATGGGTGTGGATCAGGAGTGTCACTTCGGTATGGAGCTCGCCAAGCACGGCGAACGTCGAGAGCGGCACCAGCACGAGGTAACCTACGCCGCCCACGTCGACGAGCACTTGATTCGGTCTTTTTCCCGCGAGCCGTCCGCGAAGCTGGCCAATCATCGCTCGCCAGTATTGCCGCTTTTCCTTCGCCCGTCAACGCGCATGCGCACAAGCGTAGGAGTTGCAAGGGTCTTGCGTGGCCCGGCAGGCCGCCGAGATTAACGCCGGGTGCGGTCCTTGCGAACAGCTTCGTCGATCAGCGCGTCGAGTTCGCTGCGCGTCAGCGTCACATCGTCGCCGGAGATTTCTCCGCTGTCGCGGGTGATCGGCAATTCCGCTCCGCCGCCCGGGGGAGGCGCGACAAAGTAACGCGGACGCGCCGCCATGAGCTTCGCGACTTCCCGGCTCGACAGTAATGCCGGCTGGCCAGCCATTTCCGCGGCCAACGTGATTTTCGCGCTGTGCTCGATGGTTTCCATGCGAAAGAACGCCGTGAGCAAATCCGGCCCGCATGTTACGGCGCCATGGTTGGCAAGAAGCAGCGCGTCGTAATGCGGCACAAACGGCTCAATGGCCTCGCTCAATTCAGGAGTTCCCGGCGTCGCGTATTGCACCAGGGGGATCTGTCCCAATCCTACGATAACCTCGGGAAGCAAGGCATGATTCAAAGCGCGCCCGGCGACTGCAAATCCGGTAGCTGTCGGCGGATGCCCGTGGCAAATGGCCATCACATCCGGTCGCATGCGATAAAACAGAAGATGCATGGCCAGTTCAGAAGAGACTTTGCGATCGCCGGCAAGTTGTCGCCCGTGCAGATCGGTGATCACCAAATCCTGGGGCGCCAGCATCCCTTTGTTCATGCATGTAGGGGTGGTGAGAACGCTGCCGTCATCCAGCCGTACGGAAATGTTTCCTTCGCAGGCCACGATGTGTCCGCGCTCGTACATCCAGCGTCCGCAAATACATATCTCGCGGCGGTGCTGCTCTTCACTCTTCGCGTGGCCTGACAAAAGTGAGTCCGACGTCACGAGCGGACTCCTTCCTGGCACGGAATACTTTTCCGAGCCTCTCAGTTTGAATTGGTCCAGGCATAATCCGTAGCGGAGTTACGGAGTACCTCCTGCCGGTCCCCATTCGCGCGGCGGGGGCGGAGAAGAAACTAATACAAGTTGCGTCTAGAAGCTAGGCATAAATTCCGCGGAGCTTGAGCGCGCTGGCCACGCGGTCGATGGCCAGCATATAGGCGGCAATGCGATTGTTGACTTTGTGTAGTTCCGCGAAGCGGACCACTTCGTCGAAGGCGTTGTCCATCACATCGTAAAGGCGCTCGTTCACTTCACTCTCGCGCCAGAAAAAGCCCTGGCGGTCCTGCACCCATTCGAAATAGCTTACTGTCACGCCGCCCGCGTTGCCGAGAATATCCGGAACCGTGAAGATCCCTTGGGCATCGATAATGGCGTCAGCTTGCCAAGTGGTGGGCCCATTCGCGCCCTCGCAGAGAATTTTCGCCTGGACTTGTTTGGCGTTCTTTTCTGTGATCTGGTTTTCGATGGCCGCTGGAATAGCGATCTCGCAGGGTTGAAAGAGAACGTCGCGCGCGGACATCTTCGTTCCGCCGCCCGGGAAGTCCTGGAGCGGCTTTTTCTGGGTGTACACCCAGTCGATGACTTTCGGCACATCAAAACCTTTTTCGTTGTGCAGACCGCCGCCGATATCCGCAAGTCCCACAATCTTGTAGCCCGCTTTTTGCATAAGTTCCGCAGCCAGAGAGCCCACATTGCCAAAGCCTTGAACGACCACGCGGCACCCTTCTTTCTTGATGCCCAGCTTGGCTAGCGCTTTGTCGCAGCAAATCATCACGCCGCGTCCAGTGGCTTCGCGCCTGCCGCGCGAGCCGCCCAGTTCGATGGGCTTGCCGGTCACCACCGCCGTAGTGGCCTGGCCGAGGTGCATGGCGTAAGTGTCCATGACCCACGCCATGGTCTGTTCGTTCGTGCCCACGTCGGGCGCTGGAACATCCTTCTCGGGGCCTAGCCAATTCGAAAGCTCCGCGGTATAGCGGCGCGTGAGCCTCTCTAGCTCTCCCCGCGACATTTTCCGCGGGTCGCAAATAATTCCGCCTTTCGCTCCGCCAAAAGGAATATTTACTACCGCGCACTTCCAAGTCATCCACGTCGCCAGCGCGCGCACTTCGTCGATGGAAACATCCGAAGCAAACCGGATTCCTCCCTTGCCCGGCCCGCGCACCGTGGAATGCAGCACGCGATATCCGGTGAACACTTCCAATGTTCCGTTATCCATTCCGATAGGAATGTACAGGGTGATTTCCTTGCTGGGATATTTGAGATAACGGTAGAGTCCTTGTTCGAGTCCCAGTTTGTTCGCGGCCACCTCAAATCGCGCTTCCGCGTTCTGGTACACATTCATTTCTTCCGGCATGGGAGTTTGCGGCATGCGAAAATTCTCCTTTAGCGCGGCGATCCTTGGTGTGCCTTCAGGATGATGCCGCACCCGCGTAAAGCGCCGGCCATGGTGCGCTTATCACAGAAGCAGCCCCAGCAGTTCCGAGCCGGCGGGTTTTACGCAGTCCAACCTGTAATCGATACTTACGGACTTACAGGCACGATTCGAAGGCCAAGGAAGGTGAGAGCCAGCGGCCTACCCCGCCGCCGGAACCGCCAGTTGGCCGGGCCGCCAGTATACGAACCTGCCTGCCGTACCGCAAGCAACTCTGCAGTTCGGCCGCGATTTCGGAACTGTTGAGGATGCTGGAGAAGAAAGTCGGGATCCAGGTAGTTCTTACTCGATGGCTGGGTGCAGAGGGAGGCGTCTATTTTCAGACAGGTCTTTCCGTAGAGGTTGCCGCCTCGGTTCGGGCCTGGCGATGGGGAATGGTCGGATAGAAAGAGGAGATCGAGTTTTTGCTGCCGGCCGTCAGCTGCTGTTGGAGGGACGCGGGCGGGAAAGACTAACCCATAGCTGGAGCAGGAGCTGGGCGCTGCTAGGCACCGGATGTTTGCCACGGTGGAGGTATCGGAGTCGGTAGAGTCGTTCGATAGTCAAGGCCAGCATGGCCAGGAGCCAGCCGATCAGCAGGGCCCAGAGCAGAACCTGCGCCGGAATCTGGGGTTGTGGCCGACCCTCTCCGGGATCCTTGAGGTACCGTCGGAGGCGAAGACACCGCGCCACAAAGTGGAGCAGATGACGTGGCGTCGAACCGTTCATTTTTTCTTTTTCTTGAACTTCTTGCGATGTTGGCGCTCCAGCACGAACAGTTGTGCGTTGGCCGCCAATACTTCACGGACCGCATCTTGAAACTCCCGCCCTTCCTGGACCCGGCGCCGCACCTCTTCGACCCACTCCTTGGAGATGTGCTGAACACGTTTTTTCCCCCGCACCATAAAGGTCAGCGACCAGACGGGATGGCCGCGGTCATCGGCACAGTGACAGGTGGGCTTACCGCACCGCAGATGCGAAAGAGAGAGGGAACCAGGGAGGGCATCCGCGGGGATAGAGAAGCGGCGCAGCAGCTGGAACTTACGCTGGCGCAATCGGGAAGCAAGTGGTCCTTCACCTCGATGAATCATCTTAGTGAAAGCATCGCCAAGGAAGATAAAGAGCGATCTGATGGTGCGAGGCCAGGCTACCCTATGTCAATCTTCCGAAACGGCTGGCAGTTCGGCGATGGTCCAGTTCCTGGCCTCAATGCCATTCGGCAAACTTGATTTGCTTCCGATTGCTCCGGAGAATAGGCAGAATCGTGACGGCCATCTGGCAACTATCGCGGCTATCTTCGCGGTCATTTCACCCAGTGGTCTGCTGCAAACCATCCCCGCACGCCGCAGCGGATCACCGGCCCACTTTAGCTCGCTCCGGCCTGGGCCTACGCAAAAGTTTCAAATGGATTACGGCAAGCGGAATTGAAGTGTCACGGTCAAGTGCATGGCCACCGGTTTGCCGTCCAGCAACGCCGGCTGGTATTTCCACTGTTTCAAAGCATCCATGGCGGCTTGCCGGAGGAGCGTGGGGCCAGAGACGATTTTCATGGTCGTCACTCTTCCGTTGGGGTCAATCAGCGCGTCCACTAGAACGTTGCCGGAAATGTGCTGACTCTTGGCCATCGGCGGATACATCGGGGACACGGAAGTAATCAGTTTTGCCGGTTTCACGTCGCCACCAATCGGTAGCGGCGCTGTGGGAGCCGAAGGCTGATTGTTGCCTGCGACGAGACCGCCGTTTAGCGCTTCGGCATTGGGATCCGGCTGCTCCTCACTCGTCAGGGCAATGCCAGCATCAGTGTCTGCCGTGTTCTGCGCGTTCCGATGAGCGTTGATCTTCGGAGTTGCGAGATGGACTTCGCCAAGGACCGGCTTCTTCGGTTCTGCAATTGCGGCCGGGACAGAGGCTGCCGCCGAAGTCGTTCTTGCGCCGCCCTTAGGCGGATTCGTAACGGGCTGCGAACTATGCGGTGTCGCAATAATCTCGGATGCTGGCACAACACTCGGAGCTTTCGAAGCGGCATTGGGTTGCGTGGAGAGGCGGATCTCCATGGGAATCGTCTGCGCCGGAGCTTCCGGCTTCGAAAGCACATTCCCCTGGGGTGGCGATGGCGGATTCGCTTTAGGCGTAGGAGTATCGATCACCGAGGCTTGGAATCCTTGCGATGGAGCCGCGGCACCAGCGCGGACACCAGCCGATTGCTGTTGCACGTACCACCAGCCACCGCCTGCAGCCAATAGCAAAGCCGCGGCAATGGCGCCGAATAAAATGCCTTTGTTCGAACTCTGGGGTTCGCTTTCCTCCGCTTGTTGCTCTTCGTCCCGTTGCTCTTCGTCGGTCGGGAGAGCATCGAAGACCGGCAGCGGCAGCTCCTCGACGGAGTGTTCTTCCTCGATAGTCACAGCCTCCGCGGCGATTTCTTCCATGTTAGGCTGTTCCACGTCGGGCTCTTCGGCGAGGCCCTCCGCATTTTCGCTCTCGACAAGTTCCTCGGTAGAAGCAGGAGCGACCGCATTGCGAGCAAGGGGCTCGAGCCAGGCTGGAATTCTTAGTTCTTCCTCCTCGAGCATTGATTTCGCTGGCAGAGAATCCTGTTTAACGTGGTCAGAAGGGCGCGGCATTTTCAAAACTTTTGCGGCATTCTCCGCAAGTTCTTTTTGTGTCGCCACGGGACGGGCCTGCGAAATTTGCACGGAAGCCGTGGCGGGTTTAGCGGGTGCGCCGCGAAAAAGCATGCTCGAAAGCTGTTCCTGAAGTCGCGCGGTGTGCTGTTTGAGCGCTTCGGCTTCCGGGTCCACGGAAGCCGGCGCAGCAGGCGCGGGCTCGACCGTGGGGCCGTCCGGTTTGACTTCGAAGAGCGAGAGCAGATTCGTAACGGATGTCCCGGTACTAGCAGGCTCCAGGAAAGAAGCTTGCGCTTCCGATAAGCGCGGGGCATCAAAAACTGCGGACTCGGACGCCACGGGTTTCACTGGCGCGGGAGTCACCGGCACTTCCGGAATGGCGTTCACGCGAGCAGCAGGAACCGCAACCGATATCGGAAGAGCCACTTTGCGCCCGGCGGGAAGCGGAGACAGTGGAGCGGGCGGCTTTGGCGCCACACCGCTTGGAGAAACATTCACCGTAGGCGCTTCGACTCTCGGGGCCACCGCCCGCGGAATCGCAGGTGAGCCGCTGGCCAAGGAGGAAGAACTAGCCGCGACGGGAGCAGGGGCCAGGGGCTGCGGGACCGCACCGAGTCGGTCAGCAGGAAAGCGCATGCCCCAAAAACCAACCACAGACTCCGTGAACTCCAGCTCGACGTAACCGCTTACGCTGCGATAGTTCTTGGACTTGACGACCTGGCAGACCACTTCCTTCTTAGTCTTTTCGTTGGTGAGAAAAAGCAATTGCCCGGGAGCGACGGTAGACGAGAGACGAATGACCGCGCCGTTGCCGAAAATGAGAACGGTTTTGGTCGTTTCTGAGAAAGGCTCGCGTTTGTCGCTGCCATCGATGGTGCGCGCGCCATTGACCGTGACCGGCACTTCCAGTGCGACAGGTTGATGCTTGAAGGCGGTATCGCCGCTCGAGGTGTTGGCCGCCGCGGAATGCTGCGCCGTGTCCGGACTGGCCATGGGAGTCTCGTTCTCTTTCACGCTAGGAGCCATGGGTTTGCACGCTCGCGAGGTAATATTTTGCTGGTCGCCCCGTCCCCAGACAGGGCCCCCTGAACATCTTATATGTTCTACCTCAGGGGAAACGACTAGCTATAGTACATGAGTACTACATTTCGTCAGTAGCACCCTGTCCAAAAGGACAGGCGAGAATGCGGCGAAGGGACAGCCATC
This sequence comes from Candidatus Cybelea sp., assembly GCA_035510055.1. Classification (GTDB taxonomy): domain Bacteria; phylum Acidobacteriota; class Terriglobia; order Acidiferrales; family UBA7541; genus Acidiferrum. The sequence continues at coordinate 5,694 of DATKHV010000045.1, read as the reverse complement.
AAGGGTAATGATTGTGGCGAACGCGGAGCGGCAAAGACTCCGCAACTCAGCGCGGCCGGGGCGACTGAAAGCGCTGGTCGACTTCAACCTGATAGCCGGTGACGAGCTTGTTGGTTTCGTTGGCCATGCCGATGACGGCTTGCAGTTCCTTGAACATGTCATCGGTCATTCCTTTGGCGAAAGCGGAAGCGGTGTGCGAGGCGATGCAGTAGCTGCAGTTATTGGTGACGCTGACGGCGATGTAAATCAGTTCCTTGGTGAGCGGATTGAGCGCGCCCGGTCCCATGATCTGCTTCAGGCTTTCCCAGGTGCGCTTGAGCAGAGCGGGATCGTGGGCGATGGCCTTCCAGAAGTTGTTGATGTAGTCGGTCTTGCGCGTGGCCATGATGTCGTCGTAAATGGCGCGCACTTGCGGCGCGGCGTCTTGGTATTCGATCAATCCAAAAGTAGACATGAACATCTCCGAGAATGCTTGCGTGCAAATCCTCCAAGACGTTAGCAGGAAGCGGGCGCGGGAAGGTAGTGCGGAGTGGAGATCGTGGAGGAAGTGTGAGAAGCGAAACGGGGGTCGGCCTTGAAGCCACCTTGGGTGAATGGAAAGTAGCGTGGGATTGTGCGGAAAAAGGCCGAAAATGATGCAACTTTTCTGGTTCGCGTCAATGGGAAAAACGCGCTGCCGAAGCCTCCTGAAGATGAATTTTTTAGGTTCAGCGCATAGAATTCATTCTGCTTGACAGGCGCGCTGGGGAAGGTTGAAACTCTTTCCCAACAGTCTTATTGGTGTTGAGCCGTAGTGGTTATGTTTTGAACGGAGAAGGGCGAGCTGGTCCGGGGAGCTTGTCCTTGTTGCAACGACGCGATTCGATCATTCAACAGAATGCGAATGTTTTACCAAATGGCTGTTGCTGGAATTCCATTTTTCCAAAACGTTCTCCGGCCCAGTCGGAGGACAAGGGCTGTGGGTTGTAGTTTGATCTCGATGAGGGGGTGTTTATAATCATGGGGCGCTTAGTCATAGTTATTCTCGCAGTTTTGTCTTTCGCAGCGGCAGCAAATGCACAGACGTTCCGCGGCGCGATTAACGGAACAGTGTCGGATCCATCAGGGGCGTTGGTGCCGAATGCAGCGGTTAAGGCTACGGAAACCACCACTGGAATCGATCACAATACTGTGACGACAAGCGATGGAGTGTTTGCTTTCCAGGATATTCCGCTCGGCTTTTATAAGGTGGCGGTCACGGCTTCCGGCTTCCCGGTCTACACCGTAGATAAGGTGGAGGTTGTCGCCGGCCAAATCTACACGTTGCAAGTGAAATTGAGCCTGCAGCAACAAGCCACGACAGTGGAGGTTTCCGCCGCGGCCCTGACGCTAGACACCACGACGCAAACGCAAAGCATGACCATCACGTCGGAATCAGTGGCGGATATGCCGCTGAATGGACGGGACTTTACTCAGTTAATCGCAATTGCGCCGGGTTACGGCGGCTACTCGGTGGGCGGGTACGGTTCGCTCAACGGCACACGTCCCAATCAGATGAACTGGCAGATCGACGGCGTCGACAACAACGACTTTTGGCACAACATTCCTGCCGTCAACCAAGGCGGCGTCTCGGGAATCGCCGGTATCGTGCTGCCCATCGATTCGATTGACGAGTTTTCTGCGCAAACGCAGTCCAATGCGGAGGCCGGCCGCAACGCTGGTGGAACCGTAAACTTGGTCATTAAGTCCGGCGGGAACACCATGCATGGATCGGTTTACTACTTCAACCGCAACGAGTTTTTCGCCTCGCACTCGCCCTTCTGGATTCCAGCGGCTGGAAAGAAGGCACCTCCGCTGCGCAACGAAAACTACGGGCTGTCCTTAGGGGGCCCGATGATCAAGAACAAGGCGTTTTACTTCATCAGTTATGAAAAGCAAGACTACCTCATTGGCTTGTCTGGTGTGGCGACGGAACCTTCTACCGCGTGGCAGACTCTGGCGACCGATCTGCTCAAAAATCCAGGAGGCAAATACGGAACTTACGCCCCTGTTAGTGGAAGTACTCTGTCCTCTACGCTTTTGTCGACGCTCTGGCCATCCTCGGTCCTGACCGATCCAACAGTAGTTGGCAAAGGAGCCGTGGCAGGAAACTTTTTCAGCTCATCCCCTTCCATTGGCTACAGCTATAACGGTGTCGCCAAGGTGGACTACAACATCTCTGACAAACACCGCATCTTCGCCCGTTGGTTCGGGGGACAGGGCGATCAGATCCAGCCGACGGGAGGCAGCCCAGCTCTGGGAACTGCAAGCTCGAACTTGAAGTACTACTTTGAAGTCGCGCCTATCCACGTTCAGAACTATTCGCTGGTGCTGAACTCCACATTCACTTCGAAATTGACCAATCAGATTTTGTTCGGCGCTAACTATTTCAACCAGCTCTTCCACGACTTCAATAACAGCTTTAATACCAAAGCCTTGGGTTTGTTTCTCAGCCCGGATGCCACCAATCACGGACAACCGATTCTGGGCTCGCCACAAATCAGCATCTCCGGATTTGAAACGATTGGAATTACTCCCCCGGAAGGCCGCTCGGACCTAACATGGCACCTGACGGACATCGTTTCGTACAACACAGGCAACCACCAACTCCGTTATGGCGGAGAGTTCCGCCAAGGCCGGGTGGACGAGTTCTATCATCGTCATGGAACGGGCCTGTTCGGATTTGACGGAACGCAGGGACCTTGGGGCGGAGCCACGGGTTGCGGAGCTGCGACGCCGACTACTGCGTGCGCCGGAATAAATGGCACTGCTCTGGCCCTCGCAGACTTCCTTGCAGGTGAGGTATCCACCTCCTCCATCGCCGTAGGAAATCCCGAACGCTTTGTGCAGGTGAATGCCTTCAATTTCTTCGCTAGCGATAGTTGGCAGGTGACTAAGAAGCTGAACCTGAACTTGGGTCTGCGGTATGAGTACTTTGGCCCGCTCCATAGTAATAAGACGGACGACCTTGGAGTCTTCGTTTCGGGGAAGGGTCTGCTCGTTCAGGGCGCCGGCATCGATTCCATTTTCCCACCGGACAAGAACAACTTCGCCCCGCGGATCGGCTTTGCCTATCAGCCGACTTCCAGGAATGATCTAGTAGTGCGTGGCGGCGTGGGCGTATTCTACGATCAGATCAACATCAATCCGTTCTTGGATTACCGCCCGCCGAGCGGCTTTGCCGATGGTTTAGAGAACAATCCTATCGGTCCCGACGCGTCCTCCGTATACAGCCGGTCAGCTTATAACTGGCAGGCCGTCCAGACGGGTGGAACTTCCATCTTCCCGGGCGTCGTAAAATGCACGGATCCCTTTTGTCTGAATGCTCCTGGTCTGAGTGTTTATTCCGTTAGCCAGAATTTCCGCACCCCCTACTTCTACAATTTCGATCTGCAAGTGGAGAAGAGTTTCGGGAACGCGGCGGTCTGGCAGATCGGGTACGTGGGCAGCCAGGGGCGCAAGCTCAGCATGATGTTCAGCCTTCCCACGACCGGTACAAATTTTACCAGTATCGACCAGCTTCAGAGCGTGGGCACGTCCAACTACAACGCCCTGCAGACGACGTTCAGGCTCCGGTCCTGGCACGGTCTCACTTCTCAATTCTCCTTTACCTGGGGTCATGCATTGGATGAGATGAGCGAGTACCGCGCGCCGATCGCCGATAGCTTGAATCGTTTGGTGGATTACGGCAACAGCGATTACGACACGCGGCGCTTGTTCACCGCCAACTTTGTGTACGACGTCCCGAAAGCTCCGTGGGCTCATGGCTGGTCGGCCAAGGCGGTCAACGGCTGGCAAGTCAGCAGCTTGTGGAACTTCCACACCGGGCAGCCCTCGGACGAGCTCCTTTCCGGCCTCTACCTTATTGGGGGTGTTAATCCTTATGGGGCACCCCACACGTTCTCAGCGGCAGCTGGCGGGGAGCAATGGTGGAATCCGGCAGCATTTGCGCTCGCGGGGCCCGGCACTCCGCAGCTCGCTCGCAATACCTTGCGTGGCCCTGGATTTGGAGACGTGGATCTCTCCGTTTTCAAGAACATCGCGATCACCGAGCGTGTCAAGATACAACTGCGCATGGAAACCTTTAACCTCCTGAACCGGATAAATCTCTCATCCGGCCCAGGCTCTGTGGGCGGCAGTTGCGGCACAAAGATTGTAGGTGCCACCTGCAACACGAGCGCGGGATTCGGCTTCGTGAGCGACACGATCGGCGACTTCAACGGGGCCCCCGGAATCGGACCTGGCGAAGCATTCAACATGCAGCTGGCCGTCAAGCTCATCTTTTAAGGCTGCGAAAACCCTTAGCCGGAAAGGCCCTCCGAGCAGATCGGAGGGCCTTTCTTATCTTGGGACTCGATTCCAACCACGGTTTTAGCGATTTATAGTTAACCATAACTGGCCCCACCCCCCGGCGTTTTGTGTAAGTGTTGATTCTAAATGAGTTAGATGCAAGACACCCTCAAAGAGAGCATTTGACCGCGTGGAACCTTAGGATTGGAACGTTCTCCGCTACGGGCCTTAAGAGCTGGGGTCCTTAATTCCGGACGACAGAATTGGCGACGGTGGAGAACGGGAGAAAGGCGGCGGCAAGCCGGAGCACTTCATAGAATTCCGGGGCCGGAATAAAAAAGCGGCAGAGAAGCCGCTGGGGGAGAAATACCGCACTCTTACCTGCCAAGTGCATAATCCAAGAGGCATTTTGCAGAATGTCGCTGGTGGGCGTTTGGGGCATGGGGAACAACACGTGAGAGATGGATGGGCTAGCGGTGGAGGAATTCTTCCAGCAGCAGGCGGGAGAGGCGGCGGGTGTGGTGGCGGATGACGCCGTGTTCTTCGAGGAGATTGTCTAGGACGACGCGGAAGCCGAGCTTCTGGAGGGCGGAGAGGTCGATGGCCACCGGTTCGGCGCCCTGGGAGCGATAGCGGCGGGCCACATCGGGCGGAACCGCCTGGCGATTGGCGACGACCCAATCGATGACGCGGCGCGGAACATGCTTCTGGATGGCGCGGAGATGATCGGCGAGGGCGTAACCGGAGGTTTCGCCGGGCTGGGTCATCAGATTGGCGATGTACACGCGCGCCGCTCTGGATTTGGCGATGGCGTTGGAGATCTCCGGGATCAGCAGGTTCGGAAGAATGCTGGTGTACAGCGAGCCGGGGCCGAGAAGAATCAGGTCAGCCTGCTTGATGGCTTCGATGGCCAGAGGAAGCGCCCCCACGCCACGCGATGAGAGCTTGAGTTTGGCGATCGGCACTCTGCTGGCGGTGATGCGCGTTTCGCCGTGAACTATGCGGCCATTTTCCAGCGTTGCCACGAGATGCACGTTGGAAAGCGTCGACGGAAAAATGCGGCCCCGAATAGCGAGGACTTTGCTGCTGACGCGGATGGCTTCGGTGAAATCGCCGGTGACGTGTGTGAGCGCGGCCAGAAACAGGTTGCCGAAATTGTGGCCGATGAGCCCGCGTCCGGCATGAAAACGATATTGGAAAAGGCGGCCGAGAAGGGCTTCATCTTTAGAGAGCGCGACCATGCAGTTGCGGATGTCGCCGGGCGGGAGGATGCGATTCTCTCGGCGCAAGCGGCCGGAGCTGCCGCCGTCATCGGTGACGGTGACGATGGCGGCGAGATCGGCGATGGGACGCCCGGCGCTGGCCTGTTCGTCGGTGCGGCGGATG
>DATKHV010000044.1:0-15163 GCA_035510055.1 Candidatus Cybelea sp. | reverse complement strand
CCTGGTGGTGGTCGGGCTGCCCATTTCTTTCAGCGTCCGGCGGTTCGCGGAATAGACGCGGGGCTGCTGGTGAAGGCTATGGGCAGCCCTTATGGGCAAGGCCCTCGCCTTGATCCCCTGCTATTGACGATCCTCACCAGACATACAACATTGAGCACATTTTGTCCCTATAGTACGAGCTGTCTATCGTTATATGAGCTTGCGCATGCCAGGCTACTGGAAGATCGCCGTCTATTGCGGGGATGAAGCCCTGGGCAGAACGCGGCCGCCGGGCGAGTTTGCATAGGTGCCATTTCCCGCTTATGTTCCGATCTTCGTCTAGGGGGAGATCTCCATGAGCTTAAGGACTAGGGCCACGGTAGCAGCTTTCTTTATGTTCGCGGTGGTTTTCGCGGCACGGGCGCAGGCACCGGTCCAGACGTCGGCTCAGGCGACGGCACCGCCGCCGGACCAAGAGTTCTACTCTCTTCGCGAGCCCGCCGCTGCGGGGAACGCGCAAGCGCAATTCACGCTGGCGAACCACTATTATAGCGGCCTCGGCGTTCCCCAAGACTACGCCCAGGCTCTGACGTGGTATCTGAAGTCCGCTAACCAGAGCTTCGCTCCTGCCCAGAACCAACTGGGCAACATGTACCAACATAAGTTCGGTGTGCCGCGGGATTACAAGCGCGCCTTAACCTACTATCGTTCCGCCGCGAACCAAGGCGATGCGCTCGCGGAGTACAATCTGGGCGCCCTGTTCGAGGATGGTGTTGGCGTCAAACGCGATTACAAGCAAGCCCTCAACTGGTACCGCAAAGCCGCGGACCAGGACTTGGCGGAAGCCGAGAAGCAGGTCGGCTATTTTTACCAGTGCGGATATGGAGTGAAGCAGGACTTTGCCCAAGCCCAAGCTTGGTATCTCCGGGCCGCAGGCCACGGCAACTCCGACGCCGAAAACCAGTTAGGCTACCTGGCCGAGGAAGGAGGGGGCCAGCCGAAGAATTACACTGAGGCTCTTTTCTGGTATTACAAGGCTGCTGAACACGGCAACGATCACGCGCAAGAAAACATTGGCTACATGTTTCAGAATGGCCTCGGCGTGCCAACCGATTATGCCCAGGCCATGTCCTGGTTTGACAAAGCTGCGGCCCACGGGAACAGCGACGCGGAGAACCAACTCGGTTGGATGTATCAATTCGGGCAAGGCGTAGAGCCCGACGACGCTAAGGCCGTGACCTGGTACCGCATGTCCGCCGATCAGGGCAATCGGAACGGCATCGACAATCTCGATCATTTCAAAGAACTGCTGGAAGACCGTGGCTCGGGGATGTGGGAAACCGCCAGTATCCCGGCCACCGATGCCGCCATCGCGCGAGCCCAGCGCTGGGCGAACATCCAGGATCTTCAAGCCCGCATTGCCGGATTGGAAGGCGACGCACAAAACCAAGACGATATTGCCAACCAGCTAGAACATAGCGGCAAACGCAAAAACGATGCTATCACCAAAATTTTCAACGCGGCCGGCAGCGTTCCCGCCGTCAAGTTCCACATCGATGCGGAAAAGTATCGCTCCGAAGCTGCGCGCCTGCGTGAGGAGCTCGCTAAAATCGAGAATCAAGACAAATTCTCAGCGTCCCGGCCCCCTAACGCCGTCCAGTAAATGGGATGGCCGTCAGAAGGCTTCGATGCGCCAGACGAGGCGGGCGGACCACGTTTTTTGCATGGTGAGTGGGGGACGCCAGAGGGCGAGAATTTGGGAACCCTGGTAGACACGCTCGAAGCCCTCCTCAGATTCGGAAACGGTTTCGACCGGGGCCACCCAGAACTCTTCGACGAGCGGAGCGTGCAAGGCCACGCGGACACGTTGCCAGCCGTCTTCCATGCGCAGGATGGGACCGGGCAGCACGCCGCTGAAGCGGAGATTTTTCTTGCCTGCGGGAGTTTCAAAGAAGCGGTCCGGCTCGGCGGGCGCAAGGAGATTGATGACCGACTCGATGCCCACGGCCAGGGGCTTAGGGAGAATCTCCTTGAATTTGAAACTGATTTCGCAAGCGGCTTCGAAGCCGTTGGGGGCAGGGCTGAATGAATACTGCTTGAGGAGGAGGAGTTTGGCGGTGGCAGACTCGCTCTTGCCCAGCAATGTTAGGGAGTCGGCGCGGAAAAGCTCGGCTTCGTAAGGAGCGGAGTTTTTCACCGTGTACACGCCGCCGGCGAATCCGGCGTCTTCGCGCAATTCGAGGGCTTCGTAGTCGGTATGGGTGCGTGTGGGGTCGAAGATCAACACTCGGAAAGCATGGCGGGGCCAGCGATCGTAACGGAGATATTTCTCCAAGCCAGGCTCCTTGACGCGGGTCTGCTCGTGAATGGAGATGGCCACCCCGGTGGCGGGCTTTCCGGCGGCTTCGCGCAAACGGGTGTGATAGGCCTCCGGGCGGCGCAGGATGGAATTGACCAGCGTGGCGGCCACGGGACGGAAATCGAGCGCGGCGATGGTGCCGCCGTCATTGGGCTTCAAAAGCGCTTGCGCTTCCGGAGTGGTAAAGAGCAATTCGTTGGCGCCGTCGGCATCGTAGTCCAAAAGTTCGACTCGCGGGACGAGCGCACCGGGAATCTGCCGGTCAGCGATGGCCTCGGCGCGAATCAGGTTGCGCCAGGGGTCGGTGCGGAGATGCGGAGCATAAATGCCGCCAAAAATGCCGTGCCAATAAGCGTCATTGCACTGGGCGTGCAAGAGCAGATCGCGCGCCAGCATCAATTCCTCTCTGGCCTTTGCGTCGTCGTGCCGGACCGGGGCAGCGGCAATGCGCGCGGAAACGCGGAGCATTTTTTTGTGCAACAGATTGGACTCCGCGTATTTGCGAAAAAAGCCGCGCCAGGAACCGCCGCGCAGGAAAGAAAGCACTTCTGGGCGGGTGTTGAACTCTTTCAAAACTTCATGAAAGCGCTGGCGGACGCGCGTGGGGAGAGCCCACTCGAGCATCTCCGTATAGGAAGCCGTGGGAAGATCGGCTCGGCCAAGGGGCGCGTGGGTTTCCAGATAGCCTCCAGGCGTGGAAACTTGGAGCCAATCGGAATTTTTTTCCAGCGCGGTAAAGAATTCCTCGAGCCAGCCATCTGTATAGCAGTGCTCGTGAGTGCCGGGCCAAACGCCGAACTTTTCCATGTCATCGCCCATGGCGGCGACGCCGCCTGGGTGTTTGCTGGCGGCGTCGCGCAAATAGGCGATAACGTCCTCGACTTTGCCGAAAGGAATGAGGTAGCGCAGCGCTTTCTGACCGGGGTAGAGCCACACGGTCTTGCCACGGTCTTCGGCGATGTAAGCGCCAAAAAGTTCCTCGGGCTCGAAACCGGCGGCGAGGAAATGCATGTCGTCCACCAGGGTGTAGGCGACATTTGCAGCCGCCAGTGCGGTGGGAAGTTGCGGCTCCCACACACGCTCGGCAAGCCATGCACCGGACGGAGCGCGGCCAAAGTGCTTCTGCACATAGGCGGCCAGGCGCTTGATCTGTTCGCGCTGATCCTCGGGAGGAATGGAAATCAGGATGGGCTCATAGAAGCCGCCCCCCACAAACTCGACCTGACCGCTTTCGACGAGATTCCTCAAGCGGGAAAAATACTCGGGGCGATTTTTCTCGATCCAAGTGAGCAGCGGGCCGGAATAGTGAAGGCCGAGATGAACCTTGGGGTGCGCTTCGAGGCGTGCAATAAACGGAAGATAGGAAGTATCGTAGGCTTTTTCGAGGACGTGCTCGAAATTGCCGCAAGGCTGATGGGCGTGAATGAGCAGAGCGAGATGGAACTTTGCGGGCATGGGGACAGTTTTTTCTCGCCAACATCATAACCCGTGCGCGGGGAAATGATGAATTGCGCCTGGGCGGGGGTAAATCCCGCTTCTCGATCCAGAAGCGCGGCGCGACTTCGAGGCCGCAGCCCATCGAATCGTTCAGAGCGCGGTGTGCTGCAACACCCAATCGGAGACGGCGGTCAAAGCTTCCGGGGCCATGGTCTCCTCAATGCTGCCGTACTCGTTGATGGAACCGGTCGGGCAGTGCTGGAAGAAGTGGTTCAAGCCCGGCAATTCGGCGGTTTGAAAATCCTGGTTGCCGGCGTCCTGGAGAGCCTTCTGAATTTTGGGAAGATTTTGCTTGGCGGGGACCTGGAGATCTTTTTCGCCAGTGAGCGCCAGGACCGGACAAGTGGTCTTTTGCAAGGCGGGGACTGGGTCATAGTCGAGAAAAAACCGGAACCACGGCGAGGCCACCACGCTAAGTTGCGACTGCAGAGCGGCCGGGGAGAGCATGGCGTTCATGCCGCTGGATTCAACCAGATCCGTCAACTTTGCTTCCAGGGCAGCGGGATCCTTTTCCTGGCGAACCAGCGCGTAAGTTTGTTTGTTGAACTCGCGCACTCTCGCGATCTGCTCGTCGTCGATGCCCGTTATTTTCAGAAGCAGCTCCGACTGGAGTAGCAGAGTGTCCTCGCCATTGAGGCCGGGTCCGGCGAGAAGAACGAGCCAAGCAACGCCGGAACGCGACGCGACCAGTGGCGCGATGAGGCCGCCTTCGCTGTGGCCGATAAGGCCGGTTCGCTTCGCGTCAATTTCCTTGCTAGTTTTCAAGTAAGAGAGAGCGGCTTCGGCGTCGGCGGCGAAATCTTCCGTGGTGGCATTGGCGTAGTCGCCAGTGGATTTGCCGATGCCGCGTTTATCGAAGCGCAGCACGGCGATGCCTTTCCGGGTGAGGTGATCCGCTAAAATCAAAAAAGGGCGATGCCCGGCAACAGATTCATCGCGGTCGTACGGGCCGGAGCCGCTGAGCAGGATGGCGGCGGGAAATGGGCCAGGCCCGCGAGGAACGGTGAGCGTGCCCGCGAGCGCGATCTTTGCTTTTTCGTTCGGAAAAGTGATTTCTTCTTCCTTGTAGGGATAAGGCTTTACGGGGTTTTGCGGGCGAACCAGTTCGAGAAGCTGGTCGGAACGTCGAAAATTGAGTTTCTGCTCGACACCGTTTTGCCTCCAGCTTCCAATGATCGCCGTTTTTGCAGCGTTGAGCGTCCCCTCGTAGACGCCACGCACCACGGGAATTTCGAAATGAAAGACGGCGTCCTTCTGGTTCACCTTGACGGCGGGAAGACCGCTCACTCCCTGGTCGGGACTATCGAGCGCGGCGACGAGATGCTTCTGGTCGTCATGCGAGACGTGCAGTTGCAAGCGCAAGCGCATGCCGTGGCCTTCCAGCGCGCCTTGCCAAACTCCTTCGGTGCCAGCGACGGCATGGGAAGGCTCTCTTGCACCGGCTCCCGCGGCCTGGCGGTGAAAAACAAGCGCCAGGCTCACATTGCCCTGGGTCCAGCCGCCATTGATGCTGCTGTAGTCGGGCGCGATTCTTCCTTGGTAAGTGGCGCCGACGGAAGCTACATGGAACTGGAGAGTGGAATCTCTTTGGGTAAGAGCGGTGACTTCAATGCCGTAGACGCCTTGATCGAGGCTATCGATGGAGGCTTTTAGAGAACCGTCTTCGGCTTTGGAAACATGCAGAACAAGATGGAGGACGGCTTCACCGGCTTGGAGCGAACCGGACCAGTGACCTTCTAGCGTGGAGTCAAGGCGCCGCAGTTGCCGTTGCGGCCGGGGAGCGGTCGGAGTCTGGGCTGAAGCTGTTCTAAAAGCGGCCAGGCTGAAGAAAGAAGTGGCTAAGAGCAGACCCGTGTTTCCGAGCTTCAAACCAGACCTCCCGACGGTGCGTACAGGATGGTACGATGATTCCCGGCCGAAAAGAGTTGGCAACCCGGCTGGTAACGGCGGAAGCCGATAGCGGGCATAGAAAAGGCGGCACGCGGAAACGTGCCGCCCAAAACCACAAAAAGCCCGGCGCTTGCTAAGAAGTCTTGCTACTTCCCTTGCTTTGCATACCAATCGGCGTTGATGGGCGTGAAGTTGTTCCATTTTTCCGGAAGGTCTTCGAGCGCGAATATAGCGGTCACCGGGCAAACCGGCACGCAAGCGCCACAATCAATGCATTCCGTGGGGTGGATGTAAAGCTGCGTTTCGCCCTCGAAAGCCGGTTCGTCCTTGCGCGGATGAATGCAGTCCACCGGACAAACATCCACACAAGCGGTGTCTTTTGTGCCGATGCACGGCTCGGCAATCACGTAGGCCATTAAAGGTCTCCTTTGTTCGGACAGTGGACCGGTGGCTCATCCTGCGCAACAGCACAACCGGCGAAAAATCCTTATATCATGCGGCTGCCGGGCACGACAAGCCGCTAAGGGAATTGTACGCGGTGGGAAGAGGTTTCTCAACCGGCGGAGGTGCGGATAGAATGAGAGCGGAAGGAATGACCATGAAAATGAAGATGGGCCTCGTTGCACTGGTATTGCTGGGAGCGGCCGCAGCGCTGGCCGGGCCGCAGACCGCGTCACAAGAAACGAAGACCGCGGCGTCCCGCGATCCGGCGATGATTGACCTCGAGGCTTACGAGAAATTGGTCGCCGAATACCACGGCAAGCCCCTGCTGGTGAATTTTTGGGCCACCTGGTGCGAACCCTGCCGGCATGAGTATCCCATGCTGAATGAATTGGCGAAGCAATATGCTCCGCAAGGATTGAAAGTTGTGGGCGTGAGCCTGGATGGCGACGGCGATTTGATCTTAATGCGGCGTTTCCTGGCCCGCTACAAACCGATATTTCCGAACTACCGGAAAACAGCCGGCCAGATACGGTCGTTCACCCAAGCGGTGTTGCCTGGCTGGACAGGATCGCTGCCGGTTTCGATTTTTTACAGCAAGGATGGCCGGCAGGCCGGACACCAGCTGGGCGAAGGTACGCGGGAAAGGTATGAAGAAGCCATCCGCGCGCTGTTGGCCTCGGGATCTAACTAACGAGCGACGATCCGCAGCGTCTCTACGCAATATTTGTTGAAAGCACGGTGGCGGGTAGGAACCGAAGAATTGCGCGGAAAAAGGAAATAGGGCTGACAATTCCTGCGCCGATGCTGGGAGAAAACGATGATTCGTAGCGAGAATTTGCGCAGCGGGTACATTCAAGATGATGTTGAGGAATACCTTTATCAACTGCTGCCGGAGCGCGATGCGGTGGTAATGGAGATAGAAGACTACGCAGCGCAAAATGAGGTTCCCATCATCGGGCCGGCGGTGGCGCGATTGTTGGCGTTGTTCGTCGAAGTTTCCGGGGCAAAACGTATTTTTGAAATGGGTTCGGCGATTGGGTATTCGACGATTTGGCTGGCGCGCGCGGCGGGGGCCAAGGCAAAAGTGATTTACACGGATGGCGATCCGGAGAAAGCGCGCCGGGCGAAGGATTACTTTCGCCGGGCGGGAGTGGCCAAGCGCATCGAAGTGCGCGTTGGCAACGCACATGACTTGTTAAAGAAAACACCGGGCCAATTCGACCTGATCTTCAACGACGTGGACAAGCACCAATATCCGGACTCACTGCGCGTGGCGCTGCCCAAACTGCGCCGCGGCGGCTTGTTCATTTCCGACAATACGCTGTGGTCCGGAAAAGCGGCGCGGCCAGCGGCTCCCTACGACGCTGACACACAAGGCATCCAGGAATTCAACCGGCTCGTTTACGCGACGAAGGAACTCTATCCGGTGCTGATTCCCCTGCGCGACGGCGTCACCGTCTGCCGGAAACAGTAGCCCGTAAAGAGCTTAGGAACGGAAGAAATTGCGGAGCAGGAAGCCGAGGTTGGCGGGGCGCTCGGCTAGACGGCGCATGAAATAGGGGAACCAGTCTATGCCAAAAGGGATGTAGATGCGGACGCGATAGCCATCCTGGACGAGCCGGCGCTGAAGATCCGTGCGCACTCCGTACAACATCTGAAACTCGAAATCGTCCTTGGAAATCTGCTTGGCGGCGGCATGGCGAATCGTGGCGGCAATCATGCGCGGATCGTGAGTGGCGATACCGTGATAGAAACCGCTGGACAGCAGCGTCTCCATCAAGCGCACGAAGTTAGCATCTACGTCGGCTTTGTTAGGAAAGGCCACGTCCTCGGATTCCTGGTAGGCGCCTTTGCACAAACGAATGCGACAGCCGTACGCCAGCAAATCGGCGATGTCCGTTTCACTCCGGTACAAATACGCTTGGATGACCGTGCCTACGGCAGGATTGCGCGCGCGCACGCGTTTGACGAGTTCGATGGTGCGCTGCGTGTAGAGAGAACCTTCCATATCGATGCGCAGAAAATTATCGAAACCGGCGGCGCGCTCCACGATGGAAAGAACCAGGCCTTCACAAAATTCAATGTTGATATCGAGGCCGAGTTGCGTGAGTTTGCCGGAAACATTGGCGTGCAGCTTTTCCTCCGCGATACGCTCAAAAACCTCGAGATAAGCGTCGCGGGAATGCTGGGCATCGGAGATGCTAGCGACATTTTCGCCGAGGTAATCGAGGCTAGCGAGCATGCCCCGGTTGTTGCATTCGCGGGCGGCGGCGATAGCTTCGTCCAGCGTTTCGCCGGCGACGAAACGGCGCGCCATGCGCCGCGTGGTGCCATTGGAGGTGACCCAATTGGCAAAGTTCTTGCTTTCGGAAAGTTTGAGCAACGTCGACCGCAGCATTCTGGACCAATTATGGCAGCCTGCGGAGGGCGAAACTAGTGTTTGTGCTCTTCCAGAAACTTTTCCGCATCGATGGCGGCCATGCAACCGGAACCGGCAGCGGTAACCGCCTGGCGGTAACGATGGTCCCGCACATCGCCGGCCACGAACACGCCGGGAATCGTGGTGAGGCTACCGTGCTGGGCTAAGAGGTAGCCGTTAGCGTCCATTTCGAGTTTGCCCTTGAAGATGATGGTGTTTGGATCGTGGCCGATGGCCACAAACACTCCGGCGAGAGCAATTTGACGTGTGTCCTTGCTTTCCAGATGGCGCAGCCGCACTCCTTCGACGAAGCCCTGAGGGGCAAGAATTTCCTCGACTGCAAAAGGTGTGACAAACTCTATTTTCTCGTTGGCTTTCGCGCGGTCAATCATGATTTTGGAAGCACGAAATTCATTTCGCCGGTGAATGACGTAGACTTCGCTGGCGTAGCGCGAAAGGAAATTGGCTTCTTCCATGGCGGAATCGCCGCCGCCGACCACAGCAATGGACTTGCCACGGAAGAAATAGCCGTCGCAAGTGGCGCAGGTGGAAACGCCATGGCCGATCAGTTCCCTTTCGCCTTTCAAGCCCAGCAAGCGCGCCGAAGCTCCGGCAGCCACAATCAGCGCTTGCGCTTCATAAGTGTCTTTCCCGGCGATGATTTTGAACGGACGTCTGCTGACGTCGACTTCGGTGACCGCGCCAGCTTTGAACTCCGCGCCGAACTTTTGCGCTTGCTTGCGCATGTTCTCGATCAGCTCCGGCCCCATGATGCCTTCCGGGAAGCCCGGGAAATTTTCAACGTGGGTTGTAAGGGAAAGCTGGCCACCCGGCTCATGGCCGTCGACCACCAGGGGCTTCAGGTTCGCGCGCCCAGCGTAAATCGCAGCAGTTAGACCGGCGCAGCCGCTGCCGATGATGACGACGTTGTACATGCGATCTTTCTCCATCCATTAGATTCGGCACTCGGCCCGCCGGGTACGGCGCAGGCCGGTATTGTAGCATTCCCTCCCCGCCGATTCGGAATAGGAGCAGCCAAATTGGAGAGGTCTTTTTCCCGGTGGCGCATTGACCGCTAGGAAGACACGCCGATATAGTTCAAAGAAAATATTCGTTGTGCCTAGGAGAAAAACGCCATGGACCAGCGCTACCCTATCGGAGATTTTGCAATGCCCCCGCAAGTGTCGCCCGCGCGGCGGCAGCAAGCTATCGAAGAGATCGCCGCAGCGCCGGCGAAACTGCGCGCCGCCGTGAAAGGCCTGAGCGATTCGCAGCTCGATACGCCTTATCGCGAAGGCGGCTGGACCGTACGCCAGGTCGTGCATCACGTTCCGGACAGCCATTTGAACGCCTACGTGCGATTGAAACTGGCGCTGACCGAGGATAAGCCCACCATCAAGCCGTACGACCAAGCCGCTTGGGCCGAGTTGGCCGATGCGAAATCGACGCCAATTGAAGTTTCGCAGACGCTGCTGGATTCGGTGCACGCGCGCTGGGACAAATTGTGGCGCTCGCTGAAGCCAGAACATTTCGCCAGAGTTCTCGTCCATCCCGACCACGGCGAGCGCACCATTGATTGGCTGCTGTTCGTCTACGAGTGGCACGGGAAACATCACGCGGCGCACATCACGGAGCTTCGCAAGAAAAAAGGTTGGTAGCCTTCCATCATCTGGCTGAACAAGATGACGGCCTCGCAGACTTGGGACCCGGAACGCTATGCGCGCAACGCCCGCTTTGTCAGCGACCTAGCCGCGGCCGTGGTCGAGTTACTTGCGGCGAAGCCGGGAGAACGCATCCTGGACCTTGGTTGCGGCGACGGCGTGCTAACAGCGAAGCTCGCGGCCATGGGGTCGAGCCTCGTTGGAGTTGACGGCAGCGCCGCGCAGGTTGCCGCGGCTCGAAAACTGGGACTGGACGCGCGGGTGATAAATGGCGAACGGCTTTCCTTCGACGGCGAGTTTGATGCCGTGTTCAGCAACGCGGCTCTGCACTGGATGCGG
Source organism: Candidatus Cybelea sp. (assembly GCA_035510055.1). Lineage (GTDB taxonomy): Bacteria > Acidobacteriota > Terriglobia > Acidiferrales > UBA7541 > Acidiferrum. The sequence continues at coordinate 4,575 of DATKHV010000044.1, read as the reverse complement.
AATCCGGTGGCGGTGATTTCCGGAGTGTGGCGCGCACTTCGGCCCAACGGACGGTTTGTCGCGGAGTTCGGCGGGTTTGGCTGCGTTGCGAAAATCAAGAAGGCCTTGGTCGGCGCCCTAAATCGCCGCGGCATGGACGGAGAGGCGGCGGTCCCCTGGTATTTCCCGACCGTCGAAGAATATTCTCTGCTGCTCGACAAAGCGGGCTTTTCGATATCCACAATCGCGCTCATCCCTCGTCCCACGCCACTTCCGGGGGACGTCACTGGCTGGCTGGAAACGTTTGCGGAAAGTTTCACGGCTTGCTTGCCGCCGGCGGAGCGCCCCGCCTACATCGCCGAAGTGCGCGAAGCTTTACGCCCAGAGCTAGCGGATGCCGAAGGCCGATGGACCGCCGATTATGTGCGCTTGCGGTTTGCGGCCTGGAAACAGGTTTAGAAGAAAACTGGCGGCCCCGCGATCCCCTGGCGCAAAGTGGCGCGGCCCACGCCGCCTCGTGTAGCATGATGCGGTTAGGAAAAAAGGAGAGCGCATGAGCCGGACAGCGGGAACGTACGCAATTTTTGAAACTTCGCAGGGAAACATAGTGGTGCGTTTGTTGGAAAACGAGGCGCCCAAGACGGTGGCGAATTTCGTCGGGCTTGCCGAAGGCACCAAAGAATTTACGAACGAAAAGACCGGCCAGAAGGAAAAACGGCCGTTCTACGACGGGCTGATTTTTCATCGCGTGATTCCGCAGTTCATGATTCAAGGCGGCTGCCCGCACGGCAGCGGCATGGGCGGGCCAGGCTACAAATTTGCGGACGAGTTTCATCCGACGCTGAAACATGCGAAAGCCGGGAAACTCTCGATGGCCAACTCCGGACCGGGAACCAATGGGAGCCAATTTTTTATCACTGTGGCGGCGACACCGTGGCTGGACAACCGTCACACCATCTTTGGCGAAGTGGTCGAAGGCCAAGAGGTGGCGGACAAAATCTCAAACTTGCCGCGCGATTCGAACGATCGCCCCAAGACTCCCGTGTCCATCCAGAAGCTGCGCATCGAACGCGTCGCTTAAGTCGGCGCCCTCGCGATGCTCACGCCCGAGCGATTATTCGGAGTGCTGATCGAATTGATCTTTGTTTTGCTCGGCTTGCTGGTGATATGGCTGGGATTGGTGCGGCACGTCTATGTGGAACGGCACGGCGCCGCTTGGTTGATTCTCAGCGTGGCGCTGATCGTTTGGGGACTGCGCGCTTTGTACCGTCCTGGCCAGTGGTGGTCGCGCTGGCAGAACTGGACGCGCGGGCTATCGCTCCTACTTCTAGGCGCCCTCATGCTGATCATTTCACGCGTACCGTTTCATTTTGTCGATCCCCTCCTTGCGGCTGGCGGAGGCTTAATCGCATGGCGCGGGATCATGGGGACGTTTTTGGTCTTGCGGCCCCGGTAGAGAGTTTTTCCGAGAAGAATGCGCCGGCAAATTTTGCCAGCAGTCCCAGCAGTCTTCTTTTCTTTCTTTTTCTTGGGCTTCCACTATAATCCGCGGAACAGACAGCCCTCCCCAGGTTTCGAAATCCGCCGGGCCGTCCGAAAATCTTGTTCAAAGAGAATAAAGGAGAACGCTCGTGCTGAAAGAGTTCAAGGAATTCGCCATGCGGGGCAATGTCATGGATTTGGCGGTCGGCGTAATCATTGGCGCTGCGTTTGGAAAAATTGTGACGTCGCTGGTCGAGGACGTGCTCATGCCCCCCATCGGCCAACTGATTGGCAAGGTCGACTTTTCAGGCTTGTTCATTAGCTTGAGCGGAAAGTCCTTCGACACTCTCAAAGCCGCAAAAGAAGCGGGCGTGGCGACGCTGAACTACGGAATCTTCCTGAACAACGTGGTCAATTTTCTGATCGTCGCGTTCGTGGTTTTCCTGGTCGTTCAACAGCTGAATCACCTCACCAAGAGACCAGCGCCAGCGGCAGTATCCAGCACTAAAGACTGCCCGCAGTGCGCCATGCCGATTCCACTCACGGCGAGGCGATGTGGCCATTGCACTACGCCGCTCGCGTGAAGGCTTGATCCGCTTCAGCTCTTCGGAGCCTTTTTCTTCTGGATTTCTTCGAGATGCGCGCGCAAGCGGTTGACCACGAGGTCTTCGTGTCCTTCGTCCATTTCCTTTTGCACTTCTTCCAGCGCGAAGTGCACGACGTCGTGGTGGTGGATTTCCAGGGGCGCAACGGCGTCACTAAAACGCAACCACAGCCGGTGCAGCAGATTGACTTCATTGGCCGTCAGATTCGGCGCGTGTGGCCCCAGGACTTTGTAAACCTTGTCCCCGGTGGGCATGTGAATTTCCAGGTTGAACTGCGGCCGCAAATCGCCGAGCTTCTCCCAGGCTTCGCCAATCAGCCGGGCCTGCTCTTCGGTGCTTCCCTTGGTGGAATGTCCCAGAACAATGGTGCTGGATTGCAAAGACGTCGCCGCGCGCAGGATGCCATCGGCGAGGTCGTTGGCCGAAACGACGGCGAGGCGGATGGACTTACCGCGTTTCTCCGCTAGCGAAAGAGCCTGCGAAAAGAGTTGCTGTTCGATGCTGCCGAAAAGCTGCTCGGCTTCGAGTTCGTATTCGCCGGAGGCGGAGCGGCGCAACAAGCGCACGTGCAATACGACGACATCGCGGCGGCCGGGTTTGACGCGATCCAGCACATTGCCCAGGTGATAGAGGGAGTGCAGATTGCTGACGGGTACCAGGATGTTGCCGGGACGAGCGCCAACGGCGGCGGGTGTCAGCTCCCCTTCCATCTCCAGATGGAACTGGTCCATCTCGACGTGTTTGGCATTGCCGCGCGCGTGGTGGGTGACTTTTTCCGAAATCGTGAAAACGATGAAGAGCACGACGGAAAAGGTGACGCCGGCGATGGTCGCGTCTTTCTTCGTGAACAGATTCACGACGGCGATACCGAGCAAAGTCAGGGTAATCAAGCCCAGGCCTAGCGGGATTTCCACGCCAAAAATCGTAAAGTTCAACGGCACGCGGTACTCGCGATCGCCGGGATGCGTGTAGCGCAGGATGAGCACCGCCAAGCCCTTCATCGCGAAGCTCCAGATCACGCCGAAGGCATAGAGGTTGGCGAGGAAGGTGACATCGCCGCGGCTGATGATGATGGTGATGATCTGCAAGAACGCGACAATGTTGATGATGCGATGCGACGTGCCAAATCTGCGGTGCGGCTGGCGGAACCAGTCGGCTAGCACCCCGTCTTCAGAAACCCGGTTGAGCACGCCGTTCGAACCGACGATCGCGGTGTTCACCGCTCCCGCCAGAATCAGCGTGCCTACCACGACGACAAAGCCGTGGAAGATTAGCCGTATCAGGAACGGGCCCTCCAGATTCATGGCCAGCCCGCCGATGAGATTTTCCAGATAGTTCTGGCGAACATTGTCGGGAATGATCATCACTGCGAAAAACGAAACCAGCGAAGTAAACACCAGGCTGTAAATGAAAATGACCAGCCCGGTTTTCTTCAGATTCGGAAGCTTGGGATGCTCGATTTCGCGGTAGACCTGCGCGAGGGATTCTTCGCCGCTCATGGCCAGCACGGAGTGGCCGAGGCCGATGAAGATAGCGATGATTCCGGCGAAATGCGCGAAATGCACGCCGTAGAGCCAGCCCATGGCGTTCGGCTCGAGTTTCAGATTTTTCGGATGCGGAATCGGCGGCAGCGCGGGATGCCGCAGCAAGACGGTGTAAATGCACCAAGCGATGAGAATCACCACCATCACGGTGGTGACCTGCATGATGCGCATGGCTTTCTGGCTGGACTCGTGGACGCCTTTGACGTTGTACCACCAGAAATAAACGGTCACCAGGATGGCGAAACAAGCCGCGCCGAATCCCGGTGAGATGTGCAAGCTCACGTGGATGTAGTCAAACGTTTCGTTTAAGAGCCCGACGAGATATTGTCCCGCCGACACGCCGCTGATCGGCCCGGTCAAAATGTAATCGAACATCAGCGCGGAGACGCTGAACTTGGCGAGCGTGCCGCCCATGGCCTCTTTGACCACGCGATAGACGCCGCCGCGCACAAACATGCTGCAGCTCTCGACGTAAATGGCGCGCACGGCATAGGAAAACAGCATGATGCCGAGGATGAACCAGGGAGCGGTCTTACCGATGAATTGCTCTGCCTCGCCACCGGCGTAATAGGCCGACGACGCCAGGTCGTTCAGCACGATAGCCGCGGCCCGCCAGAATGAAATGAACGCCAGCATGGCCGTAGTGGCCACGAGCACTTTGGCTACGGGACGTACCCTACCAGGGGTGAAAATGTGGCCGGTGGAGTCGGATGACATACGTTATGAAGGTCGGTGAAGAACTATACGTTGAATTTGACGCAAAAACAAAGTGTTGCGCGTTTGCAATTTCTTTCTCGCTGACGAAGATCACACGCCAGTCAATGTGTACTGCCGGGCGAGCAGAGCTTCTCTCCGACGAGCAGCTTTATTCCGCCACGGTCTGGAACTCGCGCTTGCAAGCCTCGCAAGGGCATATCTCGCGCAAATGTTCGAAACTGTAGATTCCGGTAGCGTGACTATCCGAA
>DATKHV010000043.1:0-2018 GCA_035510055.1 Candidatus Cybelea sp. | reverse complement strand
GTCGCCGCGGTCACTTCGCATTTCCTGGAATTTCTTGAAAATGATTCCACCACTCCCAGGCTTCTTCACGAACTGGAAGTGGGGAGCGAATATTCCGTTCTCCTGACCACAGGAGGTGGCCTCTGGCGTTACCGCCTCGGTGACCGCGTCCGCGCCACCGGTTTCTTCGAACAAACTCCCGTCCTCGAATTCATCGGCAGGGAAGGAAACGTCAGCGATGTCTGCGGCGAAAAACTCAGCGCCGCTTTTGTGGACAGCGTGCTCCTGGAACTGGAATCCGAGCGCGCCTGCACTCCGGGCTTTGCCATGCTTGCGCCTTCTTTTGAGGAGACCCCTCGCTACGTTCTTTTTTTTCATGGACGAATCGAGACTGGTCGATTCGCGGAACTACTCGATGCCAAACTGCGCCGAAATCCGCACTACGATTACTGCCGCAAGCTCGGCCAGTTGTCCCCGGCCGCAATTTTTCAAATCACGGAAGGCGCTGGCGAAGCCTACATGCGCCGCTGCAGCGCCTTGGGCCAGCGTGCCGGCAATGTAAAGGAAACCCCGCTTCATCGCTTGAGCGGCTGGGAAAACCACTTTCAAGGATTTCTGTTGGAGAACGGCGGCCAGCCATCGTAACCGAAATGCAAACGCGGAACGGCACTTCGCAATTTCAGTTCGCGCTGGCACAAAGCCAGGATGACGCGGAGCTTCGCTCGTTCCTGGTCAACAATCCCGTTCCGGGAAATATCGAGGTCACTTTCGAGCGCGAACCGGATTTCTTTGCCGGCTCGGAAATTCGTGGGCCGTTTAGCCACACCATCGCCGTCCGCGACCTCCAGAACAACAAAATTGTCGGCATTGCCTCCCGCTCCGTGGCCAAAGCCTTTGTGAACGGTGAACCTACGGAGCTGGGCTACCTGAGCGACTTGCGCCTAAGCACGGAATATCGCAACGGCAGCCTGCTCGCCCGCGGATACCGTTTCTTGAAGGAGCTGCATTCCGACGGCCGCGCCCTGCTCTATACCACCGTCATCTTTGCGGAGAATTCGGGCGCCTTGGCCACACTCACCGCGGGGCGCGCCGGTCTGCCCACCTATCATCCGATGGGCTGTCTCGACTGCTCCGGCATCAATCTCGGCCGAGCCAAGTCTCCCTTCGAAGCGCGCTGCTACATCGAACGCGGCAGCCTCGCCCTTCTCCCGCAAATCGTGGACTGCCTGAACCGCAACAATGCCCGAAAGCAATTTGCTCCGTTGCACACTTGCGAAGATTTTTTCGCTGGCGGGCGTTGGCGCGATTTCCAAGTTTCCGATTTTTATGTCGCCTTACGCGACAGCAGAGTCATCGGCGTGATCGGCCGGTGGAATCAGCGGAGCTTCAAGCAGACTCGCATCATCCGTTTCTCAGGCCCGCTTCGCTGGCTTGCCCCAATGGTCAAAATGACTCATCCGATCTTAAGAGGTCACCGCTTTCCCGAGGCCGGCGAGGAACTCCGCTCTTTCTACGTCAGCTTCGTGGCCGTGGACGGCGATGACGTTTCCGTTTTTCGCGCCTTGCTTCGGGCACTCTACAAAGATGCGGCGGAGGGCGATGCGATGTTCGCGCTCACCAGCCTTCATCAACAGGATCCCTTGAGAGCCGCTCTGATGGATTATTCGTTGACTCCCTTCTGCGCGCAGATCTTTTGCGTGTCCTACAGCGATGGCGAGAGTGCTTTTAGCAATTTGGACAAGCGCGTTCCTTATATGGAAGCGGCAACGCTGTGAGAAAGAAACGGCAGGCTTAATTCGTGGAAAACGTTAAGCTCTTTCTACTTTTGTTTGGCGTGACGCAGACCACCTTCGTTCTGCTGGATTTCCTCGAATTGTGGAGGCAGGATGGCCGTCCGCCTCTCCCCAGAAAATTGCGGTCCGAATGGCGGACGTTTCTCACACTGGCGGTCATCTGGCTGATCTACTTTTCAATCCAGCTCGGATTGTCAGCCATGCTTCCATCGGTCGAGAGAACCCTGACGGCCGCGAAACAAGTGT
>DATKHV010000042.1:0-45405 GCA_035510055.1 Candidatus Cybelea sp. | reverse complement strand
GTGAATCCCAAACTGCGGGTCCACTTCGCAAAGCATGTGCACGTGGTCTGGCTTGATTTCCAGAGCGATGAGGTCCGCTCGATACTTTAGAGCGGTCTTACGCATGGTTTCCTCTAGCCGTTTGGCGATAGCACCAACGAGAACTTTGCGGCGATACTTCGGGCACCAAATGACGTGATATTTGCAGCTGTACACGACATTGTTGTTCGATTTGTATCCCAGCATCATGAAAGAATGATACATCTTCGCCTTCGCCTTTTGTTTGCCAATAGATATCTTTTAACAGTCCATCTGTACCGGGGACACCTCACGCCTTCTATCCCAATGGCTAAAGCCCGGAGCTTTACGGCGCTTTTCGGTAACGCCCTTTTGTCTACTGGTGTGGCCACCTTCTGGGTGGCCACTCGGAATGTACAGTCCGCCGCCTCGCCGCAAGCGAAAGGGGAGCAAGTCACAGGGCGGTCATGCCGCATATTCTGTTTAAGAAAATTTTCTATGTTGGGAACAATTCTCTAAGGCTCTAGCTCGATCAGGTGCTTCTTGTAATCGATGCGAACGGAGTGGAACTGATTCAGGATGTCTTGCCCCAGCAAACCGTCGAACTGGACTCCGAAGTGCCTCGAAAGTTCTTCCAGGTCTATCACGGACACGTGCTGCGAAAACAGGAATTCATGCGCAATCTCCAGGTCCACTCGCAAGCGCAAAGCGTTGCCGACAATGCCCGCTTCCCGGTTCATCGGCTTGCTCACGTGCAACTCTACTTTTCCAAATGATTTGGCATTGAGGATCGTCTGGTTCGCTCCGGTATCCACTAGCAGCCGAACCGGCGTGCCGTCGATCTTCGCATCCACCAGAATAAACGAGTGCACGTAGCGGAATGGCAATGCCACAACGCGCGGCTGGGCCAGCCCCTCGAACGGCGTCAGCAAAAGTATGAAAAACAACAATCCGCGAACCACGCTGCCGGTCACGCGATGCCGCACAAAACGGCCCAATCGTCCCGGCTGCGCCGCAGGCAAAAGGGCGTGGCTTTCCCGGGAGAATGCTGGCAATCCGGAACTGAGAAGTTTCTTCAAATTCAGCTTTCACGGCGTCGCCGGCAACCGACGCTCAAAAGCGCCGGCGACTTCGAAGCAATTTCACTCTACGGATTCCACAAATTGGCATCTATCCGGCTAATGCCAGCAAACTCGAAATGCGCCGTGTCTGAGGCTTTCCCGCTAAACCCCCAGATTTGTTGTCCTATTCCGGTTTGCGAATCCGAGTTGCCTTCACGAGCCTGGCAAATTCGAAACACGTTCAGCCTAGAGCCATCTAAACCATGAACCTAATGGAACGATTTCATCATCTATATGAGCTGGTTTCATGTACCTCGCAAGGAGGCCCACGATGAATCTGGAGATCCGGCATTTGAAGCTAATGACCGCTGTGGCGGAAACGGGAAGCATCACTCGCGCGGGCAATCTCCTCCATCTCACGCAGTCCGCCTTGAGCCATCAGCTTCGTGACGCGGAAGAGCAACTCGGCGCGGCGCTCTTCGAGCGAAAAAATGGCAAGATGATTCTGACCTCAGCCGGCGATCGCCTGCTCCAAACGGCTCGCACCGTGCTTGCGGAACTCGGCCGCGCGGAATCCGACATCCAGAAAAACGGCGACAACGCCAAAGGACTGATCCGGCTCTCCACGCAGTGCCATACCGCTTACCACTGGTTCCCTTCGCGCTTGATTCTCTTTCAGAAGAAATTTCCCGGGGTGGAAGTGCAGTTGGTTCTGGAAGCCACTAACAATCCGTTCGAAGCGCTTCTCGAAGGCCGGCTCGATCTGGCTCTTGTCTGCGACCGCATTCGAAACCGCAAAATCCGCTATACGCCCCTTTTCGAGGATGATGTCTTGATCGTCGTTCCTCCCGAGCATGGCCTTGCCGCAAAAGGTTTCGCCGCGCCGGAAGACTTCGCCACCGAAAACATATTGCTCTACCCGCCGAAATCGGATAGTACCCTGCTGACAAAAGTTCTTGACCCGGCGGGAATTCGGCCGCGCAAAATCCGGGAAGTCTTGGTGACGGAAGTGATCCTCGAAATGGTTATCGGAGGTCTGGGAATTGCCGCTCTTCCCCGCTGGGCCGTCAGACCGCAGCTCGCTTCCGGCGCGCTAATCGGTGTGCCACTCCAACCGCCGGGTTACAAGTGGGAGTGGTCCGTGGCCCAGTTGCGAGAAAACAATTCACCTGCGTACGTCGAGGAGTTTATTCGCTTGCTCGCCGACCGCTCCATGCTCGCCGATTTTTTCCCGCGCGCTGCCAGTGCGAAAAGGCGCGTTCCGGCGCCCAAGTCTGCGCGCTACGCTGTTGCTGCCAAATCCTCGGCAGCCTGACGCTGGCAGTTAAGGCACGGAAGCCAACGCGGAGGAATCCAGCTCCTGGCAGGACGAGTATCCGCTGAGGGCCATCGTCAAATCCAGATCAGCAACGAGGTTCAAGAGAACATCACGCACGCCTTCTTCGCCGGCCACCGCCAAGCCCCACATATAAAGCCGGCCGAGCAGCACGGCTCGCGCGCCGAGCGCCAGCGCCTTGAACACATCGGGGCCGCGGCGAATCCCGCTGTCAAACAGCACCGGAATGCGTCCGCGTACTGCACGCACAACATTCGGCAGTGCGTCCAAGGCGCCGATGCCGCCATCCACTTGTCGACCGCCATGATTCGAAACAATGAGCGCGTCCACGCCTGCGTGGAGCGCGCGCGCCACGTCGTTGGCATGCAAAATTCCCTTAAGGATGATGGGCACGCGCGTGTGCTGCCGCAAAAATCCGACGTCCTTCCAGGTGAGCGCGGGGTTCGAAAACAAGGTGCCCCACAACTGAATTGCCGCCATCGGATTCTGTTCCGGCGGCTGCGCCAGCAGCCCGCGAAAAATTGGGTCGCTGAAATAATTCGCCAGCCCCTGCCCCAGTAGAAACGGCAAGTAACCGCGATGAATGTCGCGCTCGCGCCAGCCCAGCGAATGCGTGTCCAGCGTAACCACCAGCGCCGAATACCTAGCGCGTTCCGCGCGCTCGAGCATGCTGGCGGTTACTTCCGGATTTTTTCCCCAATACAATTGGAACCAACGCGGCGACACCGCTACTTTGTCCGCGGCCTGCGCAACTTCTTCGATTGGCCGGCTCGACATGGTGCTCAGCACAAACGGCAAGCCTAGCGACGCTGCGGTCCGCGCGCTGGCCACGTCCGCGTCTTGGTGAACAATTTCCTGCACGCCGACCGGGCCAAGCAGCACCGGACAGGGCAATCGTGAGCCCAGCAACTCCACGCTCAGGTCGCGCTTGGCAACATCGCGCAGCATTCGCGGCACGATCCGCCAGCGATAGAATGCTTCGCGGTTCGCGCGCACCGTGTCTTCGCCGCCCGCGCCGCCCGCCACGTAGTCGTAGGCCCGCGGTGTGAGGATCTCCTTGGCCTTGGCCTCCAGCAAATCCAGCGGCACGGGCACGGACGGCTTTCCGCCAGCGAGACCCTGGACATAAAGTTGCAGCTCGCGTTCCGGACCTGTCGGCAGGGCTTGCGGCTTTTTCGAGTCGGTCATGGCGACGGGGATTATACTTGGTTTTGCAAAGACCGAGTTTTTTGCGCGGGACTTGCTTCTCTCGCCGTCGCGGAATCGCGATGGATCCCCCGGTTCCGGCCATAGCAAAAATTGCACTTGACATGTAGCGAAACAAAAGCGAATATTGCCCCTCGCCGCGTGCAGCACCTCGCCGTGGCGATCCTAGGCGTGAATCACGATAATGGCATCTTGGGCATCTGCGATGACCGGACCGAACCTCCCAGAACGAGCGCCAGCCCGCTTCTTCGAAGCGCTGCACCGCTACTGGGGCTACGAATCCTTTCGCCCCGGCCAGGAAAATATTGTCCGAAACATCGCCGAGGGCCGCGACGCCTGCGTCGTTATGCCCACGGGTGGCGGCAAATCGCTATGCTACCAATTGCCCGCCGTGCTCGACGCGCAGCGCACCGTGGTGGTCGTTTCACCGCTGATCGCGCTGATGCAGGATCAGGTCGCCCAGCTCGAACAAATGGGAGTCCCGGCCGGTTTTCTGAACAGCTCGCTATCCAGCGAGCAGCGCAGTCTCATCCTGCGTCGCGCCAGCGAAGGTCACTATCGTCTCCTTTATCTTTCGCCGGAGCGCATTGCCCTCGACGGAACTCCTCGGTGGCTGGGCCGCGTGCCGGTTTCTTTCTTTGCCATCGACGAAGCGCATTGCATTTCCGAATGGGGACATGACTTCCGCCCCGAATATCGCCAGCTAAGCCGCTTGCGCGAACTTTCCCCTGACCGCCCCATTGCGGCGTTTACCGCCAGCGCCACGCAGCGCGTCCGGCACGACATCATCGAGCAGCTCCGCTTGCGCGACCCGTACAAGCACATCGCCAGTTTTCGGCGGCCCAATCTGCGCTACATCGTTCGGCAAACCGATGCGCGTACACAAAATGAATTGCTGCTCCGCGCCGTCAAGCAAATCACTGACGGCAGCATCATCGTCTACTCGCCGACGATCACGCGCGTGGGAGACACGGTCGATTTCCTTGCGGAAAACGGCATCGCCGCCATCGGCTACCACGGCCAAATGGAAAGCGCCGCGCGGCGCGAGAACCAGGAAAAATGGATGGCCGACGAAGTGCGCGTGATGGTGGGCACGATGGCTTTCGGCTTGGGCATCAACAAAGCCGCGGTGCGCGCGGTGATTCATCTTTCGCTGCCGAAGAGTGTCGAGCAGTATTACCAGGAAGCGGGCCGCGCGGGGCGCGACGCGCTCTCCGCCGATTGCTTCCTCTTCTGGCAAAAAAAAGACATCGGCTTGCACGCCTTTTTCATAGGGAAGATCGAAGACCTCAGAGAAAAAGAGCGAGCCTGGCAGCGTTACCACGAAGTCGAGCGCTTCGTCGAATCCACGGAGTGCCGCCAGCGCCACATTTGCCGCCACTTTGGCGAAGCTCCCAAATGGGACTCCTGCGGGAACTGCGACGCGTGTGCCGCCACGCCGGACTGGCTCGAAATCCGGATGCGTTCGCCGCGAAGCAAGGCCGCGGCCCGAAGAACAGAAATGACGCGCTCTACAGCAACACGTCCGGTCATGACGACTGTAAATACCTCCGGCGACATGGAGTTGAAGGAGTATCTCCGCGAGTGGCGGCGCAATAAAGCCAAACAAATGGGCATTGGAGCATCCAGCGTAATGTGGGATACGACTCTGGAGGAGCTTTGTCGCGTGAAGCCCACGGATTTGCAATCTCTGGGACGAGTGCCGGGGTTTGGGGAAAAGAAGACGAGAGTCTTTGGCCAGCAAATCCTGGCCGCCCTGCGCCAGTTCCGCGACGGCGAACGCGCTAGCGAGGAAGGCAAAGCAAAAGCTTCCTCCCCAGCGAAAGAAACGCAGCGCCTGCTGGAAGAAGGGCGCACCTTCCTAGAGATCGCCCAAATTCGCGGACGGCGCGTACAAGCGGTCATTGAAATGGTTGCGAAACTGGTGGAAAGAGGCGACCTGGAGTATCACAAGGAATGGATGGCGCCTGAACGGTACAACCAGATCGCCGCGGCGTGCCGGCAGTTGGGAATGGACCGTCTGAAGCCGCTCAAGGAAGCTCTTCCGCCCGAAATTCCCTACGACGAAATTCGCCTCGTCATTGCCCATCTCCGCACGAAGAACACCGCTTAGGTATCTGGACCGGGCCATCCGACTAGCGTGGAGTCGAATGACCTGGCCCCTGATCCTATCCCCTACTCCGGTCACTTTTTCATTCCGTTTTTCTGGTGCGTCCCGGTTTCGCCGGCGGCGGGAGAGGGGCTGGGGCTGCGAGCCGCCGCCGCGAGGATCTGGTTGGAGAGCGAATGTTTAGGGGTGATACTCGATTAGCGTCGCGTAGTTCCCTTTCGCCAGGGCGGTCACGCCGACGGCCCATAGGCCGCCGCCGGGAATGGCGGTGATGGCCGCGAAGCCTGTGTCCGTTCCCTTGCCGAGGCTCGGGCTCGAGACTAGCGACCACGCACCGTTCACGCCCTGCAGAATGAGCGGATCGTGGTTGCCGGTGGCGGTATCGATGTCCCAGCCGACCACCCAAGTGGAACCGTCGGCGGCGGTCGCCGCGGCGAACAGGTCGTTTTCTCCGGTACCGGCGTTCGGAGTTGTCTGGATGGACTGCGCGCCAGGCGCGCCGGCAGCCACGTAACTGGTGTAGGGAGCGTTGTCGGTTTCTTGCTCGCCCGCGAGAGTCAGCGACGAGGCCGTGGCCGTGACTCCGAGGGGCAGAGCCGAAGCCGAACCATCAGCGGGGCTGGAAACAACGCTCCAGGCAGTTCCGTTCCAGTGCTCGATGAGCGCCTGGTTTGGGAATCCAGCGCCGGTTTGCTGACCGACGGCGTAGACGTTGTTCGAGGCCAGGGCTTTGACGGCATAGAACTGGTTACCAGTGGAGCCGGCGTCAACGGCGTTGACGACCGACCAGACAGACCCGTTCCAGTGCTCCGTAAGGGTGTGCCAAAGTTCGTTCGCGTCTTGCTCGGCGCCGACAGCCCACACATCGGAGTCGGAGATAGCCGCAACACCATAGAGGATGTTTTGAAGGGCGCCAGGGCTTGGACTGGGGACAACCGACCAGACGGTGCCATCAAAGTGCTCGATGAGCGTCTGCTGCTGGAACTTGCCGCTCACGTAGTAGCCAACGGCCCAGGCCGCCCCGGTCGAAGGCATGGAGACGGCAAGCAGGACGTTTTCCTCGACGCCTACTTTCGGCAAGGGGTAGGCGGTCCAGCGAGTCCCGTCGAAGTGCTCGGCCAAGGTGGCGAGGATGTTTGACGAAGACGGATAGTAGGCGCCCACGGCCCAGGCATCGTTCGCGGCGGCGGCGGAAACACCCGTGAGATTGTTATCAATCGAGCCGAAGCTGTAACTCGGCACGACACTCCAGCCGGCGCCGGTGAGCGAGACTTGGGCGGCAGCTTTGCCCGCGCCCTGCGCGGAGATGGTATCGGTGGTCGTCGGGAAGTTGTAAGGCGGGGGCAGGGTAGGGATACTCGTCGAGCCGGTGATCGCAAAGAGGTTCATCATCGGATTTGCGGTGCAGCTGTTGACTAGGCAGCCGAGGCCAAAAGCCTGCTGGAGGGAGGCGAGCATGGAGTAGTGGTTGTAGCTGGTCTTGTCGGTTATGCCGCGAGGACCGTGGTTGGCAACGACGATCGCAGCGATCCTGGCGCTGGCGGTGTTGCCTTCATCAAAAACGATGACGATGGCGTTGTCACCGGTAGGCCACGTGGAAGACGAGGTGATTTGGTTTACTAGATGACCTACATATTTGTCACCTTGGGCGATAAGCCAGCTCTGCTGGAGCGTGCCGGTGTTGTCCGAGTCCACGCACCATGGCGGAGCGCCGTGCATGTCATTGCACTCGTTGGGGACGATGTAGCTGAAATTGGGAAGCGCGCCCGACACCAGGTCGGCCGATAACTGTGCGATGGGGAACATCTTAGCGAGCTCGGTGGGCGTCTGAAGGCTGGCGAAGTTGACGATGCCGTTGTGCTTGGAGACGTATTGGGTGTCTGAATCGGGAATGCCATTGCATTTGTCCGGATAGCAATAGCCGCGATAGCCGGGGTAGGGCATGCTCTGGAAGTAGCCACGCCAAGTCTTACCCGCCCCCTCGAGTTGGGACAACAAGTTGCCGGCGCTGACGGTGTGGCCCGGGAACCAATAGGGGTCGTCGCTGTTGATACCGAAGAAGTCGCCGCCGAGCATGGCGACATAATTAGGCTCGCTGGGATCGGCGACGCCGGAGTAGTTCGTAGCGAGCCCGTAATCCTGCGCCAGCGCATTCAGAATGGGAGCGTACTGGTTGCCGATCACCTGATTGTAGTCTTCGTTCTCCATGATTATGAGGAAGACATGATCGTAGCGCGGGAAGGTTTGCGACTCCACCGTGGATGCCAGCATGGCGAAAGCCAAACAGAACGCAAGCACTCCGAAGATGAGACGCGCGCAGGAACGATATTTCGAGCTATTCATACAGCCTCCTTATTTAGCAAGTTTGGTTGGTTTACGTACATGAGGGCTGGCGGGTTGTATCAAAACAGCACAGAACGTTTTTGTGATGCGATGTGTTTTGCGCTACGCGTGGGGCCGGAGAGCGCAGCGGAAAACAATGGCGGCAAGACAGCTTCTCACCATTCAGAACTGCTTGAACCGGTGAGATTCGCAGGCCCGGCCCTGGGAGGCGAACTAGCACGAGACTGCTAAGCGGGAAAATAAGCGAGCAAATTCAATGGGGCGTCACGCACAAGTAAAGTTCAATTGAATTTTTTGTGACATCTTTGCAAAAAGGGCCCGGCGCGCGAAGAAATTGCGCCAGGACTCCGATCTGCCTGCGCGGCTCTGCAAAAGTGGAGCCATGCCTTTGTTCTGGCTCCTTTGCGGATCAAGCGCCCTATCTTCGTCCTGATTCTGATTGTTTTAAATAGAAGAAGACACTTAGCGAACAACGGAGAAGAGCCTGGCTTTCGAGTATCATCAAGTGCAGAAGAGGGGAGAATGGGGTACTCCTTGCGGGACTTCATTGTCCGTTGTCCTTCGGCCGGGGCCTGGGAATTCTTAACAAAATAAAGCATTCGCGTTCGATTCGCGCGGCGGTGCGGAAGGCGGGGCTGCTGCCGTTTGTGTTTGTAATGTATGCGTATGCCACGGGCGGGCCGTTTGGGCTCGAAGACATGGTGACGACGAGCGGGCCGGGGCTGACGCTGCTGTATCAGTTGTTCATACCGTTTTTCTGGTGCATTCCGGTTTCACTGGTGGCGGCGGAGTTGACGACGGCGATTCCCGTGGAGGGAGGATTCTACCGGTGGACGCGAGCGGCGTTCGGGGACTTCTGGGGATTTCAGGCGGGGTGGTGGAATTGGAGCGCTTCGTTTTTGCTGGCGGCGGCTTACGCGGTGCTGGCGACGGATTACTTGAGTTTTTATTTCCCGGCGATTGCGGGATGGAAGCACTACTTCGTAAGTGTGGCGATTATCGCGGTGATGGCGTGGATCAACGTGCGGGGCATCCAGATGGTGGGGGCGGCGGCGACCGCGATGTCTATTTTCGTGCTGCTGGTGGTGTCGGCGCTGTGCCTGATGGCGGCGACGAAGTGGCAACACAATCCTTTTACGCCGCTGACGCCGCCGCACGTTCCGCCGTTTCAGGTGTTCGGCGTGGGGCTGGCGCTGGGCTTGTGGCTGTATTCGGGATACGAGCAAGTGTCCAGCGTGGCGGAGGAAGTGGAAAATCCGCAGCGGAATTATCCGATCGCGCTGGCGGTCGTGGTACCGCTTTCGATGGCGACGTATTTTCTGCCGACGATGTTTTCGCTGGCGGCGTTGGGCAATGGGCAGAAATGGCATACCGGATATTTTTCCGACGCGGCGCTGTTGATCGGGGGACGGTGGCTGGGGTTCGCGATGACCATCGCGGCGCTGGTCACTAATCTTTCGCTGCTGAATGCGACAGTGTTGACGAGTACGCGCATGCCGTCGACGATGGCGGAGGATGGCTACCTGCCGGTGGCGTTTTCGGCGCGACATCCGCGGTACGGCACGCCGTGGATCGCGATCATCGTGTCGTCGATTATTTACGCGCTGCTGGCGCAGAAGACGATGGTGCAACTGCTAACCGTGTACGTATGGCTGCGCATTGGGGTGACGGTGTTGACGGTGCTTTCTTCGTGGCAGTTGCGCGAGGCACAGCCGGATTTAGCGAGGCCGTTTCGGATTCCGTGGGGGCGGGCCGGGCTGCTTTACGTGATCGTGGCGCCGCTGGTGATGAGCGTGGTGGCGCTGGCGGGGAGCGATCCGTTTGCGAGGAAGTGGGGGCCGGTGCCGGTGCTGCTAGGGCCGGTGGTGTATGGAGGGATGAAGATGATGAAGAAGAGGATTTGTCAATAGATATCTTTTAGATATCTTTTAGAAGTCCATCCATACCGGGAGCACCTCACGCCTTTTATCCCAATGGCTAAAGCCAGGGCTTTACGGCGCTTTTCGGTGAGGAATAAGGAAAAAGATGGCAGCGTAAAGCCGCCTCTACAGAAAACAATCGAAAGCTACGTGAGGAGATCGAGGAGGCGGTACCAGGCGCCGGCAAGGGGGAGGGCCCAGGTGTTGCCGCTGCGGAGGCCGAATGGGGCGGAGGGAAATTTGAGGCCGTCGAAGGGGGTGACGGTAGGATCGCCGCAGATTTGCGCCGCGAGCTTTGCGCCGAACCAGGTGGCGGCGGCCACGCCGTGGCCAGCGAAGCCCGCGGCGAAATACATGCTGTCGATTTTTCCGGCGTGCGGCATGACGTCGAAGGTGAAATCGAGCGTGCCGCCCCAGACGAATTCGATCCTGCTATCGCGCAATCGCGGGTAGACCCTGATCATGCCGCGACGGAGAATTTCGGCACTTTGGCGAACGGTGTTTTCAGTTTCTGGGTAAAAGGCGGCGCGGCCTCCGAAGAGGATGCGATTGTCGGGAGTCAGGCGGTAGTAGTAGAGGAAATGTTTGGAGTCGTAGACCATGCGGTTGCGCGGGCTGAGTTCGCGTGCGAGATCGGCGGGAAGAATTTCCGTGGCGATGATGTACGAGCCGATGGGAATGATTTTTTTGCGCAGCGCCGGAGTAGCTTCGGTGGTGTAGGCGCCGGTGGCCAGGATCACCTCGCGCGCGTTGACGGGGCCTCTTGAAGTCTGCAGACGGAATTGGCGCGCGCCGCTGTTTATTTGTTGTTCGACGGATGTGACGCGCGTGCGGTCGTAAAGGCGCGCACCGGCGCGCTGCGCAGCGTGCGCAAGGCCGGCAACGTACTGCGCGGGGTTCAAGCCGGCGCTGGTTTCATCGACCATGCCGCCGAAATAAATGTCCGAGCCGATTTCCGCGCGCAATTCGCTTTTCGGAATGATGCGTAGCTGGTGATTGAATTCGCGCTGGATCAAAGCGGCGGATTCTTCGTAGCTATCGAAGTGCGACTGCTTCGAGGCCACTTCCAGATGGCCGCAGCGCGAGAAATTGCAGTCGATATTTTCTTCGCGAACGATTTGCTCGACGCAATCGATGGTCTCAACAGACGCGGCGTACATTTTGCGAACGGTCTGGCGGCCGTAACGCTTGATCAGCATTGGGACGGGCAGCTTCATGCCGGTGAGGACCATGCCACCGTTGCGCGAGCTGGCGCCCCAGCCGAACGTTTCGGCTTCGAGGACGGCGACTTTCACGCCGCGCTTGGCGAGCGTGCGGGCAGCCGAAAGACCGCAAAAACCGGCGCCGATGACGGCGACCTCAATGGCATCGGGCAGGTCGCGCGCGGATGGCGCGGGCGGCGTGGTTACGGTTTCGAGCCAATAGTTTTTTCCATTCATGGAAATGAGCGCGGCAAGAAGCGCGGAAAATCTTAACATCACTTGCCTCCGGCGAGAATTTAAGGAGGCAAAAGCAGGAGGAATAGATAGAAAAAGGGTGCCGCGTCACGAACGAGTCTGGACGGCAGATCAGCGGGAAAGCAGATCGGGAGATGGGCTGGGAGAATCGGCAGCGGGAGTGCGAATGACCGAGGCGCGCATGCTGGAGATGGCCATCTGCGCGAGGCGGACTTGTTCCTGAATCTCGTGAGCGAGGCGGCGGCCTTCCGGGGAAAGCGAAGGATGGTCAGCGAGCAAACCGGAGTAGCCAAAGATGGCGGTGAGAGGATTGTTAATTTCGTGGGCGGCGCCAGACGCCAAACGTCCTAGGGCGGCCAGTTTCTGGGCATGCGCCATGCGTTCTTGGAGAGCTTTCAAGCTTTCGTAAGACAGTTCCGTGACCCTGACGAGGCGCTGGAGTTCGCGATCGACACTGTAAAGCCTGAGGAAGCCTAAGGAGCCCAGGAACAACATGGCACCGAAGATCAGGCGCAAGCGGAAGGCCACGACGGCGCCAGGCGCGGCGCCTTCCAGATAGCCGTGGGTGGCGAGCAAGGGCAAGGAAATCATAGCCAACATGCCAAGACGCGATGCCCACAAGCCGTGGCGCTGCGGATCCGCCACTGGCGATTCGGGCGCGGGGTGGAGATCGGAGGCGGCGGCAAAACAATAGACCATCGAGAGTTCGCCTAAGGCGATAGGCACGTCATAGAAGCTGCCGGAATAGTATTTGCCGGAAGAGATGGCGTAACCCTGGAAAAAATTGGCGAGAGCAAAAACGGTGAAGGCCAAGCAAAACTGGCCGTAGAATTTGCTCCAAGCGCCCGTGGTTTTCGCCCAGAGCACGATGAGCGCGAGGACGACCGCGAATTGCTGGGCGAGACCCAGGTAATTGTTGGCAGGATTGTAGGAAGCAAGATCGTGAACGGCGGTGAGCCAGGGCACGGCGAAATAGAGATAAAGGCAAAACCACCAGCAAAGCAAGAAAGCGAGATCCAGCCGGCGGAAGCGCAAATCGCTTGATGCGGATTCCGAATGGGGGCGAAAAGCAAGGGCGGCGAGCATGAGAGCCGGCATGAGAAAGACGGCGCCATCTCCAAAAAGCGACGACGGCGGCGGCACTTTGCGGACGGCTTCATAGAAGAACCAGTAGAAATTTGACACCAAGAAAAGAACAAAGGCGGCGGCATTCAAATGCCAAAAGATGCGCCCAGGGCCCGACGAAGAACGCGAATTCTGGTGACAAAGAAAGATCAACACCAAGGAGAAAACGAGCGGCACAGCGTCACTAACCATGGTGGCCGCGTAACCTTCTTTAAGGGCTAAGGAACCAATCGCCTGCACGGCCAAGCCTGCGGCGGCGATTAGGAGACAAAGAGATTGTTTTCGCGTGAACCGTGTCAAGTTTCCTCCAGCGCGGGAGCAGCCGGCTCCGCGACCCGGGAAGACTCAGCAAGGAACACGGGAAGGCTAACGGTAAAGATCGCGCCGCCGGCGGAGCGGTTGCGGCAGGTGATATCGCCTTGGTGCTGACGGACAATTCCGTAGCAAGTGCTGAGGCCCAGGCCGGTACCCTCGCCTACGCCTTTGGTGGTGTAAAAAGGGTCGAAGACATGTTCCGGCTCTTGCAACCCAGGCCCACTATCGGCAAATTCGACCTCCACGCGATGGTCCGCCGCGCGCAAGGTGATGAGCAGAGTGCCGGAGGCCCTGTTTTCCATGGCCTCGATGGAATTGCCGATAATCTCGAGGAAGACTTGAAGAATGCGGCTGGAATCGGCGGCCACCATGGGAATGCTTCCTTGCGATTTGATTTCCAGTTGCAGGCGGGAGTTGCGACCGGCGCGGGTCAAGCCGATGGCCGCGGAGAGCAGTTGATGAAGATCAACAGGAGCAATTTCGACCGGCGATTCGCAGGCAAAACTCAGCATATTGTTAAGCAGGGCGTCCGTGCGGTTGGCCTGGCTCACAATTTTCTCGGCCATGGCACGGGTGGCGGGGCCGCCAGCAGTATCGGCCATCAGGGCCGCGGATGAGTTGAGAGTGGCGGTCATGGCCTTTTTGACCTGGTTGGCCACGCGAGCAACGATCTGGCCGAGGGAGGCGAGCTTTTCGGTCTGCAGCAATCGCTGGTGAGTGCTCGAGAGGCTGGCATAGGCAAGAGAAGCTTCGTCGAGCGAGCGGATCAGATCGGAGCTTAAGAGGTCCTGTTTGAGAGACAGAAGCAAAGTGAGAATGAACATGGCGAGAAGAGTCGTGAGAATGCGAAAGTGTCTGATCTGGACCGAGGCACCAGCGGAGGCGAGCAAAACAAAGCCGATCACGGGAGTCGAGAGCGTCGCCAGCATGGCGATTCGGGCCGGGAGCAGGATCAAGGTGCGCGGAGATCTCGATTGGGCGGGGGGCCGAGCGGATGGAGCAGAACGCAGTGGGAGCGCACCGCCCAGAACCGCAAAGTAGGCAACTGCCGCCACGGAGGTCAGCAGGAGAAGATCGTACGGGCCACCGGAATAATATTTGCCTTCATCGATGGCCACGTCGGCGACGTTAGAGGAAAGGGCATAGAGAGCAAAAGAGGCAAAACAGAGACGATAGAGTTTGCGCCAAGCGCCCTGGGCGCGCAGAGCGGCAATTCCCAGAGCAGCAATGAAAATAAGGTGTCCAAGAGAATCAATGGTATCAAAGTGAAAGCTATAAAGGCCTTCCTCCGGCACGACATATCTGTAGGGAATGACCCAAATGGCGTAAAAATAAAACCAATAAACCAGAAGAAAAGAAAGGTCGAGAAAACCAAAGATACGAAAACGGCGCGAGAGATCGAGGTGCGGCTCAGCGGCGAGCGCCGCAAACAGCGGCACAAGCTTCAGGAAGAGCAAAATATCGCCGATGGGCGTCTGAGGCCGGGGAGTGCGAAGGATTAATTCATACTCCGTCCACTGAAGCACACCGGCGATCCAAAGAAGGATCCCCGCCGCGAAGAACGACCAAAAGATGCGCGTGGCCCCTTGGCTCGCGAAAGCGTTTCGAAGCATGAAGGCAGCGGCGAGCAAGAGGAAGCCGAGTTCAGCAAGATCACCAAATACGGAGAGTGCGTAGCCGGGCTTGCCGAGGAGGGCCACGAAAAGAGCGATCAGGAGAACGACGGAAAATAAAATCAGCCAATGGCGAGACGGCCGAGACACCGTGAGGCGCTCGCCGCGGGCCGCGATTTTTTCTCTCCATGACAAAAGCTAGACCTCAATGGGGTTAAATTAGGAGCCCGGCGTAAACCGGCAACACCTTGGTCATCACCCAGGGCCAGAAGAAAGAAGAGGGTGCGCCATAAGCAATGCCGGGAATGCAGCAAGTCTTTCTATTATCGGAGAAATCTGGGTGGTAGAACGCAAGATTATGCGGCAACTTGGGTGATGAGTACAGAGGGAGGAAACGAGAGATTGGAGGAAGGAAAAGGCCGCGAAGCGGCACGACGAGGAAGAACGAGACGGAACGCGGGAAACGGGCTCGAGAGAAAAGAGGAGACGGCAGCGAGCGATGGCGAGACTGCCGTCTCCAGGTGTGGTCTGCTTTCTAGTGGAACTGACGCGAACTATTCTTCGTCGCCGTCGAGGCCGTCCACGGGCGTGATGGTGCCGAAGAGGCCGTCGTTTTCATTGTTAATTCCGGCGGTGAAAAACAGGGTGTTGGCCGGTCCAGCGGCCCCATCGTTGCCGAAGGTGAGGGACCACAACCCGTCAATAAACATGAGGGAATCATCGGGATTCTTCACGAAGCCGAGGAATTTGTGGGTGAAGCCATTGAATGCGGCGATCCAGCCGCTGCGGAAGTTGCCGACGAGGATAGCGTTGCTGAACTCGCCGAAATCGCGGGTGGTCCATACCACACCCCAAGGGGCGTTGAACCAATCACCGTGCTCGAGGTGGCCGATGTGCTCACCGCTTGGCGTGAACAATTCGACGTAGCCGAAGCCGTCGCCACCGACGGGGTCGTGACGAGGCGCATCCTGTTTGGCATAGGTGACGAAGAGCGTACCGCCGATGTTCTGCACGTTGAAGGGAGCGAAACCATGGGGAACGCCTTCGGCCTCGAAAGCATTCTCGCCCAATGGCACGCGCTTGAAGTTCGTGTCGTAGACTTCAACTTTGGCGGAGCGGAAATTCGTGACGTAGAGGAAGCGGTGTCCGCCTATCTCGGCGGAAGTCATGCCTTTGTAGACCGCGCCATTCGGCCCGCCTTTTTCGGAGTTGTCCACTTCAAGAACCGCGTTGATGGAAGGTGGCTTGGCACCCGTCGCAAGATTGGCGCCGGGGTTCCAGCCGGAGATGGTGCCATCTTCCGTGGCGAAAATGAATGCCGCCGGCAAGCCAGCAGGCGTCCCCTTGTCGAGTAGAAAATCAGAAGGGCTGCCATTAAAGACGACACCCGTGGGGGTGGATTGAGTGCCCGGGGCAAAACCCGGAGGAGGAACAGTGATGAAATTTCCTCGAGTACCACCGGCCTCCGTGAAGATGTTGATGGCATTGCCCGTTCCACCGTAAAGGCTGGAGGTACCCGAGTTGTTGTTGGCGATCCAGAAGGGGCTTCCGCCGGGGGAGCGAGTCAGCCCCCAGGGATTCTTCAAGTTGGGATCGACGACGACCGTCGTTCCGTCTGGATTGTTTGGCTGAGGAAGATCGGAAACCAGATTCTTTTGTTTGTAATGTTGCGCTTGGGTTACAGCGGGGAGCAAGAAAAGCGAAAAAGCCACTACTAGAAGAGACTTCCGGGACTTACTTGTGGACAGCATTTCTAGAATCCTTCCAAAACGAGATTTTCGACGCGAAACACGTCCCTGGTGTTCGCAGACGAACTTCCGCCGGCTGGACTCCGGTACATTCGATGCAAGCCGAATTCCAAGGTTATCCGGGTGAAAACTGGAATTGCGTCGATTGAGAATAAGGAACTTGCCGGACAAAGAGGTATGACACAAATGGTCAAGTTCCAAAAATCTGAATCAATGCACCGGATTACATACCGAACATTGGAGGGATTTATTCCACGATTCGAATGGAGCTGCAGCCAGGAAGGTCGGGAGCGGCGCACAAAAAAACGCTTAAGCGGAGCGAAGGACAATCAAACTGATTTCAGGAGGCACACCGAGGCGAACCGGGGCGCCCACGGTACCCAAGCCGCGGTTTACGTAGAGGTGAGCTACGGGAACCGGGGTAGCGGCAAACAGCGATGGGCTGAACGGACGGGTGACGAAAGCGTTGGAAGCAGCGCGTTCATTGGGAGCAGGAGCAAAGAGGGGGCGCTGGTAGAGGCCGGCGATGTAATCGGTGATAAAGCGCGCCGGGCTAAGCCGGTGGTCGAGGATTTCGACCTGAATTTGCCCACCATGGGTATGGCCGGCGAGAGAAAGCTCGATGCCCAGCTCGGCGGCGCGATTGAAGGTATTGGGATTGTGGGAGAGAAGAATGTTGGGTAGGTCGCGGCGGACGAGGGACTCCACGCGGGCGAGCGTTTGCTGACGCTGGCCCCGGGGAGTACGTTCGCGCTGGTAATCGACGCCGAGGAGATTGAAGGATGCACCTTTGAACGTAATTTGCGCGCTTTCCTGGCGGAGCATCTTCATGCCGGCCTGGGAGTAAAGATAAGCGGCTTCTTCTTCGGCGCTGGCGTAGATTTCGTGGTTGCCATTGCAACCCCAAGTGCCGAGGGGAGCGTAGAGACGGCGAACTTCTTCGACGCAATCGGCTAGAGGATCGCCCGGACCGGTGATGAGGTCGCCCGTGACGACGGCGAGATCGGCGCCCAGATCATTCGCCATATCGACGGCGCGGCGCACTTGGGCGCGGGACATGTAGCCACTGAGGTGAATGTCGCTGATTTGCACGATTTTCATGCCGTCGAGAGGGGGCGGCAAATTGTGCAGGGGAATTTCGATGCGGCGAACCTGATAGTTGAGGCGTTCGGCGGCGAAACCATACATGGCACCGAGGAATGGGGCAGCGCCGGCAGCAGCCGTGGCAGCACGGAAAAAGTACCGGCGACCTGGGTCAGCAACCGTTTCGGCAAGGGGGTTCGAGGACGTTGTCGCGGAAGATGGGGAATTCTTCGCCGTGACAGCATGGAGCAAATGCCAGAGCCGCTCCAGACCATGAACCGCCTTAACCGCGATGTAAGCAAAAAGCGCGCTGAAAAACCACAGCCCGGCGAAAACACTCACCATCGAACTGCGATGGGTGAAAGCCGCGCGGCCGAAAACCAAGCCATCAGCCAAGGTCGCGACCACCAACAAAAGAAGAACGATATAGACGAGCCGTGGGCCCACGCGGAGCGGCATGCGGCCCCAATGCGAGGTGAGGCCCCAAAGAGCGCGGTACCAGAAACGCTGCGAGAGAAAAAGCAGCGTCACAATGCTCAATCCAATAGCAATGCGCAGCAGCAGAAAACCCCAATTCACGGTTGTGGCGCTCCCGAACGTAACATACAAGCTTACCACGCGGGGTGAGGAATATTGCATGACGGGGGCGGGTTTACTGCGTAAGATGAACCCCCCAGAAGGCCAGGTGTCCGGCGAATCGGGGAAACGCCTGGCTTAGCGGCACGTCTCAAGTAGAGAACGTCCGGGGGGTTGCGGGCGTAACGGAGGAGAGAAAGATGATAAAGATGAAATGGGTGGCGGGGTTGGCCTTGGCAATGGGGTTGGCGGTGATGCCGGTGCTGGCGCAAGATGCGGCGAAGAAAGAGCCACCGAAGCCGCCGCTGAGCCCATCGCAGGAAGTGTTGGAGCAGTGGAACGAAATCGGGCGGAAACTGGTCGCGATTGCAGAAGATTTGCCAGAAGACAAGTACGACTACAAGCCGAATCCGGATTCGCGGACGTTCCAGGCGGTGCTGATACACGTCTCGGCGTCCATGTACTACTTCACGGACCCGGCACAGAACAAGAAACCCCGCTATGCAGATGATCCGAAACCTGCGGACCTGAAGATCAACAGCAAGGCAGACCTGGTGGCGTATGTGAAGCAGTGCGTTAAGGACGGCGCCGACGTCATCAAAGCCAAGGGAGACAAGGGAATGAACGAAGCCGTGAACGCTGGCGGACCACGGCTCAACCGTGTGGGCGATTTGGCTTACGGGTTGATCGAGCATTCCGGGGAGCACTACGGAAACCTGGTGGTGTATTACCGGAACAGTGGAATGGTGCCGCCGGAGTCGAGGCCGAAGAAATAACTGGTGACTCTTGACTGGTGACTGGTGAAGAGGCGCCGGTCGCGAATGCGCTGGTTGATGCTGGAATCTGTGTTTTGGGCGCGGTGCGTAAGCATCGCGCCTTTTTTCCCTCGCCCGACGTAACAACTATCGCTTGGGTGATTGTTGAGATCCTTCGCTGCGCTCAGAATGACAATCTGCCAATTATAGAAATTCACGAAGAGGCAGCGCCGGCTATGCCGTTTTCGAGGAGGGCGGTTAGCTGCGCGGGGTCACTGGTTGGGGGGAGGCAGGTTTGGCCGGAACAGACTACGGCGAGGGGTTTGTTGGAGGGGAGATGGGGGAGAGTTTCTTTTAGGGTGCCGGCGAGATGGAGTTGGGGAGTTTCGCGCGTCACACGGAGGACGGATTTGCCGAAGCGATAGACGCGGTGGGCGGCGGCTTCTAGGGCTTGGGCGGTGGGATCGTTGGCGGGACCGGTGATGACGACTTGGATTGGGTGATGGGCGAATAAAGTGGCAGCTAGGCCGTAGGTGGCGGCGAAGAGGCCGTACTGGGGAGCGATGCCGGCGAAAGCCTCGAGAGTTTTTTGGGCGAAGGCGTGGTAGCGATCGTCGCCGGTGAAGGCGTGTATGCGGATCAGGGCGATGGCGGCGACGGAATTGGCGCTGGGCGTGGGGGAATCCTGGAAGGGCTTGCGGCGGACGTCGAGGCCGCCCATGGGTGCGGCGTCGTTGGGACGATCGAAGAAGCCGTCGGCTTCGGGGTCGCCGTAGCGGGCGATGGCAAGATCCATCGTCTTTTGCGCGGCCGTGAAATAACGTGGATCGAGTGTGGCCTCGTAGGCGTCGAGGAGCGCGAGAACGCTGAAGACTTGATCGTCGAGCGAGCCTAGAAGAGCGGGGCCGCCGATACGGTGGCCAAAGCCGCGGGATTCGGTCCAAACTTCTTTCAACATGCGGTCGAGGGTTTTCAGGGCGAAGGCGCGGCAATGGGCGCCTAGCGAGCCGCCGAGAACACGCTCGGCATCGAGATAGGCCGAGACAAACATGGCGTTCCAGGAAACGTACATCGTCTTATCAATGAACGGCGTGGGACGCGGGAGGCGTGCGGCCAGGAGCTTTCCTTTGCATTTGGCGATAGTCAGGCGAACGGTAGCTTCGTCGAGGCCGACTTGCTTGGCGATATCCGCGGCGTCACCAGCAATCCACAAAACATTTTTTGCCGGATTGTGGTGCATTTCGCCGTGGGCTTCGACGTCGTAATACAACTCCATGACGCGGGCTTCGCCAGGGAGCAGGGCGGTTCGGAGTTCCTCAAGACTCCAGGTGAAATAGTCGCCGTCATCGTCGAGAGAATAGTCGGCGTCCTGGCTGGCGTAGCAGCTGCCGTTTTCCTGGTCTGACAAAACTTCGTTGACCCAAGCGATGATGCCTTCGGCGGTTTCACGCAAGAATGGATTTTGCGTGACCTGATAGGCGTGGAGGTAATTTTTCAGGAGTTCGGAGTTGTCGTAGGACATTTTCTCGAAGTGAGGGACGAGCCAGCGTTCGTCGACGGAGTAGCGATGGAAGCCGCCGGCAAGCTGGTCATAGACGCCGCCGCGGGCCATTTTTTCGAGAGTGGTTTCGGCCATGGCGAGGAGATGCTCTTCCTTTGTCTGCTGATAGCGTTCGAGGATGAGATCGATGGCTGAGCAGTGCGGGAATTTGGGGGCGCGGCCGAAGCCACCGTTCTTGATGTCGAAGAGCTGGGTGATGGATTTGACTTGGGCTTCGACGACGCCGAGGTCGAAGTCGGCGCGAGCGCCGCTGAAAACTTCGGCTTGCGAGACAGCGTCGGCGAGGGAATTGGCGGCGCGCTCGAGCTCGGCGCGCTTGTTTCGATAGGAATCGGCGACGGCTAAAAGGACGCGGCGGAAGCCGGGGCGACCCAGCTGATCTTTGGGCGGGAAATAGGTGCCGCCATAGAATGGTTTGCCGTCGGAAAGAAGAAAGCCGGTGAGCGGCCAGCCACCCTGACCGGAGATGGCGCTGACGGCGGATTGGTAGCGGGAGTCAACGTCGGGTCGTTCGTCGCGATCCACTTTTACGGCCACGAAGTGTTCGTTGATGATTTTGGCGATTTCGGCGTTTTCGTAGCTTTCGCGGTCGATGACGTGGCACCAATGGCACCAGACAGCGCCGATATCGAGGAGGATGGGCTTGTCTTCGGATTTGGCGCGGGCAAAGGCGGCTTCGCCCCATTCGTGCCAGTCGATAGGCTGGTGAGCAGCAGAACGCAGGTAAGGGCTTGCGGAATCTTTTAGGCGGTTTTCAGTATGACTACTCAAGAGGAGTCCTTTCACAAATGGGGGCGGAGCAAGCCCCGCCCCTACCGGAACAACCACTGATCGGAACAACAAAAACTACTGGATGGTGTCGCCGGGGCCGAGGTCGCGGGGGTCAAGCGGCTTACGGCTGGCGAACCCTTCGTCCTGGCGATGATAAAAACGGATGCGGTCCTCGCCGAGCTTCCAGCAGAGATAGACGTCCTGCTGATTAATGACAGCGGGAAAATCAAGGAGGCCGACGTCGAGATCCTTGATGAGGCAGCCGGTTTCGAGAATGCGGTTTAGCGCGGACTTGAGAATTTCGGAAAGGTGGTTGTGCTCCATGCGAACGGCCGCCAGTTTTTCGTAGGGAACGATTACGCCACCCATCATCATGATGCGGGCGGCGACGGCTGAGAGTTCGTTTTCCAGGCCGGCAAGTTTTTTGCGGGAATCCATGGCCTCCACGAGAAAAGGTTCCAGCTCTTGGCGCGTGCGCTCCGCTTCGGTCAGGGTGAAGAGGCGCTGTGGCGGTTCTGGAGATTCGTCTTGTTCTTGATCGTCGTCTTCGTCAGCCATTCTAATTCCGTTCTGGGGACACCTTTTGCGCCTGCAAAAGGGAACCGGCGGCCTTGGCAAGCTCAGGGCAAAAAGTCTCTTCTATTGGATGCTAGCGCAAAGCGAGCATGCGGTCGAGAGCAACTCGCGCATGGTGTCGCGTGCGTTCGTCGACACAGATACGGTTGACAACATTGCCCTCTCCCAAGTTTTCGAGGGCCCAGAGGAGATGCTGCGGGGTGATTCGGAACATGGTGGTGCACACGCACACGCTGGGATCGAGAGAGATGACTTTGTGATTCTTCAATTCCTTGCCGAGGCGGTTGACGAGATGGATTTCGGTGCCAACGGCCCACTGGGTGCCTGCGGGAGACGCTTGAATGGCTTTGATAATGCCCTCAGTAGAGCCGATTTCGTCGGCGGCTTGAGCAACCTCGAAGCGGCATTCCGGGTGCGCGATAACGCGAATGCCGGGATGCTCGCGGCGAACGCGCTCAACTTGCTGAGGCGTGAAGCGCTGATGCACCGAGCAGTAGCCCTTCCAGAGGATGATGCGCGCGCGGCGGAAGGCCTCCGGCGTGTTCCCTCCGAATTCCTGGTAGGGATCCCAGACGATCATTTGGTCGAGGGGAATGCCCAGGCGATAGCCGGTATTGCGGCCGAGGTGCTCGTCTGGAAGAAAGAGGACTTTTTCACCCTGCTCGAAAGCCCAGTTCATGACCTCAGCCGCGTTCGTACTGGTCGTGACCGAACCGCGGTGCTCGCCGGTGAAGGCCTTGATGGCGGCAGTCGAGTTCATGTAGGTGAGGGGTATGATCTTTCGGGAATCGAGGACAGACGAGATCTCGCTCCAGCAGGCCTCCACCTGGCCAATGTCGGCCATATCGGCCATGGAGCAACCGGCGTTTAAGTCGGGGAGGATAACGGTCTGGTGCTGGCGACGGAGGATATCCGCGCTTTCGGCCATGAAGTGAACGCCACAGAAGACGATGTAGCGGCCCTCGGCTTGGGAAGCTTGAAAAGAGAGCTTCAGGGAATCACCGCGGAAATCAGCGAATTTGATGACTTCGTCGCGCTGGTAGTGGTGGCCCAGGATCACGACGTCGCGGCCCAGGCGAGCCTTCGCGGCGGCAATACGGTCATCGAGAGTGTTGTCCGGCACGAGGAGGTAGGAGTCCAAGTCGCATCCTACGCCGGCCTCGATTTCCGGGGCACGCACGGTGAGCGGCTGGACTGTGCCGATGAGGGTGCTGCTATCCGAAATGGATACTAGGTTGCCCATGGAGGGTGTTTTTTTCTGCTAAGAGGCTATTGCTAAGCGGTTCCTACCCGGAAGCTTCATTTTCTCATATCCGGTGTCATTTTCCACTATCCCCCGATAAATACCATGGTCCGAGAGGGTGGCACGAAGCCGGGCTCATTGATTCGATGCCCCTCCTCTTTTTCCATGACAATGGAGCGGATGTAGGCGACCAAATCGTCGTCCGAGGCGCCTGCGCGGAGCCTCGCCCGCAGGTCATGGTCATCTTTGCTGAACAAGCAGGTGCGCAGCTTGCCATCCGCGGTCAGCCGGATGCGGGAGCAATGGCCACAGAAGGGCTGGGTGACAGGAGCGATGAGGCCAATTTCGCCCAGCGCACCATCGGCAAAGCGGTACTTGCGAGCGGTTTCGCTGCGTTCGTGAGGAATTTGCACGAGCGGCCAGCGAGCGTGGATGCGCTGGTGAACCTCCGCGGCGGGGACCACGAGGCTGCGCGTCCAATGGCGGTCGGCGTCGAGCGGCATGAATTCGATAAAGCGCATGATGAAGCCGGTTTCACGAGCGTAGGAGGCGAAAGCTTCCACTTCATCGTCGTTGATGCCGCGAACCAGGACGGCGTTTACTTTGGCGGGAGCCAGGCGTGATTTCTGGGCGACTGCAATGCTATGCATGACGGTTGAGAACGACTTGGTTCTCGTGATGCGCTCGAATTTATCGGGATCGAGTGAATCGAGGCTGATGTTGATGCGACGAAGGCCGGCGGCGACGAGCTGGTCGCAACGATCGGCCAGCAAGTGGCCGTTGGTGGTCATAGAGAGGTCTTCCACGCCGAGGGCATGGAGGCGGGCGATGTAGTCCTCGACGCCTTCGCGAACGAGGGGCTCCCCGCCGGTAATGCGGATTTTGCGAATGCCCAGGCTCAGGAAAATGCGGGCGAGGCGGTCAAGCTCGGGCCAGGAGAGGATTTCGTCGTGGTCCCGGTAGTTTTCCGGGTCGGCAGAGCGGCAGTAGACGCAGCGAAAGTTGCAGCGATCGGTGATGGAAATCCGCAGGTCCGTGATTTGGCGGCCGAATTTGTCGTGAAGGGTCATGATCTGTCGTGCCTCTTGGATGCAGATCCTCATTACTTGGACGCACCGTGGCCGTAAAGCAAAACCGCCCGATCCAGTGCTGGGAATCGGGCGCGCACCGAAAATGTGCGCATTTTCGGGGGATCGCTCCTTTCCAAGCATGGGAGGCCCGGGCGTTTCCGCCCAAACCCTCAGCCCCGATAACTTTCAGGGCTTCGCCCCAGTGGCCGTGGGTTATCTCTCCGGTAGGCGGCCGGGGTCGGAGTTACAGCGATAGTCTACGCCGCCCGCCTCAAGTACGCAATTGGGACACCCCTGAAACCCCTCCAAACCACAGTTAAGGACCGCCGTTCGGATTGTGGTAGAGTTTTGGCCACGCCATGCGGATCTTCGTTCTAGGGGCCGGCGCGACCGGCTCTCTTCTCGCGCAATTACTGGAGCGGCAAGGACATACGGTGTGGTGCGGCGACCGCGACCCGCAGCGCGCGCGACGCTTTCTGGGCAAGAAAAGCACCATCGCGGTAACGGAAGTGAACGCGCGAAATTTGCGGGGCATCGTAAAGGCGGCCAAGGGCTGCCAGCTCATCGTCAATGCTTCGGCATCCGTTTTCAACGAGATTGTTCTGCGGGCAGCGCTACGCCTGCGCGCGCATTACGCCGACCTCAGCTCGCACCTGACGCGCAATCCCTTCAAGGCCGAGCAATTCCGCTACGAAAAGAAATTCCAAGAAAAAAACCGCGCGGCGCTGATCAATACGGGAGTGGCGCCCGGGCTGACCAACTTGCTCGTCAAGCGCGCGGCAGAATTGCTGGAAGAGGTCGTAGCCGTGCACATCCGGCTGTACGAAAGCAGCGAGAGCGACGATCCCATCTCGCAATGGTCTCCGGAAGCATCGTTCGACGAGGCGGTCTCTCACCCGCGCATTTATCGCAACGGAAAATTTCAGTTGGGCAAGCGCTTTTCAGAGATTGAGAAATTTCGCTTTGCCGACCCCATCGGCACGGCGCGCGTGGTGCTTGCGGCGCAGGATGAAGTGGCTACCCTGCCCTATTCCATTCCCACGCGGGAGCTGGACGTAAAAATCGGCGGGAACGAGATTGACCGGCTACGGCGCTGGCACAAACAGGGAAAGCTGTCGCGCTCGCGCGGAATGGCGAAGCAGCGTTTTCCGGAGACGTCTTCTCCGAAGACAATCGCAAAGTTGATCCGGCAAGGGATTTTACAGAACGCGCGATTCGCTGCTGCCGTTTTGGTGAAGGGCATAAAACGAGGCAAGAAGGAAGATCAGTGGTTGCTGATTCGCAGCGATTGCACATTTCCCACGCTTTATCAGATTCGGCGGCAAGGACGGTATACAACGCCGGTAGCGTACGCAACGGCGCATGTCGCGGCGCTTTTTATCAAATTTTTTCCGCGCGAACTTGCCGGGGTCTTCGCGCCGGAGATGCTGCCTGCGGAAACGCGCCGCGCTATCCTTGCCGGAATCCGCAAACACAACATGCGGATTACGCACAAAATAACCTGGCTAAAACAGACCAGCGAAGACGACGAGGGAATCTAACCCGCACCCGCGCTTTACGGCAAGGCAAAGCGCGGGCGGGACCGATTCGAATCGAGGATCAGTCCGCGGAGGCGGGCTTGGCATTGCCAGAAAAGTGAATGGTGATCAGGAACCCATTCGTGCCGTCGTAAGAGAACTTGTGGCCGTCACCTTCGAAGGCTTCGTGCTTGCTCTTCCACATGCGGAAGCCCTCGTTGGATTGCGCACCCCAGTATTTCAGGTTGCGCATGACAACTTCATGGCTGGCGTTATCGCCGTTCACGCGCTCCAGGATGACTTCGCCTTTGCCATCTTTCATTTTGGCGTGGGCTACACCGGTCTTCGTGTCTACGTTCCAGGAAAACGCCGCGGTCTGCACGGCCTTCTTCTGCCATGGAATCGGATAGAGCTGGCCGAGGATGTCGCCAAGCGCGGCTTGCTGTTCTTTGGTGACGCTAGGATCGAAGTTCACTACCAGCCAGGAGTCCTTGCCGGTGCTCCAGTCGCTGCCCAGATCGCTACCGATCCAGACCTTGGCCCCATCCAGCTTGACGTCCTTGTAAGTTCCCTTGTCCACTTTGAGGACGAGGTTAGCGCGGCAGAAGTGCTCTTCGGAATGGTGCTCCGCCATTGCCATGTGGTTGGTGGAATGATCGTTGAAGTAGCAAGGGCAGAACATGTCGCAACTGCACGCTTCGATGTAGCTGGCGGTCATGTCAAAGTCTGGTTTGGAAGATTTCTCCTGCGCAGAAGAGCTGAAATAGATGAAGCTGGCCGCGAGCGCAAGCAGAGGTATTACCAGCAAGCGTGATGGACGAAACATTTGTCCCTCCTAAAAAAGTGTGTTGTGAAGGGCCCGGACCGAATTTGGGACGAGTCTACTCCCGAGGTACAGGGGTGGCAAGCTTCATCTTGCTTCCTGTTGGCGCAAACCTCAGCAGCAGCGGTTGGGCTTGGAATAGCGGCGGTTGAGCTGTTCCACATAGAACTCCGCAGGTGTAAGTGTGCGGCGCGAGCCGGTCTGGCTGCCTTTCGAACGAAGATAGCTTTCATAGGCCGCATCGCCACACCATTCGCGGAGGCCGCGCCAGAAGCGGCGGAGAAAACGGGACGCAGTTTTTGCGGCGCGCTTCATCAATCGTCTCCTTGGGCGGCACCGGAATAGTCCCCGGCCCACCGCGTGGGGATATAGGGCGATTCGTGAAGGACAGATTCCTTGCGGCGGCTGAGAATCTCATACCAGTCGAAGAGGGCTTCGACAATCAGAACGAGGATCATGACGGCAAGAACTCCGGTAACTGCGGCATCGAGGCGCTGGTTGAAAATGAGGCGTTGCGTCTCGGCAATTTTCTGGGCGGGAATTTTCCCGGCGGCAATTTGAGCGGCCAGGACCTTGGCATACGCCAGAAAACCGATGCGCGGATTGGCGTCGAAGATTTTCTGGTAGCTGGCCGTCATAGTGATGATGACGAGCCAGGCCATCGGCAGCAGCGTCACCCAAATCCAGCGCCAGCGGCCCATTTTCATGAGGATGGTGGTGGCCACGACCAGAGCGACCGCCGCGAGCAATTGATTGGAGATGCCGAAGAGCGGCCACAGCGAATTGATTCCGCCGAGCGGATCGACGACGCCTTGATAGAGAAAGTAGCCCCACAGGGCGACGATGATGGCGCTGGACAACAGGATACCGGGCATCCAGCCGGTGCGGCCGAAGGGCTTCCAGACCCGGCCACCGAGATCCTGAACCATGAAACGTCCCACGCGCGTGCCGGCGTCTAGCACCGTCAGAATGAAAAGCGCTTCAAACATGATGGCAAAGTGATACCAGATGCTGAGGAGGCGTTCGCCTCCGATGGTACTCGAAAAGATTTGCGCCATGCCCACGGCCAGCGAAGGAGCGCCGCCAGCGCGATTCCAAAGGGTGATTTCGCCGACTTTGTGGGCCAAGTCGGTCATGGTTTGTGCTTGTAGGGGGTAGCCCCAGCCGCTGATGGTCTCGGCGGCAGCATCGGCGGTGCTCCCGACGATGCTGGGCGGACTGTTGATGGCGAAATACACGCCTGGGGGCATGGCGCACGCGGCCACCATGGCCATCACGCCGACAAACGACTCGAGCAGCATTGCGCCGTAGCCAATGAAGCGAGCATGGCTTTCGCGAAGGATCATCTTGGGCGTGGTGCCGGAAGAGATCAGCGAATGGAATCCGCTGATCGCGCCACAGGCAATGGTAATGAAGCAAAAGGGGAAGATTTTTCCGGCAAAAACGGGGCCGGTGCCGTCGACGAAGCGCGTGAGAGGCGGCATCAAGACTTGCGGCCGGACCATCAGGATGCCCGCGGCAAGAGAAAAAATGGCGCCGGCCTTGATGAAGGCACTGAGATAGTCGCGCGGCGCGAGCAGCAGCCAGACCGGCAGGGCTGATGCCGCAAAGCCGTAAGCGATAATAGCGAAGGCCAGGGCGACGCCGCTCAATGTGAAAACCCGAGACCAGGAAGGCGAATCGGCCACCCACTGTCCGGCGACCACCACAAAAAGAACCAGCGCCACGCCCATGACCGAAGCTTCCAGGACGCGACCGGGCCGCAAGAAGCGGAGATAGAGACCCAAAAGCAGCGCGATGGGAATGGTCATGGCCAATGTAAAAGTGGCCCAGGGAGAGGACTTGAGGGCGTTGACGACGACAAGACCGATGACGGCAAGAAGAATCGTCATAATCGCCAGAACCGCCAACTGAGCGATGAAGCCGCCGCGCTGGCTGACTTCCTCGCGCGCCATCTGCCCGACCGATTTTCCGTCGCGGCGAATGGAGCAAAAAAGAATCACAAAATCCTGGACGCAGCCTGCGAACGCAGCGCCGGCAATCAGCCAAAGCGTGCCCGGCAGGTAGCCGAATTGGGCGGCCAGCGTCGGACCGACAAGCGGGCCAGGTCCGGCGATGGCCGCGAAATGATGGCCGAAAAGAACCCATTTGTTGGTCGGCACGAAGTCACGGCCATCATCGTGGCGCTCGCTGGGAGTCGCTCGGGTGTCGTCGAGCGCGAGGACTCTTGCCGCGACAAACGCGGAGTAGAGCCGGTAGGCCACCAGGAAGCAGCAGACCGCGGCAACAACGAACCAGGTCGCGTTGAGCGGTTCGCCACGATCGAAGGCGATAAAACCAAGCGCACCGGCGCCGAGAGCCGCGATCATTACCCACGCCACGATGCTGAATAGACGCTTCATTTTGCCGGATTCACCGCCGCGCTGGATTTGATGAATTGCGCGATATCCGTTTTGAGCTTCGCCAGCGAAGGTGGATGGACGTACATCATGTGGCCCGCTTCGTAGTACGCGCCGGTGAGATGGCTGCGCAGCGTCGCGTCCAGGCCGAGATGATCGAAAGTGTAGTCCGCGGCAAAAAAGGGCGTAGCCAAATCGTAGTAGCCTTTGGCGACAAAAACATGCAAGAACGGATTCTGCGTCATGGCGCTGCGCAGCGTTTCCGCGACGTTGACGTAGCGATTCTCATACGGCGCGTAACTCCATGGACGCACGCGACCGGTCAGCACTTCGTACGGCAAGTCGCTATCGAATTTGAGGTCGTTGCGCACATAGTCGTTGAGCATGCCCGAATACGGGCCGATGATCGCGGCGATGCTGGGATCGAACTCCGGACGCTCGCCGGCAGCGTCCCGATCGATGCCGGTGAAACGCGCGTCGATGCGGCCGATGGTGCGGCGTTCGCTGCGCAGCAGTTCCTTGGTAAAGCGCATGATTTCGATGCGCAAGTTGGTGCGGTCGATGTACTCCGGCGAAAGGCCGGTTAGGCGGGCGGTTTTTTGCATAATCTCCGCGCGCCGGGCAGCGGGCAGCGCGTCGCCAGCCATCAGCGCGTCCGCGTATTCTCCGACCGCGAACTTGCGAGATTCTTCGACGGCTTTCTGGACGTCGCCGCTTTGCAAATCCGGAGGAAGTTTTTTGTGATACCACGCGATTGCCGTATAGGTTGGCAAATAGAGGATATAGGGCAAATCGTTGCCGGTATCAAACTCGGCCGTCTCGAAATTCAGGATCGAGGAAATCAAGACGATGCCATTCAGATACATCCCGAAGCGTTGCTGGAGATAGCCGGAGAGGCCGGCGGCGCGCGTAGTGCCGTAGCTTTCACCGGCGAGGAACTTTGGCGAAGACCAGCGCTTGTTGCGCGTGGCATAAAGCCGAATGAAATCCGCCACGGATTCGACGTCTGGAGTTACACCATGGAATTGTTGCGGTGATTCGCCAGGCACGGCACGGCTGTATCCCGTCGAAACCGGATCGATGAAGACAAGATCGCTGATGTCGAGAAGCGACACGTCGTTGTCCACCAGCTTGTAAGGCGGTGGAAGCAGCGTGCCCGCGTCGCCCATCTGCACGCGCCTTGGACCGAACAAGCCGAGGTGCAGCCACACGGAGGCGGAACCCGGGCCGCCATTGAAACTGAAAGTGAGCGGGCGCTGGCTCGCGTCGCTGATGTCATCTTTCGTATACGCGACGTAGAAGATGCTGGCTTTGGGCGTGCCGTCTTCCAGCTTTAGCAAGATCGTGCCCGCCGTCGCGGTATATTTGATCTCTTGCCCGCCAATCTTCAGCGAGTGCTTGGTCTGAACGATTTTTTCTTCAGGAGCTGGCGGCTTCTTCTCTTCTTTAGGTTTTTCGGCAGTTTTGTCCGCCGCTGGCGGCGCGGGCGGCTGCTGGGCGAAACTCAGATTTACAATTAAGAGCAGCAAAGCAACGGCACTCAAGCATCGCATTAGAGACGACATAAAAGCGCGAGACTCCTTCTCAGGAAAGCTTCTCAAAATACAAAAGTGTGACGTGCGGCATCGTATGCGAGAGTGCGGGAAGCGTCAATCGTTTGGGATGCGGTTCGGCGGCCGGCCAGCGCGACGATTTCTTTTGTGCCGAGCGAATTCGCGGATAGAATGCGGCCCTCGGCTGGAACGTGGGTCCAAGGAGCGCCGGATGCGCCGGATTAGACTGCTTGCCGCTATTTCACTGCTCGCCGCCGCGGCGATGTTGTGGATTTCGCCGCAAAGTGTTGGGCAACAAAAAGACGATCAGCCTCACCCGAAGACACTCCCCGAATTACAGCAGGCCATGAAGGAAGTGCTCGACAAAGAACACGTCCCGGGAGCCGGAGTGGCGCTCGTGGCAAATGGCGAAGTTCTCTGGTGCGGGGGAATCGGCGAGGCGGACATCGCCGCGAAGCGCGCCGTCACATGCGATACCGAATTCCGCGTGGGCTCAATCAGCAAAACTTTCGTCGCGCTTTCCCTGCTGAAATTACAGGAACAAGGCCAGATCAACCTTTACGCCCGCTTGCAGGATGTCGCGCCGGAAGTTCCTTTCCAGAATCGGTGGGAAACGACTCATCCCGTGCGCATCGTGAACTTGCTCGAACACACCGCGGGCTTCGACGACATGGAGCCGAGCGAAGTTTACAACGTGCACGATCGCTACGATTTTCCGCTGCTCGAAGTTTTCAAACGATTTAGGGAGCCGCAAACCGTGCGCTGGCCTCCTGGAACGCGCATGTCGTACTCAAATCCCGGGAACGCGGTGGCTGGATATTTGATCGAGAAAACGACGGGAAAGCCTTTCGATCAGTACATCCGGGAGGCATTCCTGCGGCCGATGGGAATGGAACACGCTGACTATCCCTTCACCGATCGAAACAGAGCTTTGCTGGCGAGTCCCTACGAAGGCAGTCCGCCGAAACATTCCCACTATCCATTCATCTATTTGCGCCCGGCGGGAGACCTGAAAGCTTCGCCGGGAGAACTGGCGAAAGTGGTGCAATTCTTCCTGCGGCGGGGGAAGGCGGGAGACCAACAACTGGTGAAGCCCGAATCCGTCTTGCGGATGGAAGCGCCAGAAACCACGTTGGCAGCGAAGAACGGCTTGCGGCTCGGCTACGGCCTCTGCAACTATTCGAGCGTGGACGGCGGCGTGGTGACGCACGGCCACGACGGCGGAATTGACGGCTTCATCTCTTCGTATCGCTATATGCCAGAACAGAATTGGGGTTACGCCATCCTGCTGAACAGCGACAACTCCCAACAGGCGCTCGAGACTTTAAATCACCTGGCCATCGATTTTCTTTCGAAGGATTTCCCAAAGCTGCAGCAGCCGGTAACAACTCTCCCCGCGAAAACCCTGGAGATGTTCGCGGGGTATTACGCGCCGCGTGCGCCGCGAAGCCAGTTGTTTGCCTTTGTGGACGACTTGACCGGCGGGACGCGCATCCGCGTAATCAACGGCAAGCTGACGCGCTCCAGCTTGTTTGGCAAGCCCGAACCGCTTTTCCCTGTCGGTAGGAATCTCTTCCGCGGCCAAAAAGAACCGGAAGGCACGACTATTTTTTTCGTTACCGAAACGGGCCACCGGGCGGTCGTCAGCAGTGGACTTGACGGCATTGGTTACAGCGAGCGAAGCACTCTCGCCTGGCCCTTTCTTCGCATTGCTCTGCTCTCGCTGTGTTTGTTTTTCATGCTGACTTCTTTGCCCTACGCACTCGTTTGGCTTTTTATGAAGCTCATCGGAGCCATGAAGGAGGTGCGCCACCTTTCCGTCCGCGTTGCGCCGTTGCTCGGGACGCTCTCGCTGTTGCTCGCGCCGCTCTGCTTCTCGAAACTCGGCGGCGCGCAAATCGGCTCGTTCAACCTCTGGACCCTTGGGATATTCCTGGGAACGTTCTTCTTTCCAGTCTTTTCCATCGTCGGCCTCGTTCTGGTTCTGCGGGTTCCCAAAGCGGAAATCCACCGCGCCGTACGGATACATGCTCTACTCGTTTCCTCCTCCGGCTGCGTGCTCACCGGCTTTTTTTGGTCGTGGCATCTGCTGGGGCTGCGATTGTGGGCGCCTTGAAATCAGCTTTGGTGATCAGGATGAACGGCCAACAATGTAGTTGCGCGTGATCTTGTCGACCGAAATGGTTCCGGCTTGCCGCATGATGGTACGAAATTCGCGGCGCAGGATTTCGAGCACGGCTTCGACCCCCGGCTGGCCAAAGGCGGCCAGTCCCCAGGCGTGTGGCCTTCCGATGCCGGCCGCTGATGCA
Source organism: Candidatus Cybelea sp. (assembly GCA_035510055.1). Lineage (GTDB taxonomy): Bacteria > Acidobacteriota > Terriglobia > Acidiferrales > UBA7541 > Acidiferrum. The sequence continues at coordinate 12,939 of DATKHV010000042.1, read as the reverse complement.
CCAAGAGCCAGTGCTTTAAAAACGTCCGTGCCGCGCCGGATGCCGCCGTCCACGATGACCGGGACCCTCCCGGCGACACCTTCGATGACTTCCGGCAGGCTTTCGATCGTGGGGCGAAGCGTCTCTTCGGCACGCCCGCCATGATTCGACACGATCAAGCCATCCACGCCGTGTTCCACTGCGAGTTGTGCATCTTCGCCCGCCACGATGCCCTTAATAAACAACTTGACCGTCACGGTATCGCGCAGCCGTTTCACGAAATCCCAACTTAGATTTGCCGGCTGAGCAGCAGTGACCTTTGACAGATCGAGGCCGTCGAACATCGGCTTCCGGGCTGCGTATTGGGCAAAACCTCCGGCGCCACCTCTAACCCTTCCTCGGGCGTCGCCGGTGTAGGCGCTTTGATGGCAAGCGGAACATTCTCTTTTATCCGCACGCTCAGCACGGAACAGAGTTTCGCGGTTGCTGCCTTCCTGCAGGTCCACGGTGAGCACGATCGCGGGGGAACCTGCGGCTTCGGCGCGCTTCACGATGGCCCGGCCGACTTCCCAAACGTTTGTGGGATAGAGCTGCTGCCAGACGTGGCCGCCCCGCGCGGCAATGGTTTCTTCAATCGACGAAGTCGCGACCGTGGACAGCATCATCAGGTGACCCTTGGCGCCCGCCGCACGAGCCACGGCGACTTCGCCTTGAGGATGAAAAGCTTTCTGACCACTCACGGGGGACAGCACAATGGGAGTGGCCCACTTTGTGCCCAAGAGGATCACCGACATGTCAATTTCTTCGACATTGACCAGCCGGCGCGCCCGAATCTGGATTCGCGAGTAACCTTCGCGATTGGCTCGCACTGTCCCATCATCGTCCACGCCGGTCGCGAGATAGCCGAAATGCGCCGGAGGCAGCGCTTTGCGCGCGGCAGGCTCAAAATCCATCACCTCAAAAGCCTGGTCCGGAGATGAGAGCACTTCGTCGCTTTGCTGCAAGGAATCGAGCCAGCCCAGAAACTTCTTCTCGCTAACTTCGCCACTTGCCAGAAGATTCCTAAATGTACAGGCCAACAATCCCGGCGTGGCCAGCAGTGGACTTGCTGACAGCATCTTCAGGAATTTTCTTCGCGTCCTGATCGAATCGGCGGCTCGATTCATGGGTACTCTCCTCTACCTACTCCGACAACGAAGTGAACCTTACGAGCGGAAAAAGATCGCGAAAGACCTTGGCGGCTTCGCGCGGAAAGGACGCGCGCATGGCCGCGGAAGGCGTAAATTTGCGGCGCACGATCCATGCTTGGATTTTCTTCCAATCGTCAGCCGAAACCGGCCAACCCGCATGTTTTGTCCATTCTCCCTTCACCGTCTTGTACCAGTAGCTTTCATAGCGGCGGCCCAGGCGCGCTTTTTGCTTCGCGACCCAGCGAGAGTCTTCGATCACCCGAGGCTCGGCAATCAGCGCGATCGTGGAGTCTTTTCGTTTCCCGCCCGAGTAGATACGGAACCCAGCCGTAACCGTATCCGTTGTGAGGCCAACATACAACTGCCCGGTTTCCCGCTTGGCGGGTGGAGGAACAGAAAACTTCAAGTACATGTGAGTTTTATACAGGGTTTTGTCTTTCGCAAAACGGATGTCGCGGTTGATGCGCGAGAAATTCGCTCCGGTGCGTCCGGAAGTATCGAAACGCGAATCGAGCTCCAGCACCGCCGGCGCGAGTTCCTCCAGCAAGCGCCGGAAGGGTTGTATCAAAGCCGCCAGATAGCGCTTGCGGTTTGCCTCCATCCATTCCTTGCGGTTGTGGCGGCCGAGGTCTTTGAAGAATTTAAACGTTTCGCGGGTCAAGATAGGTTTTCTGGGAGCCATGAAACGCCTCAGTTTTTTTCCTTGCAAGATGGCACGGCGCCCCACAGCCTACACGATTCCTAGCCGGGGTCAATTCGCGCGGCTAATCCAGATTGGCTCTTGCCGCCAGGTCCGATGGGGATTAGCCTCCCGTCATGAGCCAATTCACTCCCACTGAGAGAACCAAAGTCCGCCGCAAGCCGGATCGCGGCAGCTATGACCGCGAGCTGATCTACTCCATTCTCGATGAAGCCTTCGTTTGCCACCTGGCGTTTGTGGTGGACGGCCAACCCTTCCTGGTACCGACAAACTACGTACGGGTGGGCGACAAATTGTTCCTGCACGGCTCGGTCGCCAGCCGTCTGATGAAGACGCTCGCGAGCGGCGCGCCCTTTTGCCTCAGCGTCACGCTGCTCGATGGCATCGTGCTTTCGCCCACCGCGACGGGCCACTCCGTCAACTACCGCTCGGTCGTAGTCATGGGTAAGGCCGTACCTGTCGAGGGCGAGGCTGCAAAGCTCGCGGCCATGCGCGACTTTGTCGAGTACGTGATTCCCGGGCGGTGGGCCACGGTGCGTCCGCCGAGCGAGCAGGAATTGAGGGGCACCATGGTCGTTGCGGTGCCGCTCGTCGAAGCTTCCGCGAAAGTCCGCACCGGCTTCGCGGTGGATAATGGAGAAGAATACTCTAGCGATGCTTGGACCGGTGTGATCCCCATGAAATGGGTGGCGCAAGCGCCCATTGCCGACCCGCGCGGCAATCCAAAGAATCCGATTCCGCCCCATGTGTTGAACTATGCGCGCCCGCAGTAGGCCAGTGCCCTCACCGGCTGCCTTCGGCGGTGCGTGCGTAAATCTAGTTTGCTCGCGACCCCGAGAACGCCGACGCCAACCCCAGCGCGATGAGTCCTCCACCGGAAATGTGGCGCTGCGCTCGACGAAGGCGCAAGCTGCCGCGAATGCGTTCGGCTACGGTCCCGGCAATCACGGCATAGATCGAGTCGCTCGACCAGCCCATTAGAGCAAACAAAACTCCCAGTTGCAGGATTTGCAGTGTAACCTGTCCGCGCGCCGGATCGACGAATTGCGGTAGAAAAGCCAGAAAGAAGAGCGCCGTCTTGGGATTGAGCAGATTGACGAGCAGGCCCTGGCCATAGAGGCGCATCAGCTTCGTCTCGCCGGTATCGGCTGCGACGAGCTGCTCATCCTTGCGCCGCAGCGTCTTGATTCCAAGATAAATCAGGTAGGCGGCGCCAAGATACTTCACGAACTGGAACGCCATCGCCGAAGAAGCCAGCAGCGCGGAAATCCCCAGAGCCGCCGCAACCACATGGCACAACGTTCCGGTCACGATGCCCAAGACGGAAACGAGACCCGCTGCCCGCCCGTGTCCGATGCTGCGGCTGACTACATAAGTAACCGCCGGCCCGGGAATGACGAGGAGAACAGCGGCCCCGGTGACGAACAAAAGCAACGAAGAATGGCTGATCAGCACGAGCGACCCCCAGATTTACCCAATAGACGGATCGCGACGAAGTTTGGTGAGCCCCAATGGTTCTCAGAAGATGGGACGTAACCGATAGAATCGACAATCCGGTCAAAGACGCGGCTACTCTCCGGTAGGGCTTGGGGGCTTCAGAGAAGGCCGCAGAGAGAGTCAGAAGATGAAGAAGAAAACCGGCATGGCTTTCTTAGTGACAGCCGCAACCGCCGCCACAGCAGCTGCCGCCTCCGCCAGAGAACCCACCGGATGATTTGGCAGAAGAGCCGTTGCTCGCGCCATGCGCCGCGCTGAACACGGAAAGCTGAATCGCGTTGCGCTTCCCGGCGCACTTCGGGCAGGCAATCTCCTGCGTCTTGTTCAGCACAATCTTCTCAAAGTGCGTCTGGCAACCTTCGCAAATGTATTCGTAAATCGGCATCTTCAGACCTCGATCGATTCCTCCGCATGATTATACCAGCCTTGCCAAGCGAACACTTCCATTCCCCAAAAAAGCAACGGCTCCATGCATTCGATGGAGCCGTTGGAATCTGCGGAGTCTGACAGGACGCTTAGTCGCCGGCGACGGCTTCGGCTGCCTTTTCGTCCTTAGCGGCAGCACCCTTACCGTTCGAATGGCCGTTGCCGTTCGCTGGGGCGATCGTCAGCGGCTTGCCCGCATTCGCGAAATTGGCCGGCACCGCCTTGGCGATGTCGCTGACCGTGCCGATCTGCACAACGGTCGGCTGCGGCTTCTTCAGCACCAACTCTTCGTAAATCGCGCGAACCTTGGCTTGTTCCTCATAAGCCTTCTTGCGGCGGGCGCGCTCTTCTTCCGCCGCTGTCAGCGGAACATCGTGCTCCAGGTGACGCACGCGGGCGGCATCATTCGCGTCGATCTTCAACGAGTGTTCGTAGCTCTGGAGGTTGACGTTCTTGCCTTTAGCGTAAATCTCATGCTTGCCGTGCGTCTTGTACCATTCGGCTACGGTAGCATTCTTGTGCATGTTCTCGATGATCTGCCGCCATCCCACGCCGGTGTTGTAAGCGCAAAAGCTGATCTCGCCCTGCTGCGTGGCGTAGGGAATGATGCACATTTCCGTGCGGCGGAAGTCATAGTTGAAGAGGTCCTGGAACCACATCCCGGCGATGAACAGGAAATTCCACGGATCCTGCTGGCGGCGCTTCATGGCGTCTTCGTAGGTGCGGTCCGGTGAAGTCCGGCCATACTTTTTCTCCGCGCCCTTGGTCAGCGCCCAGGTCTTGTCGAATTTCTTGAAGAGGTCATACAGCTTGAGCCCCTTCGGCCCTTGGAACGGGTGGTAGTTCTTCAAGAGCGCCATGGCCATCATGAAGTTTGAAAAATTCTTGCCGCGCGCCGCGTCTGTGATAGCCGTGACGTCTTTCGTAAGCTGTTCGGCGTCCAGGAAGCGCGGAACGGGCGCCCATTCCTTCGTTTCTTTGTTAATCATCAGCGCCGTGCCCACGCCGCAGTTCGGGTGGCAACCGCAGGAGAGCGAGCCCCAGTTGGACTCTTGCCCTTTGACCATGTCCGAGAATCCGGCAAACGTGCTGATAAACGAAATCGGGAACCAGTCGCGCGTCGGCTCGACTTTGCCCACCTGGCTGCTGACGTCCTTCGCCAGATGCGAGAGTGTGTAACGCTGGCGCAAGCGGCGTTCCGGAGTTATGTCTTCGTCGCGCCCAGTAAAGGAAACCGGCTGGAAGCTGACGAAAGCGATTTTCTTGGGATTTTCCATCGCAAACTTCACGATCGTGCCGACTTGATCGTTGTTTACGTTATTGACGATGGTCACCACCAGCACGATTTCGATGCCCGCTTCGTGCATGTTTTCGATGGCGCGCAGTTTCACGTCGAACAAGTTGCCGATCTGCCGGTGGCTGTTGGCGTCGTTGCCGATGCCGTCGAACTGCAGGTACGCATAGCGCATGCCGGCTTCAAAGGCCTTCTTCGAGAACTCCTTGCTCTTGGCGAACTCGATGCCGTTCGTCGCAGCCTGCACGCTGTTGTAACCAATCTTGCGCGCATAGGCGACGGCATCGAAAAAGTACGGGCTCATGGTCGGCTCGCCGCCGCTGAATTGCACCGACATTTGGCGGCGCGGCTTGATCTTCAAAGCGTTATCTAAGATTTCCTTAATTTCTTCCCACCCCAGCTCATGCACATAGCCAACTTGGTTGGCGTCCATGAAGCAGGGATCACACATCATGTTGCAGCGGTTGGTCAGGTCAACTGTAAGAACCGACCCGCGGCCATAGCGCACCGTCGAGGAGCCGTGCTTATGCAGGTCTTCATCGTTGTGCGCGGGGATGTCGCGCCCCGGGAACTGCTTTTCGATCCAGTTGAGGAACTTGGAATCGACGGCCATCATGTCTTCATAGTGGCCATGGAGAGGGCAATCCTTCACCATCCACACTTGGCCGTCGCGCTCGATGATTTGCGCTTTGATCTCGCCGACCTTTTCGTGCATCAAGTCGCGCCAATCTTTCTTGCCGGAGATAATCGCCTCGCGCGCCTCTTTTACGCACGCGGGACAAAGTGAATCTGTCTGTCGCGGGAAGCCCAGCGTCGGCTTGGTCTTCTCCCACGACTTCAACAACGGTTTGTCCGACCACTTCGGCGTGACCGAAGGATTGGGATTGCGCTTGTTGAAAAACTGGATGGTGTTAAAAGTGATTCCAGCAGCCTGGCAAACTACCCAATCAAACGTCCTCGCGATTTGCGTGCCTACTTGATTCGGCATAAACCTCTATCCTCCACTTTCAAATATGCAAAGTACTTGGACCTTGGATTATCCGTAGCCCATTCAATCGTCGGAGCTAAGCCCTAACGACTGCCCCCGGGCTCCTACCTTTGATGCTCGAAACCGTACTACGGTACCTAGGTACGTCTAATAAGTCTTTGAACACCTATAGTTTGAAGGTTAGCCGGGGCGAACGCTAGTACCTTGTGCCGAACGGTCATTTTTGGGGGTCGAACGGCAATATGGCGCAGCGAACGGCAATTCCCCGGGTCCCCAAAAGGGGCTACCAGTAGTGCGGATGGGCTATGAACTTAGCAATTCCGAGGCAGATTCACGCTCGTTCCTAGCCGAGCTTTTCCTATTCGTTCAGGGCTGGCCGAAGAACGGCAATGACGAAATGGGCAAAATTGGAAGCCCCTTCATCCAACTGCAGCCACCGCACCACACAGTGGTCCGCCAGATATTTGGCGACGCGCGCTTCCTGAATTCCCAGGTGCTGCGCCAGCTGTGGCTTGATCGAATCCCCGCCCCGGCCCCGCGACCCGCCGCGCAATAAATTGCCAATGGCGATGCGCAGCGTCTGGCAAGCTTCCACGTAGTAATAGCTGGTCAGATCCGAGTCCGTCAGGACAAACACGCCGGGCCCGACCGGAGCATGGTCCGCTTCTTCCAGTTTGGCGGGTGGGCAGGTCAGCAACCTGCGGAATTGCATCTCCAACAAAGAAATCCGGGAAGACAGCCCGGGATCGCCGTAGCGGCCCTTCACGCTAGCTCCCCCTGGCTCTCCCATGGGCTCGACTGGCAGGCTGGGAATCGCGCGGCTGTGGGTCACTCGTGGAGGAGTCGGCTCGGCCGATTCATTAAATACCACGGGAGGCAATCCGCGTCGCGGCGCGGCCGCCTCCGAGGTCTGCCGAACGGCAGCCGTGCCAACGACTGCTTCCTTCCCGTTGCTTCCCCGGTGCCGGTTCCGGCCCCCGCGGCGTCCTCTCCGGCGGCCTTTTTTCTCAGGACCGCCGGCGGCTGACTTGTTCTCCATACTTTCCGCCGCTTCCTGGATTTCGCTGCTGACCGCCACGGAGGACTCCAGCGCTTCCGGATTCTGCTCGAATGGCAGTTGCGGCTCCGGCGTCGAAACCGGAGGCGGCTTCAACGCAAACTCCCCCGCAGGCGGTGTTCCGGCCTCGAGCGGTGTGTCGCCCGACGCGCCCCCCAGCCGCACCGCCGCTTCTTGCGCTTTGATTTTCCAATCCGCGCGCCGGAATCTCTCTGCTGCAGCGGTATACCATTTGGCGGCATCGGCGTTCTGTCCGGAAGTTTCGAAAAATTTCGCGAGTTCAAACGCCACCATGGCGTCGCGCGTCTTTTGGTAAAGATTCGATAATTGCCCCGCGGGGTCTTTGCTGGTGCGCGCGCGGCGGATGCGGGCGGTAATCTGTTTCCAGTCGGTCATCTTTTGCTTGCATTGTAACAGCGGAAGGCCCCCTCGGCCAGCAAACTCCGTTCCCCGTGTCTAGCGCGACTTTTCTTCCGGAAAAGTGTGCTAGCGCTAATTTTTAGCGCACTAGCAAAGTGGTTTACCGATTGACGCCGCGAAATTTACTCAGTATTCTTTCGGTGGCCCTCTTGGAGGCGTTTAATGACGCGCTTGCGCGTCGACCGTCTTACGGTCGCCAGAAAATTTGACCGTCTTGCGATTACCAGCAGCATGAATTGTTTTGCGGTCGCCAGCCCTACCAACTGCCTTTCGATCACCCAAGGCATCCTCGCCCTGCTCGTTTCCTTGTCCCTAATGACCATGCCCGCATGGGCTGCTCCTTCTTTTTCTCTCGGTACTGTGGTTTTCGCTGATCGTGCTCACGTGGGCGCCGCGCCAGCCTCCGTTGGCGCGACCGTTTTCAGTGGCGACCGGCTCACCACCGAACAAACTGGAAGCGTCCAAGTGCGTGCCGGAGCCGCCCGCCTGCTTCTCTCCAGTAGCAGCAGCGCTACGTTTTCCCAGGATGATGCCCGCCCGGCCGCAACTCTAAGTTTCGGCACCGCCACTTTTTCGACCGCCAATTCGAATGCCTTTGCCCTGCACGTGGGGCCCGCCGTGATTCGCCCGGCGTCTAATCAGCCTACCATCGGGCGAGTTACCGTCCTCACTCCGAAGGAATTGATCGTCCGCAGTACGCGCGGGTCGCTGACCATTGTCGTCGATGATGACGTGCGCGAGATTCCGGAAGGCGCGGCTTATCGTGTCGTCCTCGATCCCAACCCTGACCCTCAAGGGCCGCGAGGTGCGGGCACCAAAGGGATTGGCGGACCGCCCCTCAAAGCCGCCAAGAGCAGATTCATCTGGTACGCTGTCGCCGCTACTGCCGTGGTCACTTATTTCGCGGTCACGGAAGCACTGGAAAGCCCCGCCCGCCCGTAACTCGCGACTCTCAATCCATATCCAGCAGCATTGATTAGACAGATGCAAAGATGCTCAAGCGATCCTTCCTTCTTTGAGGTTGCGATCTGGAACCTCAAAATCTGCAGTTCTTAGTGAGCAATTAGCGTCGATTGGCTGGCAACGCATTGCCACGCGCCGCTTTGTTTGACCCACACGTTTGTGAATCGTCCTCGACGCCGGAAAGGTTTGCCCTTCTCGACACCCTTGTCCCGGTAAATGCCCGTGCTCACTGCCACGTTGTTGTTGCTGTAAAGACGCACGCTTACGCCTTCATTTTGGATCTGTTCGGAACTAACCTCTGCGTTTTTGACACTTTCCAAAAACTGCCGCTTGTTGCTCACGCTGCCGTCATAATCCACATAAACAAGATTGTCGGCCAGCAAGCCCGCGAGAGCCGCCGCGTCCTTGTTTTGCTCCGCCTGGTCCCAGGCCGATTCCAGCGCAACGATTCTTCCCTCCTCGCCGTTCGGCTTCATCGTTTCTTGCGCAATTCCAATTGCCGCCCAGGCGCTCAACCATACGCACAATGCCGGCACTATTTTCATAGCCGAGCCTCCTAAGCACTAGTCGAGAAAAGGCTTTACGCGTCTTTATGCACAAGACTCTAGGAAATCCCGCCGGATTACAACACTTTCTTGCAGCCTGCGAAAGAAGCGCCATGCGGTCGCGTCACCGCTCGTTTAAGAAGCAGGCGATAGCCTTCGATTGGATTTCCCCAAGACCATTGCTAAAAAAGTTCTTGTTCCGCGAAATCTTTAGCCGGGACCACGCGTAGCAGATGTGGGAGTCCCATATATGGCGCCGGCAGTTGAAAATGAGTGGAAAAAGGGCAGTGCGGAGCTCTTGATCCTTTCGCTTCTCGAAGACCAGCCTCGGCACGGCTACGACATTGGCAGGCTGATCGAGGCGCGCTCGCGTGGCACCCTCCATTTTCATGTCGCCTCGCTCTACCCGCTTCTGTACCGCCTCGAAAAGCGCGGCTGGATTCAGGGGCGCTGGGTCGAAAAGCCGGATCAAAGACGCCGCCGCTACTATCGGCTAACCACCGGGGGACAGCGAGTCCTGGCACTGCAACGCCGGAAGTGGCAAGCGTTTGCCGGCGCGGTTAGCCGGATCGCAGGAGTCGAAAATGCCTGATTGGAAACTGGAAATTGCAAAACGCTTGGCGGGAGCTCGTCTCCGCCCCGAACGCGAAGCCGAAATCATCGATGAGCTCTCTGGCGATCTCGAGGATCGTTACGACCATCTGCAATCCGAGGGGGCCAGCCAGGAAGAAGCTCTTCGCCAAGTGATCGCCGAACTGGACCATACGGATCTCCAAGCGGAGGTTCGAAACACGGAACCCGCCGTCGCTCAGGATCCCTTGCCACTTGGCGCTGCCACCGGGGCGCATTGGGTTTCCGGTTTTTTGCAAGACCTGCGCTATGCCGGACGCATGATCAAGAAAAGTCCCGGCTTCACCGCCGTGGCGGCTCTGACTCTTGCCCTGGGCATCGGAGCAAATACCGCCGTCTTCACGATCATCAACACCCTTCTCTTGAATCCCCTTCCCGTGGATAAAATCTCCGAACTCGCCGCCATCAATACCACGCAAGCAAAAATGACCGCGCAATCGGGCGACCTCCAGCTCCTGTCCTTCCCCAACATCAAGGATTTCCGGGAAAGGTCCCACTCCTTCAGCAGTCTGACTGCCCATTCCAGTCCCCTGGCGATTACCATGACTGACACGGCGGAGCCGCGCCGGATTTTCGTGGAAATGGTGATCGCCAATTACTTCGACACCCTCGGCATCCACCCGTTCATGGGCCGGTTCTTCCTTCCGAGCGAAGACACCACCCCAGGCGTGGCGCCCGTCGCCGTACTCGGCTACGCGGCTTGGCAAGGCCGCTTCGGTGGAGCTAGAGACATCCTCGGGCACACGATCAAGCTCAACAACACTTCGTTCACCATCATCGGCGTCGGGCCCAAAGGCTTTAAAGGTCTGTACGCGGTTTTTGGCCCCGATGTTTGGGTCCCCTCCATGATGGCGGAACAAATCTTGCCGGCCCAGCAGCGCAACGCGCTAAGCGACCGCGCGACTCCTCTCTTTACCGGTGTTGGCCGTCTGCGGCCAGATGTCACGCTCGCGCAAGCTCGCGCCGAGTTGACCATCGTGGCCGCCTCTCTCGAAAAGGAATTCCCCGCCTCAAATCAGGGCCAAGCCCTTGCTCTGCGTCCTTTGACCGAAGCTGCTTACGGGCCGGAACGCCAGCCGCTCTTGTTCGGTAGTGCTTTGCTGATGGCTATCGTGGGCTTGGTGCTGCTTATCGCCTGTTCCAACGTGGCCAATCTGCTGCTCTCTCGCGCCGCTGTTCGTCGTCAGGAAATCGCCGTTCGCATGGCCCTCGGCGCTGGCCGCTTCCGCCTGGTTCGCCAGTTACTCACCGAAAGCGTTTTGCTTGGCCTCCTGGGCGGCGTTCTCGGATTGCTGTTCGGCTATGCCGGATGTCAGTTCCTGTGGTCTTTTCGTCCTCCGGAATTTGCTTTGAATTTTGCTGAACTCCGCATCAACGCTAGCTTGTTCGGTTTTGCGTTGGCTGTCTCCCTCCTGACCGGACTGCTGTTCGGCATGGTGCCCGCTCTCCGCACTTCGCGCACTTCGGTCGCAGAAGTACTCAAGGAAGAAACGCGCGCCGCCGGCCGGAGCCGCGGCCGCATCAGTTTGGCAAACGCGCTTCTCGCCGGCCAAGTCGCTGTTTCCTTAGTTTTGCTGGTCGTGGCCGCGTTAGTTCTACGAAGCATCCAACGCGAATACACCATCGATCCTGGCTTCGAAACAAATCATCTTGCCCTTTTCATGCTCTATCCCGGTCAAGCCGGCTACGATCAGACCCGCACGGAACAATTTTACAAACTGGCTGGCACCCGCATCGGCACCGTGCCTGGTATCTTGTCCGCCACTTGGGCTTCGAATCTGCCGCTTTGGGAGCGCAAGGAAACAGGCGTGGTGATTGAAGGGCAAGAACAGCGCAAGAAATCCGAAGCCATCTCGGCCGTCGTAAATACCATCGATTTGAACTATTTTTCTACCCTGGGCATCCCGTTTGTCGAGGGCCGCGACTTCACCCAGGACGATCGTGACATTTCTACTCCCATCGCCATCATCAACGACACCATGGCCGCCAAGTATTGGCCAAACCAGGATCCTCTCGGCAAGCGTCTGCAATTGCCCCAAGGCAAGGAGTTCCTCGAGATCGTCGGTGTGGCGAAGACCACCAACTATCAGGCCCTCGGCGAACCTCCTCAAGCCTGCTTGTACGTCCCCCTGCGCCAGAATTACTCGGACGCAATGATTCTCTACGTCCGAACCGAACGCGATCCCTCCTCGGTCCTCACCGCCGTCCAGAGCGAAATTCGCAATATCGATCCGGGGCTGGCGGTCGAAGACATCCGCACGGGAGCCAAGGTCATTGATCAAGCGCTTTGGGGAGCAAAAATCGGCGTCGGCCTGCTGGGCGTATTTGGACTCTTGGCCCTGAGCCTCGCTTCGGTGGGCTTGTACGGCATCATGGCGTATTCGGTGAATCAGCGGCGCCGCGAAATCGGCGTGCGCATGGCTTTGGGAGCCAGCGAAGGCAGCGTTTTGTTGCTAGTCCTTCGCCAAGGAATGACGGTGGTCGTGTCCGGCGCGGCAATCGGCATGGGCTTGGCAGTCTTGCTTGGGCGCGCCCTCTCTCATTTTCTCTATGGCGTTACCGGCAGCGATCTCCTCAGCTTGGGAGCCGCCTCTCTCATCCTCCTCACGGTTGCTTTCATCGCTTGCTACTTGCCCGCGCGCAGCGCCAGCCGCGTGGATCCGCTCGTCGCCTTGCGCGAGTCGTGAACCGCTGGTGCTGGATGTTCGGCAGAATTTGAGGAACTTCCGTCGCGAATCTCCATGACCACTTCGCGAATGGCCTTGAGCACGGCGTCCGGGTCGATTGCGTGTCCGCTATTCTCTACAATCACCTGTTGTCCCCGCGTCGAGAGCCGCGCGAGTTGCGGCTGCAATTGATGGAGCCAGATTTCGTGAAAAGCCACTAGCTCTTTGTCTGCTTCCGGATCACCTACCCTGAAAGGCTGCCCCGCTGTAAGGACGATCAATGGGCGGTCACCCAGATTGCCGGCAGCCCTCATTTGCGCGGAGACTTTCTCCTCAAAATTACAGACCGCTGCAGCCACAAACGCTTTCGGTTGGAGTTCCAGGCCTTGGAAAGTGGCCGCTTGCTCGGGCGTGAACCCTAAGGGTATGTTCCTCGGAGGGCCGGAAGTCTTCGAGAGGATCCGCACTAGACCGACTCGGGCTGCTAAAGGCACGCCCGCGCAAAGCAGATTTCGAATCGGCTTGGGAAGCCGGTTGAAAGGAGCTAGCGTGACTCGCGGTTCGTAGCGGTATTGGTCTTCGTG